>NZ_LMGF01000003.1:1589789-1736652 GCF_001427085.1 Sphingopyxis sp. Root1497
CCGGTCCGGCGGGGCAGACCATCCATTACCGCGATCAGGGAAAGCGCGACGGTCCGGTCATCGTCCTGCTCCACGGGTCGAACTCCAGCCTCCAGACGTGGGAGCCGCTGGTGAAGCGCCTCGGCGGCGATTACCGCATCGTCACCCTCGACCTGCCCGGCCACGGCCTGACTGGCGGTACCCCCGACAAGGATTATGGCGCGAGCGGCATGATGGCGGCGGTCGACGTCGTCGCGGCCAAGCTCGAACTCGACCATTTCACCCTCGGCGGCAATTCGATGGGCGGCTGGGTCGCCTGGCGCTATGCGCTGGGCCATCCCGAGCATGTCGATGCGCTGCTTTTGCTCGACGCCGCCGGTATGCCGCTGCGCGCGGGCGAAAAGCGCCCGCCGTCGAACATCGGTTTCCGCATCCTGCAATATCGTTCGGGACGCTGGCTCGCGACCCAGATCACCCCGCGTTCGCTGGTCGAGGAATCGCTGCGCGGGTCGGTGTCGAAACCGGCGATCATCGACGACGCGATGATCGACCGTTATTGGGAATTGCTGCGTTTCCCCGGCAATCGCGAGGCGACGTCGCTGCGCGCGACCCTCGACCGCGAGCCCGCGATGGCGGACCGGATCGGCGACATCAAGGCGCCAACGCTGATCCTGTTCGGCAAGCAGGACCGGCTGATCAATCCGAGTGCGGCGCAGAGTTTCCACGACCGTTTGCCGGGGTCGGAGGTCGTGTTGCTCGATGGCATCGGCCACCTGCCGATGGAGGAAGCGCCCGACGAAACCGCCGCGGCGATCGCCGATTTCCTCAAGCGGCGGCTTGTTGCCCCGCCGGCGCGTCCAGAAAGTCGCTGATCCGCCCGGCGATCTTCGCCGCATGGGTAAAGGGAAACATGTGCGACCCCTGCACCACTTCGAGCAGCGCGCCGTCGATCAGTTCGGCGATCAACTGGCCGTGGCACGCGGGTACGACCCCGTCCTGCTCGCCCATCAGCACCAATGTCGGGATGCTCTTCAGCGTCGGCAGCATCGCCGCGCTCGTCCAGCCCGCCATCGCCATGCTCTGATAGGCCAGGCCGAGCGGGGTCGCGGTCGGCAGCTTGAGGCCGCTCGCCAGCATGTCGTCGTCGAGCAGCGCTGCCCAGCCGATGCCCGGCGCCGACACGGCCGGGGTCGTCGCCATCAGCACCATCCGCCGGATGCGACCGGGGAATTGCACCGCGACCTGCTGCGCCATGGCACCACCCCAGCTGAAGCCGGCGATGTCGATCGTCTTGTGGCCGAGGCGATCGGCGATCTCGATCAGGACCGCGGCCATCGTCGGGGCGCCATAAGGCAGCAGCGCATCGGGCGACCCGCCGACGCCCGGCATGTCGAGCGTCCAGACCTCGCGGTCGTGAAGCTGCGCCAGCAGCGGTGCCGCGGCGGCGATATCGGCGCCGATCCCGTTGAGGAACAGCAGGGGCGTCTCGCCCGCGCCGACGCGCCAGCGCGCGACGCGCAGCGTCAGGCCGTACACATGTTCCATGCTGAGGGCGGGGGCGCCGCTGATCCTGCTCATGGCGCGATCCTTGGCAGCTTTTGGTGACGCGCGAAAGTCCGCGCGCGCCTCAGCCCGGCTGGTGGACGGGGGCGGCCGCCTTCTCGGCGCGCTCGTAGCGCAGGCAATCGAAAATCTTGGCGCCGGCGAGGAACACCGACCCGCTGCACGCGGCGAGCAGCAATTTGCCGCCGAACCCCGGATATTCGTGGAGATAGATCATCCCGCGCGCCATCGCCCCGACCCCGAGCGCGTAGATGATGAGGCAAGCCTCGAGCTTGGTTTTGATGACGAACAGGCGTCCGATTTTTTTCAGCATCACCATCTATCCAGCAAGAGCCGTGCCAGTGGCGCAAATCGGGGATTCGGCGCGACGGGCTTATGGTAAACTGTAAGTTAATCCGACAAGCGAGGGAAGGGCGGGGAAAGATTGTTCCAAAACGCATCGCCGAAATGGAAAGCGGCACCCCCGCATCGCTGCAAGGGTGCCGCTGACTGACAACCCAGGGTCGCAGAAGGGCCGGCAGTTGCGCACCTTATCGCTACCCCGGACCCACCCCGCATCCTCCATATGGAGGATGGAACGAAATATTCAGCCGGGTGTCGTCGCGCCGATCCGCGCCAGCAGCGACGCGAGGTCGGCCTGCCGCGCACAGCCGGTCTTTTCGAGCACACGGCGCAGTTGGGTGCGCACCGTGCTGATCGCGACGTCGCCATCGGCGGCGATCGCCTCGGGGGTCTCGCCCCCCGCGATGCCCCTCGCGACGCGGGCCTCGGACGGGGTCAGGTCGAACAGCGACTTCATCAGCGTCGCCGACGGCGCGCGTTCCGACGCGACCGGGATCAGCAGCAATAACGCATAGGAATCGCCGAACACGTCGTGCGCGCTGCGCCGTACCGGGACGACATGCGCGACCAGTTCGGGATCGCCCGTAAAATCGCGGATCGGAAAGGATCGCACCCGGTCGCCGGCATCGCTGCCCAGCGCCGCGAGCGCCTCGGCCAGCATCGTGTCGGCCTGTTTGTCGGCCAGCCGCAACCGCCCCATCGCGCCCCAGACCAGATGGTCGCCCAGCTCCTCGACCAGCGGGCTCGCCTCGGCGACGTCGCCGTTCGCGTGGAGCAGCAGCGCGGGCAGGCGCAGCGCCGCCAGCGCCTCGGTCGCCCCCTCGGCGCGCTTCAGCTGCAAGCGTGCGCTGACCAGCGCGCTGCGCGCGATATGCGGGCGGAGCCCATTCAGCCGCGCGACATTCTCGGGCTCGATCGGCCCGCCGTCGAACGCGCGCTCGACGCTGAACACGATATTGTCGCCGGTCGGCAGTTGCAGCCCGGTCCCCGCCGACCAGCCGAGCCCGCGCGGGCGAAAGAAATCGCGGTACACCGGATCGGCGCTCAGCTGCTCCTCGCTCCAGAAATCATATTCGACGAAGAAGGAGGGCGCCTCCTGGCTCATCAGGCAGACGCGGCGGCTGCATTTGCCGAACCAGCCGTCGTTGACATAGGCATCGAACGCCTCGGCGACGCTGTCCGACGCCGTCCAGTTCAGCGCCTTGCGCGCCGAGAACAGCAACCCGCCGGTCGACCCGGCAAGCGCCGCGACCTCGTCGAGCACGGCGGGCCAGGCCTCGGGCACCACCGAACATTCGTAGATGCGGTCGATCAGATCGTCTTGCATCGAAAAGCCCCCCGGCGAATTGTCGCCATAGTCGGACTTTGACGGTGGAATGCAAGCGCGTCGCGACGGCGCGGGTCTTCAGAAGCGCATCGTTATCGCGACGCCGCCGCTTTTGGTGCCGCCCCAGGGCAATATCTGGACGCGGTCGTTCGCCTTGCGGGTGATCAGAAAACCCGCGGCTTCGCCGATGGCGGCGCCGACGAGTACGTCGTGCACATGATGCTTCTCCGCCTCGACGCGGCTCAATCCGACGAAGGCCGCAACCAGCTGCGCGGGAACGCCGACCTTCCAGCCGTAGCGATTCTGCAGCGTCGCCGCAGCGGCGAAGGAAATCGAGGTATGCCCGGACGGGAAGCTCTTGTTGTCGCTGCCGTCGGGGCGGCGTTCGGGAAAAGCCTCCTTCAGCCCATAGGACAGGCCCCCGGCCACGCCGACGCTTCCCCCGGCTTGCAGGACGCCGTCCCAGTCGCCCTGCGCCGCCGGCACGCCGAAAGCCGCGACGACGAGCGCGTCGCGCGCGAGCGATCCGGCATCATTCCATCCCTTGTCGCTCGCGTGAGCGGAGGGGGCAAACGCCAGCGCCGTGGCGCCACCAAGAACGATCAGCGATCTACGCACGGCATCTCTCCCGACCGGCGACCAAAAGGGTCGAATCGCTGCCGTACCGGAGTGCGTTTGCGTCAGCGACGCACAGGAACGGCGGAGCACCGCGCGGCGCAATTCGACGACGGCAGGCCCGTCGCTCAAAGGCTAGGGCCGCGACCGGATCATGCCCATAAGCAGACGCTCAAAGCGCCCGACATAAGCGGGAGTCCTACGCCGTCACGGCGCCGCGAGGGTCAGGTGCCGGTCGGGTTGTCCGGCCGTCCGGCAAGATCAGGCCAGCTCGCTCAGCTCCAGCGCCTCCAGCAACGCCGCGCGCGCGCGCCGTACGTCGGCGGTCAGACCCGCCGAAGCGAGATCGGCCGCTGCAATCGCCTCCGGCCAATGCCGGGCCACGATCTCGGAAATCCGGTCGAGCCTGTCGGTATCGGCCATGAAGCGCGGATCGACCGTCGCCGGATCGGCGACGACGCGCAGCCGCAGGCAGGCCGGGCCACCGCCATTGGCCATCGACTGGCGGACGTTGACCGGCAGCAGCTTGCGGATGGGTCCGTTGCCCGCGACATGCGCTTCGAGCCAGTTCCACACCGAAGCGGTGTCCTGCGCCTCGGTCGGCAGGACGAGTCCCATGCCGCCGCCGTCGGGCAGTGAAACGAGCTGGGCGTTGAACAGATAGGATTTGATCGCGTCGGGCAGGCTCACCGCCTCGGCGGGCACCTCGACGATTTCGACAGCGGGGAAGGCGGCGCGGATTTCGGCGTGCGCCGCTTCGCGGTCGTGGAAGGCGGTCTCGTGGGTGAACAGCACGCGCTCGTTCGCCACCGCGACGACATCGTTGTGAAAGGCGCCGCCCTGGATCGCGGTGTCCGACTGGCGGATGAAGAGGATGCGTTCGGGATCGAGCCGGTGATGCCGCGCGATCGCCTTCGACGCGTCGAGGTGCTGGCGCGCCGGATAGCGCCCGCCACCGACGCCATAGACGAAGATCTCGACCCCGGCGGAGCCGTGGCCGTCGCACAGCCGCATATGGTTCGCCGCGCCCTCGTCGCCGAAGGGGGCAGGGACGGGGCCGTGCACCGCAAAGGCGGGGTCGGCGAAAGCCACCCTGAGCTGCTTCAGCGTGCCCTGCCACTCGTGGCTGCGGTGCGGCATGGTGACGAGGTTGGCGACGGTCAGATGGCATTTACCGTCGTCGCTGTCGGGCGCGGGCGAGACCGTCGCGGCGTTGGCGGCCCACATCGACGACGCCGACCACGCCTGTGCGCGCAGGTGCGGTTCGGCGCCTTCCAGCGTCGTTCCCAGCACCTCCAGCCATGCGGCATCGGGTCGGTCGAGCGGGGTGAAGAAGCCTTGCGGCAATCCGAGCGCCAGATTGTGGCGCATCTTGTCGATGCCCTGCAGTGCCGCGGCGCGCGGCTGCGACACGTCGCCGGCGTTCGACGCCGACGCGATATTGCCGCGGCTCAGCCCCGCATAATTATGCGTCGGGCCGATGATCCCGTCGAAATTGATTTCGGTGAGCATCAACGCCCGATCCAGCTGATGTCGTCGCCCTCGCCCACACCCAACAGCTTCGCGGCCGCGCCGTCGAGCGTGTCACCATCGCCGACTTTGCCGAAACAGCAGCGGAAATCGGCGAGCCGCCCGGTCGCGACCAGCGCATCGGCGCCGCCTTCCGCAACCGCCGTCACCGTGCCATGCCGGGCGTCCTTGATGCTCGCGACCTGGTCGGTGCGCGCGGTCATCGTCGGGCCGCCGTCGAAGATGTCGACGTAATTTTCATAGGCGAAATTCTCATTTTCCAGCATCCGCATCGCCGCGCGGCCGCTGGGGTGCGGCACCCCGATGACGCTGCGGGCATGGTCGTTCAGCATCGCGATATAGACCGGATGCTTGGGCATCAGGTCGGCGATGAACTGGTTGCCATGGACCGCGTTGAACTGGTCGGCCTCCTGAAAACTCATCCCGAAGAATTTGCCCGCGACCCCGTCCCAGAAGGGCGATCCGCCCGCCTCGTCGATCACCCCGCGCAACTCGGCGAGGATGCGGTCGCCAAAGCGCGCGCGGTGCCGCGCGATGAACAGATAGCGCGAGCGTGCGAGCAGCAGCCCGAGCCCGCCGGCACGCGCCGCGGGGTGGAGGAACAGCCCGCCGACCTCGCTCGCGCCGTTGAGGTCGTTGCTGAGCATCAGCACCTGCGCGTGAAAGGTGCGGCCGAGCTGCTCGCTATGTTTGCTGTCGGTGCCGATGCGATAGGAGTAGAAGGGCCAGCGCTGGCCGACCTGCCCGAAAATCTGGCACGTCCCGCGCACTTCGCCGCTGTCGAGATCCTCGAGCACGAGCAGATACAGCTCGTCCGACGGATATTCCTTCTCGCACGCGAAGCTCGCCTCGGCGCGCTCGAGCTTGGCGCGCAGCGCCTGCCGGTCGGGGGGCAGGTTGGTGAAGCCGCCGCCGGTCAGTTTCGCCATCTCGTAAATGCTCTGCAAATCGCCCGGCTTGGCCGCCCGGATCACATAATTCACACCGTCCCCCGTTCCGCTATTTTCATCATGGTCAGCGCCGACAATTGCGCCCGTTCGGCCAGGCTGTCGACGATCAGAAATTCGTCCGAAGAGTGAATCGCGCCGCCGCGCGGTCCCATGGTATCGACGACGGGCACGCCGCACGCCGCGATATTGTTGCCGTCGCACACCCCGCCGGTCGCGTTCCAGCTGATCGGCGGCAGGCCGAGCGCCGCGCCGCAGTCGCGCACCAGCTCGAACAGGCGCGTCGCCGCGGCGTCGAGCGGCTTGGGCGGGCGGTTGAAACCGCCGTGGAGGTGGCAGTGGACGTCGTGGTCGCGCGACACCGCAGCGATCGCATCGCGCAGCGCGACCTCGGCGGCGACCATCGCTTCGGGGGTCGAGGGGCGCATGTTGATGCGCAGGATCGCTTGGTCGGGGACGACATTGTTCGGCCCGCCGCCGTCGATTTTCGCCGGATTGACTTTCAATTCCAGGGATTTGAGCGCGTTCAGGCGCAGGGCCAGATCGGCCGCCGCGATGAGGGCGTTGCGCCCGTCGTCGGGGTTGCGCCCGGCATGCGCCGAAAGGCCGTGCACGGTGATGCTGAAGTTGCCGCTTCCCGGCCGCGCGCCCGCCAGCGTGCCATCGGGCAGCGCGGGTTCGTAGGTGAGGGCGGCGGTCTTGCCCTTCGCCAGTTCGGCGATCAGCGCGGCGGAGGCGTGGCTGCCCGTCTCCTCGTCGCTGTTGATCATCACGTCGTAGCCGACACGAGCGGCGAGCGGCGAGGCTTCGAGCGCGGTCAGCGCGGCGAGGATCACCGAGATGCCCGCCTTCATATCGGCGGTGCCGGGGCCGTTGAGCACGCCGGGCTCGCGCCATTGCAATGTCTGGAACGGATGATCGGCGGCGAACACCGTGTCCATATGGCCGGTGAGCAGCAACTGCACCGGCGCCGCGGGCCGCACCCGCAGGTGCAGGTGGTCGCCGCGCTGCGTCGTCCGGATATTCCCCGCCGCATCGACGCTTTCGACCGGATCGGGCGCGACCAGCCGGATGTCGCCGGGCAGTACCGCAAAAGCATCGGCGAGCATGGCGGCGACGGTCTTCAGCCCGGCAAGGTTGCCGGTGCCGCTGTTCACCGCCGCCCAGCGCTCGACCTGTCCGAGCATCGGCGCATCGGCGGCGCGTTCGATGGTGGCGCTTTCGCTGGTGGTGAGGCTGGTCATGCGAAGGGGTATAGCGAGCGAGGACTCGCTTTGGCACCCCCCGCGCTGCAATATCGTTGCGGATGATACCGTAACAATCTGGCCCGCCGCATCATCGCGTCGCAAGGGGCGCCATTAACGAAAGATTCGTCGCTGCGATCCTATCGACCGCGACATCATCGCAGTCCGGGTCCATGACAGCCGCCTTCATTCTTTCCACCAACATGTCGCTCGTCGGCATCTTCGCGATCGCTTTTGCGGTGGTCGCGGCGATGAATCGCGACGCGCGCGGCGTGCGCTGGATCGCGCTCGGCTATGCGATGGGAATCGTCTATCTCGCGCTCGAATATCTGCAGACGACGCAGGTCGACCCGACCCCCGTCGGGGTCGGCATCTTTCTGGTCTTCCTGCTCTCGCAGAGCTTTTGCATGATCGGCGTCGCGCGCCATTATGGCGTCGCGCCGCCGTGGATCGCGATGGCGGCGATCTGGAGCCTGACCATCTTCGCGGTGCCGGTCGTTTTCAGCCTCGTCTATGGCTCGCCGTTGCGGTCGATCCTCTATCAGGCGCCCTATGTCGCGATGCAGTTGCTGTTCGCCGCGCTGGTCTGGCGATCGCACCGCCGCCAGCCGCTCGACATGCTGTTCCTTGCGCTGCAACTGGTCGTGGCGCTGCTCTATCTCGCCAAGCCGCTGATCGCCGCGATCGTCGGCGCGGCAAGCTCGCCGCAGGGCTATATGGACTCGGCCTATGCCGCCATCTCGCAGAGCGCGAGCGTCGTGCTGCTCGTCGCGATCGCGCTCGTGTTGCTGCTCGTCATCATGCGCGACACCGCGGCGGAGATGGTCGCGCGGTCGGAGACCGACGTGCTGTCGGGGCTGCTCAACCGGCGCGGGTTCGATGCGCGGGCCGAAGATGCGCTGGCCCGCGCACTTCGGCTTGGCGAGCCTGCGGTGGTGGTCGCCGCCGACCTCGACCATTTCAAGGCGATCAACGATAGTTTCGGCCATGCCGCGGGCGATGACGTGATCGCGGCCTTTGCCGGATTGCTGCACGACCATATGCCGCCCGGCGCGGTTGTGAGCCGTCTGGGGGGTGAGGAATTCGCGGTGTTCCTGACCGGGGCATCGCTCGCCGAAGCACGTGGCTATGCCGAAGCGGTTCGCATGGCGTTCGCCACGGCGTCGCTTGTCCATCTCGGGATCGCGCGCGCGGTCACCGCCTCGTTCGGCGTCGCACAGGCCGTGGCGGATGACAGCCTGCTCACCCTTTCGCGGCGCGCCGACGCCGCGCTCTACCGGGCGAAGGCGGGCGGCCGGAATCGCGTCGGCACCACGCTTTCCGAACTCGCTCCGACGACGGCGGCGCCGGGGCTCGCGATGGGATGGGAGGCGCGCCGGGACCGATAAGGCGTATCGCATCCGGCCCACGCTGCTATAGGAGGCCGATGATCGGAAACGGCCGGCCCATCCGCGCGGGAACCGCGCCCTTTACTCGCCATGGCTGAGGGGGCCGCATCCGGCGGCTATGTCTACAAGCCGCACGAACGCCCGATCATGCCGGGATCGCCGGCGAACCCCGACCATCCGGGGCGGCGCAAGCTTTTCTACCTGTTCATCGGTTTTTATCTCGCGATCGTCGGGGGTTTCCAGAACGGGCTGCTGCTCGCCAACCTGACCGTGTTGCAGGGTCATCTCGACCTCACCCCCGTCGAGTCGGGGTGGGTCACCGCCGTCTACAGCATGACCAACGCCTGCATGAGCATATTGCTGTTCAAGGTGCGGCAGGAATTCGGCATCCAGCGCTTCGTGCGCGCGACGATGTGGGCGCTGCTGCTCGCCAATTTCCTGCAATTGTTCGACGCGGGATACCGGCTCGAACTGGTGTCGCGCGGCATATCGGGGATCGCGGCGAGCGGGCTGTCGACGCTCGCGGCCTTTTATCTGATGCAGGGCATGCCCGCCAAGGCGCGGATCGGCGGGCTGCTGCTGGCGATCGGCATCTCGCAGGTCGGCCTGCCGCTGGCGCGCGCGATTTCGCCGCTGCTGCTCGCCGACGGCAATGTCTATAATCTGTTCGTGCTGCAATTCGCGATGTCGCTGGTCGCGGTCGGGCTGGTCAATGTCCTGCAATTGCCGCAGGGCGATACCGTCCGCTCGTTCGGCAAGCTCGACCTCGTGACCTTTCCGCTGCTCGCGGTCGGGGTGGGGTTGCTCTGCGCCTTTTTTGTCCAGGGCCGCATCGTGTGGTGGACCACCCCCTGGCTCGGCGGCACGCTGGCGGCGGCGATCCTGCTGATCGGTATCGCGTTCCTGATCGAGCATAACCGGGCCAATCCGATGCTCCACACGCGCTGGATGGGGAGCAGCGACCTGCTGAAATTCGCGCTGACCGGCGCCGCGGTCCGGGTGCTGCTGTCCGAACAGAATTTCGGCGCCTCGGGCCTGCTCACGGCGGTCGGCATGGGGAACGACCAGCTTGTCACTTATTATGCGATCCTCGCGGCCGCGACGCTGGCGGGCGGCGTGCTCGCGGTGGCGCGGCTCAACCCGCTCGACCTCCGGCGGCCGATCCTCGTCTCGCTCGCGGTGATCGCGGTCGCCGCGTTCGCCGACACCCATTCGGGCCTGATGACGCGGCCCGGGAACCTGTATCTGACCCAGGCGGCGCTGGCTTTTGCCGCGGTCTATTTCATGGGACCGATGCTGATGGAGGGCTTTGTGCGCGCGCTCGCCAAGGGGCCGTCGTACGTCATCAGCTTCCTCGCGGTCTTCAATCTGTCGCAGACCTTGGGCGGCCTCGCCGGGGTCGGCGCGCTGTCGGCGTTCCACACGCTGCGCACCAAGCAGCATCTGATGACGCTGGGCAGCAGCCTGTCGACGAGCGACCCCGGGGTGGCGCAGGCGATCAACGCGCTGGCGAACGGGCTGGGCGGCACGATGACCGACCCGGCGCTGCGCAGCGGGGTCGCGGGCGCGCAGGTGGTGCAGGAGGTGGCGCGCGAAGCCGCGATCCTCGCCTTCAACGATATTTTCTTCGTCATCGGCAGCCTGTCGGCGCTGGCCTTCGTGGTCATGTTCGCGCGCTGGCTCTATGATCGCCGGCGCGGGGTCAACCCGCTGGCGAAGGAACTCGAAGCCCTCCAGAAAATGTTGGCAAGGACTCAATGACCGACAAGACCACAATCGATCCCGCGCCAGCCGGCCCGCCGCCGGTTCCCGCCGAAACGGCAAAGCCTGCGCCCGCGCCGACGCCCGCACCCGAACCGGCCGCGCCGCCCGCCGATGCCGCGCCCGCCGAAAGCGGCGAAGCCAGCGGCTGGCGGCCCGATCGTTCGCGGCGGCAGATGGTGCTGTTCGGCCTCGTCATCGTCGCCGGGGTGCTCGCGGCGCTCTATGCCTGGGGCCTGCCGCCGTTCCGCGCGTCGAGCCAGACCACCGACAACGCCTATGTCCGCGGCCAGACGACGATCATCGCGCCGCAGGTCGGCGGCTATGTGACCGAGGTGCTGGTGCAGGATTTCCAGACCGTGCAGCCCGGGCAGGTGCTGGTGCGGATCGACGACAGCATCTATCGCCAGCGTGTCGCGCAAGGGGCCGCCAGCATCGCGGCGCAGACCGCCAGCCTCGACAACAGCGCGCAAAGCCAGCGCTCGGCCGAGGCACAGGTCAAGGCGCAGGACGCCGCCGTCGCCAATGCCCGCGCCCAGTTGCAGCGCGCGCAGGCCGACATGCGCCGCGTCAATGAACTGGTCGACGCGGGGTCGGTGTCGCTGCGCGAACGCGACCAGACGCTCGCGGCGCTGCGTCAGGCCGAGGCCGGGGTCCGCGCGGCCGAGGCGCAGCGCCAGATCGCGCTCGAGCAGGTGCGCTCGGTCACCGTCGGGCGCGGCGGGCTGCAGGCCGGGGTCGAGAATGCCAAGGCGACGCGCGGTCTTGCCGACATCGACTTGATGCGGACGGTCGTGCGGGCGCCGCGCGCCGGCAAGTTGAGCGAAGTGACGGTGCGCGTCGGCCAGCTCGTCAATCCGGGCACCCAGATGATGTATCTGGTACCGCAGAAACATTGGGTCGTCGCCAATTTCAAGGAAGCGCAGACCGCGAAGATCCGCGTCGGCCAGTCGGCGACGCTGCGCATCGACGCGCTCGGCGGCGCCGAACTCAAAGGGGTGGTCGAAAACATCGCTCCCGCGGCGGGCAGCGAGTTCAGCATCGTCAAGCCCGACACCGGGTCGGGCAATTTCGTCAAGGTGCCGCAGCGCATCGCGGTGCGGATCCGCATCGAACCCGGCCAGAAGCTCGCCGAGCGATTGGGACCCGGCATGTCGGTGATCGCGACCGTTCGTACCGGGGCCGAGTGATGCGGCGCGTTCTTCCGATCGCGGTGCTGCTGCTTGCGGGCTGCGCCCCGGCGATCACGCCGCGCCCCGATGCCAGCCTCGTCGCGCCGCCCGCCGACTGGCGCACCGCGATGCCCGCCGCCGGTCCGGTCGAGCGCGCCTGGTGGGCGGGTTTCGGCGATGCGCGCTTGTCGGCGCTGGTCGACCAGGCGCGCGCGAACAATACGGATCTGGCGATCGCGGCGGCGCGCGTCGCCGAGGCGCGGGCGCAGGAACGCGTCGCCCGATCGCTGCTCCTGCCGACGCTGTCGGCCAATGTCCCCGGCGCCGAGGCGCGCAGCGTCAACGCCTTCGGCCAGCCGAGCGAGAGTTTCTCGGCGCAGCCGGCGTTCCAGGCGGCCTATGAGATCGACCTGTTCGGGCGCAACGCTGCGACGGTCGACGCGGCGCGCGCCAATGCCGCCGCCGTCGCGGCGGCGCGCGAGGCGGCGACGCTGTCGGTCAGCGCCGCGACCGCGAGCAGCTATATCGTGCTGCTCGCGCTCGACGAGCGGCGCGCCTTGCTGGTGCAGACGCTGGCGTCGCGCGGCGAGGCGCTGCGCATCGCGCGCGACCGGGCCGAGGCGGGCTATACGTCGCGGCTCGAACTCAGCCAGGCCGAGGCCGAATATCGCGGCACCGAGCAGCAGATTCCGGCGATCGAGGCGGCGATCGCGCGGCAGGAAAATGCGCTGTCGGTTCTGGTCGGCGACGCGCCGCGCGCGATCGATCGCGGCGCCGATTTCGACGCGCTCGTCACCCCCGGGGTGCCCGCCGTATTGCCCTCCGACCTTGTCCGCCGCCGCCCCGACATCGCGCAGGCCGAATATGCGCTCGCCGCGACCGACGCCAATCTGCGCGGCGCACGCGCGCAGTTCCTGCCGCAAATCCGCCTGTCGGCGTCGGCGGGGGCGGCGATCTCGTCGCTGCTCGATGATCCGATCTCGGTCTGGTCGATCGGCGGCAGCATATTGGCGCCGATCTTTTCGGGCGGGCGGCTGCAGGGCCAGTTCGACGCCGCGACCGCGCAGCGCGACCAGGCCGCCTTCGCCTATCGCCGTACCGTGCTCACCGCCTTTCGCGAGGTCGAGGACCAGCTGGCGGTGATCGACCGGATCGGGGTGCAGCAACAGGCGCTGCTCGCGCAGCGCGCGGCGGTCGCCGAAACATTGCGCCATGCGACCAACCGCTATCGCGCCGGCTATTCGCCCTATCTCGAACAGATCGACGCGCAGCGCGCGCTGTTCGCGGTCGACATCGCGCTGATCCAGCTGCGCACCGACCGGCTCACCGCCTATGTCGCGCTCTATCAGGCGCTGGGGGGCGGGGCGCCGACCTAGGGCGTGCGCGCGAACCAGATGACATGGCGGCCGCCCTTGCCGTTCGCGCGGGCGCGCACTGCCGCCTCCTCGACCGCGAAGCCCGCATCCTTGAGCTGACGGGTGAAGCGGACGTCGGGTGCCGCCGACCAGATGGCGAGGATGCCGCCGGGACGCAGCGCCGACCGCGCCCGCGCCAGACCAGCCATCGAATAGATGCGGTCGTTGCCGGTGCGCGTCAGCCCATCGGGGCCGTTGTCGACGTCGAGCAGGATGGCGTCGTAGCGCCGCGTCGCACCGCCGATCAAAGCGCCGACATCGTCCAGCACCAGGTCGACGCGCGGGTCGTCGAGGCAGCTCGCGGTGAGCGCGGCCATCGGCCCGCGCGCCCAGTCGATGATCTCGGGCACCAGCTCGGCGACGGTGATGCGGGCGTCGGCGCCGAGCCGCGCAAGCGCCGCGCGCAGGGTGAAGCCCATGCCGTAGCCGCCGATCAGCAGGTGCGGGGCGGCGTCGTCGCGCAGCCGGTCGCACGCCATCTCGGCGAGTGCTTCCTCGGACCCGCTCATCCGGCTGGTCATCAATTCGCTGTGGCCGAGCGTGATGAAATAATCGTCGCCGCGCTGGAACAGGCGCAGCGGGTCGCCGCCGGGGACGTCGGCGGTGGCGAGGAGGATGCGCGGGGTCATGCGGCGCGTATAGACGGATGGCGGGGCGTTTGGCGAGGCCTCGGCGCCGCGGTCACGCCAATCCGCTGGCCGCCCTGCGCCGGCTCTGCCATTGTGAGCCAAAGGAGATACCGGATGGCGACCCAGTATAGAACGCCCGGAGTCTATATCACGGAAATGAGCGCCTTCGGGTCGTCGGTCGTCGGCGTCGCGACCGGCGTGCCCGTTTTCGTCGGCTATACGCAATTTGCCGGCAACCCGGTCACCGGGGCGTCGCTTTACAACACGCCGGTCGCGATCGCGTCGATGGCCGAATTTGTCAGTTATTTCGGCGGCCCGGCGGTGCAACGCTTCGTGGTTGCGGCGGACGCGGCCGCCGCGGACGGCTTCACCCTGGCGCCGGTCGCGGGCGGGGCGGGCCCCGACGCCTTCAACCTTTATTGGCAGATGCGCCTGTTCTTCGCCAATGGCGGCGGCGATTGTTTTATCGTGTCGGTCGGCAGCTATGGCGCCGACGACTATCCGAACAACGCGGAAAATATCGGCACGTCGCCGCCCGGCGCCATCCGCGCCGCCGACCTGATCGGCGGGATCGACGCGGCCGGCCATGCGGTCGGCCCGGCGATGCTGGTGGTGCCCGAGGCGTGCCAGCTCGATCTTGCCGGTTATGGCAGCGTCGCCTGTGCGATGCTGACGCAGGCGGACAGCCTGCAGGACCGTGTGGCGATCCTCGACCTGCCGGGCTGCCTTGCCGCCGATAGCTTCGCTTCGCTGACCGCCGCGCAGGATGACTTCTGGACCGCGATCGCCCCGGCGCTGGCCAGCGTCCGCTATGGCGCGGCCTATGCGCCCGCGGTCCATGCGTCGATCGTCGCGCCGGCCGACACAAGCTATACGCAGTTGCGCGCGGCGGACGGCGGCAATGATGCGATCAACGGCTTGCTGACGGCCAATGCGGTGGAGCTGTACCGGGACCCCCAACTGGCGACGGTGCAGGCGGCGATCGCGACGGCGTTTCCGCCCTCGGCCGGGATGACGGGCAACAGCGCGACATATTCGGCCGACGGCAGCGCCTATCCCGTACTCGCCCCGCCGCAGACGCCGGCGCAATGGCAGCTCACGCTCGATGATCTGTTGCGGGCCGCGCTGCCGCTGTACGCCCGAATCGCGCAGGCGATGACCGATGCGCTGAATGTCCAGCCGCCGAGCGGCATCGTTGCCGGGGTGTGGGCGCAGAACGACCAGCAACGCGGCGTGTGGAACGCCCCGGCGAACGTCGCGCTCGCCGCGGTGACGTCGCCGCTGTGGGTCTTCACCGACGACGAGCAGGGCGGGTTCAACGCCCCCGTCAATGGCCTGGCGATCAACGTCCTGCGCGCGCAGACGGGGCGCGGGGTGGTGGTATGGGGCGCCCGGACGCTCGACGGCAACAGCAATGACGATCGGTATATCCAGGTGCGGCGCGAACTGATCTATATCGGGCAGTCGATCAAGGCGGCGCTGCAGTCCTTCGCCTTCGCGCCCAATGACGCGACCACATGGGCGACGGTCAGCGCCGCGATTTCCAGCTTCCTGACGGGGCTGTGGCAACAGGGCGGGTTGATGGGCGACAAGGCGAGCGATGCCTTTCAGGTGCAGTGCGGTCTTGGCAAGACGATGACAGGACAGGATCTTCTCGACGGCCGGCTGGTCGTTTCGGCGACGCTGGCGATCACCCATCCGGCGGAGTTTATCGTGCTGACGTTCGAACAGATGATCGCGAGCGGCGCACCCCCCATTGCCAATATGCCGCAATGAAGGCATAGGGCGGCACCCTTTCCTCCCCGGACCAACGGGCGCGAATGCGCCGAACCAAAGGGTGCTGCAATGACCGAATTTCTGGACCGCCACGGGCTGTCGATCGATGCGCGGCTGGTCGATTTTGTCCAGGATCGCGCGCTGCCCGGCACCGGGCTCGACGCCGACAGATTCTGGGCGGACTTCGCCGCGCTCCTCGGAAAATTCGCGCCCGAAAATGCGGCTTTGCTCGCGAAGCGCGAGGATTTGCAGGCAAAGATCGACGCCTGGCATATCGAACGGGCCGGGCAGCCGCACGACCCCGCCGCCTATCAGGCTTTCCTTCGCGAGATCGGCTATCTCGTCCCCGAACCCGCCGCCTTCCAGGTCGGCACGCAGAATGTCGACCCCGAAATCGCGACGATGGCGGGACCGCAGCTTGTCGTCCCCGCATTGAACGCGCGTTTCGCCCTCAACGCCGCCAATGCGCGCTGGGGCAGCCTGTACGACGCCTTTTACGGCACCGACGCGCTCGATGCGCCGCCCGCGCAGCCCGGCGGTTATGACGCGGCACGCGGCGCGGCGGTGATCGCGCGCGGCAAGGCTTTCCTCAATGAAGTCGCGCCCTTGGCGGTCGAATGGGAAGATGTTGTCGATCGGGCCGAAGTCGAACTGTTCGTCTGTGAAGACGGCCAACCGGTGGGCTCGACCGACCGGTCGCTGCTTTTCCGGCACAATGGCTTGCATATCGAAGTGGTTTTCGACCGCAACCACCCGATCGGAAAGACCGATCCGGCCGGCATTTGCGATGTGATCGTGGAAGCCGCGCTGACCACGATCATCGACCTCGAGGATAGCGTCGCGGCGGTCGACGGCGAGGACAAGACCCTCGGCTATACCAACTGGCTCGGGCTGATGCGCGGCGATTTGACCGAGGTGTTCGCCAAGGGCGGCGCCACCGTCACCCGCGCGATGGAGCCCGACCGCGAGTGGACCGCGCCGGACGGCGCCGCCTTCACGCTGCCCGGCCGCAGCGTGATGTTCGTGCGCAATGTCGGCCATCTGATGACCACCCCGATGGTCAAGCTGTCGGATGGCAGCGAAGCGCCCGAGGGGATTTGCGATGCGGTGTTCACCAGCCTCTGCTCGCTCCATGATTTGAAGGGCCTCGGCACGCTCCGCAACAGCCGCGCGGGCAGCATCTATATCGTCAAGCCCAAGCAGCACGGGCCCGAGGAATGCGGCTTCACCGACCGGCTGTTCGACGCCGTCGAGGATATGCTCGGCCTCGCGCGCCACACGATCAAGGTCGGGGTGATGGACGAGGAACGCCGCACGAGCGCGAATCTGGGTGCGTGCATCCATGCGGTGAAGGACCGCATCGTCTTCATCAACACCGGCTTCCTCGACCGCACCGGCGACGAAATCCACACCTCGATGCGCGCCGGCCCGATGATCCCCAAGGGCGAGATGAAGGCGAGCGACTGGATCGCGAGCTACGAGGACCGCAACGTTCGCATCGGGCTTGCCTGCGGGCTTTCGGGCAAGGCGCAGATCGGCAAGGGCATGTGGGCGATGCCCGACCTGATGAAGGGGATGCTCGACGCCAAGATCGGCCATCCGAAGTCGGGCGCCAATACCGCCTGGGTGCCATCGCCGACCGCCGCGACCTTGCACGCGCTCCACTATCATCAGGTCGATGTCTTCGCCCGCCAGCGCGAGATCGCGGGCGAGGCGGTGCCGTCGCTCGACCGGCTGCTCAACATCCCCGTCGCGACGGGGCGCAACTGGAGCGAGGCCGAAGTCACCCGCGAACTCGACAACAATTGCCAGGGCATTTTGGGCTATGTCGTGCGCTGGATCGACCAGGGCGTCGGCTGCTCGAAGGTGCCCGACATCGATGATGTCGGCCTGATGGAAGACCGCGCGACGCTGCGGATCGCCAGCCAGGCGCTCGCCAACTGGCTGCTTCACGGCGTCTGCACCGCGGCGCAGGTCGACGCCGCGCTGGTCCGCATGGCGGCCAAGGTCGACGCACAGAACGCGGGCGATGCGCTCTACGAAAAGCTGACCCCCGACGGCATCGCTTACCAGGCGGCGCGCGCGCTGATCTTCGAGGGCGTGACCCAGCCGTCGGGCTATACCGAACCGCTGCTCCACGCCTATCGCCAGAAGAAGAAGGCCGCGTAGCGGCGGCTGCCTCGCGAATTGACAGGCCAAACCGGCGGGCGCATAGCGCCGCCCGCCGGGGCGCGACTCCGGCATCAACCCAAGGACAGAAAAATGGACCCCGACAGTAGACGTCGTACCATCAGTCCAACAGCCAGGGCGGTCCGCCAGGGGTAATCTCCGGCGCATTTCCTGACGCTGGCGGACGCCAGCATCAGGAGAAAAGCCATGTTCACCGCTTTCGCTCGCGAAGCCGACCGCCTCGTTCGCATCGACGCCGCCGCCACCTCCACCGATGTGTCGCCCGCCATCCTGTGGGCCGACATCCTGCACCCCGACGCCGCCGACGCCGCGCAGGTCGCCGCGCTGCTGGGCATCGCGATCCCGACGCTGCAACAGATGGAGGAAATCGAACCGTCGGCCCGGCTGTATGAAGAGGCGGGGGCGCAATATTTGACGGTGCCGATCGTCGTCGGACTCGATGGCGGCGCCCCGCAACTGGCGCCGGTCACCTTCATCGTCGGCGCCGCGAGCCTCGTCACCGTGCGCCATGCCGCAGCGGCGCCGTTCGATCAGGTGATCGCGCGCCGGCTGCGCAGCAACGGGGCAACCACCCCCGAGACGCTGATGCTCGATCTGGTCGAGGCGATCGTCGACCGCGTTGCCGACATACTCGAACGGAGCGCCGGGCACTGCGATGCGGTGTCGCGCGACGTGTTTGCGCACAAGGCGTCAGGAAGCGAAGACGGCGCGGCGCGGGATCTCGACGCGATGCTTGGCCGGATCGGCCGCGAGGGCGATTTGCTGACCAAGCTGCGCGAATCCCTGGTCGGGCTCGCGCGGCTGCTATCCTATCACAGCGCGCGCAGCGCGGGGAATGCGCGGGACGCCCGCACGCGGCTCAAGACGGTGCAGCGCGACGTCCAGGCGCTGACCGACCATGCCAGCTTCCTGTCGAGCAAGATCAATTTCCTGCTCGATGCGACGCTGGGGTTCATCAACCTCGAGCAGAATCAGATCATCAAGATCTTCACCGTCGCGGCGGTCGCCTTCCTGCCGCCGACGCTGATCGCGTCGATCTATGGCATGAATTTCGACCTGATGCCCGAACTGCGCTGGCAGTTCGGCTATCCGTTCGCGATCCTGCTGATGATAGCCTCGGCGGTGTTGCCCTTCGCCTATTTCCGCAAGCGCGGCTGGCTGTGACCGGCGCGGGAGGGGCGGACCATGCGGATGATCGCGATGCGCCGGCGCCGCGCGATCTGATCGTCCGTCACCGCGACGACGGCTGGGACTGGCTGGGCTGACGGCGCTCGGCCTGCGGCGCCGACCGATAGGTCGACGGCCGCTTTTGCGCCACCATCGCAAAGCTGGCGCCGCCGTGATAGGTGACGGTGCCGCACATCCGGTTGCCATTGGCCGCGAGCGTGCCGTTGAACAGCACATCGCCGTCGCGTGAGGCGACGACCATCTGGATGGCGTTGCCGGTCAGGGTGATGCTGCGCACCACCACCGGCGCGGTCCGCACCGGGGCCAGCGATCCGCCATAGGCGTCGCCGACGAAGCCGATCGACATCAGCCCGAAACTCGCCTCCCCCCCGACCGCCATCAGGAAATCCCAATTGCCGTGGAGGTTCGGAGCCTCGCCGCCCTCCGCCGCCGCCGCCGCGCCGCATTCGAAGCGCATGTCGACGGCCTCGCTCGCCGCCGCCGGAACCGCTGTAAAGGCCAGCGCTACGCCTGTGATAATCGTTTTCATCCTATCCCTCCTTGACCATTTCATGTCGGCCGGTTGGCGCGGCGTGATGCCGGTCGGCAAGGCGGATAATCGTGAATGGCTCGCGCAATTTCGTGGGCGGCGGGCGATGCGGTTGGCGATGCGTGAATGGTGGGCGATGGAGACATGGCGGGTGCCGCTGAGTGTCGTCGCCTTTGGCGCGCTGTTGGGGGTCATGGGGCCGTTCGGATCGCAAACCGTGCTCGGCCCGGTCGCGCGCTTTACCTTCTGGACGCTCATCGCGCTCGTCGGTTTTGGTGCCGCGGCCGCTGCGGGGCGTGTTCTTGCGTCCGTTTCCCACCCCAAGCGCCGTCGTTCCCGTACAATAACCTCTTGCCTTCATTTGCTATAAACCCGCATTTGCGGACGCGGGGACTAACAGGGGGGCAGGGCGATGACGGCACCGTTCAATTTCGGGCAACTCAAATTTCTGGAGGCGCTGACCGAGGCGCTGTTCCACGGCGTCGACATGGCGATCACCGCCGAACAGGTCGTCGCCAATGTCGTCGAACTGTTCGGCAAGGTCGGCGGGACCAAACTCGACGAGCTGCGCTTCTCGCTTAACATGACCGAACTGGCGCTGGCGCCGGTGTTCGTCGAACTCGACGTCGACACCCGCGCCGAACGCGTCCGCGACCGGCTCCAGAACAGCGAGTTCGACCTGTTCCAGGACATGGCCCGGCTGCGCGGCATCATTTATGCGTGTTATTATGGCTATTGGCAGGGCGGCGAGCAGCCGCGCGACGCGGGGCAGGACGCCAATGTCGCGAACCCGGTGCATCAGCAGATCGGCTTCACCCTGCCGAAATTCCGCGCGCGCAGCGACCCGCCGGACCTTGAAATCAAGGACGTTGCGGGCCGCGAGATCCATCCCGACCATATCCTCACCGCCGACACGCTGGCGGACGAGTATGACGTCGTCGTTATCGGCTCGGGCGCGGGCGGCGCGGTCGCTGCCTATAATGTCGCGGCGCAGGGCTATAAGGTGCTGATCGTCGAGGCCGGGCCCTTTTATCCCTCGCCGCGCATCACCCACCGCGAACTCGACATGATCGCCGCGCTCTACAAGCATGGCGGCGTCCAGACGACGACCAACAATGATTTCGTGATCTTCCAGGGGCGCTGCGTCGGCGGGTCGTCGACGGTCAACAACGGCATCTGCCTGCGCGTCAACGAAGCAGGCCGCACGCATCCCGACGCGCCCGACGTGCTCGCCAAATGGGCGAGCATCGGCGCGCCCGTCGACGCTGCCGCCTTTCACGCCAGTTACGACGCCGTGCAGGCGAAGCTCGGCATCGGCCGCGCCGAACCGCGCAGCGGGCGCCACAACGGCACCCATCTGATCAAGGGCTGGCAGGCGCATGCCGCCGCTTCGTCGGACCCGCGCGAACAGCGCGCGGTGACCGACTGGTTCGACAAGAATTTCGGCCCGCCGAACACCCCGAACGCCTGCGCCTATTGCGGCTATTGCAATTCGGGCTGCCCCTATGGGCGGCGCATGGGCATGGCGCAGACCTATCTGCCGCAGGCGTGCCGCGACCATGGCGCGCGTATCCTGCCCGAAACCAAGGCCGAGGAAATATTGTGGCGCGACGCCGCGAACGACAAGCTGGAGGCAGAGGCGGTGCGCCTCGTCATGCCCGACGGGTCCCGCCGCCTCGTCCGCGCCAGCGTCGGGGTGATCGTCGCGGGCGGCACCATCGCCTCGTCGAAACTGCTCGACAGCAGCGGCATCGAAGGAACGGGTTACCAGATCTCGCTCAACGTCGCCTCGCCGGTGGTCGCGCTGATGCCCGCCGGGGTCGGCGGCAATGCGTGGGACGAGGACCAGATGACCAGCTATGTCGACTGCGGCAAATATCTGCTCGAAAGCCATTTCCAGCCGCCGATGGCGATGGCGTCGCTGATGCCCGGCTGGTTCGGCACCCATGCGGAGCGGATGCGGAATTTCAGCCGCGTCCATTCGGCGGGCATCCTCTTCCCCGCCGACCGGCGCGGGCAGGTGGTCGACGGCAAGCTGCACTTCCGCCTCGACGTCGACGACGACATGCCGGTGCTGCGCGAGGCGATGGCGACGCTGACCAAGGTCCATTTCGCGGCGGGCGCGCTCGAATGCTATCCCGCGCTGGCGAACGGCAAGACGATCAAGCCCGGCATGGACGTCGACGAATTTTTCGCCCGCGAGATCGGGCAGCAGGACGATCTGACGCTGTCGAGCAGCCACGCGCATGGCGGCAATGCGATCAACGAGAATCCCGAATATGGCATCGTCGATCCCGAATGCCGCGTCCACGGCACTACCAATGTGCTGGTCACCGACGCGAGCACCTTCCCCAGCTGCATCCGCGTCAACGCGCAATGGACGACGATGGCGATGGCGCATTATGCGACCGGGCGGGGCGATCCGTTTCGGTGACCCGACTCGTCATTGCGAGCGAAGCGAAGCAATCCAGGGCGGTTTACGCGGGCTCTGGATTGCCGCGTCGCCTTCGGCTCCTCGCAATGACGTAGCTTTTGTTTGATGAGCTGTGGGAGTAGGGGGCGCCGATGTTTCAAGTCGCCGCCCTCTATCGCTTCGCGCCCTTCGAAGACCCCGCCGCGCTGCGCCAGCCGTTGCTCGACCTGTGTGCGGCCGAAGGCGTCAAGGGCACGCTGCTGCTCGCGCGCGAAGGGATCAACGGGACCATTGCCGGCCCCGAAACTGGCATCGCCGCCGTCCTCACGCATATCCGCGCGCTCCCCGATTGCGCCGATCTCGATGTCAAATATTCGGCCGCCGCCGCGATGCCGTTCCAGCGGCTCAAGGTGCGGCTGAAGAAGGAAATCGTGACGATGAAGGTCGCGGGCATCGACCCGTCGCGCGATGTCGGCCGCTATGTCGCGCCCGCCGACTGGAACGAAGTGATCGCCGATCCGGGCACGGTGGTCATCGACACGCGCAACGATTTCGAGGTCGGTTATGGCAGCTTCGACGGCGCGATCGACCCGCAGACCAAAAGCTTCGGCGACTTTCCTGGCTGGTGGCAGGAGCACAAGGACGAATTCGCCGGCAAGCGGATCGCGATGTTCTGCACCGGCGGCATCCGCTGCGAAAAATCGACCGCGTACCTCCGCAGCGAAGGTATCGACGACGTGGTCCACCTGAAGGGCGGCATCCTCGCCTATCTCGAACAGGTTCCCGAGGCGACAAGCCGCTGGCACGGCAGCTGTTTCGTCTTCGACGAGCGGGTGAGCGTCGGGCACGGGCTGGTCGAGGTAGGGGAGAAGGAATAGCGGGGATCTGCGACCGCCGGCCCTCACCCTTCCGGCGCTTCGCGCCTCCCTCCCTCTCCCGCGGGGAGAGGGAAGGGGCCCGCCGGCAAAGCCGGTGGGAAGGGTGAGGGTGGTTTGCCGTTGAGCCGCTACTCCGCGCTCACCCGATAAGTCACCTTATACTCGCTGCGGTCGCCGTTGATCGTCCGCGTGAAAGTCCCGACCCGCGGCTCGAGGTCGATCGTTCCCAATATGTCGTTGCCTCCGACATCGTCGTCCTCGAGCAATTGCACCGTCGAATTGCCGTCGAAATCGAAACGGCGCGGCACGACCCAGCGCTGGCCCTTTTTCATCGTGTAGCTGTCCTTCTTGCTCTCGGGAAAGCGCTGGCTGCCCCCGAAGCGCAGGAACAGCTGGTCGGGTAGGCCCAGAAAGCCGGTGACCTTCACACATTCGATGACGATGTCCGAGACACGATATTGGCCGCCGCGCACCGCGCCGCCGTCGGCGCCGGGAGTCAGTAATCGCGCGATCGCGTCACTGGCGTCGGCGGCGTAACGCCCGCTTGGAAACTCCGACAGATAGGCGCTGAACGCGCGGACGCTGCTTTCGGCGAGCGCGCCCTTCCAGAAAATCTCCTCGCTCGCGGTGCGGTCGCCGGTGGGCACCGCCGGCGCCGCGGCGACCAGTGTCGGAACGGTGCGCGGCACCAGATAGACCGGGGTGCCGGTGATGCTGGCGCTGACGAAGGGTCGCTGGTTGCCGCCCGTCGCCGCGAGCACATCGTCGCGGATCGCGCCGCCGAGCAGTTGCACCGGCAGATCGGGTTCAGGCAATCGCCGCGCCAGCGCGAGCGCGAAGGGGCTGTTCGCGCCATTGCCGTCGCTCGCGGTCTGTCCGGGCGCGGCGGCGAAGATGACGAGCACATCGTCGGCCTCGACCCCCGCCATGCCGCGCGCCACGGCGCGCGTGCCCGACCGCCACTTGCTGCCGAAGGGATTGTTGCGGCATGCGTCGAGCACGACCATCCGCACCTGCGCGCCCGACACCGCCTCCATCAACCGGCTGAGCTCGATCGCCTCATAGGGCAGGTCGAGGTCCGATTCGAGCTTGGCGTCGACCGGGAGCAGCCAGTTCTTGCCCTGCGCCTCGATCCCGTGGCCGGCAAAATAGACCATCGCCACCTCGGCGCCGTCGGCCTTGGCTCGGAAATCGCGCATCGCGCCCTGAAAGGCCTGATTGCCGAGGTTGCTCGCGGTGACCACCTCGAAGCCCGCGGCTTTCGCGGCGTCGGCGACGATCCGGATGTCGTTCGCGGGGTTGGTCAGCGCGCCGGTGTTGGCATAGGCCGAATTGCCGATGACCAGCGCGACCTTGCGCGCCTCGGCGCTGGCGGGCGCCAGCAGCAGGAGGAGGGTCAAAAGGGGTAGCCAGAAACGCGTCATCTTAGCTGTCCTTTCGTCGTCAGTTCGGGCGGGCGGCTCCATATTCGACCCAGCCGAAGGGGCGCGGGGTCTTGGGCATATATAGCGCGGCCTGCCGGTCGACCGCGAAACCCGCGGCGGCATAAGCGTCCGATATCGGGCGGGTGAGGTGACAATTGCCGCCGATGCGTTTCCAGATCGGCTCGATCCGCCGCTGCCATTTCGCGACCCCGGCATCGGGCGCGCCGCCATGTTCGAGGAACAGCGCGGTGCCGCCGGGTTTGAGCACGCGGCGGATTTCGCTCAGCACCGCGCTCTGCTCGGCGACCGAGCAGAGGGTGAAGGTCGTCACCACCGTGTCGAAACGCGCGCTTTCGAAGGGCATCGCTTCGCCGACTCCGCCCTGGATATCGGCGTCGATGCCATGCGCCTGCGCCGCCGCGCGGCTCATCGCCAGCAATTCGGGCGAGGGGTCGAGCCCGGTGAAGCTGGTCACGCGGGCACGGTCGTAAAATTCCATGTTGATGCCGCCGCCGCAGCCAAGCTCGAGTACATCGCCCGCCGCATGCGGCACGACCTTGCTGCGCGCCTTCATGATCTGCCCCTGCGAACAGGCGCATTTGATCAGGCGCGGTACTCCGTGACGTTCCCACCAGCTCGCCATATCGGCACACTCCCCTTGGCGCGCAGCCTGTCCCTTGCTAGCGCGCTTGGCAACACCCATTTAGGCGAACCCCGCCAGGATTAAGGACGACCATGCCCGCCACCCACCACACCAAGATGCTCATCCTCGGTTCCGGCCCCGCGGGCCTGTCGGCCGCCATCTATGCCGCGCGCGCGGGCATGATGCCGATCGTGGTGCAGGGGCTCCAGCCCGGCGGCCAGCTCACCATCACCACCGACGTCGAAAACTACCCCGGTTTCGCCGAGGTCGTGCAGGGCCCCTGGCTGATGGAGCAGATGACCGCGCAGGCGACGCATGTCGGCACCAGCATGATCTGGGATACGATCGTCGATGTCGACTTGTCGCAGCGCCCGTTCAAGCTGACCGGCGACGGCGGCGACGTGTATCTGGCGGAAACACTGGTGATCGCGACGGGCGCGCAGGCGAAGTGGCTCGGCGTGGAAGGCGAACAGGAGCTGGGCGGCAAGGGCGTTTCGGCGTGCGCGACGTGCGACGGTTTTTTCTATCGCGGCAAGAAGGTCGTCGTGATCGGCGGTGGCAACACCGCGGTCGAGGAAGCGCTCTACCTCACCAACCACAGCGACGATGTGACGCTGATCCACCGCCGCGATCATTTGCGCGCCGAAAAGATCCTGCAGGACCGGCTGCACGCCAATCCGAAGATCAAGATACTGTGGAATAAGAAGGTCGATCGTTTCGTCGCGGGCGAGGGTGTTGCGGGTCTCGTCGGCGTCGACCTGATCGACACCGTCACCGGCGAGAGCAGCCACGAGCCGACCGACGGCGGCTTCGTTGCGATCGGCCACAGCCCGTCGACCGAATTGTTCAAGGGCAAGCTGCCGCTCGACGCCGACGGCTATCTGGAGGTCACGCCGGGTACGTCGCTGACGTCGATCCCGGGTGTGTTCGCGGCGGGCGATGTCACCGACAAGGTGTACCGCCAGGCGGTGACCGCGGCGGGCATGGGCTGCATGGCGGCGCTCGACGCCGAGCGGTTTCTGGCCGAGGCGGAGTATCACGCGATGGTGGATGCGTAACAAACCGTCGCCCCCGCGAAGGCGGGGGCCGCTGTCGGTTTACACAGCGACGCAGATTTAGGCCGATTGCGGCCCCCGCGTTCGCGGGGGCGACGGGTTAGCTGAGGGCGGCCAAAATCCGTTCCGCCAGCCACTCGGCATCATCCCCCGCAAAACTGTGCGACGGGCTCGCCAGCCGCTCTACGCGGATCGATCCCGGATTTTGCTCGATATAGGCGAGCGATTTCGCTAGCTTTTCCATGAACGCCTGCGCCGTCCGGTCGCCGGTTGCGAGCAGGATCGTCACCGGACAGAAGACCTCGGCCAGCAGGCTGTCGAGTTCGTCGGCGAGACTGCCGAACGCCGGCGCTGCGGGCTTTTTCCCCAGCGCCGACAGGCCGCGAAACAATTTCCGGAAATCGACCTCGCCCTTCACCAGCCGCAGCAGGCTTTTCGGGTCCTTGAGCCGCGCCAGATAGCGCGCGCGGATCGCCGAGGGCGGGGGCAGGGCGGGTTCGTCGGCTTCCGCGTCGTCGTCGCCGTCATCCTCATAGGTCCAGGGGTTGGCGAGGATCAGCCCGTCGAGCGCCAGCGGCTGGTGCAGCAGCAAGGCGCTCGCGGCGTCGCAATTGCCGAACGCGAGGATGCGGCTCATCTGCGGTACCGCGTCGCGAAACGCCGCGATCGCTGCCGCGATGTCGGGGCCGCTCGACCGATAGCCGCCGTTCGTTCCCTCGCTGTCGCCGATCCCACGCCGGTCGAAACGCAACACCGGATGCCCCGCCGCGGCGACGCGCTGCCCCAGCATCGCCATGCCGCGATGCGCGCCGCTGCGAATCTCGTTGCCGCCCGACACGATCAGCAGCCCGGTCGTCCCCGGCGCTTCGTCGAGCGTGGCGGCGATCGCCGCGCCTTCGCAGGCGAAGCTCAGTTGACGCCGCATGCCGCCCCCCATGCCGCAATATCGTCGGCGATCGCTTCGGCCATCGCGGCGTCTTCGCCGGGTTCGGCGCGCAGCCATAGCGGCGTGCCCGCGATGCCGTCGGCGCCGAGCGCGACGTTGCGCAGCGGCTCGACCGGCTGGGCCTCGGCGCTGCCCAACTGCGCGATCATCGCGGGCGACAGCCGGTTGCCCGCGAGCAGCAGTGGTTCGCGTTTCGCCGTGTCGGTCAGGCTTTCGAGCGACGATGTCACTCCCGCCTCGCGATCGGCCGAGACGCGCGCGCGGAGCAGGGTGCGCAGCAGCGAGGCCCCGCCCGCTGGCGCCAGTCGCCACCAGCCGGCGGCTTTCACGCGATGGTCGATCAGCGCCCCGCCGCGGACCGATGCGACAAGGACGGGGCCGTCGATTGTCGCCGCAACTTCGGCGAGGGCATTTCGCCACATGTCGAGGTCGACGCTTTCCAGCGCCACGAGGCTCTCATTCTGCCCCGGCAGGTCGGGCATCTCCGCCGCGAATCCGCGCACGGCGAGCGCGCGCATCGCGAGCACGAGGGTGCGGCGCGTGCGGTTCGCTTCCTCGAACAGCGGGGGGACGATCAGGATGGTGGCGCGCGGCGTTCCGGCGGGTGTGACGCGCAGATGATGTTCGCCCATGCGCGCGCCGATAACGGTCAGTCGGTCACTTTGCGCAGCGAAAATGCCAGCAAATTGCCGTAGGTTTCGAAAATCTCGCCGTCGATCTCGTCGTCGTCGATGATGATGCCGAGGCGGTCCTCCATCTCGGTCAGCACCGTCGCAACCGCCATCGAGTCGAACTCGGGCAGCGCGCCGAACAGGCCGCTGTCCTCGGTCAGCGCCGCGGCGCGGGCTTCGCCCAGGCCCAAAATGTCGGCGAGCAGCGCGCGCAGGGTCGCATCGACGCCGGAAGAGGTGGGGCTGGCGGGGGTATCGGTCATCACGTCCTCACTCGCGTGCCGTAAGGGAACGCGCAAAAGCCTTTATCGCGGGTCCCCATGCCGCGATGCGCGACGGATTGAAAGCCTCCAATCGCCACAGCGGTTCGTGGCGGTTCATCCAGTCCTTCTTGTAGCCGTCGTTGCCGGTCCCGAAATCGACGCGCTCGACATGGTCGACGTCGATGACATGGCGGAACAGCGCCGCCGACAGCAGCGTGCCGGGCGAGGCCTTCAGACTGTCCTCGACATGCGCCAGCTTGTGGATGAAGGCGGTGCCGTCCTCGACGGTCCAATATTGCGCGGCGACCGGGATGCCCGCGATCCGCGCGATTCCCATGCGCAGCGTGCCGCGCGCGCTTTCGGCCTCGGCAAAGGCGCGCAGCAGGGCGGGATGGCCTTCCTCGGGCTTCCAGCTCGCGGCATAGATGCTCTCATAGGCGGCCCAGCTGCCGGGATCGAAGGCGGTGAGCAGCTGGATATCGACCACGCCCTTCTTCGCCTTGCGCTTGACGGTGTTTTTGAGCGCGCCGGGGCGACTTTCCCACCACGCGTCATGCGTCAGGCCGGTCAGGTCGAGCCAGTGGCGGTCGCCCGCCGGGGTCGCCTTGACCCACCAGCCGGCGGCGCGGAGCGCGGTAGCGAGGTCGGCCTGGTCGGCGTCGGGCACCGGATAAAGCGACAGCCGTGCCGCCCGCTTGCGAAGCTTGGAGAACAAATCGACAAGCGCCCCATCTCTCTCGCCCTTGCCGATTCCCCCAACTGCTCCCTGGAGAAAGCCGGGGTCAAGGCTTCGGTCGCCAACCGCAGAACCCGCACGCTCTGGGCCCCGGCTTTCGCCTGGGATCGCTGCCCGATATAACGGTCGAAGGGCGAAGCTGTACCAGTTGGTGAGGCCGGCAAAATGGCCGGGCTGATCGCGGCGCAGCGGCAGCCAGGCGGTGACATCGCCTGCATGCCCATGCGCATCGACGCGGCCTTCGCCCGCAAAACCATAGTCCGTCAGCAGGTCGAACCACGCCGCGCGGTCGAACGGCGACGCGGGCGCGGCGGCGTGCGCGCCGTCGGGCAGCCCCGCGTCATCATTAGCGCGATGTTCACCGTTCCCTTGCATAGGCTGGCGCTCTATCACCCAGTCCTAAAGAACCGATGACCGAAGCCCTGATCCCCTCGTCGCGCCCGATCGACCATCTCGCCCGCCGCGGCGCGGCGGATGCACCCGCGTTGCTGATCGGCGACCGGGTGACGAGCTTCGGCGATCTCGATGCCGGCGTCGGCCGGCTCGCCGCGTGGCTGCTCGAGCAGGTTGGCGGTCCCGGCGAACGCGTCGCCAGCTGGAGCGCGAAGACGCGGGCGGCCTGCCTGATGCCGCTCGCCGCGGCGCGCGCGGGGCTGATCCATGTGCCGGTCAATCCTCTGCTCAAGGCGCCGCAGGTCGCGCATATCCTGGCGGACAGCGGCGCGAAGCTGCTCGTCACCAATGCGGCGCGTAGCGACACGCTCGGCGAAGCCCTGCCGGTCGATTGCGTCGTGCAGGATTTGAAGATCGCCGAGGAAGTGATTGATTCGGGCGGGCAGGGGCTTCCCCCGTCGCTCGCTGAACCCGGCGATCTGGCGGCGATCCTCTATACCAGCGGCTCGACCGGGCGCCCCAAGGGCGTGATGCTCAGCCACGCCAATTTGTGGCTCGGTGCCGAGGCCGTTGCGGATTATCTGAAGATCGTTCCAGAGGATCGTGTGCTCGCGGTGCTGCCCCTGAGCTTCGACTATGGCCAGAACCAGCTGCTTTCGACCTGGTTCGCCGGCGCCGCCGTCGCCCCGCTCGACTATCTCACCCCGCGCGACGTCGTGAAGGCGGTGGCGCGGCATGGCGCAACGACGCTGGCGGGCGTGCCGCCGCTCTGGGTGCAACTGGTCGAGAGCGAATGGCCCGCCGAAAGTGCGGCGCATCTCAAGCGCCTGACCAACAGCGGGGGCGCGCTGACGCCCTCGCTGATCGACGCGATGCGCGCGACTTTCCCGAATGCCGATATCTATCCGATGTACGGGCTGACCGAGGCCTTCCGTTCGACGTACCTCGAACCGAGGCTGGTCGCCGACCATCCGACCTCGATGGGCCGCGCGATCCCGCATGCCGAGATTTTGGTGTGCCGCGCCGACGGCACGATCACCGCCGACGAGGAGCCGGGCGAACTCGTCCATTGCGGGCCGCTCGTCGCGCAGGGCTATTGGCAGGATGACGAACGCACCGCCTTGCGTTTCAAACCCGCACCGCGTGCGTCGCAATATGGCGGCATGGCGGTGTGGTCGGGCGACACGGTGCGCCGCGACGCCAATGGCCTCCTCTATTTCGTCGGCCGCGACGATGCGATGATCAAGACCGCAGGCAACCGGGTCAGTCCGACCGAGGTCGAGGATGTCGCGATCGCCTCGGGCCTGATTTACGAGGCGGTGGCGTTCGGGGTCCCCGACGCCCGGCTCGGCGCGGCGATCGTGCTGATCGTGCGCGGCAAGGGGGAGGGCGATGCCGAGGGGCTGGCCGCGTACCTCAAGGCGAACCTGCCCAATTTCATGCAGCCGCAGGCGATCGAATGGCGCAGCGAACTGCCGCGCAATCCCAATGGCAAGCTCGACCGCGTCGCGATCGCCGCCGACTGGAAGGTGGCAGCATGAAACCGCATGGTCCGATCCCGCCCGGCTTCGCCGCCGATGCCGACGGCATGTTGCTGATCGGCGGCCAGCGCGCCGACGACCTCGCCGAGGATGCCGGCGACACGCCGCTGTTCGTCTATGACAGCAAGCTGCTCACCGCGCGCGTCGCCGAATGGCGCGCCGCGATGCCCGCCGAACTGCAGCTTCATTATGCGATGAAGGCGAACCCCTATGGCCCGCTGCTCGGCCATATGGCGGCGATGGTCGACGGACTCGACGTCGCCTCGGGCGGCGAACTCAAGGCCGCGCGCACCAGCGGCATGGCGAGCGGGCACATCAGCTTCGCCGGTCCCGGCAAGCGCGACAGCGAACTCGAATATGCGATCAAGGCGGGTGCGACACTCAATCTCGAATCGGCGGGCGAGGCGACACGCGCGCTCGCGATCGGGGCGCGGCTCGGCATCGTCCCGCGACTCGCGGTGCGGGTCAATCCCGACTTTGACCTCAAGGGGTCGGGCATGAAGATGGGCGGCGGCGCCAAGCCCTTCGGGGTCGACGCCGCCGAGGTTGCGGCGCTGGTCAAACGCCTGCTCGATGCCGGCGCCGACTGGCAGGGTTTCCATATTTTTGCCGGATCGCAGGCGCTTGATGCCGGCGCCATCGCCGATACGCAGGCGCAGACCGTCGCGCTCGCGGCGCGGCTCGCGAATGAAATCGGCGCGGTGCCGCCGCTCGTCAATCTCGGCGGCGGCATGGGGGTGCCCTATTTTCCCGGCGACAAGGCGGTCGATGCGAAGGCCGTCGGCGACGCGCTCGCCGCGACGCTCGCGGCGCGCGACCCGATGCTCGGCGCCAGCCGCTTCGCGATGGAACTCGGGCGCTGGCTCGTCGCCGAGGCGGGGGTGTATCTGACCCGAATCGTCGATCGCAAGACCAGCCATGGGGAAACCTTCCTCGTCACCGACGGCGGTCTCCACCATCAGCTCGCGGCGAGCGGCAATTTCGGCACCGTGATCCGCCGCAACTATCCGATCGCGCTCGCCAGCCAGTTCGGCGCCGATCCCGTCGAGACGGTGTCGGTCGTCGGCTGCCTCTGCACGCCGCTCGACCGGCTGGGCGACCAGGTCGCGCTGCCGCGCGGCGAGGTCGGCGATCTTGTCGCGATCTTCCAGGCGGGGGCTTATGGCGCGACCGCGAGCCCCTCGGCTTTCCTCGGCCAGGGTCCGGCGCGCGAGATGCTCGTTTAAGATCCTCCCCATCGCGAAGCGTTGGGGAGGGGGACCGCCGCGAAGTGGCGGTGGAGGGGTTGAAAGGTTGCACCGACGCCTGACGGCGTCGACCCCTCCGTCAGCCCTGCGGGCTGCCACCTCCCCAACGCTACGCGATGGGGAGGATCGGAATCGCCCTTTCTGTCCCGAACCGGCACAGAGTGCGACGAACGCGGCGAGAACCTAGCCGACTACTAACGGTATATTCACCCTTTTCGGTCATCGCTGACCCTGACGCATTGGCTTTCGCCCCGGGCATTTAGCTCGCGGCGACGCCGCTGCCGCAGGAAAGGTGATACCATGACGACGTCCTTCCCCGCCCTTCGCGCCGCGCGAGTGGCCCTCGCGTGCGGGATCGCCGCGACCGCGCTGACCGGCTGCATGGGCGGCGGCGCCGCCGCGCCGCAGCTGCCGAGCGCGACCTTCGTCCAGAATCAGGAAGGACCCGGCGAGGAATATATCATCGGCCCGCTCGACGAGCTGCAGATCTTCGTGTGGCGCAACCCCGAGCTGGGCGGCAAGGTCCAGGTCCGCCCCGACGGCCGCATCACCACCCCGCTGATTACCGACATGCCCGCGGTCGGCAAGACGCCGACGATGCTGCAGCAGGACCTGAAACTCCAGCTCAGCCAGTATATCACCGACCCGATCGTCAGCGTCATCGTCACCAGCTTCAACAGCACTTTCTCGCAGCAGGTGCGCGTCGTCGGCGCGACCGAAAAGCCCGCGTCGATCCCGTTCCGCGCCAATATGACCGTGCTCGACGCGATGATCGCGGTCGGCGGCCTCGGCGAATATGCCGCGGGCAACAAGGCGCGTCTCGTCCGCTACGACAAGGGCAGCGGCAAGCAGCATGAATATGGCCTGCGCCTCAACGACCTCGTCAAGCGCGGCGACATCAAGGCGAACGTCCGGCTCCAGCCGGGCGACGTGATCATCATCCCCGAAAGCATGTTCTGACGCGTTACCGCGCGGCCGACTCCCCAAACCTGCCAAGGACTGAAACCAGACAATGAACGGCCTTTACGACGAATTCCGGGTGGCGCTGCACAGCGTCTGGACGCGCCGCTGGCTGGTTCTGGCCGTGGCCTGGGGCATCTGCATCCTCGGCTGGCTGGCGATCGCATCGATCCCCAACCGTTATGATTCGCGCGCCCGCCTGCTCGTCGACATCAACGAGATCGTTCCGGCCGACAGCCAGAGCGGCCCCTATGCCGACCGCGCCCAGATCGACCAGATTCGCGAGACGCTGACCAGCGCGCGCAACCTGGAAAAGGTCGCGGTGACGACCGGCATGTTGCCCGCCGGCGCCGGCGAGCGCGAAAAGGCCGGCGCGGTCGCGATGCTGCAAAAGAATATCAAGGTCATCCCGCAGCAGGAAAATATCTTCGAGATCACCTCGTCGATAGGGGTCGGCAGCCTGTCCGACGCCGACAATGCCAAGCTTGCGAGCGGCGTCCTCGACAGCCTGATCACCGTGTTCCGCGACGAACAGCTGCGCGGCGGCCGGATGACCGCGCGCGAGGGGCTGAAATTCCTCGACGCCCAGCTCGCCGACCGCGAAAAGGCGCTCGGCGAGGTCGAGGCGCGCCGCGCCGCCTTTGAAGCCAAGAATATCGGCCTGATCTCCAGCGGCACCGGTTCGCCCGGCCAGCGCATCGACGCCGCGCGTGCCGAGCTTGGCCAGATCGAAACCCAGCTCGCTGCGGCGCAAGGCTCGCTCGCGGCGGCGAACGGCCAGATGGCGTCGACCCCGGCGACGATCAACGTCCCCGGCATGGGCGGCGTCGGCGGCGGCGTCGCGCGCCAGCAGCTCGCCGGGGCGCAGAACGAACTGTCGTCGATGCGCGCGCGCGGGCTGACCGACGCGCACCCCGACGTCATCGCGCTGAAAAGCCAGATCGCCTCGCTGAAGGCGATGGCCGACCGCGAAGGCGCGGGCGGCGGAGGCGGCGGCAACGCCCAGAACCCCGCCTATGCGACGCTGCAGGCGATGCGCGCCGAACGCCAGGCGACCGTCGCGGCGCTGTCGTCGCGCAAGGCGCAATTGTCGGCCGACATCAACCGCATCACCACCGCGCAGATCCAGAACCCCGGCGTCGCCGCCGAATATGAACGGATCAACGGCGAATATACCGCGCTCAAGGCGCAGTCGGACCGGCTGATGGCACAGCGCGAACAGGTGCGCATGCGCGGCGAGGTGCAGACCGAAACCGATGCGATCAAGGTCGAACTGCTCGACCCGCCGACGAAACCGACCTCGCCCGCGGCACCGAACCGCCCGCTGTTTCTGACGCTCGTGTTGTTCGCGGGCATCGGCGGCGGCATCGGGGTCGCCTTCGGCCTCGGTCAGGTGCGCACCAGCTATGCGACCGCGGCCAAGCTCGAACGCGCCAGCGGCCTGCCGGTCATCGGATCGATCACCGAGGTCGTGACGCCCGAACGGCACGCCGACCGCAAGAAGAAACTCGTCTGGCTCGCGGGGGGCAGCGGCGCGCTGGTGGCGCTGTTCGTCCTGCTGCTGGTCGCCGAATTCGTCCAGCGTGGCATGGTCGCGTGACGGGGGACAAGAAAATGAACGAACATCGCCCCATCAAGCGCACGCCCTCGCTGCTCGAACGCGCCGCCGACATGTTCGGCACCGATCCCGCCGCCGGCGCACCGACGATCGACGTCTCGGGCCTGCCCGAAGAGCCGGTCCGCAAGGGCAAGGCGAAGAAAAAGGCCGGGCCCGAAGCGCCGGTGACGCCCCCACTTACACCCGAGGCCGAAATCCTCGACCCCGTCGTCGAGGCCGCGCCCGCGGTCGAGGCGGCGCCGAAGCCGTCGCCGCGCAAGGATATTGCCAGGGCGGCGCCCGCCGTCGTGCCGACGCGTCAGGGAACGATCGATCGCGAACGGCTCGCCGCCAGCGGGGTGATCGTGCCGGGGGNGATCGTGCCGGGGGCGGCGGTCAGCGGCATTTCCGAAGAATATCGCATCGTGAAGCGCGAACTGATCCGCAACTTCGCGGGCAGCGGCAGCCGTCCGGTGTTGCCGCGCGGCCACCGCGTGCTGATCGGCTCGGCCAATCCGGGCGAAGGCAAGACCTTTTCGGCGGTCAACCTCGCGCTCAGCCTCGCGGTCGAAACCGACCATGACGTGCTGCTGATCGACGCCGACATCGCCAAGCCCAGCGTGCTGAACGCGCTCGGGCTGGAGGACGGTCCCGGGCTGATGGACGCGCTCGCCGACCCGCACCTGCCGCTCGGCGACTGCCTGATTCAGACCGATATTCCGGGGCTGAAGGTCATGCCCGCGGGCACGGCGCATATGCACGACACCGAATTGCTCGCCTCGGCGCGCACCGAAACCTTGCTCGCCCAGCTCGAAGCGGGCGCGCCGGGCCGGATCATCATCCTCGATTCGCCGCCGGTGCTCGCGGCGTCGCCCGCCGCGGTGCTCGCCGGCCATGTCGGCCAGCTCATCATGGTGGTGCGCGCCGATACGACGCTCGAAAGCGCGCTGCGCGACGCCATCGGGCTGATGGGCGCCTGCCCGCACATCCAGCTGCTCCTCAACGGGGTCAAATATTCGCCGGGCGGTCGCCGCTTCGGCACCTATTATGGACAAGGAGGCGCCTGACCATGCGCACCATTCTTCCGCACGCGCGCCATGGCGTCATGACGGCGGTTGCCTTGCTGCTCGCGGGCACCGCGACCAGCGCGCATGCGCAATTCTCGGGTCCCGAAGGCGGCAGCGGCGATGGCGCCGCGTCGTCGGCACCGGCCTCGGCCGAAAGCGGCACTGGCAAGCGCGACGAGCGCGGCCAGAAGCGCAGCAAGCGCACGGTCGAAGTCACACCCTATCTCGAAGTCGGCCAGGTGCTGCAGGCCGATCTCGAGAATAACGGCGATGTGCTCACCTACACGACGCTCGCCGCCGGGGTCGACGCGGTCATCGCGACGCGCCGCGCCGAAGTCGCGGCGACGCTGCGCTACGAATATCGCATCGGCGAATCGGGCGGCCTCGGCGATTCGGATACGATCAGCGGGCTGCTGCGCGGCCGTTACGAACTGGCGCGCGGGCTGAATATCGAGGCGGGAGCGCTCGCGACGCGCACCCGTGCCGACGGGCAAGGCGCCGACAATCCGATTTTCGTCGGCAATGGTTCGAACTCGGCCGACGTCTATTCGATCTACGCCGGCCCGACCTTCGCGCGCCGCATCGGCGGACTCGACGTCGGCGCCGGCTATCGCTTCGGTTACAACAAGGTCGAGGTCGATACCCCTGCGGTGCTGCCGCCGGGCGCGACCAGCCAGGATATTTTCGACAGCTCGACCAACCATGTCGCGTGGGGCAGCGTCGGCCAGCGGCCGGGCGACCTGCCGTTCGGCTGGCAGGTGTCGGGCGGTTACGAGCGCGAGGATGCGAGCCAGCTCGACCAGCGGTTCGAGGGCAAGTTCGCCCGCGCCGACGTGACGGTGCCGATCGGCCCGACCGTCGCGCTGCTTGGCGGCGTCGGCTATGAAGATATCGAGATCAGCGAACGCAACCCCGTCGTCGACGCGAACGGCGTGCCGGTCCGCGACGCGAACGGGCGCTTCGTCACCGACAAGTCGAGCCCGCGCCAGCTGTCGTTCGACACCGACGGGCTGATCTGGGATGCCGGCGTGATGTGGCAGCCCAGCCGCCGCACCTCGCTGACCGCCAAGGTCGGGCGCCGCTATGGCGACACCATTTATACCGGCAGCTTCTATTACCGCCCGGGCCATGCGACGCAGATCCAGGTCGGCGTCTATGACGGCATCTCCAGCTTCGGGCGCGGGCTTTCCGCTGGCCTCGCCGGCCTGCCGACCCAGTTCGACCCGACCCGCAACCCGATCGACGGCGATATCAACAGCTGCCAGTTCGGCGCGCAGGGCGGCGGCTGTCTCAACAACGCGCTGTCGAACGCGACCGGCGCGCAGTTCCGCAGCCGCGGCATCCAGGGCATCTTCACCAGCCGCGCCGGGGCATGGAGCTATGGCTTCGGCGCCGGTTACGATCGCCGCCGCCTGCTCGTGCCCGCGCTGTCGCAGATTGCCGACCTCAACGGGGTGACCGACGAGAATTATTATCTCTTCGCGTCGATCGGGCGTCAGCTCGGCCGCGATGCCGATCTGTCGTTCAGCGGCTTCTACAATTATTTTGACAATGGCTCGCCGGGCGCGACCGACGTGCAATCCTATGGCGCTTCGGCGGTCTATTCGCAGCGCTTCTGGCGCGGCCTGACCGGCAGCGCGGCGGCCAGCATCACCGGCTTCGACCAGGACGGTTTCAACAGCCAGCTCGTGGCATCGGCGCTGTTCGGTCTGCGCTACAATTTCCGGTAACGGGGAAGATAATATGTACGATCAATATTATGGCTTTACGGGACGTCCTTTCCAGCTGACGCCAGACCCGAATTTCTATTTCGAGAGCGGCACCCACCGCAAGGCGATGTCCTATCTCGGCTATGGGCTGGCGCAGGGTGAAGGCTTCATCGTGATCACCGGCGACGTCGGCGCGGGCAAGACGACGCTCGTCGGCCATCTGATGAACACGATCGACCCCAACCGCCTGACCGCGGTCAAGCTGGTGTCGACGCAGGTCGAGGGCGACGACCTGCTCCGCCTCGTCGCCGAACAATTCGGGCTCGACTGGGAAGGCGAGAGCAAGGCCGAACTGCTGCGTTCGATGGAACAATATCTGCGCGAACAGGCGCGCGCCGGCCGCCGCACGTTGCTGATCGTCGACGAGGGGCAGAATCTCGCGATCTCGGCGCTCGAAGAATTGCGCATGCTGTCGAACTTCCAGCTCGGCGGCCATTCGCTGCTGCAGATCTTCCTGCTCGGCCAGCCCGAATTCCGCCAGACTTTGTTCCACTCGCCGCAGCTCGAACAGCTGCGCCAGCGGGTGATCGCGACGCATCATCTGGACCCGATGGAGCCCGAAGAGGTCGAACCCTATATCCTCCACCGCCTCGGTAAGGTCGGCTGGACCGGCAACCCCAGCTTCAGCCCCGACGCCTTCGAGGAAATCTTCGATTACAGCGAAGGCGTGCCGCGCAAATTGAACGTGCTGGTCAGCCGCCTGTTGCTGTTCGGCGCGGTCGAGCAACAGCATCGCATCACCGCCCAGCATGTGCGCGACGTCGTCGCCGAGATCGAGGCCGATCGCGGCATCGACGCGAAGACGCTGGTGCCGGCGGCCCCGGTCGAACCGGCCTTCGCCGCACCTGCGCCCGTACCCGCACCCGCTGCCTTCGCACCGGCGCCGGTGGCGTCGCTCGCGGCGATTGCGGCCCCGGCACCGAAACCCGAACCGGTGTGGGCCGAACCCGCGCCCGTGGCGGAAGCCGAACCCGAAGAGGCGCCGTTCGAACTGGTCGAGGCCTTCGTCGAACCCGACCCCGTCGTCGCGCCGGTCGAACCCGAAGCTGAACCCGAACCCGCGCCCTTTGCCGCCCCGGTCGCCGAGGTCGAAGCCCCGCTCGAATGGCCGGCTGCCGCCGCCGTCGCCGAACCGGTCGTCGAAGCCGAAAGCGTCGAAGCGGCGCCGCCGCCCTTCGCCGCCCCGGACGAAGAAGCCCCCGCCATGGGCCTCGAACGCCTGTCGATGCGCGCCGCGCTCGAAGAGGTCGACATCCTGCCGCCGTCGCACGCCGCGACGAGCTTCGTCGAAGCCCGTTCGCTCGTCGCCGAACAGCTTGGCCTCGCGCCCGCGGCGGCCGCCGAAGTCGAACCCGTTGCCGAAGCGCGGCGTTTCGCCATTGCCCCCGACCCCGTCGAAGCCGCGGTTGAGCAGGAAGCAGAAGCATCCGAACCGAGCGCGGCCTTCGCCGAACCCGAAACGATCACACCCGAACCGGTCGAAGCCGAGGCATCGACCGGCGCCCCGGCGGCCGCGTTGGTCGACGAGGCGCAACTGGTCGCGCTCCAGCGCCAGCTCGCCGGGCTGGAGGCGCGGATCGCCGAGCAGGATGTGGCGCTGCGCCGTGTGCTTGATTTGTTGATCGATTGGGTCGAACGCGATCCGGCGAATGCGCCCGATCCGACGCTGACGCAGACCTGGGCCGCCTGACGGCGTCCCGGTCGCGGCTGGCTGCCGGATCGATGAAGGTGAGGGATCATGCAGAACGGCCTGTCGGTCGATGTCGAGGACTGGTTCCAGGTCGGCGCCTTTGAGCGCGTGATCGACCGCGCCGACTGGCCGGCGCTCGAATGCCGGGTCGAGGCGAATTGCGACGCGGTGCTGCAACTCTTCGCCGAGGCCGGGGTCAGCGGTACCTTCTTCACATTGGGCTGGGTCGCCGAGCGCTATCCGGCGCTGATCAAACGCATCGTCGATGCGGGACACGAACTCGCGAGCCATGGGTACGACCACCAGCGCGTGTTCGCGATGACCCCCGACGCCTTCGCCGCCGACCTGAAGAAGACGCGGGCGATCCTTGAGGATCTCGGCGGCGTGCCCGTGCGCGGCTATCGCGCGCCGAGTTTCTCGGTCGACCAGCGTACCCCATGGGCGCATCCGATCCTCGCCGAACAGGGCTATGCCTATTCGTCGAGTGTCGCGCCCGTCGTTCACGATCATTATGGCTGGCCCGCCAGCCCGCGCCACGCCTGGCGCCCGGTCGCGGGCAGCGACCTGGTCGAATGGCCGGTGACCACCGCGCGCTTCGCCGGACGCACGCTTGCGGCGGGCGGCGGCGGCTTCATGCGCCTGCTCCCCTATGGTTTCACCCGCTGGGCGATCGCGCGCATGAATGCCGAGGGGCATCCCGCGATCCTCTATTTCCACCCGTGGGAAATCGACCCCGGCCAGCCGCGCGTCGCCGACGCGCCGCTGAAATCGAAGATCCGCCATTACAGCGGCCTCTCAGCGATGGCCGGCAAGCTGCGGAAGTTGCTCGACGATTTTGAATGGACGCGCGCCGACGCCTTGCTGCCCGCGCAACAGGGCCGCGCCGTGCCGTGGAAGCAGGCGGCATGAACGCGCCCGCACATCCGGTTGCCGCGCCGCTGCCCGACGACGCGGCGTGGGACGCCTATGTCGCCGCGCACCCCGACGCGACGCCTTTTCACACCCGCGCCTGGTGCGAAGCGATCACGCGGGCGACGGGCCACAAGCATCATCTGATCGCGCAGCGCGACGCGGCGGGGCAGATCGTCGGGCTACTCCCGCTGCACCATGTCCGCTCGCCGCTGTTCGGGCAGGCGCTCGTCGCCAGCGGCTTCGCGGTCGGCGGCGGCCTGCTCGCCGACAGCCCGGAGATCGCCGCCGTCCTTGCCGATGCCGCGATCGACCTCGCGGGCTCGCTCGGGGTCCCGTCCATCGAATTGCGGGGTGGTTCGTTGCCAGAGGGATGGCCTATCGAGGAGGGCGTCTACGCCGGCTTCGCGCGCGACCTTGCCAGCGACGAAGAGGCCGAACTTCTCGCCATCCCGCGCAAGCAGCGCGCCGAGGTCCGCAAGGCTCTGGCGAGCGATCTGAAGGTCACCGTCGGCACCGACGAAGCCCACCGCGCCGACCACTACCGCGTCTACGCCACCAGCGTCCGCAACCTTGGCACACCTGTGTTCCCCAAGACCTTGTTTTCACATGTTCTTGACGCATTCGGACCCGACGCCGACATCCTCAATGTGCGCAACGATCGTGAAGTTGTGGCCAGCGTCCTCAGCCTCTATTGGCGCGGCACGGTGATGCCCTATTGGGGCGGCGGGCTCGCCTCGGCGCGGAGCTTGCGCGCCAACGAAATGATGTACTTCGCGCTTATGAACCACGCGCGTTCCCGGGGTTGCACCCGCTTCGACTTCGGTCGCTCGAAACTCGGAACCGGGCCGTACAGCTACAAGAAGAATTGGGGCTTCGAGCCCGAAGCACTGACCTACGCGCGCTGGCTCGCCGAGGGTGAGACCCCGCGCGACACCAACCCGACCAGCGCCAAATACCGCCTGCAGGTCGACCTGTGGAAAAAACTCCCGCTCTGGGCCGCGAACCGCATTGGACCGCTGATCGCGCGCGGGCTGGGTTGATGGCCGAAATCCTGTTCCTCGTTCACCGCGCGCCCTGGCCCCCCGACCGCGGCGATCGCATCCGCAGCTGGCATATGTTCGAGGCGCTGGCGAAGCTCGCGCCCGTCCATGTCGCCGCGCTCGCCGACAATGACGCCGAGGCCGAGGTCGCACGCGGGAAAATGACGCCGCTCTGCGCGAGCCTCGCCATCGAAGTGCGCAAGGTGTCGCGCCCGCTCGCGCTGGCGCAGGCGGTGTTGCGTGGCGAACCGGTTTCGAACCGGCTGTTCCGCAACGCCGCGCTGGCGCGCCACGTCGGCGGCCTGATCCGCCACGGCGAGATCAGCCATATCGTCGCCTTCTCGGGCCAGATGGCGCAATATCTGCCCGCCGATTTCGCCGGCCCGGTGCTGATGGACTTCGTCGACGTCGATTCGGCCAAATTCGCCACTTACGCGGCGCAGGACAAGCGCCAGCCGCTGCACTGGGTCCATGCGCGCGAGGCCGACCGGCTTGGCGCCTATGAGGCCGAAGTCGCGGGCCGTGTCGACGCCAGCCTGTTCGTCAGCACCGCCGAAGCCGCGCTGTTTCGAGGTCGCAGCGGCCTTGATGAGGACAGGGTCCGCGCGGTCGAGAATGGCATCGACACCGACACATTTGATCCGTCCTTGCCGCACGATCCGGTCGGGCAGGGCGAAGGCCCGCTCGCGGTGTTCACCGGCCAGATGGACTATCGGCCGAATATCGATGCGGTGCGCTGGTTTGCGACCGACATATTGCCGCTGATCCGCCGGTGCCATCCGGCGGCGCGCTTCGCGATCGTCGGCCGTGCGCCGACCGACGAGGTGCGCGCGCTGGCCGACCTGCCCGGTGTGGCCGTCACCGGCGAGGTGCCCGACGTGCGCCCCTGGCTCGCCGCCGCCGATGCGGTGGTCGCGCCGTTGCTGCTCGCGCGCGGCATCCAGAACAAGCTGCTCGAGGCGATGGCGATGGCGCGGCCGGTGGTCGCGAGTGCCGCCGCCGCCGAGGGCATCGATGCGACGCCCGGCGATCATCTGCTCGTTGCCGATGGGGCTGATGCCATGTCGGCCGCGGTGTGTTCGCTTTTCGACGACTGCGATCGCGCGCGGGCGATGGGGCAAGCCGCCCGCAAACAGATGATCGCGCGCTACGGCTGGGATGCGCGCCTCGCGCCGCTCGGGCAATTGCTGGGTCTCGCGGCATGACGGCCGGGACCGCGAACCTCGTTCGTCCGAAAAGCTGGACGCGCTGGCAAGCGCATCTGGTCGCGCTGATCGGGCTGTCGGCGGCGATCCTCGCGCTCTTTCACCGCGACGCCGCCGATATGGCGGGCATTTGGTGGCACAGCTCGACCTTCACCCACTGCCTGCTGATGGTGCCGATGATCGGCTGGCTGGTGTCGCAGCGCGCCGCGCTGCTACGCCCGCTGACGCCGGTTTATTGGTGGCCGGCGCTGATCTGGATGGCGGGGGCGGGGCTGGTGTGGCTCGTCGGCGAGGCGGCCGGGGTCGGGCTGTTCCGCCAGCTCGGGCTGATGCTGATGCTGCAGGGCGCGGTCGCGGCGACGCTGGGCGAAAAGCTGGTGCGCGGGCTGCTCTTCCCGCTCGCCTATGCGCTGCTCCTCGTGCCCTTCGGCGAGGAATTGGTGCCTTTGCTCCAGACGCTCACCGCGCATATCAGCATCGCCCTGCTCCATCTGATCGGGCTCGAGGCGCATATGGAGGGCGTGTTCATCACCACCCGCGCCGGTTTCTTCGAGGTCGCCGAGGAATGTTCGGGGATCAGTTTCCTGATCGCGATGTTCGCTTACTCGACCTTCGCCGCGCATCTCTGTTTCAAAAGCTGGGCCCGGCGCATCGTCTTTGTCGTCGGCGCGCTCGCGACGACGATCCTCGCCAACGCGCTGCGCGCCTGGGGCACGATGGTCGCCGCCGAAATCTGGGGGATCGAGGCGGCGGGCGGGATCGACCATATCTTTTATGGCTGGATCTTCTTCGGGCTCGTCATCCTGATCGTGATGCTCGTCGCGCGCCGCTGGTTCGACCGGCCGGCGAACGATGTCGCGGTCGATGTGTCGGGGCTTCAGGGCGCGGCGCGCTTTGCGGGCGCCGCGAAGGCCGTGCTGCCCGCCGCGCTGGCGGTGCCGCTGCTGTTCGCCGGTTGGGCGGCGCTCGTCGGTGCGCGCTCGGCGCCGCTGCCTGACAAGATGGAGATCGCCGTCCCCGCCGGCTGGACCGAGACGATCGGCGAAGGCACCATCTGGGCGCCGCGTTTCGACGGTGCCGACCAGCTCTGGCTCCGCCATTTCATCGATGGCAAGGGGCGCCGCGTCGCGGTCGGACTAGGCGGTTACGAACGGCAGGACGAGGGGCGCGAGGTCGTCGCCTTCGGGCAGGGCGCGATCGACCCCGACAGCATATGGGCGTGGAGCGCGGCGCTGCCCGCGATCGACCGCGGCAAGACCGAACGGTTGCTGCACCCCGGGCCGGTGCTGCGCGACGCCGCGACCTTCTATGTCGTCGACGGCGCGGTCACCGGCAACCCCCGCGCCGCGAAGCTCGCGGGGCTCAAGGCGCGCCTGCTCGGCGGCGACCCGCGCGCGCTGTCGCTGATCGTGTCGAGCGAGGAGCGGCAGGGCGGCGTATCTGCGATCACCGATTTCGTTTCCGCGTCGGGCGGAGCGCAGGCGATGGCTGACCGCGCGCTGAAACTGCGCTAGAGCCTCGCCGAATATGTGTGGGATCGCGGGCCTTTATCATCTGGACACGGCAAAGCCGGTCGATCCGGCGCGGCTGCGCGCGATGCTCCATCCGATGGCGCATCGCGGCCCCGACGGCACCGGTGTGTGGACCGCGCCGGGCGTCGGTCTCGGCCATCTCCGCCTCTCGATCATCGACATCGCCGGCAGCCCGCAGCCGATGGCGTCTGACGATGAGGCGGTGACGCTGACCTATAACGGCGAAATCTATAATTTCCGCGAGTTGCGCGCCGAGCTGGAGGAGCGCGGCCACCGTTTCCGCACCAGCGGCGACACCGAGGTGATCATCGCGGCCTGGCGCCAATGGGGCGTCGAATGCCTGTCGCGGCTCAACGGCATGTTCGCCTTCGCGCTCCACGACCATCAGCGGGGTTGCCTGTTCCTCGCGCGCGACCGGCTGGGGGTGAAGCCGCTGCACCATGCGCGGCTGTCCGACGGGTCGCTCGCCTTCGCGTCCGAGCTCAAGGGGCTGCTGCGGCACCCGCTGCTGCGGCAGGAGGCGAACCTGTCGGCGATCGAGGATTTCCTCGCGTTTGGTTACGTCCCCGACGACAATTGTATCGTGGCGGGGGTGCAAAAGCTGCCCGCCGGCCATTATCTGCTGCTCGAACGCGGCAAGCCGGTGCCCGCGCCGACCTGTTGGTGGGCACCCGATTTCTCGAAACGCATCCGCGCCAGTGAAGGCGAAGCGGCCGAGCATCTGACGCACCTGATGCGTGCCGCGGTGACCGACCGCATGGTGTCTGATGTGCCGCTCGGCGCTTTCCTGTCGGGCGGCGTCGACAGCAGTGCGGTCGTGGCCTTGATGGCCGAGGCGAGCAGCAAGGCGGTCAAGACCTGCACCATCGGCTTCGACCAGGCGGTGCTCGACGAGACCGCCTACGCCCAGCAGATCGCCGAGCGCTTCGCGACCGACCACCGCACGCGGACGGTAGCGGCCAGCGACTTCGACCTTGTCGACCGGATCGCCGACATGTTCGACGAGCCCTTCGCCGATGCGAGCGCGCTGCCGACCTATCGCGTCTGCGAACTCGCGCGTGAAGAGGTCACCGTCGCGCTGTCGGGCGACGGCGCCGACGAAGCCTTCGCGGGTTATCGCCGGCTGGTGTTCCAGCATCAGGAGGAACGGCTGCGCGGGCTGATCCCCGGGGTGCTGCGCCGGAATGTTTTGGGTCCGCTGGCGAAGGTCTGGCCGCAAATGGACTGGGCACCGCGCCCGTTGCGCGCGCGCGCGACGCTGACCAGCCTGTCGAAGAGCGGCGCCGAAGGCTATGCCGAGGCGGTCGGTGTGACCGGCCCCGGCCAACGCGCGCGGCTGTTCAACGATGCGGCAAAAAATGCGCTTGGCGATCATGTCGCCGAGGCGCGTTATTGGCAGGCGATGGCCGATGCGCCGGCGCGCGAACCGCTCGATCGTGCGCAATATGCCGATCTGAAAATCTGGCTGCCCGGCGACATATTGACCAAGACCGACCGGATGAGCATGGCGGTGAGCCTCGAAGCGCGCGAGCCGTTGCTCGACTATCGCCTCGTCGAATTCGCCGCATCGCTGCCCGCGTCGATGCGGGTGAAGGGCGGCACCGGCAAGGCGATCATGAAGCAGGCGATGGAGCGTTACCTGCCGCCCGATATCCTCTATCGCCCCAAGATGGGGTTCGTGACCCCGGTATCGCACTGGTTTCGCGGCCCGCTGGTCGAACAGGCGAAGGCGCTCGCGACCTCGGCGACGCTGGCGCGGTCGGGCTGGTTCGACATGGCCGAGATCGAGCGCGTCGTTGCCGCGCACCAGAGCGGACGGCGCGATCACGGGCGGCTGATCTGGCAATTCTTCATGCTGGAAAAGTCGCTGGCGAAGCTGTTCGGGATATAAACTCCCCTCCCGCCTGCGGAAGGGGCCGGGGGAGGGCCTGTTTTCAGACGCTGTCCAATCCGACAGGCCCTCCCCAAACCCCTCCCGCAAGCGGGAGGGGCTTATGTTTGCAGCCACCTCATCTTAACCCCTCGCTGCTAGCCTGCCCGCAATGACGGTTCATCCCGCCTTTCCCGCCGACGGTATGCCCGCGCCCGCCGCCGCCACGCCGCTGACGGTGCGCGTCGTCGATCCGCTGGCGCTGTCTCCGGCGCTTGCGGCCGCGTGGGACGCGGTTGCGGCCGAGGCGAGCGAGCCGAACCCCTTTGCCGAACGCTGGTGCCTGCAGTCGGCGCTGCACCTGCTCGATCCGGAGCGGCTGACGCGGCTCGTCATGGTCCGCGACGGCGCCGAAGGGCCGGTGATCGGCGTCATGCCGCTGGCGCCCGCTGGCCATTATGGCCGCCTGCCGCTCCGCCATGTCACGGGTTGGGCGCATCCCAATCATTTTCATGGCGCCCCGCTGGTCCGCGCGGGCTTCGAAAGCTTGTTCTGGTCGATCCTGCTCGGCTGGTGCGACGCCGCGCCTTGGGCGAAGACGCTGGTCCATGTGCCGCGCCTGACCGAGGACGGCCCGCTTCACCGCGCGCTGGTCGACGTCGCGCGCGGTCGCGGCGCCGAGGCTGAGATCGTCCATCGCGAAGAGCGGGCGCTGCTCGAAAGCACCCTGTCGCCCGAGGATTATTGGGACGGCGCGGTGCGCGCGAAGAAACGCAAGGAACATCGGCGGCAGGCGAACCGGCTGGCCGAACAGGGGGCGGTCGCCTTTCGCCGCTGGTCGGCGGACGAGCCGGTCGAACCATGGGTCGATGCCTTCCTCGACCTCGAAGCGCGCGGCTGGAAAGGGCGTGCCGGATCGGCGCTCGCGAGCCATGGCGAGACCGAGGCGTGGTTCCGCGCTATCCTCGCCGGGGCTGCGGAAGCCGGGCGGCTCGACATGCGTGCGCTCGACCTCGACGGCCGGCCGCTCGCGATGCTGGTCAACTTCCTCTGCCCGCCGGGCGGCTTTTCGTTCAAGACCGCGTTCGATGAGGATTATGCGCGCTTTTCGCCCGGGGTATTGCTGCAACAGGCGAACCTCGACCTGCTCGCCGACGACCGCGTCGACTGGGTCGACAGTTGCGCCGCGCCGGGCCATCCGATGATCGACAGCGTATGGCGCGAACGCCGCGCGCTCGTCTGGATCAATGTGCCGCTGAGCGGCGCCGGCGACCGGCTGCGCTTTTCGCTGCTCACCAAGGCCGAAAAGGTGTGGCGGCGGCTGAAACGGACCGATGCCGCACCCGCCGAAACGCCCGAAGACCAGGACCAGTCATGACCGCGCACCAGAAGATCGATACCCGCGTCTTTCCGCCCGAGACGCTCGAAACGATGGAACGGCTTTATCCGCAACAGGCGGGATTGCTGCATCACCGGCTGCCCGACCATCCGCTGCTGTCGCTCGAAGCGCTGGCGCGGCTCGGCGAAGGCCTGCCCGCGGGGCAGGTCGAATATAATCCGGGCGACGTGCCGATCGGCATATTGCCCGAAGACATTCCCGCCAACGGCCTGTCGATCGGCGAGACGATCCGCACCATCGACACCAACCGCAGCTGGGCGGTGCTCAAGAATATCGAGAGCGAGGGGCCGTATCGCGAGCTGCTGATGGCGTTGCTCGGCGAACTCGAACCCGTGGTGCAGCCGCGCACCGGCGCGATGCTGACGCCGCAGGGGTTCATCTTCATCTCCTCGCCCGGATCGATCACCCCGTTCCACTTCGACCCCGAGCATAATATCCTGCTGCAACTGCGCGGGACGAAGGTGATGAACGTCTGGCCGGCCGGCGACGAACGCTTCGCGCACCGCCGCGAGCATGAGCGTTATCACACCGGCGGACACCGCAACCTGCCGTGGGAAGAGGGCTATGAGGGCGGGCAGAAAGCCGTGCCGCTCGCGCCCGGCGACGCGGTTCTGATGCCCGTCATGGCGCCGCATTATGTCGCCAATGGCGACGCGCCGTCGATCTCGCTGTCGATCACCTGGCGCAGCGAATGGAGCTATCGCGAATCCGAAGCCCATGCGGCCAACGCCGCACTGCGCCGCATGGGACTCGACCCCGCGATGCCGCCGCGCTGGCCGAGCTACGCCTGGGCCAAGACCGTCGGCTGGCGGCTCGCGCGGAAGCTGCGGCTTGTCCACTGACAGATGGCTTTCCATCGCCGCCTTTTGCGGCTATGGGCGCGCATCCCAATTTGTTCGAGACCCTTGAGGATTGATGGCGAAAGAAGAACTTCTGGAAATGCGCGGCCAGGTGGTCGAACTGCTTCCCAACGCGATGTTTCGCGTCAAACTGGAAAACGATCACGAGATTCTCGGCCACACGGCCGGCAAGATGCGCAAAAATCGCATCCGCGTGCTCGTCGGTGACGAGGTTCTCGTCGAACTGACCCCCTATGACCTGACCAAGGGTCGGATCACCTATCGCTTCAAGTGAGCGGCGCGGTGGATTTCCCTGCGCTGGTGCTGGCCTCGACGTCGCCGCGCCGGCTGGAACTGCTCGCGCGCATCGGCCTGACCCCGGCGCGTATCGCGGCCCCCGAAATCGATGAAACGCCGCTGAAGGGCGAACTGCCGCGCGCCTATGTCGCGCGGCTCGCCGAAGGCAAGGCGCGCGCGGTCGAACGTGCGCCGAACGAGGTGGTGCTCGCGGGCGACACCACCGTCGCGGTCGGACGCCGCATCCTCGAAAAGCCCGTCGACGAGGCCGATCTGCGCCGTATGCTCGGCCTGCTGTCGGGACGGCGGCACCATGTCTGGTCGGGCGTCTGCGTTGTCGGCGCCGACGGCAAGCCGCGCGTCCGTGTCGCCGACACCATCGTCGCCTTCAAGGTGCTGAGCGCCGCCGAGATCGACTGGTATGTCGAATGTGGGGAAGGCATGGGCAAGGCGGGCGGCTATGCGATCCAGGGCCGGGCCGAAAGCTTCGTCCGCTTCCTGTCGGGCAGCCATTCGAACGTCGTCGGCCTGCCGCTGTTCGAGACGCGCAGCCTGCTGAGCAGCGCGGGTGTGCCGCTTGGCTGAGTGGCTGTACGAAGCCGGGATCGGCGAGGCGCGTGCCGCGCTGGTCGAGGACGGTGCAATCGTCGAGGTCCGGATCGAACGCGACGATGAAGGTCCCCTCGTCGGAGCGATTGTTTCCGCCCGGCTGGTCGAATCGGGCAAGGTCATGCTCGATGTGCCGGGCCAACCCCTCGCGGCGATCGCGGCGCTGCCATCCCCCATCTCGCTCGGTACGAGGCTCATCGTCGAAATCACGCGTATGGCGCTACGCGAACGCGGACGCGACAAGCCCGCCCGCGTTCGGCTGGCGACCGAGGGCAGTTCGCCGGTTGCGGGACCCGATCTTCGCGCGCGCATCGCCGCGACGGAATTTCCGGTGGTCGACTTGCGCCCGACAGACCCCGACCGCCTTGAAGAGGCCGGGTGGTCCGAGGTGATCGACCATGTCCGCGCCGGCTATTGGCCCTTTGCCGGTGGCGCGCTGTGGGTCGATACGACGCCGGCGATGACGCTGATCGATATCGACGGAGAAGGTGACGCCCTGGCGCTCGCGAAGGCGGGGGCAGCGGCGGCGGCGCATGTCATCCGTTGCTGCGATGTCGGCGGGTCGATCGGAATCGACTTTCCGTCACTTCGCACCCGCGCCGAACGGCTGGCCGTCGACGCGCTCATCGACGAAATCCTGCCACAGCCTTTCGAACGCACCGCAACGAACGGGTTCGGCTTGCTGCAGATCATCCGCCGCCGCGAGCGGCCGTCGCTGATCGAGCAGGTGCGGTTCGATGCGGTCGCGACCGACGCGGCGCTGCTGCTGCGGCAGGCAGAGCGCGCGGCGGGGACGGGGGTGTTGCGCCTGACCGTGCGCCCGGCGGTTGCCGACCATATTGCGGCGCACCCTGCGTGGACCCATATGCTGCAGACACGCACCGGACGCCCGGTCGAACTCATCGCCGATGCCGCCATCAAAGGATCGGGCCATGCCCAGTAAACCCGCCGCCAGACCGCGTGCCTGTCCGCTATGCGGCCAGCCGCGTGCCGACGAATTCAAGCCTTTTTGCAGCCGCGGCTGCCGCGACCGCGATCTGCTCAACTGGTTCGGCGAGGGCTATCGCGTGCCCGTCGACCAGCCCGCCGACGGCACCGCCGACGAGGATAATTTCACCGACGAATGAGCGGTCGAAACACGACAACAAAGGTGCTGGACAGGACGCGAGACCCTGCCTATAGCCGCCGCTCGCCAGCGGGCCGGTCGGCTTCGCGAGGCCCGTGCCCGGGTAGCTCAGTTGGTAGAGCATGCGACTGAAAATCGCAGTGTCGGCGGTTCGAATCCGTCCCCGGGCACCACTTTCCCCATCCTTGTGACGTCAACCGGACGGTCTCTCGGTCATTCGTCCGGCGTCGCCGCGATCGTGCCCGAGGGTAGCGATATCCGGTCGGCGGCATAGTCGGCGAACATCGCGTCGGGATCGCGCTTCAGCGAAAAGCGGATCGATGCGCGCGCGCGCTCGGCCTCTTCCTCGGTGGTCGAGCTGAAATAATTGGGGCACCCCGCCTTCGAGATCGTGACCTTCCTCGCCGGCACCCCGGTGACGCCCGCCGCCGATATGGATCCGCGCCCGGCGCGGTAGGAGGACGCCACGACATGGCTCACCCGGTCCGTCGCGCCGGTGAGGCGCCAGAGCGTCGTTTCATAGGATGTCAGCACCAGATAGAGCGGTTGCCCGCCCGGCTCGATCGTCACCTCGACCAGCCGCGTCTTTTCCCGCTTGTCGTTGCTCTCGATCTGGACGGGCGAGATCGTCCGGCTCTCATAGCCGCCATAGGCGATCAGCCTCGCAGCGGTGGGCACGGCTGGTAACGGGCAGATTTCGGCCTGCCAGGTCATCTGGCTTTCGCGTATCCGGCCCCGGATCGACGCAAGTTCCGGCTCCGATGTGGTGCCGTCGCCATCGGCATCGACGGCGCGGAATGCCTTTTCCGCCAAAACGGTCAGTTCGGCGGCGGTCAGCCGGCCGTCGCCGTCGGGATCGGTCGCGAGCAGCGCGACGAGCCGATAGTCCCATGCCTGCTGGCGCGCGGTCGCGGCGGCTTCGGGCAGGGTAATGACGCCATCGCCGTCGATGTCATATTGCTGGAGATGATGCTCGATGCGGCGATCGCGCGCGGTTTGATCGTCAGGCGTGCCGGAATCGGCGCTCGTGCTCGTCCCGATTTCGTCGCGGGTGATGCGGAGGTCGCCGTCGAGGTCCATCGGCAGGATTCGCTGGATCGGCCCGGTGCGCTGGACCGCCGCGCGCCGTGCCATGGCAAAGTCGATGTCGCCTTGGTCGAGGCCGTCGCCGGCCCGATCCGCCTGGCGAAGCTCGCCGACCACCCGCGCGACATAGTCTTCGATATGGCCGCCGCTGTGGAATCCGTTCACGAGGGCGATCGGAACGTCGGGCGCCGTGGGTTGTGCGGCAGCGGATGCCGCGATCGCCAGCGCGGCCGCCGCGGCGATCCCGGGGGTCATGCTCCTATGTGTTGCTTGCATCATGATCTCCTCGCTCGCAGTAGCGTCACCCTAAAGGGGCAAGGTTAAGACATGGCCTATTGCGGCGATGCCATGGCGTGACTTGACCCGTCATGGTGCAGTGCAAACTGTTGCTTTTTGGTCACTTAACCCCGGAAAATCAGTCATGTGATAACGCCGCCCCGTTGACGCGGCGAACCGGGCGGCTAGAGCCGCCAGTTCCTGCTGGAGCATCCCCTCCTTTGGCCCATGGGCCGCGTTCCGGCGGGTTGGAGAGAGAAACCTCATGACCTTGCGCAACATCTTGTTGGGCGCCACCATGCTGTGCGCCGCAACCACCCCCGCCTTCGCCTTTGCCCAGGACGCCGCCCCGGCCGCCGATACGACGACCGAAACCGTCGATTATGGCAACGAGATCATCGTCACCGCGACCAAGCGGTCGCAGACGCTGCAGGACACGCCCGTCGCCGTTTCGGTGACCTCGGCCGCCGACCTCGAGCGTTCGCAGATCCGCGACCTCATCGACCTGCAGTCGGCGGTGCCGAGCCTGCGCGTGTCGCAGCTCCAGTCGAGCGCGAACACCAACTTCATCATCCGCGGCTTCGGCAACGGCGCGAACAATGCCGGGATCGAACCGTCGGTCGGCGTCTTCATCGACGGCGTCTATCGCTCGCGCTCGGCCGCTCAGATCGGCGACCTTCCCGCCGTCGAGCGCATCGAAGTGCTGCGCGGTCCGCAGTCGACCCTGTTCGGCAAGAACGCCTCGGCGGGCGTCATCAGCATCGTGACGCAAAAGCCGCAGTTCAAGTTCGGCGGCAGCGCCGAAGCCACCTATGGCAATTACGACGCCATCACCGTGAAGGGCAATGTCACCGGCCCGATCAGCGACACGATCGCCTTCTCGATCGGCGGCAACTACAACCGCCGCGACGGCTATGCCCAGGACCTGAAGCTCGGCACCGACGTCAACGACCGCAACCGTTACGGCGTGCGCGGCCAGCTGTTGTTCGAACCGACCGACGCGCTGTCGATCCGCCTGATCGGCGACTATGACAAGATCGACGAAAATTGCTGCATCGCCGGCAACGTCATCGCCGGCCCGACCGTCGCGATCACCAACGCCCTGGCGGGCGGCCCCAGCGTCGACGCGAACAATCCCTTCTCGTACAATGTGTACAACAACTTCCTGTCGTCGAACAAAATCAAGAACTACGGCGGTTCGGCGCAGATCGATTACGATCTCGGCAATCTCGCGCTGACTTCGATCACCGCCTATCGCCAGGTTCGCGCCGACACCAACCAGGATTCGGACTTCACCGGCGCCGACCTGATCGGTGAGAAGAGCGATTATGTCGACATCGACACCTTCACGCAGGAATTCCGCGTCGCGTCCGATTTCGACGGCCCGCTCAACTTCCTGCTCGGCGGCTATTATTTCAACGAGAAGATCGACCAGCAGAGCGCGATCAAGTTCGGCACCCAGTTCCGTCCCTATGGCGATGCGCTGATCCGCGCGGCGAGCGGCAACGCGCTCAACGTCGCGCTTCTCGAGGGCACGCTCGGCGCGCTCGAAGGCAATCCGGCGAAATATGCCGGGACCTTCTTCAAGACCGGCACCGGGCTCGACGAAGCCTATCGCCTGAAGAATGAAGCCATGTCGATCTTCGGCACGGTCGATTTCGACGTCACCGATCGCCTGACCCTCACCGTCGGCGCCAACTACACCAAGGACAAGAAGCGCTTCGCGACCGACGTGGTCAGCAGCGATGTCTTCTCGGGCATCAATCTCGACGGCGCGGCCTATGCGCCGTTCCGCAACACGTTGCTGTTCCAGGGTGGTCTTGCGCAGCTCGTCGGCGGTCCCCAGGGTCTTGGCCTTGGTCGTCCGGCCACGGCCGCCGAAATCGGTGCGTTCGCCGGCACCAACCCCGGCGCCTTCGCGGCCTTCTCGGCCGGTGCGCAGGCCAACGCCAACGCCAATCAGAACAACCCGGCGGCGAACCCGCTCAACGGGTTGAAGGCGTTCCAGTTCCTGCCGCCGTTCCTGAACCTGCCCAACGCGGTCGAACCCGGTAAGACCAACGACAGCGATCTCGCCTACAGCGTCCGCGCGTCGTACGAGCTGACCGACACGGTCAACCTCTATGCGACCTATGCGACGGGCTTCAAGGCGAGCTCGGTCAATCTGTCGCGCGACAGCCGCCCGCTCGCCAGCGACCTGCCGGCGATCATCAGCGGCGGTCTGGGCACGGTGAACCTCACCTCGGGTTCGCGTTTCGCGGCGCCGGAAGAATCGACCGTTTATGAAGCGGGCCTCAAGGCCAACTGGTCGGTCGCGTCGCTGAACCTCGCGGTGTTCAAGCAGTCGATCAAGGGCTTCCAGTCGAACATCTTCACCGGGACCGGCTTCGCGCTCGCCAATGCGGGCAAGCAGTCGACCTTCGGCGTCGAGTTCGACGGCTCGGTCCGCCCGGTCGAGGGCCTGAACCTGACGATGGCGCTCACCTATCTCGATCCGAAGTACGACAGCTTCATCAATTCGGCGTTCGGCGATATCTCGGGCAGCACGCCCGCGGGCATCCCGGCGCTGACGGTGTCGGCTGGCGGTACCTACACGCATGAATTCGCGGGCGGTACGCGCGCGATCCTGCACGTCGACTATCATTATGAGAGCCCGGTGCAGATCGTCGAGGGCCTGACCGGTTTCCCGGCCAGCGTCGCGCAGAATCTGAAGCGCGAAGTCAACCAGCTCAACGCGTCGTTCACCGTCGCGCTGACCAATGGCGTCGAAGTCGGCGTGTGGGGCCGCAACCTCACCAACGCGACCTATCTGACGACGATCTTCCCCGCGGTTGCGCAGTCGGGCAGCGTTTCGGGCTATCCGAACCAGCCGCGCACCTATGGCGGTGTCGTTCGCTTCAAATTCTGAGGATCGGGATAGCGAGGGACGGCACGCCTGCTCCCCGCTATCGGGTCCCCGGATTTCGGGCATAGAAAAACCCGGCCTCTCCGCCGAGAGGCCGGGTTTTCTTGTGGGCGTTGCCGCCGTCGAGCTTTAGAACTTCACGCCCGCCGCGATGCCGTAGCGGCGCGGTTCGAGGGTGAAGATGTTGGTGTAGTTACCCGACGACTGGTCGGTGATGTACAGGCCCGTGACGCTCGACGAGTTGAACAGGTTCTGGATGAACCCCTTCACATACCATTTGTCGTCGGTACCGTTCAGCTGCATCTGGGCGTTGACCTGGGCATAGCCTTTGATCTTGTTCACGCTGCCGTTGAAGATGCTGCCATAGCTGTCGCCGGTGTAGGCGAGGTCGACGCGCGGAACGAGCGACATGCCGTCCCCGAAGTTGATGGTGTACTGGACGCCCGCCGAGAATTTATAGTTCGGCGCCTGCGGCAACTTGTTGCCCTTGAGGTTGACGGGGATGCCGGCCGAGAAATATTCGACACCGCCGAAGTTCGCAGGGTTGAGACCCAGCGGAGCGAAGGCGCCCTGTGCTGCGGCGCTCAGAACACCGCAAATGCCGAATGCGCCGGTCGAGGCAATGCCACCGTCGGACGGGAAGGGCGTTGTTCCGCGCAATCCGGCGCCGGGCTGGATGCCGGGGATGACGCGCGTGGTAACCGCCGGATCGGGATTGATGTCCGGGTTGGTGTTGATCAGATTGTTCACCTGATTCACGAACGCATTGATTCCCGCGACATTCCCCGATGTGGACGCGACGGCGCAGTTCGCGGCATTGGTGATGTCTTTGACGATCACCGCATCGGCACGGCCGCCGCCAAAGTCACGCGGGTTGCTGCTGAACTCGTCGCCAGACACTTTGGTGTTCAGATAGCTGAAGCCCAGGTTGATGACGAGGTTCGGATCGGGACGGACGATGCCTTCGGCCTCGAAGCCCCAGATATTGGCGTTGATATTGTCGTTGACCGCGGTACGGGCGACGATCTTGCTGAGCTGAAGATCCTTGTACTTGTAGTAGAAGGCGGTGAGGTTCAGCTGCAGCGCGCCGTTGCCGAAGGTGTTCTTCGAACCGATTTCGAACGCGTCGACCTGCTCGGGCCTGAAGCTTTCGGGCACCGCGAAGATCGGCTGCAGCGGCGGGTTGATGCCACCCGATTTATAGCCCCGCGAATAGGAGGCGTAGATCAGATTGTCCTCGGTGACCTTGAAGTCGAGGACCGCGCGTCCGGTCAGCTTGTTGAACTTCACGCTGCGCGCCTGGATGATCTGGTTGCCCGGCGTGCCGGGATCGGCGTCGAACGAACCGACGAAGGGCGAACCGAACACATCGCCGGTCTGGCCGAACGGCGTCAGGAAGCTGGCGAGGGTCGAGCGCGCCGTCACCGCCTTCTTGTCGTTGTTGTAGCGCAGACCCGCGGTCAGTTTCAGCCGGTCGTTGAACTCGAAATAAGCCTCGCCGAAGATGCCATAGGATTTGATCTTCAAATCGTCGGTGTTGTTGCGGAAGAAAGGCGTCGCGAGGAACGACGGCGGCAGGCCGTTGGCGAACGAGTTGAACGCGCCGAGAACGCCGGTCAGATAGTCGATCGGGAAGGCGTTCACATAATAGCTGTTCTCGGTCAGGTGATAATCGGCATAGATGCCGCCGACGAGGAAGTTGAACGGCCCGTCGAGATCGCTGCTGAGAATGGCTTCCGTCGACCAGCTGCTGTTATACTGGTTCGACCGGTCGAACTGCAGCGACGTCGCGTCGCAGATCTTGTTGCCGCCGAACGAGCCGAAGCCGGTTTCCTCGGGCAGCGAGGTGCAGAGCGGGCCGTTCGGACCCTGCGGAATGATCGCGGCGGCGACCGGCGCGAAATAGGCGGCCGAACCGGGAACAAAGGCGGGAAAGGGCGCCGGCAGACCGGTCGGGATGCCATTGGCGGCAAAGAAGGCCAGCGTGTTCAGGCCGCCCGCATACAGGGCCCGATTGCCGACGTTGCTGTTATAGTCCTGCATCGAGTCGAGCTTGACCTTTTGGTACTGGCCCGAAACCTGCAGCGAGACCGGCCCGAAATTATGCTCGATCTCGCCCTGCAGCGTCAGTTCGCTGGTGAAATATTGCGGGGTGAAGGCGGTGTTCACGGTACGCGAATCGGCGGGGATCGTCGTGTTGGCATAGACGTCGGGGCCATAGAGGCTGCCGAGTGCGAACGCCGTCGGGATACCCTGGGTCGCGAGGAATTCCCTCGACGTCAGCGCGGCGGTAAAGGTCGCATTGCCGTTGAACGGCGAATTGTCGCGGCGGGTGTTCAGACAGCCGAGGATGCCGGTCGGGTCGCGCTGGCACTGTTGTTTCTGGATGCGGGTGCGCTTGTCGCGTTCGTGGAAATAGGAGGCGAGGAAATCGACCGTGGTATCCGGGGTCGGCTCCCAGCGGATCGAACCGCGCACCGAATACAGGTCACGGTCGTCGATGCGGGTATTGAGGAACGTGTTCTTGGTATAGCCGTCGCGATTGAGGTAGATGCCCGCGACGCGCAGGGCCAGGGTGTCGCCGATGGGAATATTCACCATCGCTTTGCCCTTCATCGAGTCATAATTGCCGTACTCGGCTTCGGCGGCGGCTTCGAACGCGCCGAGCTTCGGCTTGGCGGTGATGACGTTGACCACGCCCGAGGTCGCGTTGCGGCCGAACAGCGTGCCCTGCGGCCCGCGCAGCACTTCGATGCGTTCGAGGTCGAAGAATTCGGTTTCGAACAGGCGGGTCGAGAAGAGCGGGTCGCCGTTCAGGTGGATCGCGGTCGCGCTGTCGCAGGTCGTGCCGACGCAAAGGTCGCCGATGCCGCGGATGGTGAAGCTCGCGCCGGTGAAGTTGGTCTTGGTGAAGGTGACGTTGGGCAGCGTCAGCTGAAGATCCGATGGCGTCTTGATCTGCTGCGCCTCGAGCGCTTCGGTCGAAAAGGCGCTGACCGCGATGGGAACATCCTGCAGGCGTTCGGACTGGCGCTGCGCGGTCACGACGATTTCGCCGCCGAATGCGTCGCGTTCGGTCTCGTCCGCCGCGTTTTGCGCGAACGCCGGGCTCGCCACCGACATCGCAAGGATCGAGGTGCCGATCAGTGCCTTGAACTTCATATATAGCCTCCCTTTTTCGATCCGCGTCGCGGATCGCCCAATTGCATCACTCAATTGGGAGGGGATGTGTCCAGACGTGTGACTACGAGCGCCGAACCTCACCGGTCCGGCGCGAGCGCGTGCGCGATATATTGTAGCCAGCCGTGCTGGGCATCGTCCTCTCCCCCCGGCGCTCGGGGAATAACGCCGGCTCTCCGATCACGGCCTGCTTGAGCAGGCTCTGTAACCTCATAAAACTGCGCCCAGTTGACGAAAGCGTCAAGTGACTTGTTGAACCAGATTCACCTGCTGGAATATTATTACGCGAGACGATAAAAAAGCTCCGATTCCGCAACGTAAGCTTTGCCCGCTGGAGCAAATTATTGTCGCGCGGGGCTTGCTTCGCGGCGCTTTCGTCCCGAAATGTGCGACATGATAGCAACAGTGAAGGCGGGCGGATGACGAAGGTGGAAGTGGGACCGGACGGCAGGCCGGTGGTGCCCGACGCGGTCCTCGATGCGGTCCGCACACTGATCACATGGGCCGGCGACGACGTGTCGCGCGAGGGCCTGCTCGACACGCCGAAACGTGTCGCGCGCGCCTGGCTCGAATATTGCCAGGGCTATGCCGAGGACCCGGCGATCCACCTGTCGCGCACCTTCGAAGAGGTCGGCGGGTACGACGAGATCGTCCTGCTGCGCGACATCCCGTTCCAGTCGCACTGCGAACATCATATGGCGCCGATCACCGGCAAGGCGTCGATCGCCTATCTGCCCAAGGACCGCGTCGTCGGCATCTCGAAACTGGCGCGCGTGCTCAACGGTTACGCGCGCCGCCTGCAGGTGCAGGAGCGGCTGACCGCCGAGGTCGCGAAATGCATCTGGGACAATCTCCAGCCGCATGGCGTCGCGGTCGTCATCGACGCCCAGCATGGCTGCATGACCGGACGCGGCGTGCGCACCCCGGGCGTCGGCATGGTGACCAGCCGGCTGCTCGGCTGCTTCCTCGAGGATGAACGCAGCCGCAAGGAAGTGCTCAGCCTGATGGGCTATTAAGGACTCGCAAGTGTTGAACGTTGCCGTGCAGCGATGAGCGATCCTCGGCGGAAATCATGCATCTACTGCGGCCGACAAAATAATTTGTCGGGAGAGCATGTCATAGCTGAAACGCTCCTTAGGAGTATCAGCGAGTTGAATGTGAAATCAACTCAGCGGCAGTTAAATTTCCTTAACGTAGAAAAATTGATGTCGTCGGAGGAAATCGTCGATGACGACAGCACGCGCTATCCTCAGCAGGTAATAGGTCAAATTAAGATATCTGGAGTGTGTCGAGTTTGCAATTCCGGATGGATGAGCGGGATCGTCGAAAATGCGAAGGATGATATCCTAAATTTGTACTCAGGGGTGTGGAATATAAATGATCTTAATGCGTATAATTTGGCTAGATGGTCGCTTCTAACTTCGATGAATATTGACGAACTTTATGAAGATAATAAATCAATAGATGACGAAACTAGGAAAAAATTCGGACAGGATTTAGATATTCCGAGATTCTTCTATATTTTTCTTGGACGAAAAACGGGTGCCTTTGATCGAATATATGCGAAGAGAACTTTGAGGCGTTCTTTGAGTCCAAAGGACCGTGGTGATTTCTATAGCCGAGAGTCGGCTACGACTATCATTCTTGGGCAAGCCGTTTTTCACGTCTTGCAATCTGATGGCTCATTTGACGATGAGGTAATCAAAGAATATGCTCAGAGTTTGGGAGTTTTTCCAATATTTCCGTACAATAGTGATGATTTTAGTTGGAGATTCCTGCCTTATCTTAGGAAAGATGATCTAGAAAAACTGATAGACTACTATTTCATATTAAGTTCTGAAGCAGGAAGGGCGTCAGCGCGTTGGGCTATTGGTAAGATGATGATCAATCAACGTGAAGGGCTATATTTTAGAGGGGCACATCGTTGGTTGTGAACTCCTGCCGCAGAAACGCACATAATAGCCTCTAGGGTATCAATCCATGGCCCGCGGGGTGCAATAAAAACCGATGCTGGGCGATACCGCGCGGGGGACCCAGCCATAGGGCGAACGGTGCACCGCCTGGATGTCGAGATGCGCCGCGATCACCCGTTGCAGCGCGCGCCAGTCGAAGCCCTTGTGTCCGGTCCGGTGCGGCGCGACCTTGTCGAGGCGGTAGGTCGCCGAGTGGAAGGTGTCCTGCCAGCTATATTCGCGGTGCCGCCGATATCCGATCATCGCCGACCCCAGGTTCTTGACCGCGATGGCGGGGCCGATCTCGTTCGGCACGGTGCAATAGAATCCGTCGATCTCGGCGCGACCGATATGCTCGACCAGCACCGCGACCTGGTCTGCGGGAATATGTTCGAGGGTTTCGAGCGCGATGACCAGGTCGACCTGGTCGATCAGGTCGAGCCGGTTGCCGATGATGTTCCGCACGGCCCGAAAATTGGGGCGGTCGCCGAAACGGTCGCGGGCGACTGCGCATAGCTTCTGACGCATTTCGACACCGACATAGTCGATGGCGAACCGGGGATCGAGCAGGCCGAAGGCGCGCGCGCTGCCGCAGCCGATGTCGAGGATTCGGATCGGCTTGCCGCCGCGGAAACCCGATAGCGCTTCGACGACGCCGAGCAGGTTCTTGTAGCGGACCGAATGGAGGAAGCGGGTGACCGCGCTGTGGTTGAGCCGGGCTTCGTAGCGGGTTTCTTCGTGGCCACTCACCGGCCCTAGCGCCGCCACATCCGCAGGAGCTGATATTGCACCGCCTGCAGCCGCGTATAATTTTCGGGATCCATCTTGCCGCCCTCGAGCGCTGCGACCTCGTTGAGTTCGTACATCAGATTGCGGTGCGCGACGTCGGGGATCAGGCTCTGGATGAAGGTGATCGCGACCAGCCGTTCGCCGCGGGTCACCGGCTCGACCTCGTGCAGCGTGTGCGAGGGATAGACGATCGCGACCCCGGGTGCTTCCTTGAAGCGCAGGTCGGCATTGCCGAGCTGCACGTGCAGCGCGCCGCCGTCATAATCGGCGGGATCGCCCAGGAACACCGTGCAGCTGACGTCGGTGCGCAGCTGGCCATCGGGCAGCGGGATATAGGCGGCATCGGGGTGCAGCCCGTAATGCATGCCCGGGGTGTAGCGCGTCAGCAGCGGCGGCGCGATCCGCGCGGGAAAGCTGAACTCCATGAAATCGGGATTGCGCACCATCGCGTCGAGCAGGATCTTCGACGAGCGTTCATAGGCCTGCGCATCGTGGAGCTGGAGGTTGTTCTTGATCGTCGAATGCGGGTTGCTGATCTTGCCGTCGACGAACTGGCCGGCCGCGGCGATGTCGCGCAGCGCGCGCACTTCCGCATCGTCGAGCAACTGGACAAGCTTGAACATCGTCGTTCCTATCCGCCGTGGATCGGCAGGTCGCCGACTGTCTTATCGCGTGCGGCGAGCGCTTCAACCCAGGCGATGGCCTCGGCGATCGCCGGAGCGTGCTCGGCGGCGGCCTGCGCCTGCAATTGCCGCCGCAGGTCGGGGCTGTAGCCATGCTCGGGCGCCTTCGAATATTGGCGCATGATCGGCCCGGCGAGCGCGGTCTCGATCCGCGCCGCGTCGGGGGCGAGGCCGAAATGCCGCGCCTGTGCGGTCAGGCTGGCGGCGGGATCGGCGAGCATCGCCTCGAAATCGACCCACAGGTGGCGCGGATCGGCGGCGGGCAGGGTGCGGGCTGCGGTTGCCATTTCGCAAAGCCAGCTCATCGCGACGCGGGTGACCGGGGGCAGCTGCCAGAGCGCGAAGGGCAGGTCGGGCAACAGCGCCGCGAGCCGCGCCATGCGGGCGGGCGCTTGCGCCAGTGTTTCGGCAAGCGACGCCTCGCCCGCCAGAATGGTTTCGATGTAGCGCGCGACCGGGGCGTAGAGAAACAGCGCGCGGCCGTCGGCGCCGGTCAGGTCGTCGGCGATCGCGGTGATGACGCTCGACGCCTTGACCATCGCGACCTGTCCGGCGGCGAAACCGCGGCCGAACCAGCCCGACACCTGCGCAAGCCGCTGGCGATACAGATCGGGCGACCAGACCGACTCCGGCCGATCGATGCGCTCGGCGACCTGCGCCAGCGTGCGCAGCAGCATCGGCTCGCGCAGCGGCAGGACGTCGGCCGTCTCGGCGAGCAGCCGCGAGACCAGGGTCGAGCCGACATGGCCGATGTGGAAGATATGGTGCGGGCGCGGTGCCGCCGGGCCAAGGTCGGGCAGCGCATCCCACGCCATCCATTCGCGCCCGATCCGGTCGGTGAGCAGCCGCTGGTCGAGGAAGCTCGCGGCGCGATAATCGGCCTCGGTCAGCAGCGCGATCAGGACGCGATCGTTCGCAAGGTCCGCCATATGCGGCAACAGGCTCGCGTCACCGGCGAAGCGATGCTGGAAGGGATCGTCTGCCATCAGTTGCGGCCATAGGAAAGGCGAGGGGGATTGGCCAGCCCGGCGCTTCGGCTTTGGGGTGGGTTTCAGGCCATCCTCTCATTTCCGTTCGTGTCGAGCGAAGTCGAGACACCCCGAAGGCGCGCGCTACCAATGGGTGTCTCGACTTCGCTCGACACGAACGGGATTTGGGGGGCGGCTTTTCCGCTAACGTCCGAAACGAGAAAGGGCCGCGTTCCCTTTCGGAAACGCGGCCCTCTCAAATGGCTTAGGCTGAAAAAGCTCAGGCTTCTTCGGCGTCGTCCGCAACCGCTTCGACGGCGGTTTCCGAAGGCGGCGTGCCTTCTTCGAACTCGTCTTCGCTGTCGGGTTCCAGCGCCGTGGCAGCAGCCTCGGCCTGTTCTTCCTCGAACATCGCGGCGATGACGTCGATGCCCTGCTTCTGCATTTCGGCTTCGTCGGGCGAGCGCGCGACGTTTACGCCGACGGTCACGACGACCTCGGGGTGCAGCTTGACCTTGACGTCGACCAGGCCGAGCGCCTTGATCGGGCGTTCGAGTTCGACCATCGACTTGCCGATGCCGGTGATGCCGTCTTCGGCCAGCGCATCGACGATGTCGCGCACCGAAACCGAACCATAGAGCTGGCCGGTGTTCGACGCCTGGCGGATCAGGACGATCTGCTTGCCGTCGAAATCCTTGGCGCGGCCTTCGGCCTCGCCACGACGTTCGGCGTTGTCAGCCTCGATCTTGCCGCGGTTGGCTTCGAACAGCTTGCGGTTGGTGTCGTTCGCGCGCAGCGCCTTGTTGTTGGGCAACAGGTAATTGCGGGCAAAGCCGTTCTTGACGGTGACGACATCGCCGATACCGCCAAGCTTTTCGATACGTTCGAGCAGGATGATTTCCATCGGACCAGCCCTCCTTACTTAACGATATAGGGGAGCAGGCCGATGTGGCGCGAGCGCTTGATCGCCTTCGCCAGCTCACGCTGCTTCTTGGTGGACACCGCGGTGATGCGCGACGGGACGATCTTGCCACGCTCCGACAGGTAACCCTGGAGCAGGCGGACGTCCTTGTAATCGATGACCGGTGCGTCCTTCGCGGTGAAGGGGCAGGTCTTGCGGCGGCGGAAAAAGGGTCGTGCCATGTCTTTGTTCCTTATTCTTCGCCGTCGCGGTCACGGCCGCCACGGCCGCCCCGACGTTCCTGCTTGCGCATCATGACCGAGGGACCCTTTTCGAGTTCGTCGACCTTGATGGTCATCCAGCGAATGATATCTTCGTTGATCGCAGCCTGACGCTCGATCTCGGCAACGGCTTCGCCCGACACTTCGGCCGACAACATCACATAATGACCCTTGCGGTTCTTCTGGATCTTGTAGGCGAGCTGCTTCAGGCCCCAGGTTTCGGTCTTGTGGACCTCGCCCTTATATTCGCCGATGACGTTGGTGACGGTTTCCGCCAGCGCGTCGACCTGAGCCTGGCTCAGGTCCTGACGCGCGATAAAAACATGCTCGTAGAACGGCATGGTGCGCTTCCTTCGATTTGGCCGATCGCTGGTTCCGCGCCAATCGCGAACCCCCTCCGGCTGTCGTCTCGCTTTGCGAATCGGTGCAAAGCAAACGGGGCGATGGCTCAAAGCCTCGCCCCGATGGCCGCGCCTATACAGATTTGCGCGAGGGAATCAAGCATGCCGCCCCTCTCCCCTTGAGGGAGAGGGTTGCGAAGACTTACCGCCTTGGCGGTTAGTCGAAGCTGGGTGAGGGGTTGCGGTCCGCAGGGCCGCGCGCGCCTCTAGCGCGCAACCCTCATCCAACTGCGCCGAGCGCCTTCGGCGCAAGGCTTCGTATCCTTCTCCCTCAAGGGGAGAAGGAACTATGCGAGCTTCGCCAGCAATTCGCGCCCGAACTCGGTCAGCGTATCGTCGCGCGCGCCGAGGATGAGGATGCGGTCGCCCGCTTTCGCCTCATCGAGCATCGCCGCGCCGCAATTGGCGCGCGTCGTCAGGTGGACCGCATCGCCGCCGCCGGCGACGATGTCGGCGACCAGCGCCTCGCTGCCGATGCTGCGGTCGACGGTGCCGCCGAAATAGACGGGATCGCAGACGAACAATTTGTCGCCGTCGCGCATGCCGGCCGCGAAACTGGCGGCGAGTTCCTTGCCCATCTGGCGCAGCGGGCCATAGCCGTGCGGCTGGAAAAACAGCAGCGCGCGGCCCGGCAATTCGGCTACCGCCGCGAGGGTCGCGGCGACCTTGTCGGGATTATGCGCGAAATCGTCGATCATGGTGACGCCGCCGGCTTGTCCCAGCACCTCATAGCGCCGGGCAAGGCCGGTGAAATCGGCGAGCGCGGCTGCCGACTCCCGGATCGAAATGCCCAGCGCGCGCGCCGCCGCCATCGCTGCCAGCGCATTGGACGCATTGTGGCGCCCCGGCATCCGCAGCCGCACCTCGCATTGCGTCACGTTGAAGTGCGCGGTGAAGCGGCACCCGTCGGGCAGTGCCTCGAAATCGCTGCCGCGCATTCCGGCGAGCGGGCTGAAGCCGAAACGCATGACATTCTCGCCGCTCATCAGCGGGCGCGATTCGGGGTCGTCGACATTGACCACCGCGATCCGCGCCTTGGCGACGAAATCGCCGAACAGCATGTGCAACTCGTCGAGGCTCTTATGGTCGAGGCTGATGTTGGTGACCACCGCGACGTCGGGGCGGTAGAGGGCGATCGATCCGTCGCTCTCGTCGACCTCGCTCACATAAGTGGCCGCATCGCCGACCAGCGCGCTGGCGAAGGGTGTTTCGTCGCTGGCGAAATTGCGCATCACCGCGCCGTTCATCACGGTCGGCTTGTGTCCGACACGCGCGAGGATCCAGCCGATCATCCCGGTGACGGTCGACTTGCCGCTGGTCCCGCCGACGCCGACAGCTTGCGCCGCTTCGTTGAACAGCGCCGCGTTGAGATCGGCGCGCGTCATGCGGGGGAGGCCCAGCTTGTTGGCGGCTGCGATGTCGGGAACGCTGTCCTCGACCGCCGCCGAGGCGACGAGGGTCTGGCCGGCGGCGACGCCGCTGCCGTCCTGCGGGACCAGCGCGATGCCCTGGCCCTCGATCCACGCGAATTTATCGGGCGAACGCCCCTGGTCGCGGCTGCGATCCGAGCCCGAAACCTGCGCGCCGCGCGCCGCCACGATCATCGCCAGCGGCAACATGCCCGACCCGCCGATGCCGCAAAAGAAATAGGATTTGTTTTCGGTCATGGCGGGGCGTTATGGCGTTGGCGAGGGCTTGGCAAGGGAAGGGGAGGCGAACGCTATGCGCATCGGGATCGTCGCCCCCAGCACCCCCATATTGCCCGACGATGCCGAGGCGGTGCGCGCGCTGGCGAGCCTCGGCTACCCCGAGGTCGAGCTTATCTTCGACCCGCAATGTTTCGCGGTGCATGGCCATTTTGCGGGCGAGGAAGGGCATCGCTTCGCGGCGCTGGTCGAGATGGCGAACCGTCCCGACATCGACGCGATCTGGTTCGCGCGCGGCGGTTATGGTGCCTGCCGGATCGCCGAGGACGCGGTCGCGGCGATGACCGACGTCGCGCGCGGCAAGGCGTATCTCGGCTATTCGGACCAGGGCAATCTGCTCGGCGCGCTCTATCGCGACGGCTTCGACCATGTCGCGCATGGCCCGATGGTCGCCGATATCCGCCGCGCGGATGGCGATGCCGCGGTGCTGCGTGCGCTCGACTGGCTCGTCGCGCGCGATCCTGCGGTGTGCGAGCCGGGGCTTCAGCATGGCGCGCGCCACGCGGCGTTCAACCTGATGACGCTGTCGATGCTGCTCGGCACCCCGCTCGAACCCGACCTTGGTGGTCATATATTGCTGGTCGAGGAGGTGAGCGAATATCTCTACGCCTTCGATCGCGCCTTCTTCCATGTCGCCAGCTATCTCGGCCCGCGCGGGCTGGCCGGGCTGCGGCTCGGCCGCGTCAGCGACATCCCCGAAAACGACCGGCCCTTCGGCGCCGACGCCGAGGATATCGCGCGCCACTGGTGTGCGCGCTGCGACATTCCGTATCTTGGCCGCGCCGATATCGGCCATGATGCGGGCAACAAGGTCGTCCCCTTCGGCTTGCATCGCGCGGGGTGAGGGAATAGGCGCCTGACCCTATTGCGTCGCCCCCGCGAAGGCGGGGGCCGCTAGAGTTCAAACGCCAACGGTCCCCGCCTGCGCGGGGGCGACGATATAAGGACAGGGTCATGCGCGCATTCATCTTTCCGGGTCAGGGCAGCCAGGCGGTCGGCATGGGCAAGGCCTTGTCCGACGCGTCGCCGGTCGCGCGCGAGGTGTTTCAGGAGGTCGACGACGCGCTCGGTCAGAAACTGTTCCAGCTGATGACCGAAGGCCCCGAGGACCAGCTGGTCCTCACCGAAAATGCCCAGCCCGCGATCATGGCGAACGCCATCGCGACGCTGCGGGTGCTCGAAAAGGAAGGCGGCGTGACGCTGTCGGCCAAGGCCGATTATGTCGCGGGCCACAGCCTCGGCGAATATAGCGCGCTCTGCGCCGCCGGCGCTTTCGACCTCGCGACCACCGCGCGGCTGCTCAAGACGCGCGGGCAGGCGATGCAGGCGGCGGTGCCCGTCGGCATCGGCGCGATGGCGGCGCTGCTCGGCGCCGACATCGACACCGCGCAGAAGCTCGCCGACGCCGCCGCCGAGGGCGAAATCTGCACCGTCGCCAACGACAACGACCCGTCGCAGGTCGTGATTTCGGGCCACAGGGGCGCGGTCGAGCGCGCGGTCGCGCTGGTCAAGGATTATGGCATCAAGCGCGGCGTGCTGCTGCCCGTGTCGGCGCCCTTCCACTGCCCGCTGATGCAGCCCGCCGCCGACGCGATGGCCGAGGCGCTCGGCGCCAATCCGCCCGCCGCGCCGCTCGTTCCGGTGGTCGCCAACGTCACCGCCAGCCCGGTGGGTGACGCCGACACGATCCGCGACCTGCTCGTCCAGCAGGTCACCGGCCGCGTCCGCTGGCGCGAGAGCGTCGCCGCGATGGAGGCTATCGGCGTGGGCCATTTCGTCGAATTCGGCGGCAAGGTGCTCGGCCCGATGGTCAAGCGCAGCGCGTCGGGTGAAGTCGAGGTGACGAGCGTGATCTCGATGGACGATATCGAGGCGCTGCTCAAAACGCTGTGAGCGAATATCGCTTTTCTCAACTAAAGAGATAATGTATCATTGCTCCCATGGTTCAAGCCAAGGGAGAGGGTGATGAACGGTTTAATCCAACTGCGAATCCCGCGATCGCGCGCGCTGGTTGCGGCAATCGGTGCGGCGTTGCTGGCGTCCTGTGCGGCAAGCGAGGGCGATGGCAGCGCCATGCGAGCCTTTGCCAGCGAGGCCGAGTTGAAGGCGTTCCTCGCGAAACGAAACGCGGTCCAGCGGCTCGATGTTGCCGAACCGGCCGCCGCTGACGCCGCGGCGGCCCCCGTGCTCGAATCGGTTCCGCTGCCCTCGGTCGCCGTCGCCCCCGAAGAACCCGCGGCAAAAGCGGCGCCGGGCGAAGGCATCACCAATGTCCAGACCGCCGGGGTCGACGAGGGTGGCATCGTCAAGAAACAGGGCGATTTGCTGATCGTGCTGCGGCGCGGGCGGCTGTTCACGATCGACGCCTCGGGCGGCGGCATGCGACCGATCGCGGCGGTCGATGTCTTTCCGGGCAAGAGCGATGCCGACGGCGCCTGGTATGACGAGATGCTGGTTAGCGACGATACCGTCGTCGTGCTCGGCTATAGCTATGCGCGCAGCGGCACCGAGGTGAACCGCTTCCACCTCTCCGCCGACGGCAAGCTTAAATGGCGCGACACCCATTATCTGCGTTCGGGCGATTATTATTCGTCGCGCAACTATGCCTCGCGGCTGATCGGCGACAGGCTGATCTTCTATGCGCCGCTGCCGACCTATGAGGGGATCGTCGACAGCCTGCCCGCGCTTGCGACTTGGCAGAAGGGCAAGGTCGGCGCCTTCAAGCCGTTCACCGGCGCGCGCGACATTTATATGCCGCAGCCGGCATGGGCCGACGACAGGCTCGCCGGCGATGTGCTGCACAGCGTGATGATCTGTGACCTCGGCAGCGACGATATGGATTGCGATGCGACCAACGTGCTCGGCAGCTGGTCACGCAGCTTCTATGTCTCGCAGAACGCGGTCTATGTCTGGGCCGGCATGGGGTCCGAATGGAGCAGCGACCCGGCGGACAATCGCGCCATGCTCTATCGCATCCCGCTGGACGGCGGCGCACCGCAGGCAGTCGAGGTCGCCGGTATGCCGCTCGACCAGTTTTCCTTTCGCGAAGAGGGGGACGGATCGCTCAATGTGCTCACCATGGACGAGGGCGGCGGCGATGCGATGTGGCAGGCCGAGGCGAATGACAAGGGCGACATGGCGCTGCTCCACCTTGCGGCATCGCGCTTTGGCGACGGCGGGGCCAAGGTAAAGCCCGCCGACTTCCGCGCGCTGCCGGGCGTCGAGGGGTGGGAGCGGCAGAACCGCTTCGTCGGCGACTGGTTGCTCTATGCGGGCGGCCAGATACGTCGCGACCTGCGCAAGGAAGGCGGCGAGCAGGCCGCGCTCTACGCCGTCCCGGTGAAGGGCGGCGAGGTCGTCCCGCTCGATCCGGGTAATCAGGTCGGGCGGATCGACATCATGGGCCGCGACGCGATTATCGTCGGCTCGGGCGGCGACGGCGCGTTGACCTTCACGACGGTGGCGCTCGACGGCACGCCGAAGCTCGCGAGCCGCTATGCCTTCCCGGCCGCGGCGGAGGGCGAGAATCGCAGCCACGCCTTTTTCTATCGCCCCGACCCGGACGGCAACGGCGACGATGGGTTGCTCGGCCTGCCGGTGATGCGCGGCAGCGACGACGGGACGAAGTTCCTCGGCAGCGCGGCGTCGATCCTCTACCTCCGCCGCGCCGCGCGCGACCTGTCGCTCGCGGGCACGCTCGACGCCCGCCCGGGGCAGGGCGACGATCATTGTCTCGCCTCGTGCGTCGACTGGTACGGCAACGCGCGTCCGGTGTTTTTTGGCGGTCGCATCTTCGCGTTGATGGGCTATGAACTTGTCGAAGGCCGCTGGCAGGACGGGAAGATACGCGAAACGGCGCGCATCGACTTTACTCCGCGTCGCCAGCCGGGTCGCTGACAAGGAGATTAGGGGAAATATGTTCGATCTTTCAGGGATGACCGCGCTGGTGACGGGTGCCAGCGGGGGGATCGGTTCGGCCATTGCGCAGGCGCTCGCTGCCCAAGGCGCGCGGCTCGCGGTTTCGGGGTCCAATGCCGACAAGCTGAGCGCCTTTCGCGACACCCTCGGCGGCGACCATGTCGCGCTGCCGTGCAACCTTGGCGACAGCGCCGCGGTCGACGCGCTGGTACCCGCGGCGGTCGAGGCGCTCGGCGGCAAGCTCGACATTCTCGTCAACAACGCAGGGGTGACGCGCGACAATCTGATCATGCGGATGAAGGACGAGGAATGGATGGACGTCATCCGCATCAACCTCGAAGCCAATTTCCGCCTCGCGCGTGCGGCGGCCAAGCCGATGATGAAGGCGCGCTTCGGGCGCATCATCTCGATCACCAGCGTCGTCGGCGCCACCGGCAATCCGGGGCAGGCCAATTATGCGGCGTCGAAGGCCGGCGTCACCGGCATGACCAAGGCGCTGGCGCAGGAACTGGCGAGCCGCGGGGTCACAGCGAATTGCGTCGCGCCGGGCTTCATCGCCACCGCGATGACCGCCGAGCTGCCCGACGCGCAGAAGGACGCGCTCAACACCCGCATCCCGGCGGGGCGCATGGGCGAGGGCAGCGACATCGCCGCGGCGGTGGTCTATCTGGCGTCGAAAGAGGCGGGCTATGTCACCGGCCAGACGTTGCATGTTAACGGCGGCATGGCCATGCTGTCCTAGGGGACTGTGTTGCCGAGGGAAATTCGGGTGGAAGGGACGATCCTATGTTGAAGGGAATCATGGCGGGCGCCTTGCTGGCATGGACCGCCATGCCTGGCGCCGCAATGGCGCAGGAAGGCGCCAAGTTCGACTGTGTGACGAAGGACGCCAATGCGACGCTGAAGGCGTCGATCGGGGCGGCGATGACCGGCGTCGGCGACGATGTGTCGCGCGACGCGCTGTTCAAGCAATTGGCGACGATCACCGACACCTGCGTCGCGCGCCACGCAATCGACGAGGCGAACAAGGCCGACTATTTCGATTACGGCCTCGCGCGGATTTCGCGCGAATGGCTGATCGGCGACCTTGCGCGCAACAGCCTGTCGAACGCGCCGGTCGACAAGGCGCTCGATTTCGGTCCGAGCGGCACGAATCCGGACCTGTCGGCCGACATGACCGACGACCAGATCATGTCGATCGTCCAGGCCTATATCGACACCGGCGTTGACATCGAAAAGGTCGATTCGGGGGTGTGGGAAAAGGTCGGCGCATACGCCGCGGCGACCTCGATCTACTGGAACAAACGCAAGCTGCTGCCGTTCTGATGGCGGCGATCGAGCCTGGTCCAGCGGCGCTGGACCAGGCTTTGCCCCGCGAGCCCGGGATCTAGAAGCTCGCGCGGGCGGTAATCCGGATATCGCGGCCGGCGAGCGGCACATAATCCTTGGTGAAGCTGGCGTGACGCCGCGCATCGACGTCGAAGATATTGTTCGCCGCCAGCGTCAGCGACAGATTCTTCGTTTCGGGCAGCGGACGCCAGGTCAGCGACGCGTTGACCAGCGTAAAGCCCTTGGTCGGGGTTTCGAAGGTCGCGATGCGGTTCTGGTCGTCGGTCCATTCGACCTCGGCGCGCGCGTCGATCCGATCGCCCTGCGCTTCCAGCCCGCCGAGCACGCGCAGTGGCGGGATGCGCGGGACGTTTCCATCGACGCCGGCGCCCTTGATCTTGGCGCGCGTCATGTCGGCGGTGACGTCGCCGACGATGTTGAAACCGGCGATCTGTGCGATCGGCGCCGCCGCTTCGAACTCGAAGCCGTAGGTGCGCGCCTTGTCCTGCAGGAACTGGAACAGCGGCAGGTCGTCTTCGATCAGCCCGGTATCGCTTTCATAGATGAAGCCGTCGAACCAGCTCGCATAGCCGGTGAGCGCGACCGAATAGCCGTCGCGGTTGAACTTCAGCGAGGCTTCACCGCCCCAACTCGTTTCCTTGTCGAAATCGGGGTTGCCGCGCTCGAAGGTTTGGGTCGCGGCGTGCGGACCGTCGGACAGCAGCTCTTCGGCCGAGGGCGCGCGTTCGCTGTGCGAGACCGAGATGCTCGCCTTAATCCCGTCGGCGAGGGCATAGCTGAAACCGCCCGCACCCGAAAAAGCGTTGAACGACCGGTCGTAACCGATGCTGCTCGCCTTGATATTGCTCTTTTCGAACCGCAGCGCGCCCTCGAGCGTCAGCGGACCCATTTCCTTTTCCTGCAGCGTGAAGGCGGCAAGGCGGGTGGTTTCGTTGGGCGGCAAAAAGGCTTCGTCGCCGATCGCGGCGAAGTCGCGGAAGCTGTACTGCAACCCGCTCGCGCCGCGCCAGCCGCCGCGGTCGTTCTGCGCCAGCTCGGTGCGGAACTCGATGCCCTTGTTGAGGAAGGTCGTGCCGGGGACGCCGTCGTCGAATTCGGTGTGGGCGTAATCGCCATAGGCGCCGCGCACGCGCAGTTTCTCGAACAGGCCGTCGCCCAGTTCGACCTCGCCGCGCAGGTCGACGCGGTACTGGCGCGACGAGATCGTCGGTTCCTCGCCCAGGTCGGCGCGCGGCGGGATGCCATAGTCGGTTTCGAGATAGCCGAACGACAGGCCGAGCATGCCGCCGTCGTTGATATAGGCGGCGCCGACGCCGGCGCTGGTGCTGGTGCTTGCGCTGTTCGGGATGCGGCCGCGGCTGTTCGCGGCGCCGGTCAGCCGCGCGGCTTCATCGGCATCGCCGTCGGCGGTCGCATCGGCGGCGAGGCCGAGCAGGCGCTGGCGCAAAGGCTCGGCATAGATCAGCCCGCCGGCGCGGACATCGTTCGAATCGCGATAATTGCCATCGACGTGGAAGACGAGCTGTTTGGTCAGGGCGACGTCGACCGAGGCGCCGACGCTCTTGTCGTCGGCGGCGCTGCCATAGCTGGCGAGGGCGTCGACGTGGAAGGGCGCTTCGGGGATGCCGCGCGGGATACGGCGGTCGAAGACGTTGACCGCGCCGCCGATCGCCTGGCTCGAAAAGAGCAGCACCGACGGGCCGCGCAGGATCTCGATGCGTTCGGCGGTCAGCGGGTCGATGCTGACGCCATGGTCGGCCGAGGTCGATGACGCATCGATCGCGCCGAGGCCGTCGACGAGCACGCTGACGCGCTCACCCGAAAAACCGCGCAGCACGGGACGCGAGGCGCCGGGGGAGAAGCTGCTCGCCGACACGCCGGGCTGGCTGGTCAGGCTGTCGCCGATCTGGCCGCGAATATCCTGCGCCAGCTTTTCGCCCTCCATCACCGACACATTGCCCAATATGTCGAGGCTGCGCACATAAGGCGCGGTGACGATGATCGGCTGGTCGGTGTGATAATCGTCGTCGCCCGTCTGCGGTGCGGTGTCCTGCGCAAAGGCGGGCGCGGTCAGCATCAGGGCGAGGGTCGAAGCGGCGGAGCAAAGCAAGCGCATGGAGAGGAAATCCTGTTTTCGTTGGCGACTGTGGCGGCGTCAGTAATGATATATTGTTACAGAGGCAAGGGCCAGTTCCCGCCGTTCGTCGGGACCACGGCGCCGTCCGTCGATGAAGGCCGACCTTTGCCCGGACAAAAGAAGCTGTCTTGCGGGCCGCGGGGCGGCGCCCTAGATCAACGGCCATGACCATTGCGCACACCAGCCTCGAGCTGATCGGCAACACCCCGCTCGTCCTTCTGAAAGGCCCCAGCGCCGCCACTGGCTGCGAAATCTGGGGCAAATGCGAATATGCCAATCCCGGCGGATCGGTGAAGGATCGCGCCGCGCTGTATATAGTTCGCGATGCCGAGGCGAACGGCAGCCTGAAGCCCGGCGGCACGATCGTCGAGGGGACGGCGGGTAACACCGGGATCGGCCTCGCGCTCGTCGCCAATGCGCTCGGGTACCGGACGATCATCGTCATGCCCGACAATCAGAGCGCCGAGAAGATGGACACCATCCGCGCGCTCGGTGCCGAATTGGTGCTCGTGCCGCCGGCGCCCTTCGCCAATCCGGGCCATTTCGTCCACACCTCGCGCCGCATCGCCGAGGAAACCGACAATGCGATCTGGGCGAACCAGTTCGACAATATCGCCAATCGCAAATCGCACATCTTCGGCACGGCCGAGGAAATCTGGGCGCAGATGGACGGCCGGATCGACGGTTTCACTTGTGCCGCGGGGACGGGGGGCACGATCGCGGGAACGGGGCTCGGCCTGAAAGCCAAGGACGAGAAGATCACCATCGCGCTGACCGACCCGCACGGCGCGGGCCTCTATAATTATTACCAGTGCGGCGAACTCAAGCCCGAAGGATCGAGCGTCGCCGAGGGGATCGGCCAGAACCGGATCACCGCCAACCTCGACGGCGCGCCCATCGACACGCAATTTCGCATCTCGGATGCCGAGGGGCTCGCGGTGGTGCGCCAGTTGCTCGACGAGGAGGGGCTGTGCCTCGGCCTGTCGTCGGGGATCAACGTCGCGGGCGCGATGGCGCTGGCGCGCCAACTCGGCCCCAGCAAGCGCATTGCAACCATCCTGTGCGACAGCGGGTTTCGCTATCTCTCGACGCTCTACAACCCCGAGTGGCTGGTGAGCAAAGGATTGGCGGCGTGAACATGAAAAAGCCCAGGGCCTCGCCCGTATCGCCCGAACCGTTGGGTCCCAATGATTCGATGCGCCGGCTGCAGATCGGCATCGCCGGGGTGATGGCGGTGCTGCTGCTCGTCGGTCTCGCCGGGCTGATAGGGGATCGGGCGCGCGAACAGGTCGCGAACGATGCCGTGACCGCAAATCCCGCCGCGACCGGCACGCCCGAAAAGGGCAGCGGCGCCCCGCTCGAAGAACTGGGCGTCCAGCCGGTGACGCCGACGGCCGACGCCGCAAAGGCGGCCTCGTCTGCGGCCAAGGCCGCACCCTTGCCGCCTGCGACGGCAAAGGTTCCCGACCTCGAACCCGATCCCGAACTGCAGCGCGCACGGAACAAATCGGCGCAGTGACGCGCGCGCGTTTTGCCGGGCTGGCGCCGACGCTCCGACTGTCCGCCGCCTATGTCCTGCCGGCGCTGGCGCTGGCCTGGATCTGCGGTGGCCAGATGCTGCTCGCAAGGGTCGACGCGGCGCTGGCAATCCCTTTGCTCATGCCGGGCGCGCTGCTCCTTGCATGGCTCATCCGGGGCGAGAGCTTGCTGGCGCGCGCCCGGACCTTTGCGGCGGCGTTGCTGATTTTGGCCATGACGCAGTTGGCGCTGCACTATGGACTGGCCGAACGAATGGGTGGCCTCCAACTCGTCGCCACCTTGCTATGTGGTGGCGTAGGATGCGGCATTGCGGCAATCCTCATCGGGCGCACCGGTAATTGGCATGCGGCGCTGCGTTGGCCGGCAATGCTTCTCACGCTGATTTTGTGGTTTGTCGCCGGGCAGGCGTTGATCGGCCCAGCCTATGCAACATGGACCAAGCCGCTTTCGCAGCCCGTTGCCATGATAACGGGCCTGCCGCTGCGCTGGGCCGGGCAGGGCGGCGATTTTGCGGCGATGCTGGAGGCGGGGCCTTCCGAGGCGCAGGCGCTTTCAGAATTATACCGGAGGCTGGACGTTCGTGTCGTCGATAGTCTCGCGGATGTCCGCGATGAAGACGCCTTGCTCGTCGCTCATCCACGCGCGCTTGCGCCAGAGGAACTGGTGCGGCTTGATGCGCTGACGGCGCGCCCGCGCGACATCGTCATCCTTGCCGATGCGCTGTCGACCTGGCCGCCCGCCTATCCGCTCGGCGATCCGCGCAATCCGCCGGTGACCAGCCTGCTGACCCCGCTGCTCGACCATTGGGGGATCGCGCTCGCGGCGGTCGACCCTGAGCGGGCAGGCGATGTCGATGTCTTCCTCGACCCGGCGGGGCAGAAGCTCCGGCTCCATTCGGCGGGCCGCTTTACGCGCCTGCCAGCCGGCTGTGCGACCTGGGGCGACCGCCGCGTCGCGCGCTGTCCGATCGGTCGGGCGACCGTCTGGCTCGTCGGGGACGCCGACCTGCTCCACGAAAGCCTGTGGCAGTCGCCGATCCCCGATGCGCTATGGCTCCGCCGGTCCGACAATATGAAATGGCTGGTCTCCGCCTTGGGCGGCCCTTCCAGGACCTATTTCGAGCCGATCTGGATCCGCTGACCGCCGGAACCGGCGTTTTTCCGTCCCTTGATGCTTATCCACAGCGGCCTGCGGCGTGCGCGTCGCGGGCCATTGCCGCTCATTTGCGCTCCTTTCGCCCCGATCTGCCCTAGAAATGTGGTGAATTGACCCGGTCAGGCCCTAATTTACCCCTTTCCACCCCGACCGAGACTTGGTAGGCAGGAAGCGGAGAGGGGCAATCTCCACCTGAGTCACTGGATTCGGAATTTTTGGATTCCGGGATCGGGGAAGTTTTGCCCGGGGTGCTAGGCTGGGGGCAAATCGATGGCGGTTATCACGCCCGGCAGCTATTCCGGCACCGAATTCGCCGCGATCGATGGCAAGGGACGCATCGCCGTCCCCTCCGAATTCCGCAACAATGTGCCCCTCAATGCGGATGGCCAGCGCGTGCTCTGGGTCGGCTTTCACGAAAAGCTGCCCTGTCTGGTCGCTTATGGCCAGGACCAGTTCGATCGCCTCAACGACGAAATCGCCCGCGATCGCGACATCGCGCGCGACCGCGACCGCGATTATGACGAAGACGCCGAATATAAGAAGCGCTTCGACTTCACGAAGAACTACACGCTCGATGAAAGCGGTCGCTTCCTGCCGACCTTCTCGCACCGCGACAATCCTTACGATCCCGACGTGCTGGCGTTCGACGGCAGCGCCTGCGCCTTCGTCGGTGCGGGGCGCCGCTTCGAAATCTGGTGGCTGCCGCTGCTCGCCGCCTGTGAAGAGGCCGACCCGCGCCTGCGCCGCGTCGCCACCGCATGGGAAGCCAGCAAGGCGAGGGGGCGGAAATGACCGACCTTGCCCCCAATGTCTTCAGGGATCCGCGCCATGACCCCGTGCTCCGCGACGAGATTGTCGCCGCGCTCGCGATCGCGCCCGGCGAATGCCATGTCGATGCCACCTTCGGCGCCGGCGGCTATACCCGCGCGCTGCTCGCGGCGGGCGCTCAGGTCGTCGCCTGCGACCGCGATCCCGATGCGATCGCCGAGGGCCAGGCACTCGTCGCCGAAGCCGCCGGCCGGCTGACGCTGGTCCACGGTCGCTTCGGCGAAATCGACCGGCTGCTCGCCGAGCGCGGCATCGAGGCGGTTGACGGCATCGTCTTCGACATCGGCGTCTCATCGATGCAGCTCGACCGCGCCGAACGCGGCTTTTCGTTCCAGAACGATGGCCCGCTGAACATGACGATGGCGCAGGACGGCGAGACCGCGGCCGACTGGCTGAACAGCGCCGACGAAGGCGCGATCGCCGATGTCCTCTTTCACTATGGCGACGAACGCCAGTCGCGCCGCGTCGCGCGCGCGATCGTCGCGGCGCGCCCGCTCACCCGCACCGGCGAACTCGCGACGGTGATCCGCAAGGCGCTGCGCCATCCGCCCGGGGCCCCCAAGGACCCGGCGACGCGCAGTTTTCAGGCGATCCGCATCCACATCAACGGCGAACTCGACGAGCTCAAGGCCGGGCTCGACGCCGCCGAACGGCTGCTGCGTCCCGGCGGCCGGCTCGCAGTGGTGTCGTTCCACAGCACCGAGGATCGCATCGTGAAGAATTTCCTGCGCGAACGGAGCGGAGGCGATGCCGCCGGTTCGCGCCACCGGCCCGCGCTAGCCCCTCCGGCGCGGGCCGCAACTTTCCTGCCCCCGGCGCGCCGGGTGCGCCCGGGCAAGGATGAAGAAGCCCGCAACCCCCGCGCCCGTTCGGCGACGCTGCGCAGCGCGGTGCGCACCGATGCGGCGGCATGGTCCGCGGGTTCGACGACACAGGAGGCGATCTCATGCTGATGGCGGCGCGCAAATTGCAGGGTATCGGGCTGGTATTGCTCGTGCTGGTGTTCGCGATGATGCTCTATCCGGTGTCGCTGAAGGTAGCGGCGACACGCAGCGAACTCGCGCAGATCAACCAGCAGATCAATCGCACCCGCGACAATATCCGCTACCTCGAATCCGAACTCGCGGTGCGCGCGTCGATGCGCCAGCTCGAGCAATGGAACGCCGAAACCTTCGGCTATTCGGCGCCGTCGGCGAGCCAGTATCTCGCCAACGAGCGCCAGCTTGCCTCGGTCGGCCGCCTGCCGCGCGCGCGCGGCGCCAATGACGTCGCGCCGGTGCTGATGGCGATGGTGTCGCCGGTCGCGCTGCCCGAAAAGGCCAAGCCCGCCGCCGCCACGGCGCCGGACGCCCCCGCCGCCCCGGCCGCGGCGGTGAAGCCGGCGGCGATCAAGCTTGCCGCGGTCCAGTCGGACACGCCGCCGCGCATGGCGCCGACCCGCCGCCGCGAACAATTGAAGATGATCGAGGACCAGCTCCTCGCCGAATCGACGCTCGCCGATCTCAAGCGGGCGGCCGCCGCCGAAGCAGGGGAAGCCAGGGGCCGATGAACACGCTGGTCGTCCGTCCGACACGCGTCCGTACCGCCGGGGTGCGGCAGCAACTGCTGCTCACCGCACAGCAGCGGCTGATGATCCTGATGCTGCTGTTCACGGCGGCGATCTTTTTTGTGTCGCTGCGTCTGCTCTATTTCGCGGCGTTCGACACGACGCCGCAGCGCGGCGCCGCCGCGGCGTTCGTTCCGGCCCGCGCCGACATCGTCGACCGCAACGGCGTGCCGCTGGCGCGCACCATCGACGGCTATTCGATCCGCGTCGTGCCGTCGAAGCTGCTCAACAACCGTGCCTATCTCGCCGACGAACTGGTCAAGATCTTCCCCGACACCCCGCGCGAGGAATTTCTCGCCAAGCTGACCGGCCCGCGCGCCACCTACATTCGCCGCCGCGCGCTGCCCGACCAGGTCGCGGCGGTGAACGCGATCGGTGAAATCGGTTTCGACTTTCCGCGCGAAAAGGAACGCCTCTACCCGCAGCTCAGCCTCGCCGCGCACACGCTGGGTTTCATCAACGCCGAGGGGCAGGGCGTCACCGGGATCGAGGGCGCCTATGACAAGCGCCTGACCGACGCCGCGACGCGCGGCCAGCCGCTCGCGCTGTCGATCGACGCGCGGGTGCAGGGCGTGCTCGAAAGCGAACTCGGGAGCGCGGTGACGAACCTCGAGGCGATCGGCGGCGCGGGGATCATCCTCGACGTCCACACCGGCGAAGTTCTGGCGATGTCGTCGCTCCCGACCTTCAACCCGAACAAGCTGACCGGCAGCGACCCCGCGACGCGCCGCAACGCGGTGACCTATAATCTTTACGAACTCGGCTCGACCTTCAAGCCGCTGACCGTTGCGGCGGCGATCGATGCCGGCACGGTGACCAGCATGGCGCGGCGCTACGATGCGACCCAGCCGCTCGCCATCGCGGGTTTCCGGATCCGCGACAGCCATCCCGCCGGGCGCTGGTACAATGTGCCCGAAACGCTGATCCACAGCTCGAACATCGTCACCGCGCAGATCGCCGACGAACTGGGCCGCGAAAAGATGGAGGCGATGTTCCGCAGCGTCGATTTCGACAAACGGCCGGGCATCGAGCTGAAAGAGCGGGCGTTTCCGTTATGGCCCAAAAACTGGGGCCGTCTGACCACGATGACCACCGGCTATGGTCACGGGATCGCGGTCACCCCGCTGCACCTCGCCAGCGCCTATGCCGCGTTGGTCAACGGCGGCATCTACCGCCCGGCGACGATGCTCAAGCTGGGCGACAAGGCGCCGCCGCAGGGCCGCCGCGTCTTCAAGGCGTCGACCAGCGCGCGGATGCGCCAGTTGCTCCGTCTGATCGTGTCCGACGGCACCGGCAAGCAGGCCGAGGCGCCCGGCTTCCGCGTCGGCGGGAAAACCGGCAGTGCCGAAAAGCCCGGCATCGGCGGATACAACCGGACGTCGGTCGTCGCGACCTTTGCCGCGGCATTTCCGATGGATAACCCGCGTTACGTGGTTATCGCGATGATCGACCAGCCCAAGGGCAATGCCTATAGTTCGGGCCAGCGCACCGCGGGCTGGACCGCGGCGCCTGTGGTCAAAAAAGTCGTGATGCGCGCGGGTCCGATGCTCGGCGTCTTCCCCGACGAAAGCCGCGACGTCGACGTGTCCGAACTGACCCCGCTGCTCTGGAGAAACGGGGAAGCCGAGTAATGCGTCTCGCGGCGCTGATCGAAAATCAGGCTTTGTCGGGCGCCGACCCTGTCGTCACCGGGCTCGCGATCGACCATCGCAAGGTTGCGCCGGGGACGATCTTCGGCGCCTTCGTCGGCGAAAAGTTCAACGGCGAGGATTTTATCGCCGCCGCGATCGAGGCGGGCGCCATCGCCATCGTCGCGCGGCCCGAGGCGAGGGTCGACGGCGCGGTCCATATCGCCGACGCCAATCCGCGCCGCGCCTTCGCGCATATCGCCGCGCGCTTTTTCCACAAATTTCCCGCGACCTGCGTCGCGGTCACCGGCACCAACGGCAAGACCTCGACCGTCGAGATGACCCGCCAGCTGTGGCGCATGGCGGGGTTCCACGCCGCCTCGATCGGCACGCTCGGCGTTACCGCCGGCGACGACCGCGTCGTCACCGGGCTGACCACCCCCGATATCGTCACCTTCCTGTCGAACATGGCGGGCCTTGCTGCCGAGGGGGTGACCCACGCGGCGTTCGAGGCATCGAGCCACGGGCTCGACCAGTATCGGACCGAGGGCCTGCCGGTGAAGGCCGCCGCCTTCACCAACCTCAGCCACGATCATCTCGATTATCATGGCGACATGGAGACCTATATGGCCGCAAAGATGCGGCTGTTCCGCGAGGTCGTCGACCCGAACGGCACGGTGGTGATCTGGAACGACGACATGTGGTCGCCGGCCGCCGAATATGAAGCAAAACAGCGCGGCGTCCGCATCCTGACCGTCGGCCAGCATGGCGAAGACCTGCGTCTCGTCTCGCGCGAGCCGACCCAACTCGGGCAATCGCTGGTGATCGCGGCGGGTCCGGTGGTGCAGAAAGTCACGCTGCCGCTGATCGGCGCCTATCAGGTCGCCAATGCGCTGGTTTCGGCGGGCCTCGTTATCGCGACAGGCGGCGACGTGGCGCAGACGCTCGGCAATCTGGCGCGGCTCCAGCCGGTGCGCGGGCGCCTCGAACGCGCCGCGATTACCAAAACGGGCGCGCCGGTCTATGTCGATTATGCCCACACCCCTGACGCGATCGAGGCCGCGCTCGACGCGCTGCGCCCGCACGCGACCGGCCGCCTGATTCTCGTCTTCGGCGCCGGTGGCGACCGCGACAAGGACAAGCGCCCCGAAATGGGCCGGGTCGCCGCCGCGAAGGCCGACATCGCGATCATCACCGACGACAATCCGCGCGGCGAGGATGCCGCGACGATCCGCGCCGCCATCGCCGCCGGCGCGCCGGGGGCGCAGGTCATCGGCGACCGCCGCGCCGCCATCGCCGCCGCCATTGCCGAGGCGCGCGCCGACGACATCGTCTGCATCGCGGGCAAGGGGCATGAACAGGGCCAGATCGTCGGCCGGGGCGACGCGATGCGCGTCATTCCCTTCGACGATGTGACCGTCGCGCGCGAGGAGGCGGCATGAACCCGCTGTGGACCGCGCGCGCCATCGCCGCTGCGACCGGCGGCACCGCCAGCGCCGACTTCACCGTGCACGGCGTCGCCTTCGATTCGCGCGAGGTGGGGAAGGGCGACCTGTTCGTCGCGATGAAGGGCGAGGCGACCGACGGCCACAAGTTCATCGACAAGGCGATCGCCGCGGGCGCGGCAGGGATCGTCTGCGAAACCGCCATCGACCATCCGCATGTCCGCGTCGCCGACAGCGCCCTCGCGCTGAACGCGCTGGGTATCGCGTCGCGCGCGCGCTGCCATGGCCGGATCATCGGGGTCACCGGCTCGGCGGGCAAGACGGGGACGAAAGAGGCGCTGTTCGCGGCGCTCGACCGCTTCCGTCCTGGCAAGGCGCATCGCTCGGTCAAAAGCTACAACAACCATGTCGGCGTGCCCTTGAGCCTGTCGCGCATGCCCTCGACCGCCGATTATGGCGTGTTCGAAATGGGCATGAACCACGCCGGCGAACTCGCCGCGCTGACCCGGATGGTGCGCCCGCACGTCGCCATCGTCACCACCATCGCGCCGGCGCATATGGAATTTTTCGGCAGCGAAGCGGCGATCGCCGACGCCAAGGGCGAAATTTTCGAAGGCCTCGAACCCGGCGGTACCGCGATCGTGCCCTTCGACAGCCCGCATTATGCACGCCTCCGGACCAAGGCCGAACAGCATGCGGCCCATGTCGTCAGCTTCGGCCTCGGCGCCGGCGCCGATGTGCGCGCGGTCGACTGGCTGCCCGACGGGCAGGGCGGTTCGCTCGTCACCGCGCAGGTTCAGGAAGCCCTGCTCTGCTTCAACATCGCGCAGGCGGGCGCGCATTGGGTGTCGAACGCGCTCGCGGTGCTCGCCGCGGTGAAAGCCGTCGGCGGCGACCTGCCCGCCGCAGGCCTCGCCTTTGCCGAAATGGCCGGCCTCGCCGGACGCGGCGCGCGGCATCGCCTGCCGGTTGCGGGCGGCGGCCATATCCTGCTGATCGACGAAAGCTACAACGCCAACCCCGCCTCGATGGTCGCCACGATCGACCAGCTCGGCAGCGAATCCGCCGATCGCCGCGTCGCGATTCTCGGCGCGATGAAGGAACTCGGCCCGGGCGGTGAGGCGTATCACGCAGGTCTCGCGGCTCCGCTCGTCGCAGCGGGCGTGCAGTTCGCCTTGCTCGTCGGCGAAGAGATGGCGCCGCTCGCCAAAGCGCTTGAGGGGCGTATCGATTTCGCGCATGTGCCCGACCATCGGGCCGCCAAAGAGCGGCTGAAAGACTTGATCCGCGCCGGCGATGCCGTGCTGGTCAAGGGGTCGAACAGCGTTGGCCTGTCGCATCTGGTGACGGCGCTGACCAACGGGGAATATTGATGCTGTACTGGCTGGCGGAATGGCTTGGCTTTCCGGGGGTCCTCAACCTCATTCGTTATCTGAGCTTCCGCTCGGGCGCCGCGGTCGCGACCGCGCTGATCATCGGCCTGTGGATCGGCCCGCGCTTCATCCTGATGCTGCGCATGCGGCAGGGCAAGGGCCAGCCGATCCGCGACGATGGCCCGCAGACGCATCTCGCGAAAAAGGGCACGCCGACGATGGGCGGGCTGATGATCCTGATTTCGCTGATGATTTCGGCGCTGCTCTGGATGGATTTGTCGAACCGTTTTGTCTGGGCCTGCCTGTTCGTCACCGGCGGTTTCGCGGTCGTCGGCTTCCTCGACGATCTCGACAAGGTGACCAAGGCCAGCCACCGCGGCATCCCCGGCCGCGTGCGGTTGCTCATCGAGTTCATCATCGCGGGCGTCGCGGTGTTCCTGATCGTGTCGCGCACCGGTACCGACCTCTATCTGCCCTTTTTCAGCGGTATCGTGCTCGAACTCGGGCCCTTCTATTATCTCTTCGCGATGGTGATGATCGTCGGCTTCGGCAATGCGGTGAACCTGACCGACGGGCTCGACGGGCTCGCGACCTTCCCGGTGATCATCGCCAGCCTCGCCTTCCTCGTCATCGTCTATTTGTCGGGCAACGTGAAATTCGCCGAATATCTCGGCATCCCGCACGTCCCCGGCGCGGGCGAACTGGCGATCTTCGCCGCCGCGATCATCGGCGCGTGCCTCGCCTTCCTGTGGTTCAACGCGCCCCCTGCGGCGGTGTTCATGGGCGACACCGGCAGCCTTGCCTTGGGCGGCGCGCTCGCGACGATCGCGGTGACCGCCCAGCATGAACTGGTGCTCGTCATCATCGGCGGCTTGTTCGTCGTCGAGGCACTGTCGGTGATCATCCAGGTCGCCTGGTACAAACGCACCGGCAAGCGCGTCTTCCGCATGGCGCCGATCCACCATCATTTCGAACAGCTCGGCTGGCCCGAATCGACCGTCGTGATCCGTTTCTGGATCGTGTCGATCGTTCTCGCGCTGGCAGGGCTTGCGACGCTCAAGCTCCGGTGATCACCAGCCGCGCCTTTGCCGGTCGCCGCTACGCGGTGCTGGGGCTGGCGCGCTCGGGGCTCGCGACGGTCGAGGCGCTCGTCGCCAGCGGTGCCGGCGTCACCGCGTGGGACGACCGTGAGGAAGCGCGCGACGAGGCGATGGCGCTCGGCGCCGACATCGGCAATCCGCTGGAGATCGACCTGATCGGTTTCGCGGGCGTCGTCGTGTCGCCCGGCGTCCCGCTCAACCGCCACCCGATCGCCGCCCACGCGCGCGAGGCGCATGTCCCGGTGATCGGCGATGTCGAGCTGTTCGCCGAAGCGCGCGCGGAGCTGCCGCCGCACAAGGTCGTCGGCATCACCGGCACCAACGGCAAGTCGACGGTTACCGCGCTGGTCACCCATATGTTCGAAAGCGCGGGCATCCCGACGCTGATGGGCGGCAATATCGGCCTGCCGATCCTCAGCCGCGATCCGCTCGCCCCCAATGAAAACGGCGTCGGGGTCTATGTCCTCGAACTGTCGAGCTACCAGATCGACCTGTCGCACAGCCTCGCCTGCGATGTCGCGCTGCTCACCAACCTCACCCCCGACCATCTCGACCGCTACGACGGTTTCGCGGGCTATGCCGCGTCGAAGGCGCGGCTCTTCTCGCTCCAGCACCGGGATCAGGTCGCGATCGTCGCGGTCGACGACGACCCGTCGAAGATCATCGCGGGGCGGATCAATCACCGCCTGTTTCGCGTCTCGGGCAAGGATGTCGACCCCGTCGACCAGATGCGCTGGCCGGCGCTGCAGGGCCCGCACAATGCGCAGAACGCGGTCTGCGCGATCGCGGTGTGCCGGGTGCTCGGGTTGAACGACGAACAGATCGAAGCCGGCCTCGCCACCTACAAGGCGTTGCCGCATCGCATGGAACTGGTCGGCGAAGTCGCTGGCGTCCGCTGGTACAATGACAGCAAGGCGACCAACGCGGCTTCCGCTGCACCGGCGCTGGCGGCCTTTCCGCCGGCGCCGGACCAGCGTCTGCACTGGATCGCCGGCGGGCAGGCCAAGGGCGACGGGTTGTCGGCCTGCCGTCCCTGGTTCGGACACGTCAAGCGTGCCTATCTGATCGGCGAGGCGATGGACGGTTTCGCGGCCGAGATCGGCGATGCGATTCCCGTCGACCGCTCGGGCGACCTCGCGACCGCGGTCGCGCGTGCGGCGGCGGTCGCCGAGCCGGGCGACATCGTGTTGCTGTCGCCGGCCTGCGCGTCGTTCGACCAATTCAAGAGTTTTGAGGAGCGCGGCGACCGCTTTCGCGCCATCGTCAAGGCATTCGGGGCATGAGCGGGGGGTTCGACAATATGGACGCGACCAACGAACGGCCGATCATCGCCACGACGCGCAGCAGCAAGCGGCGCGGCCCGCGGCTCAGCCGCGCCGACCGCACCCCGCTCGGGCTGTGGTTCTGGGAAATCGACCGCGTGCTGCTGCTGCTCGTGTCGATGCTGATCGCGGTCGGCCTCGTCGCCGTCACCGCCGCCTCTCCGGTCGCGGCGCAGAAGCTCTCGACCTCGACCGCCAGCCTCGACCCGCTCTATTATTTCTATCGCCAGCTGATGTGGGTGCTCGTCGGCGTGCCCGTGATGCTCGCGGTGTCGATGCTGCCCAAACAGCAGGCACGGCGTTTTGCGATCTACGGCACCATCACCTTCATGGGGCTGCTCTTCCTCGTGCCGCTGATCGGCACCGAAGTGAACGGCGCGCAGCGCTGGCTCGGCAGCGGCATGTTCCGCCTCCAGCCGTCGGAGTTTCTCAAGCCCTTCTTCGCGGTCGCGCTCGCGTGGGTGCTGTCGCTGCGGTTGCAGGACCAGAGCCTGCCCGTCGTGCCGCTCAGCTTCGTGCTCACCGGCATCATCGCGATGCTGCTGATGGGCCAGCCCGACCTTGGTCAGACGATCATCTTCATCGCGACCTGGCTCGTCCTCGTCCTCGTCGCCGGCCTGTCGATGCGGATCATGGGCATGCTCGCGGGTGGCGGCCTTGCCGGTATCGTCCTCGCCTATTTCTTCTATCCGGTGGCGCAGCAGCGCATCAACATCTGGCTGTTCGCCGAGGGCGACAGCTTCCAGGTCGACAAGGCGCACGCGACGCTCACCGCCGGCGGGCTGATCGGCACCGGCCCCGGCGCGGGCCTCGCCAAATTCCAGCTGCCCGAGGCGCATACCGACTATATCTTCTCGGTGATCGGCGAGGAGTTCGGGATGATCGCGTGCATGGCGATCGCGATCCTCTATCTCGCGATCATCGTTCGCGTCCTCGTCCGCCTGCTCGACGAAGAGGACAGCTTCCTGATCCTCGCGGTCGCCGGCCTGATCGCGCAGTTCGGCGGACAGGCGATCATCAACATGGCGGTGAACACCCAGCTTTTCCCGTCGAAGGGGATGACCTTGCCCTTCATCAGCTACGGCGGCTCGTCGATGATCGCGCTGTCGATCGGCATGGGTTTGCTCTTGTCGCTGACCCGGCGGAACCCCTATGCCGCAAGGGTGTCGATGACCCGAAACTGGAACAAAAAATGACGGCCCGCAAATGACCGCAACGCGCCATTATCTTCTCGCCGCCGGGGGAACTGGCGGCCACATGCTTCCCGCTTATGCGCTGGCGGGCGAGCTGATTTCGCGCGGCCACCGCGTCGCGCTGGTCAGCGACGACCGCGGCCTCAAGATTCCCGGCGCCCCCGCCGAGCTCGAAACCCATGTGCTGCCCGCCGGGCGCGTCGCGGGCGGCCCGATCGGCTGGGTCAAGGCGGCGCTGGCGATCCGCAAGGGGCGGCGCCTCGGCATCGAGTTGATCAATGAATTCGACCCCGCGGTCGTCGTCGGCTTCGGCGGCTATCCCTCGCTTCCCAGCCTGCTCGCCGCCAAGGCGACCAGGCGTCCGAGCGTGATCCATGAGCAGAACGCCGTGCTCGGCCGCACCAACCGGTTGATGGCATCGCGCGTCGACGCGATCGCGGTCGCCTATCGCAACATCCATCGTTTCCCCGAAGCGCTGGCGCTCAAGCGCCACCTGACCGGCAACCCGGTGCGCGAGGAGGTCATCGCGATCCGCGAGGAAGGCTATCCGCCGCTTCCCGAAGACGGCATCCTGCGGCTGCTCGTCGTCGGCGGCAGCCTCGGCGCGACGGTGCTCAGCGAAGTCGTCCCCGCGGCGATCGCGATGCTGCCGCGCGCGCTGCTCGACCGGTTGCAGATCGTCCAGCAGGCGCGCGAGGCCGACATAGAGGGCGTGCGCGCCAAATATGCCGAGCTGGGCGTTGCCGCCGAATGCGCGCCCTATTTCGCCGATATCCCCGACCGCATGCGCTGGGCGCATCTGGTGATCGCGCGCGCGGGCGCCTCGACCGTGTCCGAACTCGCCTGCGCCGGTCGCCCCGCGGTGTTCGTGCCTTATCCGCACGCGATGGACGACCATCAAACCTACAACGTCGCCGATCTCGTCGAGGCGGGCGGCGCAGTGTCCTTCGCCCAGCCCGATTTCACCGCCGCGGCGCTTGCCAAGCAGATCCAGCGCATGGCGCTCGAACCCGGCGCGCTCGAAGAAGCGGCGGCACGCGCCGCGAGCTGCGGCCTGCCCGACGCGACGCGCGACCTCGCCGACCTCGTCGAATCGCTCGCCGCGCCGCCGATGATGGATGTCATCCGCGTCGGTGCGCCGTCGCGCTCGGCGGCGGTCGCGGGCGGCGTCGCCGCGACGCGTTCGGGGGACCGCTGATGCGCGGCGTCGCGACCGATATCGGCACCATCCACTTCATCGGCATCGGCGGCATCGGCATGTCGGGCATCGCCGAGGTGATGCACAACCTCGGCTATCAGGTGCAGGGCAGCGATATCGCCGACGGCTATGTGATCGAAGGCCTGCGCAAGCGTGGCATCAAGGTCGCGATCGGCCATGAGGCCTCGAATGTCGACGGCGTCGCGGTCGTCGTGACCTCGACCGCGGTCAAGCGCGGCAATCCTGAGGTCGAGGCGGCCCTGGCCGGCCGCATCCCGATCGTCCGCCGCGCCGAAATGCTCGCCGAGCTGATGCGGCTGAAATCGACCGTCGCCATCGCGGGGACGCACGGCAAGACGACGACGACCAGCCTCGTCGCGGCATTGCTCGACGCGGGCGGGATCGACCCGACCGTGATCAACGGCGGTATCATCAACAATTATGGCTCGAACGCGCGGCTTGGCGCGTCGGACTGGATGGTGGTGGAGGCCGACGAAAGCGACGGCAGCTTCCTGCGCCTCGACGGAACGATCGCGGTCGTCACCAACATCGACCCCGAACATCTCGACCATTATGGCAGCTTCGACGCGATCAAGGACGCCTTCGTCGAGTTTATCGAAAATGTGCCCTTCTATGGCGCCGCGATGCTCTGCCTCGACCATCCCGAGGTGCAGGCGATCATCCCGCGCATCCGCGACCGCCGCATTATCACCTATGGTTTCTCGGCGCAGGCCGATGTGCGCGGCACCAACGTGACGCCCGGCGCCGACGGCAATCGCTTCGACGTCGTCGTGCGCGACCGCGACGGCAACAGCCGGACGATCGAGGGCATCCATTTGCCGATGTCGGGGCGCCACAATGTCCAGAACGCGCTCGCCGCGATCGCGGTGGCGCTGCACATGGGGGTGTCGGACGAGAAGGTCGCCTCGGGCTTCAACGGTTTCGCCGGGGTCAAGCGCCGCTTCACCAAGGTTGGCGAGATCGCGGTGGGTGAAGGCGTGGTGACCGTCATCGACGATTACGCCCACCACCCCGTCGAAATCCGCGCCGTGCTCTCGGCCGCGCGCGAGGGTGTCGGGGCAGGGCGCGTCGTCGCGGTCGTCCAGCCGCACCGTTTCACCCGGCTTCGCGACCATATGGACGATTTCCAGCAGGCGTTTAACGACGCCGACATCGTGCTGGCTCTGCCCGTCTACACCGCCGGCGAAAGCCCGATCGAGGGTGTGTCGTCGGACACGCTCGTGGCGGGTCTGCGCGATCGCGGGCATCGCCAGGCGTCAACCGTCGCCGACGCCGATGCGCTGGCGGCCGCCATCGCCCGGTCGATCGTCGCGGGTGACCTCGGTGCAGGCGACAAGATCATCTGCCTCGGCGCGGGCGACATCACCAAGATGGCGGCGGGTTTGGCCGCGGCGGTGGAGCGCGCGTGACCGCGACCGCCACCCTCCCGGTCGTGCGCGGCAAGCTGACGGAAAAGGCGCCGCTCGCCCCGCTCGTATGGTTCAAATCGGGCGGCCCCGCCGACTGGCTGTTCGAGCCGAAAGACGCTGACGATCTTTCCGATTTCCTCCGCGACCTCGACCCCGCAACGCCCGTCATGGCGCTTGGCCTAGGCTCGAACCTCATCGTCCGCGACGGCGGCTTCCCCGGCGTCGTCGTCCGTCTCGGCAAGGCCTTCGCCAAGGTCGAAGCCATCGACGCAACCACGCTGCGCTGCGGCGGCGGCGCCTCGGGCATTCTCGTTTCCTCGACCGCGCGCGACGCGGGCATCGCCGGCATGGAATTCCTGCGCTCGATCCCCGGCACCGTTGGCGGCTTCGTGCGCATGAACGGCGGTGCCTATGGCGGCGAGGTCAAGGATATATTGATCGACGCTGACGTCGTGCTGCGCTCGGGCGAGCGTCGGACGCTGCCGCTCGCCGACCTCGGCTACACCTATCGCCACAGCGAACTCCCCGAGGGCGCGGTCGTCGTCGGCGCGACCTTCCGCGGCCACCCCGGCGAACCCGCCGCGATCCAGGCCGAAATGGACCGCATCTCGGCAAGCCGCGAGGCGTCACAGCCGCTGCGGTCGAAAACCGGCGGTTCGACCTTCAAAAATCCCGACGGCCACAAGGCCTGGCAACTCGTCGACGAAGCCGGTTGTCGCGGCTTCGCGGTCGGCGGCGCGCAGGTCAGCGAGAAGCACACCAATTTCCTCATCAACACCGGCGACGCGACGAGCGCCGATATCGAAGCACTCGGTGACGAAGTGCGCCGACGCGTGAAGGCGAAGAGCGGCGTCGAACTGCAATGGGAAATACAGCGCGTGGGAGTGAAGAAGTGACCAGCCATCTCGACGCGTCCGAACAAAAGGTCGTCGACGACATTCGTGATTACGGGTGCAGCGTCATGCATGTCTTTGACGCCGACGGCGACTTGCCAGAGTTCAGCTACTCGATCGGCTTCCCCGAAACGGTCGAGCAGCCCGAAGTCATCGTCTTTGGCGTCAAACGAGAAGTGCGTCACTTTATGATCAATGAAATTCAACGCCAATGCGTGGAGGGATTGAAGCTGCAGGACGGCTTGCGAATATCCGGCCTGATCGAGGGTTGGAACTGCGTGGCCAAATACGTCACCGACGCGGGGGCGATCCGCGAGCATTTCGGTTGGGCGCTCTGGTATCACGATGCGCAACGTGACGCGGCGATGCACGATGCTTTCCAGATTGTCTGGCCCGGCGCAGAACAGGGCTTGTTTCCGTGGGAGCCGGATTGCGATCCGATCGTGATGGAGAGACAGCCCGCGCTATATGAAGGGGCGGCGCAATGACCCGCGGCCCCTGGCATGTCGCCGTCCTGATGGGCGGCTGGTCCGCCGAGCGCGAAGTCTCGCTGATGAGCGGCAAGGGCATCGCCGACGCGCTGGAATCGCGCGGGCACCGGGTCACGCGTATCGACATGGATCGCGACGTCGCGCGGCGGCTCGCCGATGCCAATCCCGACGTCGTCTTCAACGCGCTCCACGGCGTCCCCGGTGAGGACGGCACGGTGCAGGGCATGCTCGACCTGATGGGCCTCAAATACACCCACAGCGGTCTCGTCACCTCGGTGATTGCGATCGACAAGGAACTGACCAAGCAGGCGCTCGTCCCCCACGGTATCCCGATGCCCGTGGGGACGATGGTCGACAGCGAAAGCCTGTTCGCCGTCGACCCGCTGCCGCGCCCCTATGTCCTGAAACCCGTCAACGAAGGCTCGTCGGTCGGGGTCGCGATCGTCAAGGACGACAGCAATTACGGCAACCCGATCGCGCGCGGCGCGGTCGGGCCCTGGCAGGAGTTCGACCGCCTGCTCGCCGAACCCTTCATCAAAGGCCGCGAGTTGACCGTCGCGGTGCTCGGCGATCAGGCGCTCGGGGTCACCGAATTGCGGGTGAAATCGGGCTTCTACGATTATGACGCCAAATATACCGACGGGCTGACCGAACATGTCTGCCCCGCCGAGGTCCCCGATGACGTGGCGCAACGCATGAAGGACCTCGCCGTACAGGCGCACCGCCTGCTCGGCTGCAAGGGCGCCTCGCGCTCCGATTTTCGCTGGGACGACGAACATGGCCTCGCGGGCATCTTCCTGCTCGAGGTCAACACCCAGCCGGGGATGACGCCGCTCAGCCTGGTGCCCGAACAGGCACGCGCGATCGGCATGGATTATGCGGAACTGGTCGAACGCATCGTGGGGGAAGCATTATGAGCCAGAAGATCAAGCGGCCGACATCGGCGCCGCGCCGCCCGGCGCGCGCGCCGAAAAAGCGCAAGACGATCAAGACGTCGCGCGTCGACGCGGTGATCAACGCGCTGCCGATCAGTCCGCAGCGGCTGCAGCAGGTCGCCAACTGGACGATCGGCCTCGGCCTCTTCGCCGTGGTCGGTCTTGCCGCCCATGCGACGGGCGTGACGGCAAAGGTCCAGGAGGAATATGCGCAGGCGGTCGGCCGCGCCGGCTTCCAGGTCAAGAAGGTCGAGGTCGTCGGCGCCGACCGCATCGACCGGCTCAAGGTCTATGACATCGCGCTGGCCCAGAAGGACCGCTCGATGGCGGCGCTCGACCTCGAAGGGGTACGCGGCGACCTGATGAAATATGGCTGGATCAAGGATGCGCGCGTCTCGCGCCGCCTGCCCGACACGCTCGTCGTCGACATCGTCGAGCGCACCCCGGCGGCGATCTGGCAGCACAACAACCGGCTGTCGCTGATCGACGAAAATGGCGTCGTGCTCGAACCCGTCACCATCGCGACGATGCCCGACCTGCCGCTCGTCATCGGGCCGAAAGCGAACCAGCGCTCGCAGGACCTCGACCGCCTGCTCGCCGAAGCGAGCAGCCTCAAGGAATTGCTCGCCGGCGCGACCTGGGTCGGCAACCGCCGCTGGGATCTGCGTTTCCGCAGCGGCGAGACGCTGTCGCTGCCCGAAGGCGAGACCGAGGCAAAAGCCGCCCTCGCCAAATTCGCGCATATGGACGGCGCCAACCGGTTGCTCGGACGCGGTATATTGCGCTTCGACATGCGCGACCCCAACCGTTTTGTGTTACGCTTGCCGCACGAAGGCCAGGTGGCGCCCGCGAAGCTCGAAGGCGCGCGCGCCGCCGCCGACGCGCTGGCCGCCGCGACCGCGGCCGAAGAAGGATAGGGCGATGGCGCCGCCGCGCATCGAGAAGATCATCACCGCGCTCGATGTCGGGTCGTGGAAGGTGTGCGCGCTGATCGCGGGCCAGACCGCCGACGGCGCGCTCCATGTCCTCGGCACCGGCCAGCGCGAGAGCCGCGGCGTCCAGCGCGGCTATGTCGCCGACATGGAACAGACCGAACATGTGGTGCGCGAGGCGATCGAACAGGCCGAACGCATCGCCGGGCTCAACATCGACGATGTCTGGGTCGCCTTCTCGGCGGGCAGCCTCTTGAGCGACGTCGCCCCGATCGAAAGCGAACTCGGCGGCCATCGCATCGAACAGGAGGATGTCGACGACCTGCTCGCCGCGGGCCGTGCCGGCATCGATCCCGAAGGCCGCATGATCCTCCACGCCCAGCCCGCGCTCTACACACTCGACGGCCTCACCGGGGTCAAGAACCCGATCGGTCTCCACGCCGACCGGCTCGGTGTCGACATCCATATCATCATGGCCGACGGCGCCCCGGTGCGGAACCTCGAGGCGGCGGTGCGCCAGGCGCATCTCGACGTCAACGCCGTGGTCGCCTCGCCGATCGCCGCCGGCCTGTCGTGTCTGTCCGACGAGGAACGCGACCTCGGCGTCGCGCTCGTCGAACTCGGCGCGTCGGTGACCACCGTTTCGCTCTATGCCGGCGGCATGCTCGTCGAAATGGCGTCGCTGCCCTTCGGCGCCAGCGACATCACCGACGATATCGCCTCGGCCTTCGGCATCCGCCGCAGCCAGGCGCAGCGCCTGCAGAGCTTCTACGGCTCGGCCTCGGCCAGCCCGCGCGACAACAACGAGATCATCGAACTCGAACCCGGCGCACCGAGCGGGTCGGAATCGCCGCGCATCACGCGCGCCCAGCTTGTCACGGTGATCCGCCAGCGCCTCGACGCGATGATGGGAGAGATCGGCAGGACGTTGAAAGACCTGCATTTCGTCGGCCCGATCGGCCGTCAGGTGGTGCTCGTCGGCGGCGGCGCCGACCTGAAAGGCATCGCCGACTACACCCAGAGCGCGCTCGGTCGCGCGGCGCGGGTCGGCCGCCCCAAGGGGCTGCTCGGGCTGCCCGACGCGCATTCTGGGCCGGCTTTCGCGACGCTCGCCGGGCTGGTGCTTTACGCCGCGTCGGACCCGGTGGACCTGCGCGACCTGCCGATGATGTCGCAGGACGTCTATCGTCCGCGCAGTACCGGAATTATCAATCGCCTGATGGCTGCACTTAAAAACAGTTTCTAGCGACGAGTTGCGCGAAAGGGTTAATTTTTTGAGTGATTCCGGCGTCACAATAGTGCAATGCGGTAACGGATATCGGGGCGGCGGGACCACCGCCCGTGGGTCGCACGATGAGGAAGCGGCAAGGGTTCGCCGCTGCAGGGAGATTATTTGATGAGCATCAATATTGGCCCGCCGCAGGTCGATGAGCTGAAGCCGCGGATCGCGGTGATCGGCGTCGGCGGTGCCGGCGGCAATGCCATCGCCAACATGATCGCGGCCAAGGTCGAGGGGGTCGATTTCATCGTCGCCAACACCGACGCGCAGGCGCTGAACGCGTCGCCGGCCGAACGCCGCATCCAGCTCGGCGCGCAGATCACCCAGGGCCTCGGCGCGGGTTCGCGGCCCGAGGTCGGGCGCGCGGCGGCCGAGGAAACGATCGCGCAGGTCGAGGACGCGCTCGACGGCGCGCATATGTGCTTCATCGCGGCCGGCATGGGCGGCGGCACCGGGACCGGTGCGGCGCCGGTGATCGCCAAGGCGGCCCGCGACCGCGGCATCCTGACCGTCGGCGTGGTGACCAAGCCCTTCATGTTCGAAGGCGCGCGGCGCATGCGCTCGGCCGATGCCGGCATCGCCGAGCTGCAGGACCATGTCGACACGCTGATCGTCATTCCGAACCAGAATCTGTTCCTGGTCGCCAACCCGAACACGACCTTCAAAGAAGCCTTCACCATGGCCGACGAAGTGTTGCAGCAGGGCGTGCGCGGGATCACCGACCTGATGGTCATGCCCGGCCTGATCAACCTTGACTTCGCCGACGTGCGCAGCGTGATGCGCGAAATGGGCAAGGCGATGATGGGCACCGGCGAAGCCGAAGGCGACGGCCGCGCGCTCGAAGCGGCGCAAAAGGCGATCGCCAACCCCTTGCTCGACGGCGTGTCGATGGCGGGCGCCAAGGGCGTCATCGTCTCGATCGTCGGCGGCGAGGACATGCGCCTGATGGAAGTCGACGAAGCCGCCAACCACATCCGCGAACTCGTCGATCCCGACGCCAACATCATCTGGGGCAGCGCCTTCAACGAAGCGCTGCAGGGCAAGATCCGCGTGTCGGTCGTCGCGACCGGCATCGACGGCACCGGCGAAGCCGCACCGGCTCCCGCCGCGACGCGCAGCTTCTCCTTCGCTCCGGCGCGCAGCGCGGCACCCGCCGCGGCGCCGGTCGTCGAAGAGCCGGTCGAGGAAGCGCCCTTCGAAGCGTCGGTCGAGGCTCCGCCCGTTGCCGCCGATCCGGCGCCGGGTTTCTCGCTCGGCGACAGCGCTCCGCCCGCGGCCGTGGTCGAGGAAGAGCCGATGGAACTGTCGAACATCGCCGCGACCTACGACGACACGGCGGATGAGCTGGTCCTCGGGCAGCCCGAAGCGTCGGCTCCGGCCTATCAGCCCGCTCCGGCGCCCGAACCCGCCGCCGACGAGGCGCCGTCGCGCGCAATCGGTGGCGGCACCCTGTTCGAACGCATGTCGCGCCTGTCGCGCGGCGCCGCGCCGGCCGAGGGTGAGGAAGAGGGCAAGGAAGACGGGGTCGATATCCCGCGCTTCCTTAACCGCCAGAACAACCAGTAACGGGGCGATCATACCGCCGCCGTCCTTCAGGGCAGGGCGGCGCGGAAATCGGGATGAATTGGCCCATGCGGCGAACGATGAAGTCGGGCAGGCCGGGACGCGCGGCGCGTCATGCGCTCGCGCTCTCCGCGCTGTGGCTTGGCGTGCTGCCGCTCGCGGGCGCACAGGCGCAGGTCACGCCGCCCGACGCGGCGACGCGCGCCGCGATGGAAAAGCGCACCGCGGCGCGAACCTTGCTGTCGTCGGCGCTGGCGCGGATCGCCGCGAACAGCACCGACGGCCCCGCGCTGCTCGATGCCGGACGCGCGTCGATCGAGCTTGAGGATTATCGCGCCGCGCTCGGTTTCCTGACCCGCGCCGAACAGGCGAACCCGCGCGACGGCGCGGTCAAGGCCGCGCTCGGATCGGCGATGGTCCATATGGAAAATCCGACCCGCGCCCTCGACTATTTCGGCGAGGCGCAATTGCTCGGCGCGCCCGAGCGGATTTTCCTCTCCGACCGGGGTCTTGCGCGCGACCTGCTCGGGCAGCAGGACGCGGCGCAGCGCGACTATCAACTCGCGCTGTCGCTGGCACCGAACGATGAAACGCTGCGCCGCTATGCGCTGTCGCTGGGGATCGCCGGCGAGGCCGACCGCGGCGTACAACTGCTGTCGGGCCAGCTCCGCACCCAGGATCGCGGCGCCTGGCGGATGCGCGCGATGATCCTCGCGATCAACGGCCGCAACGGCGAGGCGACCGAGATCGTCAACGCGACGATGCCGCCGCAGCTGGCGCAGAATATCCTGCCTTATCTGGTCCAGATGGACCGGCTCAACCCGGCGCAGCAGGCCGCCGCCGCGCATTTCGGCCGCTTCCCGTCGGGCAACCTCGGCCCGCCGCGCAAGCCCGTGCAGGTCGCCGCGGCCGTGCCGCCGCCCGCAGCGGCGCCGTCGACGTCCAAGCCTGCGGCGTCCAGGCCCGACCGCCGCCGCCCCAGCGAGCGCGAGCGGGCACGCCGTACGCTGACGCCCGTCAGCGCGACGCCGCCGCCGGTAACCGTCCGCCGCGCCCCCGATCCGGCGCCCGTCGCAACGCCGCCACGGCAGGCGCCGAGCGTCGCAGTTGCCAGCGCGACGCCGGCTCGAACCACGCCGGTGCCGGCCCGTCCGGCGCCCACGCCCACGCCCACGCCCACGCCCACGCCCACGCCCACACCGGCCCCGGCTCCCGCGACGGTCGCCCGCGTCGATGCCCCGGCTCAGGCGGTTCCGGTCGCGAGTCCGCCGCCCGCCGCGACGACGTCGGCACCGATCGGAGTCGCGATCCGCGATGGCGGTCCGGTCGGTCCCGGCTTCTCGATCTCGGACATCGGCCAGCCCGGCGCGGCGACGTCCGCGCCCGGCGCCGCGTCTCCCGCTCCGGCTTCCGTCGAGATGGCGCAGGCCGACGCGGTGCCGCCGCCGACCTCTGCCGTCGCGGCGTCGCCGACCTTCGCGCCGACACCCTCGGCGCCGCTCGCCTCGCTCGCCGATATCGTCGGTTCGCTCGAAATCCCCGCCGAGGAAATGGCGCCCGCCAGCGAAGCGGTCGACGCGGCCACCCTCGCCAAGCTGCGCGACGACAAGCGCAAGGCCGATGCCGCTGCCGAGGCGAAGCGCGTCAAGGACGACGCTGCGGCCAAGGTCAAGGCGGAAGCCGATGCGAAGGCCAAGGCCGAAGCGGCTGAAAAGAAAGCGAACCCGGCGCGCATCTGGGTGCAGGTCGCGACCGGCGCCAATGCGAAGGCGCTGGCGACCGACTTCGGCAAATTCGCCAAAAAGTCTCCGGCGCTGTTCAAGGGCAAGGCGGGCGGCACCACCGAATGGGGCAAGACCCGCCGCCTGCTCGTCGGGCCGTTCAAGGACAAGAAGAGCGCCGACACCTGGCTCGCCGATTACAAAAAGGCGGGCGGCGACGGCTTCCTCTTCAACAGCGACGCGGGCCAAGACGTCGATCCGGTCAGATGAGCACGGCAGCGGTCGAGATAGATCCTCCCCATCGCGAAGCGTTGGGGAGGGGGACCGCCGCGAAGCGGTGGTGGAGGGGTTTCGACGCCGGCGTCCTTACCCCTCCGTCAGCGCTTCGCGCTGCCACCTCCCCAACGCTACGCGATGGGGAGGACCTCGATGGCCTCCGTCTCTGATTGCGCCAGCGATCCGCTGCAAAGTCGCGGACGCCGCCATGAAGAGGTCGGCCGCGTCGTGCGCGGGCCGCGCGACGCGTTCCAGCGCGACCGCGACCGCATCATCCACTCGATCGCCTTCCGCCGCCTGCGCCACAAGACGCAGGTGTTCGTCGCCCCCGATCTCGATCATTATCGCGTCCGCCTGACCCACAGTATCGAGGTCGCGCAGATCGGCCGCGGCATCGCGCGCGCGCTGGGGCTCAACGAGGATCTGACCGAGGCGCTCTGCCTTGCGCACGATATCGGCCATCCGCCCTTCGGCCATGCCGGCGAGGATGCGCTCAAGGCCGCGATGACCGACCATGGCGGCTTCGACCACAACGGCCACACGCTGCGCACGCTTGCGTGCCTGGAATGCCCCTATCCGTTGTTCGACGGGCTCAACCTGACCTGGGAAACGCTCGAAGGCCTCGCCAAGCATAATGGCCCGGTCAAATATCCCGGCTGGGCGCTCGCCGCGATCGACGCCGAATTTCCGCTCGACCTCTCCAGCCATGCCAGTCTTGAGGCGCAGATCGCGGCGGTCGCCGACGACATCGCCTATGACAATCACGACATCGACGACGGGCTGCGCGCCGGGCTGCTCAGCCTCGACCAGCTGATGGCCCAGCCGTTCGTCGCCGCCAATTTCGCGGCGGTCGAGGATCGCTTTCCCGGCGCTCCGCGCGACCGCTTGCTGCGCGAACTGGTCCGCGACCAGATCGGCGTCATGGTCAACGATGTGATCGCTGCGACGCGCGCCAATGTCGCCGACGCGGGCGTGACGAGCGCCGCCGAAGTCCGCGCCGCCGGCCGCACCCTCGGCGGCTTTTCGGGTGAACTGGCGCGCAAGGAGCGCGATCTCAAGCGCTTCATGTACGCCAATCTCTATCATCACCCCGAACAGGTCGCGGCGGCCGAGGCGGCGAACCAGATCATCGCCCGGCTCTTCGCCGCCTATGCCGACAATCCGCGCCTGATGGGCGCCGACTGGTCGGCGCGGGTGCCGGGCGAAGAATGCGCGACAGTGCGCCATATCGGTGACTATATAGCCGGCATGACCGACCGCTTCGCCATTGACCGCTATGCCGAAATCTTCGGCCGCGATCAGGTGCCCGCCGCGCTGGCGCATGTCTGACGCACTACTCATCGGCGCGACCGGGATGGTCGGCGGCGCGGTGATCGCGAACGCGGGCGCGCTGTCGTTGACCGTTCTCGTTCGCCGCGAAATGGACGATCTGCCCGAAGCGCATGCGCTGCTCGTCGCGCCGCCCGAGCGCTGGGCCGACATCATCGCGGTCGAGCGCCCGCGCGTCCTCATCTCGTGCCTCGGCACGACGATCCGGCAGGCGGGGTCGGAGGCGGCGTTCCGCGCCGTCGATCACGACCTGATCCTCGCGGCGGCGCGCGGCGCGCGCATGGCGGGGGCGACGCAGATGATCGTCGTCAGCTCGGTCGGTGCCGCGGCGAAGAGCCGCAATTTCTATCTCAGGACCAAGGGCGAGACCGAGGACGGGCTGCGCGCGCTCGGTTTCGAGCGGCTCGACATCCTGCGCCCCGGCTTGTTGATGGGCGACCGCGCCGGGCCGAAACGGATGGGGGAGGGGATCGCGATCGCCGCGGCGCCCCTCGCCGATGCGCTGCTCCACGGCTCGCTGCGCCGCTATCGTTCGATTCCCGGCGAAACCGTCGCGCGGGCGATCGTCGCGCTGGCCGGAAATGCGCAGCCCGGCGTGCGCATCCATGAAAATGACGCGATGCGGCGGCTCGCCGATTGACTCTGCCTTGGGGCGCCGCCAAGGCTCGGGCGTCTGTCGAAGATCGCAAGAGATTCGACCGGCCGCGCGGGAGAGCGCGAGGGCGGGGTCACCCGTGCTTCGCCACCGAAGGAGCAACCGCCCCGGAAACTCTCAGGTCAAGCGGACCGCGCAGGCCGGAACGGACACTCTGGAAAGCGTTCCAGCCACAGGCTGGAGCCACCGAAGGGGTAACCCCATGATATCATGGGGGAAAACTCTCAGGTTCCCGTGACAGAGGGGGCATGGCGACAAGGCGGCACCCGCGCCGCTCCTTGCCGTGCTTGATACGGGAGTTCGCGATATGCGCGATGATCGAGAAGATAGTGAAGTCGTAGAGGTCGCCACCGAAACCCTGCCGCTCGACGCCTGGCACCGCGAAAAGGGCGGCCGCATGGTCGAGTTCGCCGGCTATTGGATGCCGATCCAGTATGACGGCATCATGGCCGAACATCTGTGGGTCCGCGAAAATGCTGGGCTGTTCGACGTCAGCCATATGGGCCAGCTCTACCTTTCGGGCGAAGGGCTCGACGAGGCGCTCGAGGCGCTGATTCCCGGCGATGTGAAGAGCCTCGCGGTCGGGCGGATGCGTTATTCGCTGCTGCTTGCCGAGGATGGCGGTATTCTCGACGATCTGATGCTCAGCCGCTGGCCCGAGGGCATCTATATGGTCGTCAACGGCGCGGTGAAGTGGGAGGATATCGGGCATCTGCGTGAAGCGCTTCCTGACGCGATCACGATCAACCATTTCGAAGAACGCGCGCTGCTCGCGCTGCAGGGTCCCAAGGCGTTCGACGCGCTGAAGCGCCACACCACCGGCAAATGGGGCCTCGACGCCCTCGTCTTCATGATGGGTGGTCCGTACCAGATCGGCGGCGTCGATGCCTGGATCAGCCGTTCGGGCTACACCGGCGAGGACGGGTTCGAGATTTCGGTCGACGCCGACAAGGTCCAGTACGTCGCCGACCTCTTGTGCGGCGAGCCCGAAGTGAAGCCGATCGGCCTCGGCGCGCGCGACAGCCTGCGCCTCGAGGCCGGCTTGCCGCTCTATGGCCACGACCTCGACCCGACCATCGATCCGATCGAGGGCGACCTTGGTTTCGCGATCCAGAAACGCCGCCGCGAGGAAGGCGGCTTTCCCGGCGCGGCACGCATCCTCGGCCATTATGCCGACGGAAGCCCGCGCAAACGCGTCGGGCTGCTCGTCGACGGCAAGCTGCCGGTGCGCGAGGGCGCCAAGCTGTTCGACGGCGAGGACGAGATCGGCGTCGTGACCTCGGGCGGTTTCGCGCCCAGTGTCGGCGCGCCCATCGCCATGGGTTATGTTCCGCGCGACCATGCCGTCCCCGGCACGTCGGTCGCCGCCGAAGTCCGCGGCAAGCGCGTGCCTTGCACCGTTGCCGCGACGCCATTCATTCCACACCGCTATGTGCGCAAACAGGGAGGCTGACCGATGCCGCGTTATTATACCGAAGAACATGAATGGATCGACGTCGATGGCGATGTCGCGACCGTCGGCATCACCGACTTCGCGCAGGGCCAGCTCGGCGACATCGTCTTCGTCGAGGTCCCCGACACCGGCGCCGAGCTTACCCAGGGCGGCGACGCCGCGGTGGTCGAATCGGTGAAGGCGGCGAGCGACGTCTACGCCCCCGTCGACGGCACCGTGACCGAAGGGAACGGCCAGCTCGAGGAAGACCCCGCGCTCGTGAATTCGGACCCCGAAGGCGAAGGCTGGTTCTTCCGCATGACGCTGAGCGACAAGAGCCAGCTCGAAGCGCTGATGAACGCGACCGCGTACAAGGCCTTCTGCGACGATCTTTGATCCCAGCCCCCCTCCCGCAAGCGGGAGGGGGTAGGGGAGGGCCTGTCAGGGGACGCGCCTTCCTTCGAACAGTCCCTCCCCCGACCCCTCCCGCAAGCGGGAGGGGGGAGAATCGACAATGCGTTACCTCCCGCTCACCTCCGACGACCGTTCGGCCATGCTCGCCGCCATCGGCGCTGCGACGATCGACGACCTGTTCGTTGACGTTCCCGCCGAGGCGCGGCTCGACGGCCCAATCGCCGATTTGCCCAACCACGCCAGCGAACTCGCGGTCGAGCGTCATATGGGCGCCTTGGCACGGCGCAACCGCGCGGCGGGTGACGGACCCTTCTTCCTTGGCGCGGGCGCGTACCGCCACCATGTCCCGGCGAGCGTCGATCATCTGATCCAGCGCGGCGAATTCCTGACCGCCTACACGCCGTACCAGCCCGAAATCGCGCAGGGCACGCTGCAGATGCTGTTCGAATTCCAGAGCCAGGTCGCGCGCCTGCTCGGCACCGACGTCGCCAATGCGTCGATGTACGACGGCTCGACCGCCTGCTGGGAAGCGGTCGTGATGGCGCGCCGCATCACCAAAAGGTCGAAAGCGCTCTTCTCGACCGGCGTCCACCCCCATTACCGCAGCGTCGCGCGGACGATGGCCAAATATACCGGCGACGCGCTGGTCGAGGGCGACCCCGAACTGGTTCCCGGCACCGACTGGGCCGCGCTCGCCGCCGCGGTCGACAAGGAGGTCAGCTGCGTCGTCGTGCAATATCCCGACATCCTCGGCCGCATCGACGACATGAGCGCGCTCGCGAGCGCGTGCCAGGCGTCGGGCGCGCTGCTGATTGCGGTGGTCACCGAACCCGTCGCACTCGGGCTGATCAAGTCGCCCGGCGAAATGGGCGCCGACATTGTGGTTGGCGAGGGTCAGTCGATCGGCGTCGGCCTACAATTCGGCGGGCCTTACGTGGGCCTGTTTGCCTGCAAGGCCAAATATGTCCGCCAGATGCCGGGACGGCTGTGCGGCGAGACGGTCGACGCCAATGGCAAGCGCGGTTTCGTGCTGACGCTGTCGACGCGCGAACAGCATATCCGCCGCGAAAAGGCGACGAGCAATATTTGCACGAACAGCGGGCTTTGTGCGCTGGCGTTCAGCATTCACATGACGCTGCTCGGCGAAGCGGGGCTGCGCCAGCTCGCGTCGATCAACCATGGCCGCGCCAAGGCCGCCGCCGCCGAACTGGCGAAGGTGCCGGGCGTGTCGGTGCTCAACACCGCTTTCTTCAACGAGTTTACCCTGCTGTTGCCGACCGCGGCGCGGCCGGTGGTTCACCAACTCGCTGAGCGCGACATCCTCGGCGGCGTATCGCTCGGCCGCCTCTATCCCGACAATGCGGGCCTCGAAAACGGGCTCGTCGTCGCGGTTACCGAAACCTGCACGGCGGAGGATATTGCTGCCTTTGCCGCGGCGCTGAAGGAGGTGCTGGCATGAGCACGCCCAACGCATCCGGCTGGCGCCCCGAAATGAACGCGGGCGGCGCCGACGACAGCACGACCTTCACCGGCAACCGCGCGTTGATGCTCGAAGAGCCGTTGATCTTCGAGATCGGTTCGACCGAAACCACCGGTGTCGATTTCGACGAGGCGCCCCCGGCGTTCGACCTCGGCGGCCTCGCACGCTCGGCGCCGATCGGCCTGCCGGGACTCAGCGAGGGCGAGACGGTCCGCCACTATACGCGCCTGTCGCGCCAGAATTACGCCATCGACCTCGGCCTCTTCCCGCTCGGAAGCTGCACGATGAAGCACAACCCGCGCCTCAACGAACGGGTCGCGCGGATGCCGGGCTTCGCCGACATTCACCCGCTCCAGCCGCAGGAAACGGTGCAGGGCGCGCTCGCGGTGATCAACGAACTGGCGATGTGGCTGATCAAGCTCACCGGCATGCACGGGGTCGCGATGACCCCCAAGGCCGGCGCGCATGGCGAACTCTGCGGCATCCTCTGCATCAAGGCCGCGCTCGAAGCGCGCGGCGAGGACCGGCGCGTGCTGCTCGTCCCCGAAAGCGCGCATGGCACCAACCCCGCGACCGCCGCCTTCGCGGGCTTCAGCGTCGAGGATATCCCCGCGACACCCGAAGGCCGCGTCGACCTCGAAGCGCTGAAAGCGCGCCTCGGTCCCGACGTCGCCGGCGTGATGATCACCAACCCCAACACCTGCGGCCTGTTCGAACGCGACATGAAGGCGATCTCGGACGCGGTGCATGTGGCGGGCGGCTACGTCTATTGCGACGGCGCCAATTTTAACGCGATCGTCGGCAAGGTGCGCCCGGGCGACCTCGGCGTCGATGCGATGCACATCAACCTGCACAAGACCTTCTCGACCCCGCACGGCGGCGGTGGTCCCGGCTCCGGCCCGGTCGTGCTGTCGGAGGCGCTCGCCCCCTACGGCCCGATCCCTTATGCCGCGCGTTACGCCGATGGCTCGTTCAAACTGGTCGAGGAGGAAAGCGCCGGGGCCGAGCATCCCGAGACCTTCGGCCGCATGACCGCCTTCCACGGCCAGATGGGCATGTTCACCCGCGCGCTGACCTATATGATCAGCCACGGCGCCGACGGCCTCAAGCAGGTCGCCGAAGATGCGGTGCTCAACGCGAACTATATCCTACGCAGCCTCGACGATGTGCTCGAAGCGCCGTTCGGTGGCTCGGGGCCGTGCATGCATGAGGCTTTGTTCACCGACAACGGCCTCGCCGAAGGCTTCTCGACGCTCGACATCGCCAAGGGGATCATCGACGAGGGCTTTCACCCGATGACGGTCTATTTCCCGCTCGTCGTCCATGGTGCGATGCTGATCGAGCCGACCGAGACCGAGTCGAAGGCGGTACTCGACCAGTTCATCGGGGCGCTGCGCAGCGTCGCGCTGCGTGCGAAGAATGGCGATCCGGCGCTCAAATCGGCGCCGCATTTCGCGCCGCGCGCGCGGCTCGACGAGACGGCGGCGGCGCGCAAGCCGATCCTGACCTGGAGCGAACCGGTCGTCGCCCCCGGCACCCCGTCGCTCAGCGAGATCGGCGGCAGTTGAACGAGGCGCTCGCCAGCGCGCGCCCGTCGGGTCCGGCCGGATGCCTGATCGGCGGCGCGCTGTTCGCGGTGGTCTTCGTCGCGGTCTGGCTTGTCGCGATCACCCTCTACGGGCTGGTGGTCGAGCAATGGGAACTCGTGCGCGTGCGACGCGAATTCAGCTATGACTGGGTGTTTCTCTATGCCCCCCTGATTGCCGCCGGCCTCGGATTCGTCGCGGCCTTCTTCGCGACCCGGCGCTTCTCGGCGGCGCGGCTGACCTTGTTGATCGTCGTGACCGGGCTGATCGCGCTGTTCGCGGGCATCCTGCTCTTCGGGCTTGGCGGACTGCTCTGACGCTGGCAAGGCACGGGTGCACCGCGAAACGAGGGGACGATCGATGAGTTGGGATACGTTGTTTCTGCTGGCCAATTACTGGGCGATTGCGGGCTGGATCGTCCTCGCTTTCGCGCCGCGCGGGCCGCGCCTCCTGTCGCTGGTGATGTATGCCGGCGTCTTTCTCCTGTGCATCACCTATGCGGTGCTGATCGTCGGTTTTCTCAGCGGGGCGATCGATCCCGGCGGGCCGGGCACCGACGGTAACCTGACCTCGCTCGCCGGGGTGATGAAGCTGTTCGATACCCCCGGCGGCACGACGATGGGCTGGATCCATTATCTCGCCTTCGATCTGTTCACCGGCATGTGGATCGCGCGCGATGCCGACCAAAAGGGCTTTGGCCGCGTTATGCAATTTCCCTTCCTGTTCCTGACGCTGATGGCGGGTCCCGTCGGCCTGTTCCTGTGGCTGATCGTTCGCGAGCGCCGCGCGCGGGCGCACGCCAAAGCCGCGAAGTGACACCGCGACCCTGGATGCCGGGCGACGGCGGCGAAGCGGCCAAGCTTCACGCCCCCGCAACGACCCGCAACCGCGACGCGATCGCCGCGGTGCTCGCCGACTGGCTGCCGCCCGCCGGAAAGGCGCTGGAGGTGGCGAGCGGTTCGGGCGAACATGCGGTGCATTTCGCGGCCGTCTTTCCCCGTCTGCACTGGCAACCGAGCGACCCCGACCCGGCCGGGCTGGTTTCGATCGCCGCCTGGAGCGCCGACGCGGGCCTCGTGAATATCGCGCCGCCGCTCGCGCTCGACGCGTCGGCGGCCGGCTGGCCGATTGCGAAGGCCGATGCGATCCTGTGCATCAACATGGTGCATATCAGCCCATGGGCGGCGACGCTTGGCCTGTTCGCGGGTGCCGGCCGGCTGCTGGCGCCCGGCGCGCCGCTGATCCTCTACGGACCTTATTTCGATCCCGCTGTGTCGACCGCCGAAAGCAATCTCGCCTTCGATGCCAGTTTGCGGGCGCGCAACCCGGCATGGGGGCTGCGCGACCTCGATGCGGTCCGGGCGGCGGCGGCGGATGCCGGGCTGGATTTCGCCGAGCGGCGGGCGATGCCCGCGAACAACCTGATGCTGCTCTTCCGTCGGGCCTAGGCGCCCTGCGGCGTTCCCTGCCCCTCGGGTGGCTGGCGCGCATAATCCTCGGGCGTGATGTCCAGCCGTTCGATGCGCGGCGTGAATTCGCGGCGCCGCATGTTGGTGCCGGTGGCATCGTCGGTCCAGCGCGCCGTCAGCGAATAGCGCTCGACCATGTAGAAACCCGGATTCACGCCGTCACTTCCCGGTTTGAGAGGAGCGTAGACGCGCCCTTCGAGGTGCGTCACCACGGGGGCCAGCCACTGGGTGCCGCCGCTCGAGCGCAACACCTCGATATCCGATACCTTCCCCGATGGCGTGACCCAGAATCCGATGTCGGCCCATTTGCCGATCGAATTGAGCGCGACCAGCCGACGCGACGTATCGCCAGCCGCAATGGCCAGGAAGCCGGCGCTCGTGACGTTGTCGGCCATGCTCTGGGTGGCGGGGTTGCGCATGGTGTCGATGCCCGGCGACTTGATCGGTGATGCCGCGATCAGGATCGGCCGCGCGGCGCCGCCCTCGACGGCGAATTGCCGCAGCAGGGCGCTGGTCGAATCCGACCGGCCCGCTTTCCGGTCCATCCGCGCCAGCGATACCTGCGCGACGAGCCGCAGGTCGTCGGTGCCCGGAAGCGGATCGGCGATGATATCGCCGAGCATCGCGCGGGCGCGCTTGCGGTCGGCGGATAGATTGCTGTCCTCTGCCGCGACCTGTGCGAGCACCGCCTGCCGCAGCCGCGCATATATGGCGATGCGGTTCAGCCCACGGCCCAGCGCCTGCGCTTCGACATCGGCATAGATACGCGCGGCCTCATCGGGGAAGCCGAGCTTGGCACGGCTGTCGCCCACCTCGATCTGCGCGCCGAGTACCCGCGGATCACCGCGGTCGAGCCCTTCGCGCAGGGTGTCGCGCATCGCGAGCACCGACGACTGAAAGCTGCGTGCTTCGCCGACATGTTCGGCGACGCGGCCGTTGGCGCGATAGAGGTCGGATACCGGCACCGGGAAGGCGCGGGCGTGCGCCTTGTTGCGGTCGATCGACTTCAACAGCGTCGAGCGTGCATCCTTGTACCGGCCGGCGAGGAACTGGTTCTCGGCATGTGTCAGCGTCGCCGCGACGTCCTGGTCGGGCGGACAGGCGCGGGCGAGGCACGCGGCAAGCGCCGCGGCGGTCTCGCCGAGCGGCTGGCCGGTGACGATGATGGGGCCGTCGGTTTCGGCGGCAAGCGCAGGCGCGACCGACAGGGTCGCGGCGAGCGGGGCGAGAAAAATCAGGCGACGCATCGACCTTCTCCCTTCACGCTGATGTGCGCGAAGGGTCTCATGAAAGGCGCTCTTCGTCAATCGGACCCGGTCAACCCGTCTTGTCGTCGTCGATGATCGGTCGCTGGTAATTTTCGGGGGTGATATCGAGCCGTTCGATGCGCGGGGTCGCTTCGCGGCGGCGCATGTTGGTGCCCGTCGCGTCGTCGGTCCAGCGCGCGGTCAGCGTATAGCGCTCGATCATGTAGAAGCCAGGGGTCGCATCATTGTCGGTGCGGCGCAGCGGCGCATAGACGCGGGTCTGGATCTGCTTGAGCACGGGTTTCAACCACTGTTTCGTGCCTTCGCCGCGCAGCACCTCGATATCGCCGACGCGGCCGTCGGCGTTGATCCAGAAACCGACATCGGCCCATTTGGCGATGCTGTTGAGCGCGGTCAGCCGCTGCAGCGTGTTCGCCTGCGGCTGGTCGTTGCCATAATCCTGGGTCAGGTCGATGCGCTTGATCGGTTCGCTGAACAGCAGCAGCGGGCGTGTCGCGCCGCCCTTGGCAGCGAAATCCTTCAGGATCGCCTCGGTCGAACTGGCGTCGCCCTTTTTGCGGTCCATGCGCGCGCGCATGACCGTCGCGACGAGCGCGAAATCCTCGCCCCCGGCGAGCGGTTGCGCCGTGATCTCGTCGAGCTTCGCGCGGGCCTTGGCATAATCGGCGTCGAGTCCCGAGGCTTCGGCTTCGGTCTGCAGCAACAACGCCTGGCGCACGCGCGAGAACATCGCGACGCGGTTCTGCCCACCCGCCAGCGCATCCTTTTCGACATCCTGATAGATGCGTTTCGCTTCGTCGGGGAAACCCAGCTTGGCGCGGCTGTCGCCGACCTCGATCTGCGCGACCATCACGCGCGGGTCCTTTTCGCCGAGTCCGGCCTTCAGCGTGTTGCGCATGTCGAGCACCGACAGCTGGAAATTCTTCGCCTCGCCGACATGTTCGGCGACGCGGCTGTTGGCGCGGAACAGGTCGGAGACCTCGACCGGATATTTGGTCCCGAACTTGCGGTTGCGGCCGATCGACTTGAGCAATGTCGTGCGCGAATCCTTGTATTCGCCCTGCAGCAACTGGTTTTCGGCATGGGCGAGCGAGGCTGCGACATCCTCGTCGGGCGGGCAATTGCGCGCGAGGCATGCCGCGAGCGCGTCGGCGGTGTCCTTGAGCGAACGGCCGGTGACGACGATTTCGGGGTCCCCGTTGGTCTGCGCCGCGGCGGGAAGGGCGAAGGCCGAGGCGAGCAGCAGGATCGACAGGCGGGTCTTGGTCACATGAGTCTCCGTGCGGGCGATGGCGCCGCTGTGTTATTTTGATAATCCACCATAGAGGGATTGCCCAAGTGTCGCAATAAGTTGGGAGCGCCGCGATGCAATGGTCGCCCGCCCAATGCACCGCGCGCTTCGACGAACGCCGGACGTCGTGCGGGATTGCATAGAGAGCGAACTATCCGCAAGATGGCGGACGACACGCAGCGCGCGGATGGCTTGTCAAACCGCCCGCGACGTTGTTATCAGACTTGAGAATTGCCGAGAACGGCATCCGGGAGAGATTTATGAAAGCGCTGGCCGACCTTCTGACTTTTGACGAGTTCCTCACCCATTGGGCGGCCGACCGTCCCGACCGGCTCGCGCTGCGCGAAGAGGATCGCGAGTTCAGCTATGGTGAACTGGACGATCTGACCGCGAAGGTCGCGAGCGCGCTGATCGGCGCGGGGCTAAAAAAAGGCGACCGCATCGCGTGGATCGGCAAGAACAGCGACCTCTATTTCCAGCTCTTTTTCGGCGCGGCGCGCGCGGGGATCGTCATGGCGCCGATCGGTTGGCGCCTGTCGCCCGCCGAATGGGCCTATGTCCTCAACGATACCGGGGCAAAGATCCTGTTCACCGGCCCGGGCTTCGAGGCGGTGGCGCAGCAACTCGCCGGCAAGCTCGATCATGATCCGCGCATCGTGGGTGACGGCGAAGCGCGCGCGCTGATCGCCACGACCCCGCGCGCGGCCTTCGAGGGCTCGGGTCCCGACGACGCGGTGCTCCAGCTTTATACCTCGGGCACCACCGGCAATCCCAAGGGCGCGGTGCTGTCGAACCGCAACCTGTTCGCGCTGCGCCGCAATTCCAGCGATCTCGACCTGCCCTATACCAAGTGGGAGGATGACGAGGCGGTGCTGGTCGCGATGCCCTGCGCGCATATCGGCGGCACGGGCCTCGGCATCATGGCGCTTGCGGCGGGACTGCCGGGCGTTGTCCTCGCCGAATTCAACCCCGACGGCGTGTTCGACGCGGTCGAGCATCATGGCGTGACGCGCTTCTTTATCGTGCCCGCGGCGCTGCAGATGCTGCTGCTCCACCCGCGCTGCGCCGAGACCGATTTCAGCCGCCTCAAATATATCCTCTATGGCGCCGCACCGATCCCGCTCGAACTGCTGCGCCAGTGCATCAAGATGTTCGGCGCCGACTTCATCCAGGCCTATGGCATGACCGAAACGACGGGCACCATCTGCATGCTGCCGCCCGAAGATCATGATCCCGAAGGCAATCAGCGCATGCGCTCGGCGGGCAAGGCGCTGCCCGGGGTCGAAATCCGCATCCTCGGCGACGACGGGCAGGCGGTGCCGGTGGGCGAAGTGGGCGAGGTCGTGACCCGCTCGTCCAACAATATGATCGGCTATTGGAACCTGCCCGAGGCGACGTCGAAAACGATGACCGCCGACGGATGGATCCACACCGGCGATGCGGGTTATCTCGACACGGACGGCTATCTTTATATCCACGACCGGATGAAGGACATGATCATCTCGGGCGGCGAGAATGTCTATCCGGCCGAGGTCGAGAGCGCGATCTTCGGCCATCCGGCGGTGCAGGAGGTCGCGGTGATCGGCATTCCCGATCAGAAATGGGGCGAGACGGTGAAGGCCGTCGTCGTGCCCAAGCCGGGCATGAGTATCGACGAGGCCGACATCATCGCCTGGGCGCGCGAACGCATCGCCGCGTTCAAGGCGCCGCGCAGCATCGACGTGATCGAGGCGCTGCCGCGCAACGCCAGCGGCAAGATCCTGCGCAAGGATCTGCGCGCGCCTTATTGGGAGGGGCGCGAACGGATGGTCAATTGACCAACGGCGAGGCCCTCCTCGAAGGCCGCTGCCTGTGCGGCGATGCCGGCTGGACGCTTACCGGCGATCCCGGTTCGATCACGGCCTGCAATTGCACCATGTGCCGCCGCTATGGCGCGCTGTGGGCCTATGACTATGAGAATGAGCGCATTCGGATGACAGGGCCGACGGCGACTTTTGCGCGCCGCGGCAAAGCCGATCCGGCGCTCGAAATCCATTTCTGCCCGAGTTGCGGCTGCTTGCTGAGTTGGCGCGGTTTGCGACCGGAGGAAGATGGACGGCGTCGCATGGCGGTCAACATCCGCCTCGCCGAACCCAAGGCAGTGGCCGACCTTCCGATCGACCATTTCGACGGCCTCGACAGCTTCGAGGACTTGCCGGGCGATGGCCGCTGCGTGCGCGATATGTGGTACTAGTGCGGCCGGGCCGCTGTCTTGCGACACAGGGGCGGCGCGCCTAGGATAGCCGAGACGCCCCAGCCATTCGAACAGGGGGCGGCGGGGAGGTCGGATGTCGATCGGCTTGGCGTATGCGCTCCTGACCGCACCGGTCGCGGCCTCCGCCGTTCCGGTGACGGTCATCACCGTCCACGACCTCACGCCCAAGGAAATTCGCGCGATGCAATGGCGCGACCGGCGGCTGGTTGCACTCTGCCGGAGCGCCGCGCATCATCGCAACACCCTCGACAAATTACTGGTTGCCAAGGGCGCCGATAGCGACACGCTGTCCGAAGTCGCATGGCAGCTCTGGGATGGCGAGGATGGTTGCCGCCGGGACCGGGCGCTGGCGATCAATGTGACGCGCCGTGTCATCGACGGCAAGGCGCTGACCGCCGCCGACGTCGACACGGTCGCGCAGCTCGCCATGTTCCTCCAGTCGCGCGGCGAACCCGCCGACCTGAACGAACTCGCCGAGCTTCGACGCATAATGTGGGTGCGCGGCGACTATTATGGCGTCGGCGATTCCCCGACCTGGTCGGCCGATGAAAAGCGCGATTTTGTCGCGCGCGACGATGTTTGGGCCTTCATCGACAGTCCCGAGCGGCGCGAAGGATGGAAGCATCGGGCGATGCTGCTGGAGGCGTTGCTCGACCCCTTGTCGCCGCGTCACGACGCTGCGCGCGCGGTGTCGATGATCGAGGAGGGGAATGACAGCCGCGACTGGACGTGTGCGGCGCGGCTGCTGCTCGAAGGCAAGCAGTTGCCCGCCGATCCCGTGCGTGCCGAAGGACTGCTTATCCGGGCCGCCGAATATGATGACGCGGCCCGCCTGTTGTTGCTGCCGATCCTGGCGCCGCGCCTCGACGGCTCCGATCCCGTCGCCGCTCAGGCCGCGCTCAGGGCGATGCAGGCCTGGGCGTCCAAGACCGAGGCAGGCGGTGCGGCCACCCGCGTGCTCCTGTGGCCGCGCCTGGTGCAGAAGCTCTCCGCCCCCGCGCCCGACGTGCAAATAGCCGCGGCCCGCGACCTGACCCAATATGCGATTCTGGGGGCCGAGGCCGACCGTGCGCCCTTGCTTCGCTGGCTCGACACGGCGTTGCGTGACGGTAGCGACGCGGAAAAGACCGCCAGCTGGGGAAATCTGGGCCGTTTGATGATGAAGCAGGAACCGGGCGCCGCCGCGGTGATGGCCGCGGCCTATGAACGGGTGGGCGGCCTGCTGGACGGCGGGGCACTCCAACCGGCAAATTTCCAGCCGTTCATCACCGCCGACGATTATCCGGCACGCGCCCTTCGCGACGAAAGCGAAGGTGTCGTCGAGGCCGAAGCCGTGATCGCGCCTAATGGTCGCGTCCTCCACGTCGTGGTGACGCGCTTGGCGTCGCCGATACTCGACGACATTGTCCAGCGGCTCGTCGTTCGCCGCTTCCGCCTCAAGGACAAGCCGGAATTTGCGGGGCACTATGTGCGCGCGAAGCTGCCGTCGATCCAGTTTCGCCTGCCGAATTGCGACACCGGCGCTGACCGCACGCCAGCTGTAGAGGCCGCGATCCTGGTCGACGGCGATTATTGCCCCCATCCAATCCAGGACGTGCCGCTGTCCGTGACGACGGCCGGCGGCGCCTCAGAAGAATTGCGTGCCGCCGTCCTGATTGATGATCGCGCCGGTCATATAGGCGGCGCGCCGCGATAGCAGGAAGGTGAAGAGGTCGGCGAGTTCGTGCGGGCGGCCGATGCGTCCCAGCGCGACCTTCATCCCCCATTGCTCGGTCATCCAGCGGTCGAGCGCCGCCTCGGGATCGCCGCCATAGGCCGCTACCGCCTGCTCGGTTGCCGACGCCAACGCCTCGGTCGCCACCGCGCCGGGCGCGACGCAGTTCACGCGCACGCCCTTGGGACCATAGGCCATGGCGAGATTCTTCGACAGCGCGGCGATCCCCGACTTCATCGCGACATAGGGATAAAGATGCGCCGCCGCCGCGCGCGTCGAATAGGAGGCGGTGAGTACGGCAGCGCCGCCGCCTGACGCTGCAATGATCGGCAGCGCCGCCTGGCAGGCGCGCACGCTGGTCATCAGTACCGCCTGGAAACTGGCGTTCCAGTCCGCTTCGCCGTCTTCCTCGAAACCGCCATGGCTCAGCACCGGTCCCGCGGTGACCGCAAGGCCATAGAGCCGCCCGAAATGGTCGGCGGCGGACCGGATCGCGGCTTCGACCTCGCCCGGCCGTGTCGCATCGGCGCCGCGCACGATCACCTCGGCGCCGAGCGCACGCAGCGCCGCAGCCTTCGCCTCGCCGCGTTCGACGTCACGCGCGACCAGCGCCAGCTTCGCGCCTTCCTCGGCCAGGTGCCGCGCGGTCGCATAGCCCATGCCCTGCGTCCCGCCGACGATGACGATCGGCTCGCCTGCCAGTCCGAGGTCCATCGCGGGGTTCCCTCTATGCCGTCTTTTGCCGTTCGCGCGCGCGGACGAACCCGTCGCGCGCCATGCAACGCGCCAGCCACGCCTTGGTCGCCTCGCCCAGCACATCGTCGGCCTTCAGCGTGGTGGCGAGAAAGGCGGCATAGCCGATGACGATATCGGCGATGGTGAAGCGTCCCGCGACGAGCCACTCGCGGCCATCGCCCAGCGCCGCCTCGATGCTCTTCGCACGGCCACCGAAGAAGGCCTTATAATCGTCGACCGCCTGCGCCAGCCGCCGCTCCGGGGCCTCGACGCGCGTGTAGCGCAGCATGATCGCGAGCGGGAAGGTCAGCGTCGCGTCGCTGCGGTGGAGCCAGTTGCGATAGTCCCAATAATCCGCTTCGTCGCGGCGTACCTCGAGCGGTGTTCCCTCCGCGATGCGTTCGCAGATGGCGGCCGACTCGGTCATCAGTCGCCCGTCCTCGACCCAGCCCGGCACCGTCATCAGCGGGTTTACAGGGCGGTAATCGGGGGCAAAGGCGCGCGGCGGAAAAGGCAGGACACGCAGGTCGACGTTGATCCCCGCCTCCTCGACCGCCCACAGACAGCGCAGCGAACGCGCGTCGGCGCAATGATAGAGGATGGGTAGGGTCATGCGGCGATATCCTTCATTCGCTCGATATGCAGGCGATGTTCGCGCCAGGCGATGAACAGCCCGCTGGCGACGATCAGCGGCGCGCCGATCCACGTCGTGTCGGCGGGCAGGGTGCCGAAGAACCACCAGCCGCAGGCGATCGACCACAACAGGCTCGAATAGTCCATCGGCGTCACCACCGACACCGGTGCGAGGCGCAGCGCACCGGTCAGTGACAATTGCACCACCGCGCCGAGCAATCCGAGTCCGAGGAGCAGGCCCCATTCGCCCGCGCTGTGCGGTGTGAAGACGAAGGGCAGGGCGATACCGAGCGGGATCATCGAGATCAGGCTGAACCAGAAGACGATCGTCATCGCGCTTTCGGTGCGGCCGAGGTCGCGGACCTGGATCGTGATCAGCGCGGTCATCACAGCGCCGCCGAGCGCGATCAGCGTGCCGAGGCCATGGTCGCCCTCGAAGCCCTGCATCAGCAGGGTCGTCGGGTTGAGTACGATGAGCACGCCGACGAAGCCGATGACGACCGCCCCCCAGCGTTGCCAGCCGACTCGCTCGCCGAGCAACGCGGCCGCAAGGAAGACACAAATAATCGGCACCGACAGGTTGATCGTCGTCGCCTCGGCCATCGGCAGGAAGATCATGCCGCCGAAATTGAGCGCCATGCCGGTCAGCCCCATCATCGCGCGGCGCGCATGGATGCCGATGCGCTGGGTCTTGAACAGGCCAAGGCCGCCGTGCGTTAACGCCCATATCGCAAGCAGCGGCAGCACCAGCGCCTGCCGCCAGAACAAGCTTTCGACCAGGTGGATGCCCGCCGCGTCGATATATTTGACCAGCACGAACATCACCGAAAGGCTGAGCATCGCGAGCAGCCGGAGCGCGATACCGCCGAGATAATGTTGTGGCGGATCGGATGCGGCGACGGCGGTCATGCAGGGGCGCATATCAGGGCGGCGATGCTTTGCAAGCTATCCATCGCCATAAGGCTTGCCCCGCCTGCCTTGTCCCGCTAATGGCGCACTCCGGCCTAGGGGTATAGCTCAGTTGGTAGAGCATCGGTCTCCAAAACCGAGGGTCGTAGGTTCGAGTCCTACTGCCCCTGCCAGGCCGGCCCAGAACGTCCCTTGACGTCCCACAGCATCCCACCTTCAGCGGCGAAAAATTGGCTGAAAAGCGTTGGATTAAACGATCCCAAATCGTCCCGGGGCGTCTCACGCGGATCTTTCAAATTGAACCCAGTTCGAGCAATTTGTCGGTACGATTGTTGGTATCCGGCCGAAGTCTGTCGGTGCTTACCAACAATTCCCAAAATGTCCTGAATTCGAATCGCCAAATGTTAGAATGACTTAGCAAGAGCGGTTGTCGGGCACCGTTCAAATCCGTGGCGCAGGTTCGAGTCCTAAGCGGTAATTTGAAGTCTCGAAAGGCAGCTTTGCGCCCGATCTCAGCCATTTGCGGTGTGGGCCGCCCATGCCCGAAAGCAGTCATACAAGGTGAGGCAAACGGATCGACAGCATCGACTTCAAACTAATCGCGATTGGCGCGCTCAGAAGGCTAATTGACGATCACTAGCTGCAACTGAGCGGGGGATATTTGCCGCTTGAGTTGGCTCAAGGCCAACCCCACGAGCGTCAGGATCATTCCAGTCGTACCGGCGATCACCACCGTCTGAACCAGAAGCTGCGATTGTTCGGAACCCAGGCGGCGAAGGGTCGATGCACTAGCGGAGATGATCTTGCGGAGCTGCGGATAGAGCAGGCCCATGGCGGCTCTCCTCACAAAGCGAGCGCAACCGGCGCTTTCGTCGTTTCGGAAGCGCCGGTCGGTCTTGCGATCAGGGGACGATCATGAAGTCGGGGTTGGCGACGGCGAAGACGGCATCGCGATCGGCGGCGGGGGGATAGATCCACACCGTGTTGATCTCCTGCTTGATCTTTTTGCCCTCGTCGCGAGTGAAACGGACCTGGCGGTCCCAGCCCTCGGTATAGAGCGCACCCCATTCGCCGAGATCGAGGCAGGTCACATATTTCGGCTGGCTGTAGGGATGCAGCGGCAGCCCCACGAGTTCGGCGGCGGCATTGTGCCCCGCGACGCGGCCGAGGCTCATAGCGTGCTGGCACGACATGGGGTTGTAGTTGCCCAGGTCGTCGGTCGGCACCTTCACCGTGTCGCCGGTGACGAAGACACCGTTGGCAGCGGGCGCACGCAGATACGCATCGCCGATCACGCGGCCGAGCGCGTCATGGTCGCCGGGTAATTGCACGGCGAGATCGCTCGCGCGCATCCCGGCGGTCCACACCACGGTGTTGGTGGCGATTTTCTCGCCCGACGAGAGGGTGACGCTGTCGGCGTCCATCGCGGTGACGCGGACGCCGGCACGGCTTTCGACACCTGTTTCGGCAAGCGCTTCGGTGATCTGAGCCAGCGCATCCAGCCCGAACTGAGCGCCGATTTCAGGCGCATTGTCGACGATGACGACGCGGAAACCGGCATCCTGGCCCAGCGCCGCACGAAGGCGGATCGGCATTTCGGTCGCGGCTTCAAGACCGGTCAGGCCGCCGCCCGCCACGACGACGGTGTTGCGCGCGTCGCTGTCAGGACGGCTCGCCAGTGCCTTCAGGTGCGCGTCGAGGGCATAGGCCGTCTCGAGCTGGTCGGCCTCGAATCCGTGCTCGGCCAGGCCGGGGATGTCGGGACGGAACAGCCGGCTTCCCGCCGCGAGGATGAAGCGGTCGTAATCGAGCGTCCGGTGCGAGCCGTCAGTCGCGGTGACGCTGATCGTGCGCGCACCATGATCGACGCTTTCAACCCAGCCCGCGACATGACGCACGCCAACGGCGGCCAGCAGGGCGGTCAGGTCGGGGTCCATATTCTCGAGTACCGCTTCATAGAGACGCGGGCGGATGGCGAGGGTCGGAACGGGCGATATGATGGTCACTTCGACCTCGCCTTCCTTGCCCGCCAGCGCGATGGCGCGGGCGGCCGAGATCGAGGCCCAAAGTCCGGCGAAGCCCGAACCGGCGATGATAATTTTCTGTGTCATGCTGTGTCTCCTTGGATGTGCCGGACGCCAGTCATCGGACCGCCGCGCCGATGAATAAGGCGCGCGTGGATGCTTTCCCGGGTGCGTCCGACAAGCGGCCGAGAAAGAAATTCACTGGAAGATGTGAAACCGCCCGCCTGGGGCAGCAGGACGTCGCTTAGCTTGGAATATCGCGCGCCGATTTGTCGCGCCGGCCGGTGCGTGCCGAAGAGCGATCGCTGAACCAGGCAGAGACGTCATCCGAAAAGGAGGAGGGCGCTTTGCGAACAAAGTTCGCCGACACCGACGCGAGCGTCTGCTTCGACAGGCTGTCGCGCATCGCCTTTTCGGCCTGGATCATCACCGCATGGATCGCGCAAACGCCCTTGCTTGCCCATTCGGGCGGGCTGCCGGCGAACAGCGCACAGCGCCCGCGCACTTCCTGGCAATCGAACAACGGCTTGTCGCCCTCGATCGCATCGACGACGTCGAGGAAGCTGATCTCGGCCGCGGGGCGACCAAGGCGATATCCTCCGCGAACGCCTTCGCTCGCGGCGACGATCCCGGCCTTTTCCAGCTTGGGAAAAATCTTGGCGAGGAAGCTCGGCGAAATGCCCTGAAGTTCGGCCAGCTCACGGCTGCTCATCGCGACATCGTCGGAACCGACGAGCCACATCAGGCAGTGGATGCCATATTCAACGGAGGTGGTCAGATGTGCCATAACGCGGACTATATCAGTCCTCGTTTTGATGTCAAACATAAACGCAGATAAAACTTGTCCGCGTTATGTGTGCCTGGGGATCGGCGCATCTTCTCGGAAAATGGTCGATTCAGGTCATTGCCGCAACAACGCGATCGATGTCGGCTATCTCAATTCTGGAACTCAAAACAGAAGGTCTCGAATCGGCCAGAATCTGAAAATTCGGGCCGCAACTGATGTCGGCGAGTGCAACGAGCGCAGCGGGGCGATCGGACTTGCTGAAAATCGCCTCGTCATTTGACCTTTTCGCGCACCGTCGCCAAATGGGCCGATGGCCGATGCCCCTTCTTTTTCCGTCGACAGCAGAGCGCGACGCCTCACGCAACGGGGTGTCGACGCGCGCGAGAAAATTCTCGATGCGACGATCAAATGCATCGTGCGCTCGGGGGTCACCGCGACGACGATCGAACATGTCATGGCGGAGGCACAGCTCAGCCGCGGATCGGTGCTTCATCAATTTCCCAATCGCGTCGCGCTGATGGTCGCGACCGCCGAGCGGGCGATGCGGCGCGTGATGGATTCGGCGGGGGTGATGGCCGCGGAGATTGAGGACCCGTTCGAGCGCCTGTCCGACTATGCACGGATTTCATGGGAAACCCATTCGGCGCCCGAGGGACTGGCGCTGACCGACATATTGCTCGCCGCGCGCTGGGATGCCGAACTGATCGCGGGGTTGCAGCCGGTCGCGAGCCAGGTCGAGCAGGAGATCCACGACGAGTTCATCAAGCTCGCCAGCGAGGCCGGATTCGACGATGCCGAGGTGCTCGTCCCGCATGGCTGGTTGCTGATCGCAAGTGTCCGCGGGCTGATTATCGAGCATAGCCTGGGTTATGAGCGCCCGATGATCATTGCGGCGATCGACCGGATGATGGAGCGACATCGGCGGTTTTGCATCAACCTTGCCGCACGAGATCGCGAGGAGAATAAAAATAGTCAAATATGATTAGTCGATCTTGACTAGTTTAGCGCAATCTGATTTTCTGGTGGAAAGTCGGCATCGATAAGCCGACCCAACAGGAGAGTGATATGCCTAAGGGATTTGCGGCGCGGCTGTGCGCAGGTGTTACCTATGTCGCGTTGATGGCCGCGGCGCCGGCGATGGCGCAGAGCGAAACCGCGCCGCAGGACAGGGTCGCCGACGCGGAGCCGGACAATGCGAACGAGATCATCGTGACCGCGCAGCGCCGCGAGCAGTCGCTGAATTCGGTGCCGATGTCGATCACCGCGATCGGCGGTGACCAACTCGTCTCGCAGGGCATCAGCACCACCGCCGACCTTGCCAAGATCGTCCCCGGCCTGACCTTTACCCAGAGCCAGATCGCGACACCGGTCTACACGATCCGCGGCGTCGGCTTTTACGAATCGACGCTCGCGGCCTCGCCTGCGGTCAGCGTCTATGTCGACGAAGTGCCGCTGCCCTTCGCGATCTTGACGCAGGGCGCCGCGCTCGACCTGTCGCGCGTCGAGGTGCTGAAAGGGCCGCAGGGCACGCTCTATGGCCAGAATGCCACCGGCGGCGCGATCAACTATATCTCGGCCAAGCCCGGCAAGGATTTCGAGGCGGGCGCCAACGCCAGCTTCGGCCGCTTCAACGCCTTCGAACTGTCGGGATTCGTCAGCGCGCCGGTGACCGACACGCTCGGCGTGCGCCTGAGCGCGCGCATCGACGAGGGCGGCGCCTGGCAGCAGAATTACACGCGGAACGACAAGCTGGGCAGCGCGCGGCGCATCGCCGGCCGCGCGCTCGTCGTCTGGAATCCGACCGACACGCTGGAATTCACGCTCAACCTCAACGGCTGGCGCGACAAGTCGGACGTGCAGGCGCCGCAGCTGACCGCGCACACGCCGTACAATCCCGCCGGTGCCTATCCCTATGTGCTCGCAACCCCGCTCGCGCCCGCCAACGCGCGCGCCGCCAACTGGTCTGTCCAGCCCCCGATGCGCCGCGACGATGATTTCTACCAGGCGTCGCTGCGCACCGACCTCGACGTGTCGGACGATATCCGCCTGACCTCGATCACCTCGTGGCTCGAATTCAACACCGACGCGACGCAGGACCTCGACGCGACGCAGTGGCGCCAGCTCGACAGCTACACGCCGGGCAGCGTCAAAAGCTTTTTCCAGGAGCTGCGGCTGACCGGCACCAGCGGCGACGCGCGCTGGATCCTCGGTGCCAATTATTCGCACGACAAGGCGAGCGAGCAGCAGATCCTCAACACCGACGATCTCAGCAGCAACGTCATCATTCCCGGCCTGCCGATCCTGACCGTGTCGGGGGTGTTCACCAACCAGAAGGTGACGACCTATGCGGGCTATGCGAATATCGAATATGACCTGACCCCGAACCTGACGGCGCAGGGCGGCATCCGCTACACGCGCAACGAGCGCAGCTTCAACGGGTGCGGCTATGACGCTGACGGGACCACCCATCTCAGCTTCGACGTCCTGACCCAGATCTTCACCGGCGCGCTGCCGGTCAATCCGATCGGTCCGGGAAGCTGCCTGACCTTCAGCCCGGCCTTCCAGCCGTCGCTGGTGGTCGACGAGCTTAATCAGGACAATATCTCGTGGCGCGGCGGGCTGACCTACACCTTCGACAATCGCGCGATCGTTTATGCGAACGTCTCGCGCGGCTGGAAGGCGGGCGGCTTCCCGACCGTTCCGGCGTCGTCCTTCACCGGCTTCCTGCCGGCGACGCAGGAATCGTTGCTCGCCTATGAAGCCGGCTTCAAGCTGCCGCTCGCCGACCGGACGCTCCAGTTCAACGCCGCGGGCTTCTACTACGATTATTCGAACAAACAGGTCCGCGGCCGCATCCTCGACCCGATCTTCGGGTTGCTCGAACGGCTGGTCAACATCCCGACCTCGCACATCTACGGTGCCGAGGCGGCGATCGACTGGCGCCCGGTCGAGGGGCTGACCGCGAACCTGTCGGGCACCTATGTGAAGAGCCGCATCGACGAGTTCACCGGCTACAACGGCACCGGCGTCTTCGCCGATTACGAAGGATCGGCCTTTCCCTTCACGCCGAAGTGGCAGGCAACCGCCGACGTCCAGTATAAATGGCCGGTGAGCGATCGCTGGAATGCGGTGATCGGCACCAACGTCAACTACAACAGCGCGACCAACTCGACCTTCGGCGACCCGGCGATCCTGCGGATCAATGCGCGCACGCTGGTCGATCTGCGCGCCGGGATCGAAACCGAGGATGGCAAGCTGCGCGTCCAGCTGTGGGGCCGCAACATCTTCAACGAATATTACTGGAACTCGACCTTCCAGGCCGACACCGCGTGGCGCATGGCCGGCCGCCCCGCGACCTATGGCATCTCGCTCGGCTGGCGCCTGTGATCCAACCCGCGTTCCGGACGATCGCCGCCAACGGGATCACCCTGCGTGCGGCGGTCGCCGGCGAAGGGCCGTTGGTGGTGCTCGTTCACGGCTTTCCCGAAAGCTGGGCGGCGTGGCGGCATCAGATTGGGCCGATCGCTGCGGCGGGTTATCGGGTTTGTGCGATCGACTGTCGCGGGTACGGCGGCAGCGACAAGCCCGATGCAGTCGAGGCCTATGATCTGGAAAGCATGACGGCCGATATCGCGGGAGTCGTCGATGCACTGGGCGGCGGCGAGCCAGGTATTTTGATCGGTCACGACTGGGGCGCCTATCTGGTGTGGCACACCGCCTTGCTGCATCCGGATCGGGTCCGCGCGGTCGCCGCGCTGTCGGTGCCCTTCATCGGCGTCGCTGAGGTGGCTTTGATCGACGCGCTGAAGCCCGTCTACGCCGATCGGGGCCGCTTTTTCTATCAGGACTATTTTCAGACTCCGGGTATCGCCGAAGTGGAGGCCGAGGCCGACCTCGACGCCTTTGTCCGCCGCTTCTATTTCTGGCTGGCGGGTGAGGCACCCGACGGTCTGGGCGACGACCGGGCGGCCGATTCCCGGCTGCTCGACGGATTGCCCGGTCCCGACCCCTTTCCCGCATGGCTGCCCGATGCGGACATCGCGTATCTGGTCGGTGAGTTCCGGCGCAGCGGCCTTTGGGGACCGCTCAACCGCTATCGCAACCAGCATCGCGATGTCGCCTATCTGGCGCCCTGGCGCGGACGGACGATCGACCAGCCGGCGCTCTATATCGGCGGTACTCGCGACATCGTGCTGTCGATGCTGCCAGGCTTCGACATGATAGCAGCGATGCGAGCCCAGGTGCCCAACCTGTCCGATGCGATCCTTCTCGATGGATGCGGGCATTGGACGCAGCAAGAGCGCCCCGATGCGGTGACCGCGGCGCTTTTGAGCTGGTTGAAAGAATTGAAAGAAGGACAGACGCAATGAGATTTGCAGGCAAGACCGCGATCGTCACCGGCGGCGCCTCGGGCATCGGAGCGGCGTTCGTGCGCCGCTTCGTCGCCGAGGGCGGATCGGTGATGATCGCCGAACTCGACGTCGAGCGTGCCGCGGCTTTGGCCGGCGGGCTTGGCGAGCGGGCGGCCTATGAACTGGTCGACGTCGCCGATGCCGGTGCCTTCGCGCCGCTCGCGGACAAGACGGTGGAACGGTTCGGCGCCATCGATATCCTCTTCAACAATGCGGGGATCGGCAATTTCGGCCTGACCCCCGACATGGATATCGAGCAGTGGCGCCGCTGCATCGCGGTCAATCTCGACGCGGTCTTCTATGCCTGCCGCGCGATCATCCCCCATTTGAAAGCGCGTGGGGGCGGGGCGATCGTCAACACCGCCTCGGCCTCGGGCATGGGCGCCGATTATGGCTTCACGGCGTATAACGCGGCCAAGGCGGGGGTGATCAACTACACCCGCTGCCTCGCGATCGATCATGCGCGCGACAATATCCGCGCCAATGCGATCTGCCCCGGCCCGGTCGACACCCCGCTGCTGACTAGCGGTGTCGACGCGATCGAGGGGCTGCGCGCCGAATGGGAACGGATCGTGCCGTCGGGCCGCTTCGCACGCCCCGAAGAGATCGCGTCGGTCGCGCTGTTCCTCGCTTCCGACGATGCGAGCGGCGTCACCGGTGCATCGATCCCGGTCGATGGCGGGCTGACCGCGCATACCGGGCAGCCCGACCTCCGCGACGTCATGGCCGCCGCCGCGCAAGCGTGAAAGGATAGAGACGATGACTGCCAGGAAACCGAGTTTTGAAGTCTATCGCGCCGCCGACGCGCCGCCGTACAGCGAGACGTCGTGCATGGAATATTCGGGCATCACCCCGGTGATCGAGGACGGTATCGTCCGCGCGACCGCCGAGGGCGCCGACGACGGCAACGAGGTGAAGCTGCTCTTCTCGATGCCGGGGATGAGCCTGACCTACGCCTGGTTCAAGAGCGGTTTTCCGCTGCCGCTGCACAGCCACAATGCCGATTGCCTCTATTATATCATCGCCGGCTCGCTGAAGCTCGGCACCGAGGAGCTTGGACCCGGCGACGGCTTCTACGTCGGTACCGACGTCCCCTATACCTACAAGCCCGGTCCCGAGGGGGTCGAGGTGCTGGAGTTTCGGACCGCTGACGCATTCGATATCCGCTTCCGGGGCAATACGGCTGCCTTCTGGGACAAGATCGTCGACGGGCTGCGTAAGGAAAAGCCCGGCTGGGAAGGCCAGCGCAAACCGACCGAACTCGCAGGCGCAAAATGAGCGGTGCGACGATGCGCGCGGCGGTCCGCCGAGGCGCCGCGCTGACCGTCACCGACGTTCCCGATGTCGTGCCGGAGGCGGGGCAGGTCGTTGCGAAAACGCTTGCGTGCGGCATTTGCGGGTCGGACCTGCACGCCGTCCATCATCTGGAACATGGCGTCGAGATCGGCCGCCGCTGCGGGGCGCCCGACACGATCGACCCGTCGCAGGATCTGGTGCTGGGGCATGAGTTCTGCGCCGAAATCCTCGACCATGGGCCGGGCACCGAAAAGCGGTTCGCGGCGGGGACACGCGTCGTCTCCACCCCCTTTGCCTTCGGGCCGCTCGGCGCCGAACTGATCGGCTTTTCGACGCGCTATCGCGGCGCGCTCGCCGAGCGCGTGCTACTCACCGAGGCGCTTTTGCTGCCGGTGCCGAACGGACTCCCCTCCGAGATTGCCGCGCTCACCGAGCCGCTGTCGGTGGGCACCCATGCGGTTGCCGTGGCTAATCCCGGTCCGGGCAGTGTCGCGATGGTCATCGGCTGCGGCCCGATCGGGCTCGCGGTGATCGTCGCGCTGAAACGTCGCGGCATCGGCCCGATCATCGCCGCCGATTTCTCCCCCGCGCGCCGCGCGCGCGCCGAGAAGCTGGGCGCCGACATCGTCGTCGACCCCGCCGCGACCTCGCCGCACGATCATTGGGAGGCGCTCGACGTGCCCGCCACGCTGGCGTCCTTCGGCATGGCGCAGCTGTCGGGCCGGTCGCTGCGCGACGCGATCCTGTTCGAATGCGTCGGGGTGCCGGGCATGCTCCAGTCGCTGCTCGAACAGGCGCCGCCGCTCGCGCATGTCGTCGTGGTCGGCGCGTGCATGGAGGACGACCGCATCCTGCCCGTGCTCGGCATCAACAAACAGATGCGCTTCAGCTTCGTCTGGGCCTATTCGCCCGACGAGTTCGCCGAGACGCTGCACGCGCTGGGCGAAGGCGCGATCGACGGATCAGCGTTCCTGACCGATCAGGTCGGGCTGGCCGATGCGCCTGCGGCGTTCGAGCGGCTCGCCTCGCCGGGCGATCAGGTCAAGATAGTCGTGGAGCCCTGGCGATGAGCGACGAAGCCGCCCCGGCGATGGCGGGCGGGAAGGCGGCGATCGTTGCCGGGGGCGTAGTGCTGCTGATCGCGGGCTTCATCGCGCTCGGCATCCTGCTCGGGCTGACGCCGCTCTATGCCGGTTTTCTGCTGCTCTGGTATTGGGGCAGCGTCGATATGGTCGAGGGGCGGGCGCTGGCGCCTCTGCTCGTGGGGGCGTGCGGCGGCACCGCGACGGCGTGGCTGCTGCAATATGGCGCGGTCGAGGGCGGGCTGGCTGGTATCGCGCCGGTACTCGGGTTGATCGTCGCGGCGATCTATTGCCAGCTTCGTGGCTGGCTGCCGTTGCTGATCAACCGGTCCTATATGCTTTATCTGACCGTGATGGCGGCGCCGCTCCTGCAGGCGGGCGAGAGCTTTGCCCATGTCATGGCGGCGATCATCGCGGCGACGCTCTATTTTGGCGGGATCGTGACTGGCGGGCGCATGGTGATGGCGCGGCGCGCGGCGGTGACATGACGGGCCTTGCGATTACTCAGCCGCTCCACCGCGCGGCGCGCGAGACACCCGATCGCATCGCGACCGTCGATGGCACGCGGCAGCGGACATGGCGCGAGATTGCGTCGCGCTGCCGCCGCGTCGCCGCGGTGCTCACGGATCTCGGTGTCGTTCCGGGCGACCGTGTCGCGCTGCTTGCGCCCAATGGCGACCTGTTCGTCGACTTCCTCTTCGGCAGCTTGTGGGCGGGGGCGGTCGCCTGTCCGGTCAACACGCGCTGGACCGCGGGCGAGATCGCTTATGCGCTCGCCGATTGCGGGGCGAATTTGCTGATCGTCGATCCGGGTTTCCGGTCGATGCTCGGCGACATCCGCCGCGAGGCGCCGGGGCTGCGCGAGGTCGTGATGGCCGGTCCGGTGTTCGAGCAGTTGATCGCGGCGGCGGACGAACCCGACGAGCATCTGCGCCACGGCGACGATCTGGCGATGATCCTTTTCACGGGCGGCACGACGGGAAGGTCGAAGGGGGTGATGCTGTCGCACCGGGCGCTGATGGCTTATGCGCTGTGCCTCGCGGGCGCGGGCGATGCGGCGCCCGGCGAATGCATGCTGCATACCGCGCCGCTGTTCCATGTCGGCGCGATATCGGGCTTTCTCGCCTGCCTGCTCGGCGGCGGGCGTCATGTCTTCGCCCCGGCTTTCGACGCCGAAGCTGTGATGGCGGTCATCGCGGGCCAACAGGTCACCGACCTTTTCCTCGTTCCTACGATGCTGCAGGCGGTACTCGATCACCCGCGCTTCGGCGAGCATGACCTGACCAGCGCCCGGCGCATCTATTATGGCGCAGCGCCGATGCCGCCCGCGCTGATGGACCGCGCGATCGCTGCGATGCCGCGCGTCGGTTTCGTCCAAGGCTATGGCATGACGGAAACCGCAGGTTCGATCTCGCTGCTCAAGCCCGCCGACCACCGCGATCCCGCCCGCCTGCGCTCGGCGGGCCGCGCGGTGATGGCGATCGAGGCGCGCATCGTCGACGCCGACGACCGCGAGGTGCCGGTGGGCGAAATCGGCGAGATCGTCGCGCGCGGCGAAGCCGTGATGACCGGCTACTGGAACCGGCCCGAGGAGACCGCCGAGGCGTTGCGCGGCGGCTGGATGCACACCGGCGATGTCGGACGGATGGATGCGGACGGCTATATCCATGTCGTCGACCGGCTGAAGGACATGATCATCACCGGCGGCGAGAATGTCTATTCAGTGGAGGTCGAGGCGGTGCTTGCGAACCACCCTGGGGTGTCGCAATGCGCGGTCGTAGGCCGCCCCGACTCGCGCTGGGGCGAGCGGGTTCACGCTGTCGTCGTGTTGAAACCCGGATTGGAAACGAGCGCCGATGATATCGTCGCCTATTCTCGCAGCGTGCTTGCTTCCTACAAATGTCCGCGATCGATCGAGTTCCGGACCGAAATGCCACTGTCCGCTGCCGGAAAGATCGTCAAAGCCGAACTGCGAGCTGATTTTCCCGCATGACGGCGCGCGATGTGAACTGCGCTCCGAGTGACGAGATAGGTCGAGGTCGTTGTCTCTCGCCAGCGGCGTAACGCCTAGGTCGGCTTTTCACCAGTTCGTCCGTAAATGCAGACAGTCATCTTTCGGCCCGTACCCGTCGAGATCTACGATTTTGCCCGGGTTGACGCCAGTTCGCGGGCGACCGACAGGAATGCGGCCAGCCCGGCGGAAGGATGCCTTCGGCCCGGATAATATAGACAGAGGCCGGGGAAGGGCGGTGTCCAGTCTTCAAGCAGGCGGACGAGCATTCCATCTTCGATATCGGCCATGACGTCCTGTTCGAAATAGAAGCCGATACCGAAGCCCGCAAACACGGCGGCGCGCGACAGGTTGAGCTCATCGAACGTCATCGGGCCGCTCACCTCGATCTGCGCCGTGTCGCCGCCCTTTTCGAAATGCCATCGGTAGAGCGCGCCATCGGGCAACCGGACGCGGACGCAGTCGTGGGAAGGCAGATCGGTCGGCACCAGCGGTCGTGATCGCTTGGCCAGATAGGCAGGCGAGGCGACCACAGCGAAGCGCTGCGTCTCGCCCAGCGACAGGGCAATCATGTCTGTCGGCACGAGCGAGGCGACGCGAACGCCAAGGTCGAAACCGTCTGCGACAATGTCGCGCAGCTGGCCCTCGGTCACGACGTCGACATGCATGTCCGGATAGCGGCGCGAATATTCCAAGAGCAAGTGGGTGAGGGCAGGCGAGCGCGCGGCGAAAGGCGGCGCGTTGATTCGCAGCGTTCCCGTCGGCGTCGCACGGCGTTCGCGGACGATCTCGATGGTTTCGCGAACGTCTTGAAGCGATGGGCCGAGGCGATCGACGAAGACCCGTCCCGCGTCGGTCAGCGCAACGCTCCGCGTCGTCCGGTTGAACAGGCGCACGCCAAGCTCGGCTTCGATCCGCGCAATCATATGACTTAGCGCGGTTGTCGACATTCCGAGATCGATGGCGGCCTGCCGGAAGGACCCGCGCCGCGCAACCGCCAACACAGCGTCGAAATCCCGAAGCGCCAGTCGTGACATTATCCCGAATCCTTCACTAGCTCATGTCAGATTGGCCCACTTATGCGGATAGTGTGCTGCTCCTACAATGGAGGCAAGTTAAACGAAGGAGACTTGTCATGCAGACCAAGAGTGATTTCGATACCAATCAGCGCGGCACAGAAGCGTTTGTCGCAGCCTTGCCCAAACCCATCGCCGACTTTGTCGAGGCCAATGCGCGCCTCGATGTGGACGGCATGCTGATGCCCTTCGCCGCCGATGCTGTCATAGTGGACAACGGTCACCGTCACGCGGGCCACCCTGAAATCAGGACCCTGTTCGAAGACGAGGTGGTCGCCGTCAAGGCGATCTTCACGCCGGACAGCGTGCGCAACGAAAAGGGCAAGATCGTCGTCGAAGGCCCGGCCTATGGCGACTTCAAGGGCAGTCCGATCCGGTTCACCTATGGATTCACGCTCGAGAACGACGCCATCAAGGCGCTGGAGATCACGCTATGAGCATTCAAGCTGATCCGACCGAGTTCGCAGGCAAGCGTGTCGTCGTCAGCGGCGGCACCAAGGGGTTGGGCCGCGCCACCGTCGAGCGTTTCCTTGCCGGCGGCGCCCGAGTGATGACCGCCGCTCGCGGAAACCCTGAACCCATTGCCAGCGTCGAGTTCGTCCGGGCCGACCTGACGACAGCGGCGGGCGGGGAAAGCCTCGCGGCAGCGGCGCTAGCGCATATGGGGGGCGTCGACATCTTGGCCCATGTGATCGGCGGTTCGTCCTCACCGGGTGGGGGCTTTGCCGCCCTGACCGACGATCACTGGCTTGCCGAACTGAACCTCAACCTTCTGGCTACGGTCCGGCTCGATCGCCTTCTGGTCCCGCAGATGATCGAGCGGGGTGCCGGCGCGGTGGTGCATGTCACCTCCATCCAGTCGGTGCTGCCGCTTCCCGAATCGACGACTGCCTACGCGGCCGCGAAGGCCGCGCTCAGGACTTACAGCAAGTCCGCCTCCAAGGAGCTCGGGCCGAAGGGTGTGCGGGTCAACATCGTCTCCCCCGGCTGGATCATGACCGAAGCATCCGAGGAACTACTGAAGCGGCTGCAGGCTGCCAATGGCGGTACGATCGAAGACGCGCGGCGGGTCGTGCTTGACGGCCTCGGCGGGATTCCGATCGGGCGTCCGGCCGATCCTCATGAGGTCGCCGACCTCATCGCCTACCTCGCTTCGGATCGCGCTGCCGCGATCCATGGCGCGGAGTTCGTCATCGACGGCGGCACCGTGCCGACCGTATGACGCTGACCCACCGGCGCTCGCACTTCGTGGCGGGCGTCGGTGGGGCGTCTTGGAGTATTATCGGAAGCGCTGGCTGGGCCTGCGTCAGAAGTCGGTCGATATCGACACGCGGCGCCAATTGGCGAGGATCTCGGCATCAGACGCATGTTTCGCCTCGATCGCCGCCACGGTATCGCTTCCGAGCGGCAGGCGAACCGGCGGGTTCGGCGCATCGGCGAAGTCGATCAGCACCTGTGCGAGCTTCGCAGGATCGCCGGGCTGGTTGTGGCTGAGGTCCGCCGCAACGGTTCTCACCTTGCCCGCCGTCGCGTCATAATCCTCAATCCGGGTCCTGCTGACAGACAGTGACGACGAGTCCAGAAAGTCGGTACGGAAGTAGCCGGGTTCGACCACCGTGACATGAATGCCGAGCGGTTCGAGTTCGGCATGGAGCGCCTCGCTCAGACCCTCGACCGCGAACTTCGTCGAGGAATAGACGCCGAAGCCTGCGGCGCCGCGGTAGCCACCGATCGAGGAAATGTTCAGGATCCGCCCCGCCCGAGCAGTGCGCATATGCGGCAGGACGGCGCGCGTGACGGTGAGCAGGCCGAACACATTGGTGCGATAGACGGCCTCGATTTCTGCGGCGCTGGCTTCCTCGACAGCACCCATCAGACCGAAACCGGCATTGTTGAGCAGCACATCGATACGCCCGAACCGGGCGATGGCAGCGTCGGCAGCGGCGATCGCCTGCGCCTCGTCCGAAACGTCGAGAGCGACAGCGAGAAGATTGGGGTGAGCGCCGAACCGGTCGGTAATGGCCTTGGGATTGCGGGCGGTGGCGACGACGGCGTCGCCGTTGGCCAGCGCGCGTTCGGTGACGAGAGCGCCGAAGCCGCGCGATGCGCCGGTGATGAACCAGGTCTTCACAATGATGTTCCTTTCGATTGGTTTGATTGAGATGGCACGGGACTTCAGCGAGGCAGCGACGCCTTGGAGGCAAATGTCAGTTCTATGTCGCGAGCCAGAAGCTCAGGAAACCGGTCCATCATCGCCTTGGTGTAAGGTTGCTCGAAATGGGCATCGAGGTCGGCGCGCGAGCGCCAGTTTTCATAGAGGATCCAGATGCTGGGATTGTCATTGTCGCGGTGGATCCTGTAAGCGATCGACCCGGCCTCGGCCAAAGTCGGAGCAACCAGCTTGCTTAGTTCCTCGCCGAGCAGATCGGCATATTCGGCCTTCGCGGTGAGCTTCGCGATCAATGTCAGCTCGCTCTGGGCTGGATTGGTGTCGGGATAGACGACCTCCCACGCGGGTGCCTCATTGGTCGCCAGATCCCAGAAGTGGTTCGCAACCTCTTCGGCCTCGATCGAGCGCGGTGCCACGAGCGTCGAGACCGTCACCATCGCGATGCGAATGCCCTTCGATGCCAAGGGATCGACGAGCGCTTGAACGCCGTTGCGCAGCGCGGCCTTGCCGATCCCGAGGCTGGCGTAGCTTTCGTGCGGCGCGATGGCGAGCCCGCCACCGGTGACCAGGATTGTGCCGCCGCGCGTTCCGAACTGGGCCGCAGCGGCGCGGATGCTGTGGAGGCCGGCCGCGACGTTGACGGCCAGATCGCTGATTACCTCGTCGTCGGACATGCTGAACAGATCCTGCTGACGTACGACTGCGGCGTTGAAGTGGACCGCCGAAAGGCCGCCGGTCATCTGATCGGCCTCGGCGATCGCGGCGCGCAGCGCCGCCGGATCCGCAGCGTCGACGACCAAGGCCTGGGCGGAGATATTCGAATCCGCCAGATCGGCGACAAGATCGTCCAGATTTGTCCGGCTTCGCGCGGCCAGGATGATTTGCCAGCCCTGCTTGCCGAACTTGCGCGCGACAGTCTGGCCGATGCCGGGACCTGCGCCGATGATGAGTATCGATTGGGTCATGATGAGTTCCTTTGATCGTTCGATGGGTCAGTCGGCCGCAGGGGCGACGCGCGACCAGAGATCGTTGAATGCCACGGCATCGAAAAAGGCGTTGGCCTCGACGACGCGGCCATCTTCCATCCGGAAGAACCAGGCGTAGCTGTTCGCGTAGGTTATGCCATCGCGCGCGGTACCGGCGGCGTCGAACAGGATGACGACCCGGTCCTCCTCGGCAGTCATGCTGCGCACCGCCGGTTTGATACCGACGGCCATCCGGGCGTTGAACGGACGAATGACGTCGCTCAGGAAGGCTTCCTTGCCCGGGTAGGTCGCCGATGCGGCCGACCGTCCTTCGATCGTCCAGATCGCATCGTTGGCGAGCAGGTCGAACGGACTGCCCGTGCCGGCTTTCCAGGCATCGAAGCTGGCAGTGACGATCGCCTTGTTTTCTTGCGGCGACTGGGCGCCGGCGTTTGACGTCGTACCGAGCAGGGCGAGGCCCGCCGTTATGACCCCGAGAGCGGCTTTGCCTGCGGACATACGCCCGTTGCTAATCTTGTTGAACATCGCTTGTTCCTTTGAGAAGGGGGGTGAGGAGCGGCCTTTGCTCAGGCGAGCACTTCGGCCAGTTCGATGAGATTGCCGAACGGATCGCTGAAGAAGGCGAGGCGGCGGCTAATCGCGGCGAGTTCGAACGGCTCGGCAACGATGGTGACGCCGCGTGCGCGCAGGGCATCGACGGTCTCGTCGACGCTCGTCACATTCAGACAGAAATGATGGTAGCCGCGATATTTGAGGCTATCGCCGAGATCGGTGTAGGGCCGGGTCTCTATCGGCGCCGGTTCGCCGCCGCCAAGGATCTCGATATAGAAATGATCGTCGGTGGGCGGCGCCATATAGGCGAGCTTCTCATCTGCATAATCCCATTCGGCGACGACGCGAAAGTCGAGCTTGTCGGCATACCAGCGTTTGGCGGTTTCGAGGTCGGGCGTGCGAACCGCGACATGATGTCCGCGCATATCCGCGAAGGGCGAAGCGTTGTTGGGGGCGGGAGGAATGAAATCGGCCATGATGCGTCTCCTTTGATGCGGTCGGCGCCTGCCGTCCGGTGAGGAGATATTTGCGCCTTTTCGTTTTCGGCGATTAGCGGCATAATATTCCGAACATAGATGAGTGAGGATCAGTAATGCGGAGCACGGATCTGTCCGAACTGGCTGCGTTCGACGCCGTCGCGCGGCATCGCAGCTTCCGCCGCGCCAGCGAAGAGCGCGGCGTTACCGCCTCGGCAGTCAGCCACGCCGTGAGCAATCTCGAAGCCCGGACCGGTATACGGCTTCTCAACCGAACCACGCGCAGCGTATCGCTGACCGATGCTGGCGCGATGCTGTTCGCGCGCCTGTCGCCAGCGTTCGGCGATATCGGTTCTGCGCTCGATGCGCTCAACCAGTTTCGCGACACGCCGTTCGGCAAGGTGCGGATCAATGCGCCGAACTCGATCGCCCCTTTCGTGTTCGGGCCGGTGATGGGTCCGCTCATCGCCGCCAATCCCAATCTCGAGCTTGAGATCGTCGCGACCGACCGCCTGGTCGATATCGTCGACGAGGGTTTCGATGCCGGCATTCGCCTCGGCGAGAGCCTGCGCGAAGGCATGACTGTGGTCCGGATCAAGCCCCGGCTGCGCTTCGCCGTCGTCGGGTCGCCCGACTATTTTGCTTCGCGTCCGGCCCCGAAGGCGCCGGCCGATTTGAAGGAGCATGTCTGTATCCGGAACATCTATCCGAGCGGGACGGCCTATCCATGGGAGTTCGCGCGTTACGGAAAGACGATCGAGTTCGAGCCGATCGGGCCGATATCGCTCGACGATCACGAACTGATGGTCGGAGCCGCACTGTCCGGTGTCGCGCTCGCTTATGTCTGGGAAGACAGGGTAAGACCGTATGTTGAAAACGGCCGGCTCGTCGAATGCCTTGCTTCCTGGTGTGCGCCCGAAGACTGGCTCTATCTCTACTATCCGGCCCGCAAGCATCTCTCGGCGGGGCTGCGTGCCGTCATCGAAGCGTTGCGAGTTTGAATTTCGCTCAATCGAGACTGGGCGAGCGGCTAACCTGTTAGCAGAGGTCTGCCATGGCCATCGCGCTCAACAAAGCGGACGGTCCGCAATCGGCCATCAGCCGTCCGACGGCAAAGTAAGATTAGCTAGTCACGATTGACGTCCACCACCGTCCGGCCGCGAATTTCTCCGGCCAAGATGCGTGGTGCGCGTGCGATTACATCGGACAGCCCGATTTCTTCGACCATCGTTTCCAGCTTCGCGACGTCCAGATCGGTTGCAAGGCGAGCCCAGGCCTCTTCGCGCACCGCCATCGGCTGCATGACGCTGTCGACGCCCGAAAGCGTGATGTCGCGCAGAATGAACGGAAACATCGTTGCGGGCAGATCTATGCCATGCGCCAGCCCCGTGGCGGCGACGACCCCGCCATATCGAATGCCGGCGATGACATTGACCAGCGTATGACTGCCCGCCGTATCGACTGCGGCGGCCCAGCGCTGGCGTTGCATCGGCTCACCGGGCGCTGCCAATTCGGCCCGGTCGATTATGTCCGCGGCGCCGAGCGACCTCAGATACTCCGCCTCGCTCATGCGGCCCGTTGCCGCGACCACCCGATAGCCGAGTTTGCTCAGCAACGCGACGGCGACGCCGCCTACACCCCCGCTCGCACCGGTGACGAGGATATCACCATCGCCCGGCCGAACCCCGAGCTTTTCGAGCCGCAGCACGCAGAGCATGGCCGTATAACCGGCCGTACCGATCGCGGCTGCCTGAAAGGTCGTGAAGCTGTCGGGCAGGCGAACCAGCCAATCGCCCTCGACACGCGCCCGCTGTGCGAGGCCGCCCAGATGGCGCTCGCCAAGCCCGAACCCGTTGGCGACAACCCGGTCGCCCGGCGACCAGCGTGGATCTTCGCTTTCCGCGACGACACCCGCGATGTCGATTCCGGGGATCATGGGAAACACGGAAATGAGCGACCGCTCGCCGGTTATCAGCAGGCCGTCCTTATAATTCATCGTCGAATATTCGACATCGACCGTGACATTGCCGACCGACAAAAGTCCCTCGTCGATATCACGCAAGGTGGCGACATGCTGGCCGTTCTCGCGGTCGATCAATATGGCTTTGGCCACACAAATTCCTTCTCAATGACAATGTCGGCAATCCGGCCTCGACCTCAGGAGGTCGAAGCCGGCAGAGCGGCTCGTCATCGCCGCGTCACGCAAGAAAGGTAATGGCCAGTCCGGCCAATTATATGTTCCTCTCGGCCATCCTGGCTATTGCGCGGTCATGCCGCCATCGACGACCATTTCCGAGCCGGTCATGAAGGCGGCGTCGTCGGATGCGAGAAAGGCGACGGCGGCCGCGACGTCGGCGTCGCGCCCGAAGCGGCCGAGTGGATGCAGTCCACCGACCGCGACGCGCGCATCGCTCTCGACAACGCCCAGCCGATCGGAGAAGCCCGCCACCAACTCGCTGCCCATCACGGTATCGATCACGCCGGGATGCACCGAGTTGACGCGGATGCGCTGGCTCGCCAGTTCGATCGCCACCCCCTTGGTGAACAGGCGGACGGCGCCCTTGGAGGCGTTGTAGCAACTGGTGTTCGGCGAACCGATCAGGCCGGCGACCGAGGACAGGTTGATGATCGAACCGCCGGCGGCCCACAGCTCCGCGCGGGCGGCGAGAAGCGGGGCGGCATAGCGGCAGCCGAGAAATACACCCTCGACGTTGACGGTGTGGATTCGCCGCCAATCCTCAAGGCTGGTGTCGGCGAGCGACTTCATCAGGAAGAGGCCGGCATTGTTGACCAAGATGTCCAGTCCGCCGAAATTATCCTGGGCGAACGACATGGCGTCCGCCCAATCCTGTTCGCGCGTGACATCGTGGACGATGGCGGCGCCGCCGATCTCGGCCGCCAGATCGTCGGATCGCGCGATGTCGGAAACGATGACCGTCGCCCCTAGCGCCGCCAGCGCCCGGGCGCTGGCGGCGCCAATGCCGCGCGATGCTCCGGTCACCAGGGCGATCCGGCCTTTCAACTTGGTCATGATTATAGCTCTCCCTTATTGGACGGCCGTCCATTCGGCCGGTCCTGAAACTGATATGTTCGACTAGCTCGCGTGACTTGGCCGCGCTTTCATCCGCTCCATCCATTCGCCGAGGCGGGTGAGCGACGGGTCGAGCGGCTGGCCCACGCTGGCGCCGAAATCGAGAATGGCGAACAGCAGGATGTCGGCGAGCGTGAAGCGATCGCCGCAAATCCACGGCCCCACGAAATTCGCTTCGAACCAGCGCGTGCCGTCCTGCGCGAGTTGCTTCAGCCCCGGAGCCGCCTCGGGACGGCAGGTGACCCGATCCTTGAAAAGATCGAATCCCTCGGCAAAGCGGAAGCCGTTGGCCAGATGTTCGGCGACCCGGTTGTCGATGCGGCGCGTCCACATGCGGGTCTGCGCGCGGGCTTCGGGAGTCTCGCCGATCAGCGCCGGTGTCGGATGCCGTTCCTCGATATATTCGCAGATCGCCGTGATTTCGGAGAGGAAACTCCCTTCGTCGAGTTCAAGAACCGGCGTTTGTCCGCCGGGATTGCGCGCGAGATGTGGCGCCTCGCGATTCTCTCCGGCCAGAAGGTCGATTTCCACCGTCGGGATTTCCAGCCCCTTCTCGGCCAGAAACATCCGGACGACATGGGGGTTCGGTCCGATCGAGTCATATAATTTCATTGTTCTTCTCCGGTGGATCATGCCGTCCGATCCAGTGTCGCCCGCCAAGCGCGCGCCGTCGAACCGGGCAGGTTGAAAGGAGTGGGCCGGACAGCGTCCGGCCCACCAAGATCAGAGCATCTGGAAGGCATGCCCAGAAGCTCTCGGGAGACTACTTGAGGAACGCGATGCTGCGGATGCCGTCGCAGGCGCCGAGCTGACTTACAGAATATCACGCTCGCACTCCCCCCGGCTCGCGCACGCCCTGTCGGCGCTGCTGTCCATGCCCGTCGGAAATCTCGCAGCACGCCGCCGGTCTGGGAATGACGGGAATGGCCATATTTCTGCCCCTTCATGCCATGTGCGTTCGCTGTCACCGCGCCCGCGAAGGCTTGGCGGGATTGGCCAGAATCTTGGCGCATGCGGCTGTGGAGGGTGGGGCGGTTCCGGGCGAGGTTCCGACAGGTTGGGCGGCCCCGGTCCGGGACAATGATCGCCATCGGAGAGGAAGCAAGGTGAGCAATATTTTCGAGAAGCAGGCGGATCACTCGGTGGAGGGGGTGGAGGAGTTCGATGTCGTGATCGTCGGAGCCGGGATCTCCGGCATCGGCGGTGCCTATCATCTCAAATCCCAGTGCCCATCCAAAAGCTTCGTGATGCTCGAGGCGCAGGAGAATTTCGGCGGAACTTGGCACACGCACAAATATCCCGGAACGCGGTCGGACTCGGACCTCTATACCTTCGGCTATCGTTTCAAGCCCTGGGTCGGCCCGCCGATCGCTTCGGCCGAAGAAATCCGGCGCTATCTGGGAGCGGTCATCGAAGAGAACGGCATCGACCGCCACATCCGGTACAACAGCCGCATTGTGCGGTGCGAATGGTCGAGCGCGGACAAAAGATGGACGGTGACGACGGCGGGCGCCGATGGATCGCCCGGCCGGACCTATCGCTGCAACTTCCTCTGGATGTGCCAGGGCTATTATGATCATCAGAAGCCGTTCCTTCCCGAATGGCCGGGGGTCGAGGATTTCAGGGGTGAGCTGATCCACGCGCAGAAGTGGCGGGACGATATCGATTATGCCGGCAAGAATGTGGTCGTCATCGGCTCCGGTGCCACCGCCGCCACGGTGATCCCGGCGATGGCCGACAAGGCCGCGCACGTCACGATGTTGCAGCGTTCGCCGACCTATTTCTTCTGCTACCCGAACCGCAGCGACCTCGCCGACCAGCTCCGATTGATCGGGGTCGACGAAGACACCATCCATCGCGTCGTGCGACTGGATTATCTCCATAATCTCAAGACGCTCGATCGCCGGTCGCGCGAGGAACCAGACGTCGTCGTCGAGGAACTGAAGGCGCTGATGAAGGAATATGCCGGCAACGATCTGGAATTCGCGCCGCACTTCACGCCCGCCTATCGTCCGTGGCAGCAACGGCTGGCCTTCATTCCGGACGGCGACCTCTTCGTAAAGCTGCGCGAGGGCAAAGTGTCGGTGGTCACCGACAAGATCAGCCGTTTCGTCGGTGACGGCATCGAAACCGAAGGCGGGACCAAGGTCGATGCCGACGTCGTGGTCGCGGCCACCGGCTTCAATCTTCTCGTCATGGGCGGCATCGAGTTCCTGGTCGATGGCAAAGCTGTCGACTGGTCGCAGACCGCAACATACCGCGGCATGATGATGACCGGCGTTCCCAACCTTGTGTGGGTATTCGGATATTTCCGCGCGGCATGGACGCTGCGCGTCGATCTGATCGGTGACTTCGTTTGCCGGCTGCTGCAGCGGATGGATGAGACGGGGAGCGGTCAGGTCGATGTCGTTGTACCGGCAGGCGCGGAGGACGAGCAACTGCTGCCCTGGATCGAGGACGACAATTTCAATCCCACCTATCTGGTGCGCGATCTCGACAAGCTTCCCAAACGGCTCGGCGAGCGACCGGAATGGCGACACACGCAGGATTATTGGCGCGAAGCGGAGGAAATCCCCGCCATCGATCTGGATGGAGCCGAGTTCGCATATCGTTGATCGAAAGCTGCGGCCGTCCGAACGATCGGACGGCCGCTCATATGTAACAGCCGGCGTCCGGGCGGATCGAACCAGAACCCCCGCGCGGCGACCGGCGGCAGAGGAGAGGGGCGTGAAATATTCACGGCGACTGGCGGCATTGGCGGCCTTGTTGGTGACAACTGCCATCATGGGGGGGTGTTCCAATTCTCCCACAGACGGCGAAGCGGACGGCAAGGCGTGGGCAACGCTGCTGACCGAGAGCAAGGATCCCAAGGACTGGGTCACCTATGGCGGCACCTTCGACGAACAGCGGTTCAGCCAGCTGACGCAGGTCAACGACAAGACGGTGCCCGAACTGGGCCTGCAATGGTCGTATGAATTCGACACGAACCGGGCGCAGGAAGCCACGCCGCTCGAGTATCAGGGGGTCCTGTATGTCACGACCGCCTGGTCAAAAGTCTATGCGATCGAGGTCAAGACCGGCAAGCTGCTCTGGCACTATGATCCGCAGGTTCCAGGTGAATTTGGAGCCAAGGGTTGCTGTGATGTCGGCAATCGCGGCGCTGCGCTCTACGACGGCAAGCTGTATTTCGGTGCGTTTGATGGCCGCCTGATCGCGCTGGATATCAAAACCGGCAAACCTGTCTGGTCAGTGGTCACTGTCGACCAGACCAAGACTTATACGATCACCGGCGCGCCGCGCATCGTCAAGGGCAGGGTGGTCATCGGCAATGGCGGCGCCGAACTCGGCGCGCGCGGCTATGTCACCGCCTATGACGCCCAGACGGGCAAGCAGGCCTGGCGTTTCTACACCGTGCCGGGCAATCCGGCGGATGGTCCGGATAACGCCGCGTCGGACGATGTTCTCGCGGCGAAGGCGGGCAAGACCTGGTCCGGCGAATATTGGAAGACCGGCGGCGGCGGAACCGTGTGGGACTCGATCGTCTATGACGAGGAACTCGACCAGCTCTATATCGGGGTCGGCAACGGCAGTCCCTGGAACCACAAGATCCGCAGCGAAGGCAAGGGCGACAACCTGTTCCTCGCCTCGATCGTGGCGCTCGATCCCGACACCGGGAAATATCGCTGGCATTATCAGGGCGTGCCGGGCGAGACATGGGACTACACCCACACCCAGCAGATGACGCTCGCGACGCTGGTGATGGACGGCCAGCCGCGCAAGGTGCTGATGCAGGCGCCGAAAAGCGGCTTCTTCTTCCTCATTGACCGCACCACCGGCAAGTTCATTTCGGCCAAGAATTTCGTCGATGTGAACTGGGCGACCGGATATGATCCCAAGACCGGACGCCCGATCGAGACCCCCGAAGCCCGCTATGTCGACAAGGACCGCAAGGATCGTGTCGTGATCCCCGGCGCGCTTGGTGCCCATAACTGGCAGCCGATGGCGTTCAGCCCAAAAACCGGATTTGCCTATATCCCGGCGAACCGTGCGCTGTTCGGCTACTCCGATCCGGCGTCATTCAAGGTCAGCCCCGGCCGCTGGAACCTAGGGCTCGGGAACCCCGGGGCGGCGCCGCCCGACGACCGCGCAGCGTTTGCGGCCGCGCGCAAGATGCTCGGCGGACGGCTGATCGCCTGGGATCCGATCCGCCAGAAGGAAGCTTGGGGCTTCGATTATCCCGAGCCGTGGAACGGCGGTGTTCTAACCACTGCCGGCAATCTGGTTTTCCAAGGCGACACCAAGGGCAATCTGCGCGCTTTCGCGGCCGACAGCGGCAAAGTGCTGTGGAAAAAAAACCTTGGCATCGCGATCATGGCGGCACCGGTTTCGTTCGAGCATGAAGGCGAACAATATGTCGCGGTCGTCGGCGGATATGGCGGTGCCTATGCGCTGACTTCGGCGTTCAACGACAATCCGGGACCGCGGCCGAACGGGCGGCTGTTCGTGTTCAAGATCGGCGGCAAGACCGAACTGCCCAAGATCGCCAAGCTCGCTCCCGCGCCAGCCAACCCGCCGAAGGAAAGCTTCACGGTCGAACAAATCGCACGGGGCGACCAGCTGTTCGCTCGCGAATGCTGGGTTTGTCATGGGCCGGGAGCGGTCTCGTCCGGGGTCGTCCCCGACCTGCGTCGCTCGGGAACGCTCGCCAGCGCGGAGGTATGGAATTCGGTCGTGATCGGCGGCATGCTGAAGGACCGCGGAATGATCAGTTTCAGCCCGTACCTGTCGAATACGGAGGCCGAGGATATCCGCGCCTATGTCGCGCATCGGGCCAAGCTGCTGCAACAGCAGGAAGGAGGCAGCAAGAAATGACGGGGCCGTTCGTTCTTCCCGAAACCGCCGTGGTGCTCGAACAACTTGCCGCGCAGGAAGGCCCGCATCTGGCCGACCTGTCGGCCGAGGATGCACGCGGAGTCTATCATCTGCTTGGCAGCCTGTTCGAGGACGATGTCGATCCGTCGGTGCGATGGGTCGATCTGGAAGGCCCGGGAAGCGTCTTGCGCGCCTATTTTCCGGGTGATCCCACCGCAGGCCCGGTCATCCTCTTCATGCATGGCGGCGGGTGGATGATCGGCGATCTCAACACGCATCACAGCCTTTGCGCCCGTATCGCCCAAATCACGGGCTTGCGGGTCGTGGCGGTCGATTATCGCTGTGCGCCCGAGCATCCGTTTCCCGCGGCACATGACGATTGTCTGGCGGCGGCCGAGTTCGTAGCGGCTGGACCGCCCGGCCTGGAGGCGCCCGTTACCGGGCTGGCGGTCGCGGGGGACAGCGCGGGAGGAAATCTCGCGTATTTCCTTGCGGCGAAACTTGGCGCCGAACGCGTGTTGGCGCAGCTTCTGATCTATCCGCTGGGCGATAGCACGAGCCCCACGACGGGTTCCTACGTGGATTTCGCCGAAGGCTTCCTGCTCGACCGCAAGCTGATGGACCGCTTCATAACCGCCTATCTGCCCGATCCGGCCGAGCGGGGTCATGCCTATGTCTCGCCGTTGCTGCATCCACCTGTCGCCGATTTGCCGCCGGCGGTCGTCCTGACTGCTGGTCTCGACCCGCTTCGCGATCAGGGCAGGGAACTGGCTTGTCGCCTCGCCGCACAGGGCGTCGAGGTTCATTTTCTCGAAGCGGCGGGGCTGATCCACGGCATGGCCACGATGCGCAAGGCGCTGCCTACCGGCGACCGGCATATCGCGCGGGCGGTCGAACGCTTCGCCGAGTTCATCCAAACGACCACCGCAAAGAATGAGGGAATCGAAGCATGAGAAACTACCTCGACTTCTATATCGACGGTGCTTGGGTGCCCCCGATCGAACCCCGCGCGCTGGACGTCATCGACCCGGCGACGGAACAGGCGGCGGGCCGCATCAGCCTGGGGAGCGCTGGCGATCTGGACCGGGCGGTTGCTGCCGCGCGCCGGGCGTTCGGAAGCTTTGCTTTCAGCTCGAAGGCCGAACGGCTCGACCTGCTGGACGCGATCGTCGACGCGCTGGGCGCGCGGTCGCAGGATTTCGCCGATGCCGTCCGGGAAGAAATGGGCGCGCCGGCGGCCTTGGCATCGGGCGCGCATGTTCCTTTCGCCTTCGCCCATTTCGAGATTGCCCGCCAGTTGCTGCGCGAGTTCGATCCGGAAACCCAGATGGGCGGCTCGCGCCTGATGAAGGAGCCGATCGGCGTCGTCGGCATGATCACGCCGTGGAACTGGCCGATCAACCAGATCGCCTGCAAGGTTGCGCCCGCGATCGCCGTTGGCTGCACGATGGTGCTGAAGCCGTCCGAAGTCGCACCTTTCAGCGCGCAGATCTTCGCCGAGGCGATGCATGCGGCGCAGGTGCCGGCGGGCGTCTTCAACATGGTGAACGGCGACGGCCCCACCGTCGGCGCCGCGATGTCGGCGCATGAGGATATCGACATGATCTCCTTCACCGGATCGACCCGGGCCGGCGTGGAGGTGGCGCGCGGCGCCGCGAACACGGTCAAGCGCGTGCATCAGGAGCTTGGCGGGAAATCGGCCAACATCATCCTCGAGGACGCCGATCTTGCCGTCGCAGTGGGACAGGGTGTCGAGGCGATGATGGTGAACGCGGGGCAAAGCTGCAACGCGCCGTCGCGGATGCTGGTCCCCGCGGCAAGAATGGCCGAAGCGGCGGATGTCGCCAAGGCCGTGATCGCGCGGCAAAAGGTCGGCGCGCCGACCGGGGATGTCAATCTGGGGCCGGTTGTGTCCGACGTCCAGTGGGGACGTATCCAGCAGCTGATCGCGGCGGGCATCGCCGAGGGTGCGACCTTGGTGGCGGGCGGCGAGGGGCGACCCGACGGGCTCAATCAGGGCTATTATGTGCGCCCCACGGTCTTCGCCGACGTCACCAATGACATGACGATCGCACAGGAAGAGATTTTCGGCCCGGTGCTGGTGATGATCGGTTACGAGAATGAGGAGCAGGCGATCGAGATCGCGAACGACTCCCCTTATGGGCTGGCCGGCTATGTGCAGTCGGGTGACATCGATCATGGTCGGCAGGTCGCGCGCCGCATTCGCGCGGGACAAGTCGCGCTCAACTATGCGCCGCTCGACCTCGCCATGCCGTTCGGCGGATACAAGCGGTCGGGCAACGGCCGCGAATGGGGCGAACACGCCTTCCATGAATTCATGGAGGTCAAGGCCGTGCTGGGTTACGTGCCCGCCTGATCGGCGTTCTTCTGTCGGGTCCGTCAGTTGCCGTCGGACCCGACAAACGTTTTCCGCTATTGAAGCAACTGGCGCCGATATTCGAGGGCGCTGACCCCCGACCAGCGCCGGAAGGCGCGGGAAAAACTCGATGGTTCGGCAAAGCCAACCGCCGTTGCGATCGCCTCGATGCTCATCCGGCGATCTTCGAGCAGCATCCGTGCACGACCATAGCAGGCCTCGTCGACGATCGTCGAAAAGCGCGCGCCCTCCTCCGCCAGTCGGCGATGAAGCGTGCGCTCGGACAAGGCGAGCTGTCTTGCGACCTCGCCCGCGCTCAACATTTCGTCGCGCCGCGTTCCCAGCAATGTGGCGACCCGCTGTTTCAAAGGGGTCTCGGCGACTGCCTTTTTCAGCATCTGGCCGCACCGCGACGTGTAGAGATCCTGCAGCTCGCTATCGCCCAGCGGCAGCAAGCGACTTCCCGAGCCCGGCAGAAAAATCCACTGGGTGCGCTCGGCATCGAACTCCACCCGAAACGGGAACTGCGACTTGATTTCATTCCAGTTGCTCGGAGGAGGCGCCGCGACCGTCACCTTTTCGATGACCTGCTCGTCAGGGACAAGGTCACCGATCAGCGTCTTGATCGCGCCAAGATCGCGATGATAGGTGAAATCGTGGAGATGGGCCGGTAGCCCGCTGTCGTCGGCGATCAGCGCGCCGGCGCCATTCCGCGCTGACACATAACGATAGTTGACGATCGAATAAGTCAAACTCTGGAGTTCGCTCACCGTTTCGAGCGCCTCGGCCAAGGTGCGCGACGTCATCATCGCCAGACCGAGCGGGCCATATTTGATCGACCGGTAACGCATCCCGACCTTGCACCAGAGATCGGGGTGATTCGCGGTGAGCGACGCGAAGCCCTGCTGGAGCAGGAACTCGTCCTGGGCGAGCAATTCCCTGGCTTCGAGGTCGAGCTTTAACGGCTTCAAATGATTGTCGCGGCAGAAATTATCCCAGTTGATATTCAACTCGTTAGACAGCGTCTGCTGCATGATGCGTGCGCTCAGATCTGGCAGCGCCGCATAAAGAACATTGGGGTTCATCGCTGCAACCCTCCCTCTTCCAAATTCGGTCGGACTTTTCGCCCTTGTTGGGAGTCAGGATAGGCATCGCTGGCGAGTTTCGTCAAGAAGATGGCGGCTGCTGCTATGGAATTTTGCGGCCGTCAGGTTCAGTGTGATCATAACAAAATTACAAAGCTAAATATAACGCCGGGTAAATTTCGGCGAGATAGCTATTGTCTAAATGGGGAGGTTATATTGTTCGAGAAAAGTAAAAAGAAATTCTTCGCTTCGGCGGCGATTGGTTCCGTTGTTGTTGTTTTTCCTGGTACGGCGCTAGCGCAAAGTGAAGCGCCGATCGATGAAATTATCGTCACTGCTAACAAGCGGGACGAAAACCTCAGCCGGGTCGGCGCCAGCATCGCCGCGTTTGACAACACCATGCTTGAAAACCGGAACATCGGCTCCGCAGAGGAACTCGCGCAGACCGTTCCGAGCATGACGCTGGTCGCCTCGACGCACGGTACGCCGGTCTTCACGCTGCGCGGTATCGGCTTCAACGCGGACTCGCTCGGCGTCTACCCGGCGGTCAGCGTCTCGATCGATCAGGCGCCGATGCCCTTTCCTGTCCTCGCTGCCCGCTCGATGTACGATCTGGAACGTGTCGAGGTGTTGAAGGGGCCCCAAGGCACATTGTTCGGCCAGAACTCGACCGGCGGCGCGATCAACTATGTTGCCGCCAAGCCCACCTCGGAACTCGATGCAGGCTTCAACCTCAGCTATGGCCGCTTCAACGAAGTGCGGGGCACCGCCTATCTCAGCGGCCCGATCGACGACCGCCTGGGTATGCGCCTGGCGATCGACGCCGGGCACCGGGACGACTGGCAGTATAATTACACCCGCAAGGACTCGATCGGCGAGCAGAATTATATTGCCGCGCGATTGGTGACGGTGTGGGAGCCGACCGACAGTCTGAAGTTCGAACTGAACGTCAACGGATCGGTCGACCGTTCGGAACCCTCCGCTTTGCAGATGATCGCTTCCTTGCCGTCCAATCCGGCCGCGCCGACATTCGCCGAACTGAATGCGCCGCTCGCGCCGCGCAACCTGCGTGCGGCCAATTGGTCGAATGCGGGACGTGCGGGCAATGCCTTCCAGTCGGCGACGGACCCGTCGCGGCCCGAAGGCAATCGCAAGCAGTTCCAGACCTTCCTGCGCGCCGACCTCGACGTCACGGACGACATCTCGCTGACTTCGATCACCACCTATAACCGGTTGAAGCAGGATATGGTGTTCGACCTCGACGGGTCGGAATATGAGATGATCAACAACCCACGCGACACGGGGACGATCAGCGATTTCAGCCAGGAACTGCGCGTGTCGAACGCGGCGTCGGGGTCGCCGTTCCGATGGACGCTCGGGGTGAATTACAATCACAGCCGTGTCTATCAGTTCCAGGCCATCGCCTATGGCGACAATTCGCTCAGCAACGCGGGAACGAATTTCATCCACATCACCGACGTCGAGAATACCGGCGTCATGAACAATTATGCGGCGTTCGCCAGCGGCGAGTATGATGTGGGCGACCAGTTTACGCTGAAGGCGGCGGTCCGCTATTCGAAGTCGATCAACCGGAACACCGCCTGCGATCAGGACAACGCCGGCGACCAGAATCTGAACGAGCTTTTCACGCTTCTCGGTCAGCTTCTGGGCGGACAGACGGTGCCGTTGGCGCCCGGGCAATGTTATCCGCTGAACGCGAACAATCTTCCGGGCGATCCGTATCTCGGACGGCTTTCCGAAGACAATGTGTCGTGGAAGGTCGGCGTCGATTTCAAACCTTCGTCGGTGACCTTACTCTATGCCAATGTGTCGCGCGGATACAAGGCGGGCAGCTTCCCCGTAATCACGGCATCGCTTCAAGAGCAGCTCTTTCCCGCTCAGCAGGAATCGGTGACCTCCTATGAGGCGGGTCTGAAAACGAGGTTGCTCGACAACAAGGTGCAGTTCAGCAGCGCCATCTTTTACCAGGATTATCGCAACAAGCAGATTCAGGGCACGGTGAACACGCTGCTGTTCGGCCTTCTGCAGCGGCTCGACAATGTGCCCAAGTCCCGTATCTTCGGCGTCGAGGCCGAAACCGTGATCCGTCCGATCGATGGCCTGACCCTGACCGGTTCGGCGAGCTATCTGGATAGCAAGGTCAACCGCTACACCGGCGTCAGCGTGTTCGGCGATGTCACCGACTTTTCGGGAAATCCCCTTCCGTTCGCGCCCAAATGGACCCTCGTCGGCGACATCGATTACCGTACTCAACTCGCCAATGGTGGCACGGTCTTCCTGGGCGGAGGGGTGAATTATCGAACCAGCGCCGACACCTATATCGGCGGTAGCGTGCTGCAAATCCCGGACAATGGCGTCAACCGCTGGGTTTCGCGTATTCCGTTCAAGATCGACGGTTACGCACTGGTCGATACCCGTATTGGCTATGAATTCCCCGGCGAGAAGATCACACTCTCTTTGTGGGGCAAGAATATCTTCAACCAGTTTCACGTCGAAAATGTGATCTCCTACAACGACGTGATCGCGCGCGCCGTCGGTCAGCCGGCCTCCTATGGCGTGACCCTCAAGGTGCGCTGGAAATAATGGCAGCGACCGTGACGGACTCGCGCGACAGCGATCCGACGTCGATCGCGCGGCTCCAGTCGATGTCGGCCATGCTGCGGCGCTCCGGCGTCCGGCATGGCGATCGACCCGCGATCGTCTGCGGAGACACTGTCTGGAGCTATTCCGAGTTCGACGCCCTTGTCGATCGCGCCGCCGCCGGTCTGAAGGCGGCGGGAATAGGGGCGGGGGACCGCATCGCGATCCTGGCGCGAAACAGCCATGCCTTCATCGCGATGCGGTTTGCCGTTGCGCGCGCCGACGCGGTGCTCGTTCCCATCAATTTCATGCTGAACGTCGAGGATGTGCGGTACATCCTCGAACATTCGGGCGCGCGGCTGCTCTTCGTCGACACGACGACGCAGCAGGTGGCGATGGCGGCGGCGCCGTCGACGGTCGAGCGCGTTTTCGGTCTGCCGGGTGAACTCGACGATGCGCCGGCGGGGTTGCCCGATTGGCGCGATTTGCTGACAGATGCGGGGCCGCAGGTTGAAACGCGGGGCGGCGAGGACCTGCTCCAGATCATCTACACCAGCGGAACCGAGTCCCGTCCGAAGGGGGCGATGCTGTCGCACGCCAGCGTCCTTTGGAATTATCATAGCTGTATCGTCGATTGCGAATGGACGCGCGATACCATCGCCTTGCACGCGATGCCCCTGTTCCATTGCGCGCAACTGGATTGCATGATCGGGCCGGGGCTGCAGGTTGGGGCGCTGAACGTCATCACGGCGCGGCCAACAGCGGATGTGATTGTCTCTTTGCTTGCGCAGCATCGGGCGACCTCTTTCTTCGCCGCCCCGACGGTCTGGATTGCGCTTTTGCGAAGCGGCGAACTCGACCGGTACGATGTCCAGGCGTTGGTAAAGGGCTATTATGGTGCCTCGATTATGCCCACCGAGGTGCTGCGCGAATTGAACGAGCGGCTGCCGTCATTGCGGCTCTGGAACCTCTATGGTCAAACCGAAATCGGCCCGATTGCATCGATCCTGTTTCCCGAAGAGCATGCGACGCGTCTGGGGTCCGCCGGAAAACCGGCACTGAATGTCGAAACGCGGATCGTCGCCGATGACATGACCGATGTCGCGCGCGGCGACATCGGGGAAATCGTGCATCGCTCGCCGCAGCTTCTGAACGGCTATTGGAACGATCCCGAACGAACCGCCGAGGCCTTTGCGGGCGGGTGGTTCCACAGCGGCGATCTGGGCGTGGTCGATCCCGACGGCTATCTGACGATCGTCGATCGCAAGAAGGATATGATCAAGTCGGGCGGCGAGAATGTCGCATCGCGCGAGGTGGAGGAGGCCGTCTATCTCCATCCCTCGGTCAGCGAGGTGGCGGTGATCGGCATGCCGGACCCCAAATGGATCGAGGCGGTCGTGGCCATAGTCGTACTACGAACTGGGGCAACCGCGGATGAGCAGGACATTCTGCTGCATTGCGCAGCCCATCTCTCGACCTTCAAAATACCCAAGCGCGTCGTTTTCGTCGACGATCTTCCGCGTAACACCAGTGGAAAGATTTTGAAGCGCGAGCTGCGGAACGATCTGGCGGCGCGCCTCGGCGGCGGCGTTGTCGAAGCCACGCCATAGGCCACCGACCGACAGGTCGCGCGATGCCGGTGCCGTCTGCGGCGTGAAGCATGAAGATGAGGAGAGTGCGGAGTGAGATTGCAAGGACAGGTCGCGCTGATTAGCGGCGGATCGCGCGGACTGGGTGCGGCGATCGCCGAACGGTTCGGCGAAGAGGGCGCACGCGTCGTCATCGGCGATATTCGCGACGAAGAAGCGCGCGAGACCGCGCAGCGCCTCGGCGCGCGGGGAATCGGCGTCTGGGCGACGCATCTCGACGTCACCGATCCGGGTAGCTGGGACGCGGCCATTGCCTTCACCCGCTCGACCTGCGGCCCGCTCGATATTCTGGTCAACAATGCCGGCGTTGGCGCGCTGGCCTCGATCGAGGATACGTCGCTCGACCTGTGGCGGTCGACGATGGCGGTCAACCTCGACGGGGTCTTTCTGGGAACGAAGGCGGGCATAGAGGAAATGCGGACCCGCGGCGGCGCGATCGTCAACGTCTCCTCGATCCGCGCGTTCTGCGCTGACCCGGCGTCCGCCGCCTATGACGCGTCGAAGGGCGGCATGCTGTCGCTGACCCGGTCGGCGGCGGTGCATTGCGCGCAAAATGGCTTGGGCATCCGGATCAACGCGCTTCATCCCGGCTATGTCATGACCGATCTGGTCGAGGACGCCGCCGCCACGCTCGACAACGCCGAGGAGGTGCTCGAACAGATTCGCGCGGCACATCCGATCGGCCGGACCGGGACGGCGCGTGAGATCGCCGAGGCGGCGCTGTTCCTGGCCAGCAAGGAATCGAGTTTCATGGTCGGCAGTTCGCTGGTCGTGGACGGAGGATATTCAGCGGTGTGAGGGCTGCCGCCGGCGATGGCCGACATTGTGCGGCTGATTTCCGGCGGACGTCGTCTTGGCCACCCGCTGGCGGGCAGGGGTTCCGCTGCGCCCCGACAACCATCCGATCATGGAGCCGATATATGGTAAACCTACCCCCCTCCGAACCCCTGGTCCCCGTCCCCGCCGACGCCGCCGCGAACACCCATTGCA
>NZ_LMGF01000004.1:0-336186 GCF_001427085.1 Sphingopyxis sp. Root1497
ATCCGCCAGCACCTCGCGCATGATGTGAATCGCCTCCGACTCCAAGCGGTCAAGATGGGTCAGGTTCGATGAACTTTGCGGCGTGGGAGACGACAAGCTCCGGTTCCTCTTTATTCGATGGCGCTGGATCGGCGACATAAGCGCCTATCCGGCGTAGACTATTCCCAAATGGGAGCCACGCGGACGACCGTCCGCGCCGATCGCCCCTAGCCACTCGGCCCGCCGACAGGCAAGCAGTATGGGCTTTGCGGCAAAATAGTCTGGCTTGTGCATCCCCTTCTGTTTGCGGCACCTTCCTGCTAGTCGCAACGACAAGCAGATAGAGGAACATATGCGCGCCACCCCCGATTTCGATTTCGCGCTCGGTGACAATGCCGAGATGATCCGCGAGAGCGCCGCGCGCTTCGCCGACGACAAGATCGCGCCGCTCGCGGCCAGGGCCGATGCCGAGGACTGGTTCCCGCGCGACGAACTGTGGACCGCGATGGGCGACCTTGGCCTGCACGGCATCACCGTCGAGGAAGACTATGGCGGGCTGGGGCTCGGCTATCTCGAACATGTCATCGCGGTCGAGGAAGTGTCGCGCGCTTCGGGCGCGATCGGGCTCAGCTATGGCGCGCATTCTAACCTGTGCGTCAACCAGATCCGCCGCTGGGGCAATGCCGAACAAAAGGCGAAATATCTCCCCAAGCTGATCTCGGGCGAGCATGTCGGCAGCCTTGCGATGTCCGAAGCCGGCGCCGGCAGCGACGTCGTGTCGATGAAGCTCAAGGCCGAGCGGAAGGGCAGCGGCTATGTCCTCAACGGCACCAAATTCTGGATCACCAACGCGACCTGCGCCGACACGCTCGTCGTCTATGCCAAGACCAGCCCCGAGGCGGGGTCGCGCGGGATCACCGCCTTCCTGATCGAAAAGGACATGCCGGGGTTCAGCATCGGCCAGAAGATCGACAAGGTCGGCATGCGCGGCTCGCCGACCGCCGAACTGGTGTTCGACGATTGCGAAGTGAGCGAAGAGCAGGTGATCGGCCCCGAAAATGGCGGCGTCGGTGTGCTGATGTCAGGGCTCGATTATGAACGCGTCGTGCTCGCGGGACTTCAGCTCGGCATCATGCAGGCGTGCCTCGACACCGTGATTCCCTACGTGCGCGAGCGCAAGCAGTTCGGCAAGCCGATCGGATCGTTCCAGCTGATGCAGGCGAAGGTCGCCGACATGTATGTGATGCTCCAGTCGGCGCGCTCCTATGTCTACAACGTCGCCAAGGCCTGCGACGCCGGCCAGACGACGCGCTTCGACGCCGCGGGCTGCATCTTGCTGGCGAGCGAGAACGCCGTGAAGGTCGCGGGCGAAGCGATCCAGGCGCTGGGCGGCGCGGGCTACACCAAGGACTGGCCGGTCGAACGCTATTGGCGCGACGCCAAGCTGCTCGACATCGGCGCCGGAACGAACGAAATTCGCCGTATGTTGATCGGCCGGGAGCTTATTGGAGCGGGCTGAGACCAGCCGAAGGGGGGCTAAATGAGGGGTATTGGCGGCGGGATACGCGGCGCGTGAACTGGCTATGGCTTGCCGCCGCGGCGATGGTCGCATCGGCCCTCACCCATTCGATCCTGGGCGAAAAGCGGCTGATCCAGCCGCTGCTGCGCATCAAGCGCGGAATCCTGCTCGCCGACCTGCCGCGCAAGGTCTTTCGCTTCGCGTGGCACGCGATGGCGGTGCTGATGCTGCTGTCGGCGGCGACGGTCGCCTGGCCGGGCACCCCGCGCGGGCTGATTATCGTCCTCGGCATCGGCTGGCTGGGAACCGGACTGGTCAACGCCGCGTGTACCGGTGGACGGCACATCATCTGGCCCTTTCTGGCCGGATCCGGGGTGCTGGCGCTGATCGGAGCCTGGGCTTGAACGACACGCTGCTGACCGCGATGCAATATTATGGCGCCGGCGCGGCGACGCTGGCGGCGCTGGTGGTGTCGCTCAACCTTGGGCGGCGCTGGACCGGCTGGGCGTTCGTGGTGTTCGTCACGAGCAGCATCGCGCTGGTCGCGTGGGGTTTTCTGCAACCCGATAGCGAGGGCATCGGGTGGCAGAATATCGCGCTGCTGATCATCAACGCGATTGGGGTCTATCGTTATCTGATCCTGAAGGAAAAGCCGGGGGTGGAGCCAGCCCAAGAAGAGTAGCGCCAAAGATCCTCCCCACGCGAAGCGATGGGGAGGTGGCAGCGGCGCAGCCGCTGACGGAGGGGTAATGGCGCCGACGTCGAAACNCCAACGCTCCGCGATGGAGAGGATCTTTTGGGCCGCTCCAGACCGTTGAGGTATTTTACCCCCAAACCCGCACGCGCTTGTCGGGTGCCAGATACAGCTTGTCGCCTTCCTTCACGTCGAACGCCTTGTACCAGGCGTCGAGGTTGCGGACCGTCAGCGCGCGGTACATGCCCGGCGCATGGCCGTCGGTCGCGACGCGCGCGCGCAGCGCCTCGTCGCGCATCTTGGTCGCCCAGGTCTGCGCATAGGCGATGAAGAAGCGCTGGTCGCCGGTGAAGCCGTCGATCACCGGCGCCTCCTTGCCGTTCAGCGAGGCGCGATACGCGTCATAGGCGGCCTGCAAGCCCGCGACGTCGGCGATATTCTCACCCAGCGTCAGCTTGCCGTTGATCGCAAGGTCGGGGAACGGCTTGTAGGTGTCGAACTGCGCCGCGAGCGCGGCGCCGGCCGCGTTGAATTTCGCGAGATCGGCCGGGGTCCACCAGTTGCGCAGCGCGCCAGTCGAATCGAACGCGGCGCCATTGTTGTCGAAGCTGTGGCTGATCTCATGTCCGATCACCGCGCCGATCGCGCCATAATTATAGGCGGGGTCGGCCTTGGGATTGAAGAAAGGCGGCTGCAGGATCGCGGCGGGGAAATTCAGCGCATTCTGGACCGGGAGGTTCACGGCGTTGACCGTCTGCGGCACCATCCACCATTCGCCCTTGTCCATCGGCTTGCCGATCTTGGCGAACTGGTGCGCGGTCTCGGCCTTTTCGCCCGCGACGACATTGGCATAGGCATCGTTGCCGACCGTGTAGCTGCCATAATCGCGCCAGGTGTCGGGATAGCCGACGCCGACGACGATCGTCTCGACCTTCTTGATCGCTTCTTTCTTGGTATCTGGCGCCATCCAGTCGATGCCCTCGACCCGCTTGGCAAAGGCACCTTTGATATTGCTCACCATGTCGCCGACTTCGGCCTTCGCCGAGGCGGGGAAATATTTGTCGGCATAGGCCTTGCCGACCGCATCGCCGAGATAGGTATCGAGCGCGTCGAGCGCGCGTTTGTCACGCGCACGCTGCTGCGGCGTGCCGGCGAGCGTCGTGCCGTAAAAGGCGAAATGGACGTTGTCGACCGCGGTCGGCAGCACGTCGCTGTGGGTGTTGATCTGGTGGAAAACCAGCCAGTCTTTCCACGCGTCGAGCGGTTCGGATGCGACGAGCGCGGACAGGCCGGTGATCGCCGCCGCGTGATAGGCGCCGAACTTGCTGGCCCCGTCGAGTCCGGCACCCGCCAGATAGGCCGACCAGTCGATGCCGGGGGCCTTTTTCGCGAAATCGGCCTTGCTCCACACGCCCGACGATTTGGCGAAATCCTCGCTGTCTTCGCGCGACACATGCGCCTTCGCGATCTTGACCTCGAGGTCATAGATGCGCTTCGCCTTCGCAGCGGCATCGGCCTGCCCCGCGGCAGTCAGCAGCCTGGCGATATAGGCCTGATATTCTGTGCGGATCTTCGCCATCTTGGGATCGGCGGACAGATAATATTCGCGCTCGGGCAAACCCAGCCCGCCTTGCAGCACATAGGGAATGACGTCGCCCGGCGTCGCAAGCCCCTGCGTCACGAAAATGCCGAACAGGTTTTCGGTGTTGAAGTCGGTGGCGTTGAGCGGGTCGACGTCGGCGCGCGTCTGTTCGCCCAGTATCTTCGACAGCGCCGCCTTGTCGGCGATCGCATCGAAGCGCGCGATGTCGGCCGCCACCGGCTTCATGCCCGCAGCATCGATCGCCTTGGTATCGACATAGGCGCGATAAAAGGCCGCGATGCGCGAATTGTTGCTGTCCGCGCCCGGCGCGCCCTTGACGATCGCATCGACCAGTTCGCGGTTGCGCTTTTCGGTTTCGAGCTGCGCCACATAGAAAGCGCCGATGTTCGACCGGTCGGCCGGAATCTCGGTGGTCTTCGCCCAATTGCCGTTGGCGTAAGCGAAGAAGTCGTCGCCCGGCTTGGCGGCGGTGTCCATCGCCGCCTTGTTGATGCCGAGTTCGGTGCCGACGGTATAGGCGGCGCTGCTCGCCTCCTTGCCGCTGGTGCAGGCAACGGGGCCACCGAGGATCGCCGCGGTGGACAGCAGGATGGCGAGGATGGGATGCTTCATGGGGGGAAGGACCTTGTCTGTTTCAAAAATATGCCGAAGCGATACGCCTGTGTGCCGATGGTTTCAACGCCAACCGATTTCGGCGTGCGGCGCTTTCCAATCGACGAGCGACCGGCTAACTCCGCCCTTCTGAACGGGAGAGTAATGGACGTGAGCGCACCGGTCCTCGGAACCATGATCAACGCCGATAGCGAAGCCTATCGCACCAATGCCGCACACAATATCGCGCTGCGGGAGGAACTGCGAGCACGCGTTGCCGAAGCCGGGCTGGGCGGCAATGAAAAGTCGCGCGAGCGCCACACCAGCCGCGGCAAACTACTGCCGCGCGAGCGCGTCGAGCGGCTGCTCGATCCGGGCTCGCCCTTCCTCGAAATCGGCCAGCTGGCCGCGAACGACCTCTACGACGGCGAAGTGCCCGGCGCGGGGCTGATCTGCGGCATCGGCCGCGTGTCGGGGCGCCAGTGCATGATCGTGTGCAACGATGCCACCGTGAAGGGCGGCACTTACTATCCGCTGACGGTGAAGAAGCATCTTCGCGCGCAGGAGATTGCCGAGGCGAACCGCCTGCCCTGCATCTATCTCGTCGACAGCGGCGGCGCGAACCTACCGCATCAGGATCAGGTGTTTCCCGACCGCGACCATTTCGGGCGCATCTTCTTCAACCAGGCGACGATGAGCGCCAAGCGCATCCCGCAGATCGCCTGCGTGATGGGAAGCTGCACCGCGGGCGGCGCTTATGTGCCCGCGATGAGCGACGAGACGGTGATCGTCCGCAACCAGGGCACGATCTTCCTCGCCGGCCCGCCGCTGGTGAAGGCGGCGACGGGCGAGGAAATCAGCGCCGAGGACCTCGGCGGCGGCGATTTGCACGCGAAGAAATCGGGGGTCGTCGACCATCTCGCCGAGAATGACGAACATGCGCTGACGATCGTCCGCGACATAGTCAGCCATTTGGGAACCGACGCGGGCTTCGACGTCGCGATCAAGGACCCGCGCCCGCCCAAATATGACGGCGAGGAGCTCTACGGCATCGTCCCGCAAGACGTGCGCGCGCCCTATGACGTGCACGAAGTGATCGCGCGCATCGTCGACGGCAGCGAATTTCACGAGTTCAAGGCGAATTACGGCAGTACGCTCGTCTGCGGCTTCGCGCATATCTGGGGCATCCCGGTCGCGATCCTCGCCAACAATGGCGTGTTGTTCAGCGAGTCGGCGGTCAAGGGCGCGCATTTTATCGAGCTGGCGCAGCAGCGCCGCATCCCGCTGCTCTTCCTCCAGAACATCTCGGGCTTCATGGTCGGCGGGAAGTATGAAGCCGAAGGCATTGCGAAACATGGCGCCAAGCTGGTGACGGCGGTCGCGACCGCAACGGTACCGAAGATCACCGTGCTGATCGGCGGCAGCTTCGGCGCGGGCAATTATGGCATGTGCGGACGCGCCTATTCACCGCGGTTCCTGTTCACCTGGCCCAATGCGCGGATCAGCGTGATGGGCGGCGAGCAGGCGGCAAGCGTGCTCGCGACGGTGCACCGCGACGCCGACAAATGGACGCCCGAGGAGGCCGAAGCTTTCAAGGCCCCTATCCGGCAGAAATATGAGGATGAAGGCAACCCCTATCACGCGACTGCGCGATTGTGGGACGACGGGATCATCGACCCGGCGCAGACGCGCGACGTGCTGGGGCTGGCCTTTTCGGCAACGCTGAATGCGCCGGTCGAAGAGCGCGGCTTCGGCGTGTTCCGGATGTGATCCCATGGGATTGTTTGGCAAACTATTCTCAAAATCGCCCGGTCCGGCAACGATGACGCTCGAAGGCGAAGGGCTCTCGCCACTGAGCAATCCAACTGAGGATGATGTCCGTCAGGCTGTGTTAGAGCTTGCACGATCGGGCACATCATTCGTGTCGCTGGCAGACGAGACCGGGAACTATGTACAGGTTGCCGGTAGCCGTCCGTGGTGCGTTCTCGAGAGACGACAGGTCGCGCCTCCGATTCACGAGCGCGCGTTTCAAGACACACCGTCGCCAAAATACGCGGATGGGGCGAAAATTAGCACCGGAGCCGGAGACATTACGATGAAGTCGGACGAGTGGTTCCTATTGAAGGACGCCGCCGATGTGTTCGTTTCTTTTCTAAATCGGCAAGCACCACCCGCACGCATTCAGTGGCGCTCCCTGAACGAGATGCTAGATCTATGATCCAATCCCTCCTCATCGCCAATCGCGGCGAAATCGCCTGCCGTATCATCCGCACCGCGCGCGAGATGGGCATCCGTACCGTTGCGATCTATTCGGACGCCGACGCGAAGGCGCTGCATGTGCGCGAGGCCGATGAGGCGGTGCATATCGGGCCGTCGCCGGCGCGCGAATCCTATCTCATCGGCGAGAAGATCATCGCCGCCGCCAAAGCCACCGGCGCCGAGGCGATCCATCCAGGCTATGGCTTCCTGTCCGAAAACGCCGAGTTCGCGCAAGCTGTCGCCGATGCCGGGCTCGTGTGGGTCGGCCCCAGGCCTTCGTCGATCACCGCGATGGGCCTGAAGGATGCCGCCAAGAAGCTGATGGCCGAAGCCGGGGTGCCGGTGACGCCGGGCTATATGGGCGAAAATCAGGACCCCGCCTTCCTCGCCGAACAGGCCGGGCAAATCGGCTACCCCGTGCTGATCAAGGCGGTCGCCGGCGGCGGCGGCAAGGGGATGCGCAAGGTCGACGCCGCGGCCGATTTCTTCGACGCGCTCGCCTCGTGCCAGCGCGAGGCGGCGGCGTCGTTCGGCAACGCCCATGTGCTGATCGAGAAATATATTCTGACCCCGCGCCATATCGAGGTGCAGGTCTTCGGCGACACCCACGGCAACGTCGTCCACCTGTTCGAGCGCGACTGCTCGCTCCAGCGCCGCCACCAGAAGGTGATCGAGGAAGCCCCCGCCCCCGGCATGGATGAAGCGACGCGCGCCGACCTCTGCGACGCCGCGGTGCGCGCGGCGAAGGCGGTCGATTATGTCGGCGCCGGCACGATCGAGTTCATCGCCGACGCCTCGGAAGGCCTGCGCGCCGACCGCATCTGGTTCATGGAAATGAACACGCGGCTCCAGGTCGAGCATCCGGTGACCGAGGAGATCACCGGCGTCGACCTCGTCGAATGGCAGCTCCGGGTCGCATCGGGTGAACCGATTCCGCTGGCGCAGGACGACCTCGCGATCAACGGCTGGGCGATGGAAGCGCGGCTCTATGCCGAGGATCCGGCGAAAGGCTTCCTGCCCTCGATCGGCACGCTCGAACTGTTCCAGCTCCCTGAGCATATCGGCCGCGTCGACACCGGCGTCTATGAGGGTGCCGAGGTCTCGCCCTTCTACGATCCGATGATCGCCAAGGTCATCGCTTGGGGCGAAGACCGCGAGGAAGCGCGCGAATTGCTGTCCGAGATGCTGGAGGACAGCGCGATCTGGCCGGTGAAGACCAATTCGGCGTTCCTGATCAATGCGCTCGACCACCCCGATTTCGTCGCGGGCAGCGTCGATACCGGGCTGATCGGCCGCGACGGCGACAGCATGACCGCCGAGCCCGAGCCGTCGGCGCAGGCGCTGACCAACGCCGCGATGGCGATGACGCCGCGTGTCCTGCAGGCGGGTTTCCGCCTCAACGCGCCCGATGTGCGCAGCGCGCCCTTCCTGCTCGACGGCAAGCGCGTCGAGGTGATGCTCCACGGCCCCGGCACCGAAGAACCCGCCCCCGCGATGCTCGTCGCCGAAGCGGGATCGGTGTGGCAGCTCACCCCCTGGCGTGCGGCGGGCGGCACAGGCGGGGCCGCAGGCGACGGCGCGATCCTGTCGCCGATGCCCGGCAAGATCATCGCGGTCGAGGTCGCTGCGGGCGACACGGTGACCAAGGGGCAGAAACTGCTCACGCTCGAAGCGATGAAGATGGAGCACAGCCTGACCGCGCCCTTCGACGGGGTGGTCGCCGAACTCAATGCGGTGGCCGGCGCGCAAGTGCAGGTCGAAGCGCTGCTGGTGCGGATCGAGAAGGAAGAAGGCTGATGGCCGGCAAATATTTCGACGAATGGGCGGTCGGCGACACGCTGGCGCACGAGATCCGCCGCACGGTGACCGAGACCGACAATCTGCTGTTCACGGTGATGACGCACAATCCGCAGCCTTTGCACCTCGACATCGAGGCGGCAAAGACGTCGGAATTCGGCCAGATCCTCGTCAACGGCACCTTCACCTTCAGCTTGATGGTCGGGCTGTCGGTCGGCGACACGACGCTCGGCACGCTGGTCGCCAACCTTGGTTACGACAAGCTCGTCATGCCCAAGCCGGTGTTCATCGGCGACACGCTTCGCGCCGAATCCGAAGTCGTTGGTCTCAAGGAGTCCAAATCGCGGCCGAATGCGGGTATCGTGACCTTCCTGCACCGCGCGATCAACCAGCGCGAAGAAAGCGTCTGCCAGTGCGAACGCTCCGCGCTGATCAAGAAGAAGAACTGATTTTTCCGTTCGGTTCGAGCGAAGTCGAGAACCGTTTGCCCTTCGCGCGTCTCGACTTCGCTCGACACGAACGGCATAGGTGATGGCATGAGACTCCGCTCCCTCCTCTTCGTCCCCGGCGACCGGCCCGAACGCTTCGCCAAGGCCGCCGCCTCGGGCGCCGACGCGATCATCCTCGACCTCGAGGATTCGGTGTCGCTCGCGAACAAGGATGCTGCCCGCCACGCGATCGCCGACTATTTGGCGGGCACCCGCGAGGTGATCACCTTGGTGCGCGTCAATCCGCTCGACGGCCATCTGACCGCCGCCGACGTCGCCGCGATCATCGCCGCGCGCCCCGACGCGATCATGCTGCCCAAGGCCGAAGGCGCCCCCAGCATCCAGCAACTCGACACCATCATGCGCAGCGAGTCGGCAAGCGACGCTTCGCTACCAGCGATCCTGCCGATCGCCACCGAAACCCCCGCCGCCCTCTTCACCCTCGGCAGCTACCGCGAAGTGAAGGATCGGCTCGTCGGACTGACCTGGGGCGCCGAGGACCTGCCCGCCGCGATCGGCGCGACGACCAGCCGCGAAGCCGACGGCAGCTATACCGCGCCCTATGACGTCGCCCGTGCGATGACCCTGTTCGCCGCGCACGCCGCGGGCACCGCCGCGATCGACACGGTCTTCCCCGCGATCAAGGACGAGGCCGGCCTCGCCGCTTATGCGGCCCGCGCGCGGCGCGACGGTTTCACCGGCATGATGGCGATCCATCCGTCGCAGGTCGGCCCGATCAACGCCGCCTTCACCCCCGCCTCCGACGAGGTCGCGCGGGCTCAGGCGATCGTCGACGCCTTTGCCGCCAATCCCGACGTCGGGGTGCTGCAGGTCGACGGCAAGATGGTCGATGCCCCGCATCTAAAGCAGGCGCGGCATATCCTGTCGCTGGCGGATTAGCATTTCGTCATTGCGAGGCGCCGAAGGCGACGCGGCAATCTCCAGCTCTCGGCTGACACCGGACGAAAGCTGGAGATTGCTTCGCTTCGCTCGCAATGACGGCAGGGGCTAGTCGGATCTGCGCCCGAACGACCGGTGCCGACTGATCCAGGCCTTGCCCTTGTGCCAGTTCTTGCGCATCCCGCGCTCGGGGATCGCATCGAACATCGCGTCGGGGCTTTCGGGATCGAGCAATTCATGCTCGGCGATATATTGGTCGAACGGCCCCGGTTTGGTCAGGTCGAGCAGTTCGAGCGTCCGCCCTTCGCTCCCGCGCAACGCCTCGATCGCCGTAACCAGCGACCCGCTGCCTTCGAACGCGCGGCCGACCTCGCTCGGCTCGACCCCCAGATGCTCGGCGATCAGCGACTCACGCAGACGGCGGATCGTCGGCTCAACCCCGGTGTTCGCCGCCAACGCGGCATCGATCGTCACATCGCATTCGCTGTCGAGCCCCATCGAGCGGTTGTTCATGTTCGCCGACCCGACGCGGATCATCCGGTCGTCGACGATCGCGGTCTTGGCATGGACATAGATGGCCTCGCCCCCCTCGGTATGCGGGACATAGACACGCAGCCGGTCGCCATGCTTCGCCTTGGCGATCTCGCGCACCAGCTGGACCCGCGCGGCGTCCATCGCCATCTGCTCCAGCCAGCCGTCGGCCTGCTTCGGCATCACCAGCACAAATTCGGGCGGATCGTCCTCGTTCAGCCGCTCGGCGATCGCCGCGGCGATCTTGGCGCTCGTGAAATATTGATTTTCGAAATAGATGAAGCGCTGCGCCGCCGCGATCATGTCGAGATAGAGCTGCTCGATCTCGCGGATTTCCTCATAGCCGTCATATTCGGCGCGGGTGCGCGAAATGGCGACATCGACCCCGAAGAAGTCGGCCTCGAGCGTCTCGGGCCAATTCTCTCCGTCGCCCTTCACCTCGCGCAACGGCTTCTTGGTCGCGCGCTGCCACCGCTCGTTGCCCAGTTCGGCCAGCGCATTGCCGACCGGCCCGGCGAGGATCATCGTCGAATCATGCCAGGGCATATAGGGTTTGTCGTCGGGATCGGTGCGGCGCGGGTCTTCGTCTGAGTGGTCGCGCGTATCCCAGCGGCGCGCGGCGACGTCGATGCCGCCGCATACCGCCAGATGATCGTCGAACACCGCGACCTTCTGGTGATGGCTGCACCCGAACGGGTGCGCGCTGTCCATGCGAAAGCTGATCGAGCGCGTCAGTTTCCAGCGCGCGATCATCGTCACGATGGCGGGCGACAGATATTGCTTCAGTCCGCCGAAATTCCATCGCAGGATGTCGATGTCGCGATCGGGGGCATCATGCGCCAGCCGCAGCAGATAGTGGCCGAGCGCCTCGCCCTCGCCCTTCTCGTCGGGGCATAGGGCGATGCGCGGATCGAAGTCCCAGCCGATCAGCAGGATGCGTTCCTTCGCACCCGCCATCAACTCTTTGAGCAGCGCATAATAATCGGCGGCATCGACGATCATGCGCGCCTTGTCGGCGCGTTCGATCCGCCAGCAATTGCGGCCTTCGACAACGATCGGGGAAAGCGCGCCCTCGCTCATGGTCGCTGAGACGCACCGCAACCGCTTTGGTTGCCCCGACCTGCAAAGACGCCATCAAGCAGCGTGGAACTGCTCCGGCGTCAACGCCATCATCGCCTCGCTGCCCGCCTCGATCTTGCGGCGCAGCGCGCCCGCGTCGGGCATGAAGCGCTCGGCGAAATGACGCGCGGTGACCAGCTTGGCTTCCATGAACGGCTTGTTGCCGCGCCCCTCGACCAGCGCCTTTTGCGCCGCCTCGGCCATCATCAGCCACATCGACCCGAGCGCGACGATACCCATGATGTGCATATAATGATGCGCCCCGGCGCCGACATTGTTCGGGTTGGCCATGCCGTTCGCCATGAACCACATCGTCGCGGCCTTGAGTTCGCCATTGGCCTTTTCGAGGCGTTCGGCGAAATCGGCGAGCTCGGGCACGTCCTTCGCCCGCGCGCATTCGCCGTCGACCACCGCGAACAGCGCCTGCACCGCACGCCCGCCGTTCTGCGCCAGCTTGCGCCCGACAAGGTCCATTGCCTGCACGCCGTTGGCGCCTTCGTAGATCATCGTGATGCGGGCATCGCGGACATATTGCGACATGCCCGTTTCCTCGATGTAGCCGTGCCCGCCGAACACCTGCTGCGCGTTGGTCGCGACCTCATAGCCCTTGTCGGTGCCATAGCCCTTGATCACGGGGGTGAGCAGGCTGACGATGTCGTCGGCCTGCTGGCGTTCCTCCTCGGTCTCGGCGACATGCGCCAGATCGACCTGCAGCGCACCCCACAGGCACAAGGCGCGCAGCCCCTCGACCGTCGCCTTGCCGTCCATCAGCATGCGGCGCACGTCGGGGTGGACGAACAGCGGATCGGCCTTTTCCTGCGGGTCCTGCGGGCCGGTGAGCGCGCGGCCCTGGCGACGGTCCTGCGCATATTGCACCGCGTTCTGGAACGCGATCTCGGCCTGCCCCAGCCCCTGGATGCCGACGCCCAGTCGCGCGGCGTTCATCATCACGAACATCGCGGCGAGCCCCTTATTCTCCTCGCCGACCATCCAGCCGGTCGCGCCGTCGTAATTCATCACGCAGGTCGAATTGGCGTGGATGCCCATCTTGTGCTCGATCGACCCGCACAGCAGCTTGTTATGATCGCCGAGCGAGCCGTCTTCGTTCACCAGATATTTGGGGACGATGAACAGCGAAATGCCCTTGACGCTGTCGGGCGCATCGGGGGTCTTCGCCAGCACGAGGTGGATGATATTGCCGGTCAGGTCATGCTCGCCCGACGAGATGAAGATCTTGGTGCCGGTGATGGCATAGCTGCCGTCGCCATTGGGCACCGCGCGCGTGCGGATCAGGCCGAGGTCGGTGCCGCAGTGCGGCTCGGTCAGGTTCATCGTCCCGCCCCACTCGCCCGAAATCATCCTGGGGACATAGATGGCCTTCTGCTCGTCCGATCCCTTGACGAGGATCGCGGCGACCGCGGCCTGGGTCAGACCGGGGTACATGGCGAACGCCTGATTGGCCGCCATGCGATATTCCTCGACCGGGAAACCGACGACGTGCGGCAGGCCCTGTCCGCCGAACTCTTCGGGCTGGGTCAGCAGCGTCCAGCCGGCGTCGCAATAGGCCTTATACGCCTCCTTGAAACCCGCCGGGGTGGTGACGCTGCCGTCTTCGTGGCGCGTACAGCCTTCGAGGTCGCCCGACAGGTTGATCGGGAACAGCACCTCTTCGCAGAACTTGCCCGCCTCGGTCAGCACCGCCTCGACCATGTCGGGGCTCGCATTGGCGAAGCCCGGCAAATTGGCGTAGCGCTCGATCCCGAGCACTTCGTTGATCAGGAACAGCGTGTCTTGGACGGGCGCGCGATAGACGGGCATGCGAATTCTCTCTGCAAAACAGGGGTTGGTATCATGTCTTGCCCGGGGAGGCTGGATTGTCGAGCGTCAGTTCGCCTTTTGGCGCGCGTCGACCTTTTTCACCATGTCGATGAAGCGTGACAGTTCATCGACGGCGCTGTCGATGTCGTCGCGCTGGCTGCGGAGCAACGCGATGCGCTCCTGGCATTTTTCGATCGTCACCTGGCGCTGGGTCTTGCGGTCGTCGCCGACGTCGTAAAGGTCGATCATCTCGCGAATGTCGGCGAGGCTGAAACCGGTGCGCTTGGCGCGCAGAATCCAGGCAAGCCGCGCCCGGTCGCGCTTCGAATAGATGCGCGACAACCCCTTGCGCGACGGGCTGATCAGCCCCTCATCCTCATAGAAGCGCAGCGCACGCGCGGTGACGCTGAACTCCGACGACAGGTCGGTGATGCTGAACTGTTCGCGGCCGAGGTGATCGGGCGTATCGATGTGGGCGTGGCCGTAATCGTCGGTCATCGGAGGAGAATAGTTTCCGTTGACGTGAACGTCAAGGCTGGCGGAGCGGAAGGAAACCGGTGGATCAGGCGCCGCACGGCATGATCATATTGCCGCGCTTGTCCTTCATCTGCAAGCGTCTTGCATCGCCCTCAGCCCAGCTCGCACGCGGCAGGCGCAGACCCGATAACGACGCGCGTTCGGGGCAGAGCTTGTCGCACTGCGACGGCAGCTCGCCGGGCAGTTGCAGCTCATCCTCTTCCTCGCGAACCAATGCGCTGCAGCCCTCCACGCCGGCAAAATCGAGCCGCCAACCCTCGCCATCGCGAACGATGCGCCCGCTCGCCTCGCACGACAGGCCCGGGCCGAAGGCGGCGGTGACGGCGAAGCGCCAGCGGTCGGCGCCGTCGGGGACGACGCACATCGCGTCGCGGCCCAGATCGTGGCGTCGCTCGAACACGCCGGTCAGGTCGGTCGCCTCGGGCCGGACGATCCCGCGTTCGCGCGCCGCGATCTCGAGCGGATTGCCGCTATCGGCGCCCTCGGCGGCCTCGGGCGCGGGCCGCCCGCAGGCCGCGAGCAGCAGCAACAGCGCGCAGCCGAACTTACGCATCATCGTCGAGGAAGGTCAGCCGGCCATCGCTTTCGACGCGGCGATAGAAGCAGGATCGCCGCCCGGTGTGACAGGCCGGCCCCGCGGGGGTGACGCGGAGCAACAGCGCGTCCTGATCGCAATCGACGCGCATTTCGACCATCGCCAGCCCGTTGCCCGAGGTTTCCCCCTTGCGCCACAAGGCCTTACGCGATCGCGACCAGAAATGCGCCTGCCCCGTCTCCTGCGTCAGCCGGATCGCGTCATGGTTCATATGCGCCACCATCAGCAAAATCCCGCTGTCCGCATCGGTGACGATCGCCGTCACCAGTCCGGCGGAATCAAAACGCGGGTCGAAGCGGTCGGTGGCATCACGGATATCGGTCATGAAAGGCGCTTTAGAGCAGGACAAATGCAACTGTCACGCAAGAGTCCAAATTGGGGGGGCGACAATTGCGATTCCCCTCCCTATATGCGCCGCAGTCACTGCCCCGCACAGCTGGACAAAAATGCTCACCACACACCCGTTCGATGACGACAAGCTCCGTGAGGAGTGCGGCGTCTTTGGTATTCACGGCGCCGAAAGCGCGGCCGCAGTCGTCGCGCTGGGCCTCCACGCGCTCCAGCATCGCGGCCAGGAGGCCGCGGGCATCACCGGCTTCGACGGCAGGGAGTTCCATACCCACCGCGCGATGGGCCATGTCGCGGGCAATTTCGACCGCGACGACATCATGCGCCAGCTCGCCGGCGCCTCGGCGGTCGGACATGTCCGCTATTCGACCACCGGCGAAACCGCGCTGCGCAACGTCCAGCCGCTCTACGCCGACCTGTCGACCGGCGGTTTTGCCGTCGCGCACAACGGCAATATTTCCAACGCGACGGCGCTGAAGAAGATTCTCGTCCGCCGCGGTTCGATCTTCCAGTCGACCAGCGATACCGAGGTGATCATCCACCTCGTCGCGACGTCGAACTACCGCACCCTGCTCGACCGCTTCATCGACGCGCTGAAACAGGTCGAAGGCGCCTATTCGCTGATCTGCCTGACCGCCGAGGGCATGATCGGCTGCCGCGACCCGCTCGGCATCCGCCCGCTCGTCATCGGCAAGCTCGGCGATGCCTTCATCCTTGCCTCCGAAACCGTCGCCCTCGACGTCGTCGGCGCCGATTTCGTGCGCTCGGTCGACCCCGGCGAACTGGTGATCATCCGCGACGGCGAACTCACCTCGCACCGCCCCTTTGCCGAGCGTCCCGCGCGCCCGTGCATCTTCGAATATGTCTATTTCTCGCGTCCCGATTCGATCGTCGACGGCACCAGCGTCTATTCGGTGCGCAAGGCGATCGGCGCCGAACTGGCGCGCGAAAATCCGGTCGAGGCCGACCTCGTCATCCCGGTCCCCGATTCGGGCACCCCTGCGGCGATCGGCTATGCGCAGGAATCGGGCATTCCGTTCGAACTGGGGATCATCCGCTCGCACTATGTCGGCCGCACCTTCATCCAGCCGGGCGACAAGGTCCGCCACCTTGGCGTCAAGTTGAAGCACAATGCGAACAAGGCGCTGATCGCGGGCAAACGAGTCGTGCTGATCGACGATTCGATCGTGCGCGGCACGACGAGCCTCAAGATCGTCCAGATGATGCGCGATGCCGGCGCGACCGAGGTGCATATGCGCATCGCCAGCCCGCCGACCCAGCACAGCTGTTTCTATGGCGTCGACACCCCCGAGCGCGCCAAGCTGCTCGCGGCGCAGATGACGGTCGGGCAGATGGCGAATTTCATCAACGCCGACAGCCTGTCGTTCATCTCGATCGACGGCCTGTATCGCGCGCTCGGCGAGGCCGAACGCAGCGACCGGGCGCCGCAATATTGCGATGCCTGCTTTACAGGCGACTATCCGACCACGCTCACCGATTTCGACGAGCATGGATTGGAAGATCAATTTTCCCTGCTCGCCGAACGAGTTGTCTGACACCATGCATATTCAGTCTGAAGAATTGGCGGGCCAGGTCGCGCTCGTCACCGGGGCAAGCCGCGGCATCGGCGAAGCGATCGCCGAAGCGCTGGCGGCGCGCGGCGCGCATGTCGTCATCACCGCGCGCACCGCGGGCGGACTCGAAGAACTCGAAGACCGCATCCATGCCGCCGGAGGCAGCGCCACGATCGCGCCGCTCGACCTCACCGACGGTGACAGCATCGCCCGGCTGGCGAGTGCGATGGCCGAACGTTGGCAGAAGCTCGACATGCTGGTGCTCAACGCCGCGATGCTCGGCACGCTGACCCCGGTCGGCGCAATCGACGGCAAGGAATTCAACAAGCTGCTGACGCTCAACCTGATCGCACAGCAGGCGCTGATCGCCAATTTCGACCCTTTGCTGCGCCGCGCCGCCAACGGTCGCGTCCTCGCGCTGTCGAGCAGCGTGGCGCGCGAACCGCGCGCCTATTGGGGCGCCTATGCCGCGACCAAGGCGGCGCTCGAAACGTTGATCACCAGCTATGGCGCCGAGATGCGCAATATCTCGACCGTGCGCACCGCGATCCTCGACCCCGGCGGCACCCGCACCCAGATGCGTGCGCGCGCCTATCCCGGCGAAGACCCGCAGAGCATCAAGGACCCCGCCGCGGTCGGCGCCTTTGTCGCGCGACTGATGATCGACGGCTTCGACAGCACCGCCTTTCATGCGCTGCCCAAGGTGATGGCGGAGGCTTAACGCGATATTTGCTTTCGCGACCTAGGATGTCCGTTCGATACGGGTTTTCATGAAGGTTTCGGGAATGACCAGCGGACTTATTCGATCGGCGATTGCAACGATCGTCGGCATCGTCGTGGCGTTCGGCCTCATCCTGCTCTTCCAATATGCCAGCGCGAGCCTGTTTCCCGCCGGCTATGACACGGCGGTCTATGATGTTTCCGCCGAGGAAATCGAGGCACCGCTTGGCACGACGATCGCGCTGATCATCGGTTGGTTCGTCGGCACCTTCGCCGGCGGATGGCTCGCCATGCGGGTGTCGGCAGGCACTGGCGCCGGCTGGATCGTCGCCGGCGCGGTGATGGGCGCGGCCATCTACCGCGCCTCTTCGCCCGTCGACGAATGGTGGATTTTTGCCCTGGCCGTACTCGTCCCCGCCGCCGCTGCCTGGCTTGCGCAGCGCGCGACGGGCTTCGCGACCCCGGCTACGGCTTGACCGCGGCGTCCTTGTCGACGGCCGCCTGCACCGTCTTGTAAAACGCCTCGCGCGCCGCGCCGACGCCCTCGGGATCGGTCGCGGTCGGCCAGTTGCCGTTCGACGCGATCACCAGCTTGCGCTTGGGATCGATGAAGATCCCCTGCCCGAAGATGCCCTGCGCGGCGAAGCTGCCGTCGTCGTTGGTCCACCATTGATAGCCATAGCCGCGGCCCGGGATGTCGATGCCCGTCTGTTTGGTCGTGGCCGACGCGATCCAGTCGTCGGGCAGGACCTTCTGCCCGCCCGCAACGCCGCCGTTCAGGATGAACTGGCCGAAACGTGCATAATCCTTGAGGCTCGCCGACATGCAGCAGCCGCTGATCTCATGCCCCGTCGGCCCGAGCATCCACACCGCATTCTGCTCCATGCCGAACGGCTTCCAGACCTTCTCCGACAGATAGGCGGACAGCGTCTTGCCCGTCGCGCTCGACACCAGCACCCCGATCAGATTGGTCTCGCCGGTCTTGTACACCCACTTCGACCCCGCAGGCGCTTCACGCGGCAAGGTCTTCATATAGCTGACGGTGATGTCTTCTCCCGCCACCGGTTTCTGCAGGTTGAACTGCGCCACATCGGATTTGGGATCGGTATAATCCTCATTCCATTTGACGCCCGAAGTCATCGTAAGCAGTTGCTTTACCGAGACATCGTCATAGGCCGAGCCCTTGAGCCCGGGGATATAGACGGTGACCTTGTCGTCGAGGCTCTTGATATAGCCGTCCTTCACCGCAGCACCGACCAGCGTCGAGGTGAAGCTCTTGGCGACCGAAAAGCTCGTCCAACGGCCCGCGGCGCTATAGCCGAGCGCATATTTTTCGAGCCTGATCTTACCGTCCTGAACAATGACCAGCCCGGCATTGCGCTGCTTGCCCATATAGGCATCGACATCGGCCCCGATATCGAGCGGCTTGCCCTGCGGCAAGGGATAGACCGGCCCTCCGGCTTCAACGGTGTTGACCACCACCTTGGGCACCGTCTCCATCGTGCGAAAAGCGGCGTCGCGTTGATCCTGGGTCCAGAACAGCACATTCAAATCCTTCGGCAGAGTGTCGGTTTTCGTGGGTGCGGGGGATGTGCATCCCGCCGTCGCGCACAGCAGCGCCGCCGCCATAAGTCTTCGCATGTATCGTCTCCCCCTGCTTGTTTTCAGGCTGTTTTTTCGAGCGTGACCTGTGCGACGTCGATACCGCCGCCGCGAAAACCGCCCTCGCAATATTGCAGATAATAACGCCAGAGCCGGATGAACCGCTCGTCGAACCCTGCGGGCAATTGCTGGCTCGCCACCGCCGCGTCGAAGCGTTCACGCCAGCTTCGCAGCGTCTCGGCATAATCGGGTCCGAACCGTCGCACATCGCGCCAGGCAAGCCCGCGTTCCTCGGCAAGCTTGCGGAAGCGGCTTTCGGATATCAGGCAGCCGCCTGGAAAGACATAGGCCTGGATGAAGTCGCTGCTCGCGGCATAGCGCTCGAACAGGGCGTCGTTGATCAGGATATACTGGATCGCGGCGCGGCCACCGGGCCGCAGCAATCGCGCGATGGTGTCGAGATAGGCGGGCCAATAGGCCTGCCCGACCGCCTCGACCATCTCGACGCTCGCGATCGCATCATAGGGGCCCTGCGCATCGCGATAATCGCATAATTCGATCGCACTGCGCCCCGACAGGTCGACCTCGGAGAGCCGCGCATCGGCAATCTCCGCCTGCGCCGGCGAAAGGGTGATCCCGGTGTAGATCACGTCGTGGCGTTCGACCGCCCGTTCGGCAAGCGCGCCCCAGCCGCAGCCGATTTCGAGCAGCCGGCTACCCGACCGCAGGTCGAGCCGGTCGAGGATCGCGTCGAGCTTTTCGACCTGCGCCTCCTCCAGCGATTGCGCCGCTTCCGCAAACAGCGCACTCGAATAGTTCATGCCAGTGTCGAGCCACAAGCGATAGAAATCATTGCCCAAATCATAGTGAGCATGGATGTTGCGCTTGGCGCCGCGGCGGCTGTTACGGTTGAGGAAATGCGCCGTGAGATTGAGCCAGCGCCACGGTCCGCGCGATCGTGCGGCATTGCCCAACGTCTCGCCATTGCGCATGAACAGGTCGAACAGCGGCACCGGGTCGGGCGAAGACCATTCGCCCTTGTCCCAGGCGCGGTACCAGCCCACCGATCCCGACAGCGCGAGGCGGACGAGGGCCGCCCAGCTGTGGACATGCACCACCGCGACCGGCCCGCGGCCTCGCCCCCCGAGAATGCGAATGCTGCCATCGGGGAGATGAGCTTCGAGCGTGCCCTGTTCGAGTCCGGCGTCGATCTTGTCGAGACGGCCATGGAAAAAGGCGGCGGGCGCTCGCGCCATCATCGAGGCGATCAGCCCGCCCGACCGAAAGGCGCGATCCGCCCGCAGCAACCGTCGGCCCCGCCCCGTCCTGACATGCGTGTTCATAGTCTTATCACTGCCGCAAAGCGGCGCGGCTGACAATCAATTGTCGTGCGCCTTCATGACGTCATACGCCGCAAGCGCCCGCGTCCGCGCCTCGCGATGCCCGATGAGCTTGGCGGGATAGCCCGCCGGCCGTACCCCATGTTCATCCGGGTCATGTATGTGATGTGCGTGAAGATCGAGCAATTCCGGCACCCATTCGCGAATATAGTCCGCCGCATCGAACTTCTCCGACTGCGTCAACGGCGCCATGATGCGCGGAAACATGTTCGAATCGATACCGGTGCCGGCGGTCCACTGCCAGTTGACGCTGTTGTTCCCGTAATCCGCGTCGACCAGCGTGTCCCAGAACCATTGCTCGCCGAGCCGCCAGTCGATCAGCAGATGCTTGATCAGGAAACTCGCCGCGATCATCCGCACCCGGTTGTGCATCCAGCCGGTCGCCCAGAGCTGGCGCATCCCGGCATCGACGATCGGATAGCCGGTACGGCCCTGTTGCCAGGCTTTGAGGTCGGTGTCGGCCGCCTTGCCGGTGCGCCAAGGGAAGTCGTCAAAGACCTCGCGGGCGTTGCGACCGCCGTAATCGGGAAATTGCAGGATGACATTCTGCGCATAATCGCGCCAGCCGACCTCACTGAGAAACACGTCGACCGATCCGCCCGCATCGGCGAGCCGATGCCAGACATGGGCGGGCGAGACTTCGCCGAAGTGCAGGTGCGGCGAGAGACGCGAACTGCCCTCTTCGGACGGCAAGTTGCGGCGGCGGTCGTAATCGGCGGCTTCGTCGATGAAATCGGCGACGCGGGTGCGGGCGCCCTCCTCACCGGGTGTCCATTCGTTGCCGAACCCCGTCGCCCAATCGGGTGTGGTCGGGAGCAGGTTCCAGTCGGCGAGCGTGTCGGAGGCCGGCCATTTCGGCGGTGCGGCGATCTCGCGCGGGCGGTTCGCGGGTGCTGGGGGCGGCATGCGTTCTTTGAGCGCGCGCCAGAAGGGGGTGTAGATCTTGTAGAGGCCACCGGCGCCGCTGGTTACCGATCCGGGAGGCGCGAGATAATTGCCGTCGTGCCAGATCAGGTCGAGACTTTTGGACACGGCGCGCTCAGCGTTGCGCCACCAGGGCTCGTAGTGGCGCAGGCAGTGGACCTGCCCTGCCCCGCATTCATCGGCGATTTGGTCCAGTTGCTCGTCGCTCTTGCCGCGGCGCAAGATCAGCCGCGAGCCCTTTTGGCGCAGCGCCGCGTCGAGGCTGGCGAGGCTGTGGTGGAGCCACCAGCGCGAGGCGCCGCCCATCGCACGGTGTTTCGGCGTTTCATCGTCGAGGATATAGACCGGGATCACCGCCCCCCCCGCCGCCGCGGCGAGCAGCGCCGCCTGATCGGACAGGCGAAGGTCGCGGCGAAACCATACGATCGAGGGTGCGGTCAGGGTGTGGGTTCCGGTTTGGGGTCGACGATGACTTGAAACTGACCGCGGCTCAGCCGGTTCCCGAACCGCTGGTCGGACAGGATCAACCGGCCCTTTTTGTCGAACTTCGCGACCGGCATCCGCGACCAGAAGAGGAAGGCCTGCGCCGCCGGGCTGGTCGCCACCATCGGTGCGACGCGCGGGTCGTCCATGCCGGTCGGCATGCCGGTGATATCGACCTCGCCGCCCGAGCCGATGTCGAAACTCGCGCTGCCGTAACGCTCGCCACTGCGCCAGAAGACGTCGCGTTTCCAGAACATCAGCGGCGGTGGGCTGGCGACGACGAGCGCGTCGGGGTGGCCCCCACCGCGTAGCACCGCGGCGATTTCGCGCTCGGCGGTGCCGGTGATCAGGCCGTTGAAGAGGAAATAGCCGCAGATCGCGGTGAAACCGACCCAGGCGGGGCGTGTCCATGCCGCGACCTTCGCACGTTCGCGGCGCAGCGAGAGCCAGACCGACAGGCCGAGCGCGATCCAGACCCACAGGTCGATGATGAAGATGCTGTCGCCATAGAACCAGCGGTGGCTGAACGGTTCGAGCAGGCGGATGCCGTAATTGTTGAGCCAGTCGAGCGCGGGGTGACTGAGGCAGCCGATATAAGCGAGCGCGAGCAGCCAGCCCTTGTGGATGGCCAAGCGGCCTTCGGGGCGCTTGCCGCGTTTGGTCTGCCAGCGGTCGAAGCCAATCATCGCGATCCAGAGCAGGATCGGTAGCAGGATCAGCGCGATCGGGCCGTGGGTGATGCCGCGGCGCATCGACAGCGAGAGCTGGCCATAGACGGTGCAGGCGGCGTCGATATCGGGCAGGTTCGCCGCGATGATCAGCGTCGGCATCGCGAGGCCGGTCTTTTTCTTGAGCCCCATCTGGCCGAGCACGGCACCGACGAGGCTGTGAGTCAGATTGTCCATAGATCCTATAGACCCGACCCACAGCGTTATCGCAATGCGTTAAAGCTCAGGCCCGCCCTCGGTCACCGTCCAAGTCTGGCCCTTCTTGAGCAGGCTTTGCAGGTCGGCCTTCTTGCCTTCGGATGCCGCCTTGTTCTGGCGCCAGACGTCAGCTTCGAAGGTCGGGCGGGGGTCGTCGTAGAGGACGCCCAAAGCCATCGGGAATTCGCCGAAGCGCATTTCGACCAGCATGTGCGCGACGCTGCGGTTGGTGACGTCATGGACGATCACCCCCGCCGCCTGCCAGTCGCCATCGACGACGTCGACGACCTTCAGATGCAGTGCTTCGCTGTCGAGCGCGATGCCCTTCGTGCCCTTTGCAAAGACCATCGGTTCGCCATTTTCGAGCCAAAGCTGGCGGTCCTCGGCGCCCTTGGGGGCGGCGAAATCCTCGAACACGTCCTTGTTGTAGACGATGCAATTTTGGAAGATTTCGATGAAGGCGGCGCCCTTGTGGGCATGGGCGGCCTTCAGAACCTCGGGCAGCTTTTTCGACACGTCGAAACCGCGCGCGACGAAGCGCGAACCGGCGCCGAGCGCGAAGGCGGCGGGCTGGGCCGGACGATCGACCGAACCATAAGGCGTCGAGGGACTGGAGGTGCCGACGCGGCTGGTCGGCGAATATTGGCCCTTGGTGAGGCCATAAATCTCGTTGTTGAACAGCATGATCTGGCAATCGAGATTGCGACGGATCAGGTGCATCGTGTGGTTGCCGCCGATCGACAGCCCGTCGCCGTCGCCGGTGACGATCCAGATGTCGAGACCCGGATTGGCGAGCTTCAGCCCCGTCGCGAACGCCGGCGCGCGGCCATGGATCGTGTGGAAGCCATAGGTTTCCATATAATAGGGGAAACGCGACGAGCAGCCGATGCCGCTGATGAACACGGTGTTTTCGGGCGTCGTGCCGATTTCGGGCATGGTGCGCTGCACCGCCTTCAGAATCGCATAGTCGCCGCAGCCGGGGCACCAGCGGACTTCCTGATCGGTTTCCCAATCCTTGAGCGTCGTGGTGCGGGCGATGGTGGTCATCTCGTTCATCAGAGGGCTCCCTCGATCGCGGCTTCGATTTCGGCGATGGTGAAGGGCTGGCCCGACACCTTGTTCACCGGCTTCGCGTCGACCAGATACTGGTCGCGCAGCACGGTCTTGAGTTGGCCGGTGTTCATCTCGGGCACGATCACCTTGTCATAGCTTTTGAGCAATTCGCCGAGGTTGGCGGGCAGCGGCCAGATGTGACGGATATGGATGTGGCTGACGTCGGCCCCCTCGGCGCGCTTGCGGCGCACCGCCTGGTGGATCGGGCCAAAGGTCGAGCCCCAGCCGACGACCGCGAGCTTGCCGCCCTCGGCACCCAGCTCGACGACCTGATCGGGCACCTTGATGCCGTCGATCTTGTCCTTGCGGATGTCGGTCATCGCCTGATGGTTCGACGCCTCGTAGTTGATGTGGCCGGTGTCGAGTTCCTTCTCGATCCCGCCGATACGGTGGAGCAGGCCGGGAGTGCCGGGCTTGACCCACGGGCGCTTGAGCTTTTCGTCGCGGCCATAGGGCTTGAACCCGCCTTCGGGCACTTCGGTGAGGAATTCGACCGGGAACGCCTCGTAAGTCGTCAGGTCGGGCACCGCCCAGGGTTCGGCGGCATTGGCGATATAGCCATCGGTGAGCAGCATCACCGGGGTCATATATTGCACCGCGATGCGCACCGCCTCGATCGCGCAGTCGAACGCGTCGCCGGGCGAGCGCGCGGCGATCACCGGCAGCGGCGCGTCGCCGTTGCGGCCGTAGACCGCCTGATACAGATCCGACTGTTCGGTCTTGGTCGGCAGGCCGGTCGAGGGACCGCCGCGCTGCGAATTGACGATGACGAGCGGCAGTTCGGTCATGATCGCGAGGCCCATCGCCTCGCCCTTCAGCGCGATGCCCGGGCCCGACGAGCTGGTCACACCGAGCGAGCCACCATAGCTGGCGCCGATCGCCGAACAGATCGCCGCGATTTCGTCCTCGGCCTGGAAGGTCGTGACGTCATATTCCTTGAGCCGCGACAGGTGATGCAGGATCGCCGAGGCGGGGGTGATCGGATAGCCGCCGAAGAACATCGGCAGCTTCGCAAGCTGTGCGCCCGCGACGAGGCCCAGCGCGATACCCTCGGCACCGGTGAGTGTGCGATAGAGGCCGGGCGCGACCGGCGCGGGATCCACATGATGCTGGGTGAGCGGTCCCGCGAGTTCGGCGGTCTCGCCATAAGCGTGACCGGCGTTGAGTGCCGCGACGTTGGCGGCGGCAAGATTCGGGTCCTTGGCGAATTTTCCGTTGAGCCAGTTGATCAGCGGCTGGCGCTCACGGTCGAACATCCAGAGCGCGAGCCCCAGCGTCCACATATTCTTGCAGCGCAGCGCTTCCTTGTTGCCGAGCCCGAAGGGCTTGACCGCGTCCATGGTGAGCTGACTGATGTTGAGCTTGAGCAACTGCCATTTGGCGAGGCTGCCGTCATCGAGCGGGTTGGCGTCGTACTTCGCCTTGGCGAGGTTGCGGTCGTTGAACTCACCCTCGTCGGCGATGATCAACCCGCCCTGCTTGAGCGACGGCACATTGGTCTTGAGCGCCGCGGGGTTCATCGCGACGAGCACGTCGGGCGCGTCGCCCGCGGTGTCGATCGCCGACGACCCGAAATTGATCTGGAACGCCGACACGCCGAACAACGTGCCCTGCGGCGCGCGGATCTCGGCGGGGAAGTCGGGAAAGGTCGCGAAGTCGTTGCCCGCAAGCGCCGACGACAGGGTGAACTGGCCACCCGTCAGCTGCATCCCGTCGCCGCTATCGCCGGCAAATCGAACTACCACTGCATCGGAAAGGGGGGACTGCCGATTGTCGGCTCGGTCCTCTACCGCACTCGCCATTTTCTATCTCTGCCTTTGAATCTTGCGAACCTGTGACATCGGCCTAGGCCCGTCGGCGCGATGCCGCAATTCAGAAAAAATTGTGCGCTGCAAAGCGAATGCGCGGCATAGGCGACGAGATCGGTTGCCAATTGCCATTGAATTATCGGCCGCGATGCCGAATAGCTGCGCCAACAACATAAGCGAGGGATGAACAGGATGACCGACGGCACCACCCATTTTACGCGCCCCGATGTGGCGGCCTTTCTTGCCTTCCTGAATGCACAGGAGGGCCCAAAGATGGAGGAGATGCCGGCCGAGGGCGCTCGCGAAATGTTCCGGGTGATGACCCAGATGGCCGACAGCCCGCGCGGCGAGATCGCCAAGGTCGAGGACCGCAGCATCCCCGGCCCGGCGGGCGACATTCCGATCCGGCTCTATGACAGCCGACCCGATCGCGAGACGGGTCCGGTGCTGGTCTTCTATCATGGCGGCGGCTGGGTGATCGGCGACCTAGACACGCACGATGGCTGGTGCGCCGAGGCGGCGCGCCAGCTCGACATGCCGGTGATCGCGGTCGATTACCGGCTGGCGCCCGAACATCCCTTCCCTGCCGCGCCCGAGGATTGCGAGGCGGCGACGCGCTGGGTCGGCGACAATATCCCTTGCACCGGCCTGGTGCTGGCCGGCGAGAGTGCGGGCGGCAATCTGACCATCGCGACCGCGCTGACGCTGCGCGACAAGCCTGCGTCGAAGCCAGTGATCGCGATTCACCCCATCTATCCCGCGGTGACCACCCACGACGACTGGCAAAGCTACCGCGATTTCGGCGAGGGCCATTTGCTGACCCAGGGCAGCATGACTTGGTTCAGCGATCACTATGCCGCCGACCCCGCCGACTATCGCGCGTCGCCGCTCGATTTCCCGGCCGAGGGCCTGCCGCCGACGTTGCTGGTCACCGCCGGGCTCGATCCGCTGCGCGACCAGGGCCGCGCCTATGCCGCCAAGCTGGTCGAGGCGGGGGTAACGACGGTTTACCGCGAGGGCGCGGGCACGATCCACGGCTATATCAACCTGTCGCAGGGCATTCCGAGCGCCAAGGACGACATCAAGGGCGCGCTGACCATGCTCAAGGCGATGGTCGCCGAAGCGACCGCGACGGCATGATCGACCATAGCAACCTGCCCTATCGCCCCTGCGCCGGGGTGATGCTGGCCAATCGCGACGGGCGCGTGTTCGTCGGCCAGCGGCTCGATACGACGAGCGAGGCGTGGCAGATGCCGCAGGGCGGGATCGACCCCGGCGAAGACGCCGAAATGGCGGCGATCCGCGAACTCGGTGAGGAAACCGGGGTGCATGGCGGACTGGTCGAGGTCATCGCGCGCAGCCGTGAGGAGTATTTCTATGACCTGCCCGATCATCTGATCGGCAAGATGTGGGGCGGCAAATATCGCGGCCAGCGCCAGCACTGGTTCCTGATGCGCTTCATGGGCGAGGACAGCGACGTCAATATCGCGACCGAGCATCAGGAGTTTCGGGCGTGGAAATGGGCTGAACTGAACGAGATCGAGAAATTGATCGTGCCGTTCAAGCGCGCGCTTTACCGTTCGCTGGTCGAGGAGTTCGGGCCGCTGGTCTGATCGCGGAGCGCGAGCGCGGTGCGGAAGACATCGGCGAACATCGCCGCGGTCAGCCGCCCGGTGTTCGTGTTGTAGCGCGAGCAGTGATAGCTATCGACGAGGTGCCGGCCATCGGGAAGCGCATGGAGGGCGCCGTGGGCGAAGGGGTAGGTCGCCAGGCGCCCGCCGAATGACCGGACGACCGCGTCATGCGCGATCTTGCCCAGCGCGACGATCACGCGGACCTTGGGAAGCGCGGCCATTTGCGTTTCGAAAAAGGGGCGGCAGGCGGCGATCTCCTGCGGGGTCGGCTTGTTCTGCGGCGGCAGGCATTTAACGCTGTTGACGATGATCGCGCCGTCGAGGGTCAGGCCATCGTCGATGCGGGCGTCATAGCGGCCGCGGCTGAGGCCGAACTCGGCAAGCGTCGCGAACAAGAGGTCACCGGCATAATCGCCGGTGAAGGGCCGTCCGGTGCGGTTGGCGCCGTACTTGCCGGGCGCGAGACCGGCAAGCGCCAGCCACGCATCGGGATCGCCAAACGCATAGACCGGCGCGTTCCACCAATCGGGATATTCGGCGCGACACGCGGCCCGAAACGCGACAAGGCGCGGACAGTTCGGGCAATCGCGCGGCGGCTCGGTTCCCGGCAAAGGGCTTACAATTTCCACCCCGCTGCGATAGGCGCTGCGTCATGTCCGATGCAACGTCGCCCTCCCGGATTCCTTTGGCGCTCTATGCGATCGGCCTGGGGTCGAACCGGCGCCATGCGCGCTTCGGCGATCCGCGGCAGGTGTTGATGGCGGCGCTGGACGCGCTCGAAAGCGCGGACATCGAACCAGTGGATGCCAGCCCGATCATCGCCAGCGAGCCGATCGGCCCGTCACGCCGCCGCTATGCCAATGCCGTCGCGCTTGTCGCTTCGCCGCTTTCCCCGTCCGAGATGCTGAGGCGACTGCAGGCGATCGAGGCCGCATTCGGCCGCCGTACCGGCCAGCGCTGGAGCGCGCGCACGCTCGATCTCGACATATTGCTCTGGTCGGGCGGCACCTGGGCCGACCGCGATCTCACCATCCCGCACCCCGCCATGGCGAGCCGCGCTTTCGTCCTCGGCCCGCTGCGCGCGATCGCGCCCGACTGGCAGCACCCGCTGCTCGGCCGCAGCGTCCGCCAGCTCGCGGCGAAACTGGTGCGGGCAAAGCCGGTTGACCGGAACGCATCGGCGCACTAGGGCGACGGCTCACTTCGCGGGCGACCTTTTCGAGGCACCGCGATGGGCCCTTAGCTCAGTCGGTAGAGCAACTGACTTTTAATCAGTAGGTCGCTGGTTCGAACCCAGCAGGGCTCACCATCTCCCCCAACGGCTTCCGATTGCGCTTTCGGGCGTGTCGCCCTATGCAGCCAGCTGAAAGCGGGGAGTTTATTCGGTCGATGGTTCGGTTGCGGTTACCCAAGAATTCCGAACTGGCCGATGCCCTTCGCTCGCTCCGCGGACCGTTGATGGTCGTCGGCGGGCTCAGCGCCTTCATCAACGTCCTCGCGCTCGCCAGCTCGATCTTCCTGATGATGGTCTATGATCGGGTGCTGCCGAGCGGCAGCGGGGCGACGCTGTTCGGGCTGTTCGTGCTGTTCGGCCTCGCCTTCGTCTTTCATGGCGTGCTCGACGTCTCACGTGCGCAGATGCTCGTCGATATCGGGCGGGCGTTCGGCGACAAGCTGTCGCCGCGGGTCGAGCAGTTGCAGTGGCAGTTCGCCATCGCACCGCCGCCGGGCAGGCCGCGCCCAACGCAGGACCTCGACCATATTCGTGGTTTCATGTCGGGTTCGGGACCCGCCGCCTTCATCGACCTGCCGTGGGTGATCTTCTTCCTCGCGGTCCTGTTCCTGCTACATCCGTGGCTCGGCGTCGCGACGCTGGCCGGCATCATCGTGCTCGCCCTGCTGACCTGGCACACCGAGCGGTCGATCGCGAAGAACATGACCCTGCTCGAACCGCTGCGCTATACGCGCGGGCAGGATCAGGAAATGAGCTTCCAGAATGCGGCCACGCTGAAGGGGCTGGGTATGACCGGAACCCTCTCGTCGCGGCTGCGGCAGAGCGACGGCGCCTATCAGGATGAAAGCAACCGCATCAGCCGGATCGTCGCCCGGGCGGGCGGAACCGGGCGCATCTTTCGCATCTTCCTGCAATCGGCGGTGCTCAGTGTCGGCGCGCTGCTGGTGATCGACGGCAAGGCGTCGGGCGGAATCATCTTCGCCAGCTCGATTCTCGCCGGCCGCGCGCTGGCGCCGATCGATCAGGCGATCGCGCAGTGGCGCGGCTTCGTCGCGGCCCGGCAAAGCTGGACCCGGCTCGACGAGATGCTCGGCAAACATGCCGAAGAAACCGCAAAGCCCGTTCGCCTGCCGCGGCCGACGAAACAGTTGCAGGTCGACCGGCTGACCCTCGTTCCCGCCGGCAGCGACCGGATCGCGATCGCCGACGTCAGTTTCGACGCGCAGGCGGGCGACGTCATCGGGGTGATCGGCCCGAGCGGATCGGGGAAATCTTCGCTGCTGCGCGGCCTTGCCGGGATATGGCCGCCGGTCCGCGGCGGCATCCGGCTCGACGGCGCGATGCTCGACCAGTGGGAGGGCGACGAACTCGGCAGCTATCTGGGCTATTTGCCGCAGGAAGTTGGCCTTTTGTCGGGCAGCGTCGCGGCGAATATCGGCCGCTTCTCATCCACGGCGGGGTCGGAGCAGATTTTGGCGGCGGCGCAGCAGGCCGGGGTCCACGACCTGGTGGTCTCGCTGCCCGGCGGGTATGAAACCGAAATCGGGTCGGGCGGGCACAATCTATCAGCCGGCCAGCGCCAGCGCATAGCCCTCGCCCGCGCGCTCTATGGCGATCCGTTCCTGCTTTTGCTCGACGAGCCCAATTCCAACCTCGATCCCGAGGGCGAGGCGGCGCTGGCGGGAGCGATCAAGCGCGCGCAGGGTCGTGGTGCGATCACCTTGCTGGTCACCCATCAGACGCGCATTTTGAGTTCGACCAACAAGCTGCTGGTGCTTCGCGACGGCAAGGTCGCAGCATGGGGACCGCGTGACAAGGTGTTGGCGGCGCTCGCGCAGGGCGCGAAACAGGCGCCGCGCGACGGCGGCCTGAAGGCCGTGAACTAGGCCGCTATGACCGACGCTCAGGACCAGCCAACGGGGACTCCCGCTGCCGCAGCAGCGAGCGTTTCGTCGCCCGACGTTACCGCCGCGCTGGCGACGCGGATGCGGCGCGCGCTGTGGTTGATGGTCGGGATCATCGCCGCGCTGCTGGCGATCTCGACGGTCGTGCAGATCGACGGCGCGGTCGTCGGCAGCGGCGCGCTGTCGGCTGAATCGCGGGTGAAGACGATCGCGCATCCCACCGGCGGCATCCTGTCGCGCCTGCTCGTTCGGGACGGCGATCGGGTGCGCGAGAATGACATCGTGATGGAATTCGCGACCGACGTATCCGGACCGAGTTCCGAACTCAGCAACCAGTCGCTGGACCAGTTGCTCGCGCGGCAGGCCCGGCTCGATGCCGAACGATCGGGCAGCTCGCAGATGCACTGGCCCGCAGGATATCCGCCGCCCGCCGATGACGAGGCGCGCGCGGCGCTGGCGCAGGAACGGCGATTGTTGCAACTGCGCCAGAGCGAGATGACCGGAAACCGCCGGCTGCTCGACGAGCGGATTTCGCAGTTCAACGAGCTCAATCAAAGCTATCGCGTCCAGATCAGTTCGGCACGACGACAGCTCGAAATCATCCAGCCCGAGCTGGCCGGGCTGCGGCAGCTATATGAAAAGCGGCTGGTCACGGTGAACCGGCTCAACCAGCTCGAACGCCAGGCGGTCGAACTCGAAGGGTCGATCGGCGCGCTCGAGGCGAATATCGCGCAGACCAACGCGCGCATTTCCGAAGTCCGTGAGCAAAAACTCACCATCGAGCAATCGCGCCGCGCCGAAGCCGGCGCCGAACTGGCCCAGGTCGACGCCGCGATCGCCGATCAGCGTATCCGTATCGCCGACGCCGACGACCGCTTTTCGCGCTCCGTCGTACGGGCTCCGGCGGCGGGGGTGATCGAAAAGCTGGCCTTTACAACGATAGGAAGCGCGGTTCCCGGCGGCACCCCGATCGCGCAGATCGTGCCTGACAAGGATACCCTGATCGTCGAAGCAAGCGTGCGGCCTTCCGATATCGACCAGTTGAAGGTCGGACAGCCGGCACGGATCATGTTCCCGACGCTCGAACAGAATGTCACGCCCGAACTTGCCGGCAAGCTCATCTATCTTGCCGCCGATGCCACCGACGACGGCCGGGGTGGCCCGCCCTTTTTCCGCATTCGCGTCGAATTGCCAGTCACGACCCGCAACATGCCGATCCATACCCAGCTTCGCGCGGGATTACCGGCGGAGGTGTTCCTGCGCACCGGCAGCCGGTCGCTGATGTCCTACCTGCTGAAACCGTTGCTCGACCAGATCAACCACGCTTTTCGGCAGTGACACCCACCGGTCAAAAGTCGCCGCGCTCGCGCAGCAGCGCCTCGACCTTTTCGACGTCCGAGGGATAGTTGACGTCGCCATAGCCCCCCACGACGGGATCGACCTCGATCAGCGCGATGGGCTGGCCATTTTCGAGAAATCGTAACTGTTCCAGGCTTTCGGCGGCTTCGATCGCGCCAACCTGCCAGCCCGCATAGCGCGCCAGCATCGCGGGTTCATAGGCATAGAGGCCCAGATGCAGCTTCCATTCGGCATTGACGCCCGAAGGGATCGGCGAACGCGAAAAATAGAGGGCGTTCCCGGCGCCGTCGGCGACGGCAAAAACCCCCGATGGCCGTCCAGCGGCAATCTCGCCAGCAAGATGCGCCCGCATCTCCCCCGAGCAACGAACGAAGGCGGTGAGGACGGCGCCGGCACCGGCGCGCCACGCCGCGATTAACGCCGCAACATGCGCACGATCGATCGCCGGCGAATCGCCCTGCAGATTGATCACCAGCGACGGAGCCTCCGCCAGTGACGCGACGGCTTCGGCACAACGTTCGGTCCCGTTGCGTGCGGTGGCGGAGGTCATCACGCAGCGCGCGCCGAAACCGGACGCCACATCGGCGATCGCGCGATCATCGGTCGCGATCACGATATCGGCGAGGTCGCGCAGGGCATTCGCCGCCCGCCAGCTATGTTCGACCAGCGGACGGGAGACGCCGTCAGCGCCGCGCAGCGGCGACAGCAGCTTGCCGGGAAAGCGCAGCGAGCCGAAACGCGCGGGGATGATGATCAGGACATCGCGGCGCGCATCACTCACTTTTCGGGATAGCCGGCCTGCAGCATGTCCTGGATATTGAGCATGCCGACCAGCGTCCGGCCATCGGCGGCCATCACCGGCAACACCGCGATGCGATGGCCGCGCATGATCGCAAAGGCATCGTGCTGGTCGGTATCGTCGCCAACCGTGACGGGGTCGGCGGTCATGATGCCCGACGCCGGGCTTTCGCTGCCGTCCAGAAAATGCCGTCGGATGTCGCCGTCGGTGACGATGCCCAGCAGCATCCGGTTCGCATCGACGACCGCACAGGCGCCGATGCCGGTTCGCGACGCCTCCGCGATCACCTGTTCGACCGGTGCATCGGGGCCGACCATGGGAAGCGCGTCGTCCTGCAGCATCAATTCACAAACCGACAGGAAGCGACCGCCGATCCGGCCGGCGGGGTGCAGCCGCGCGAACTGATTGCGACTGAACGCTATTTCGCGCGCCACGAGCATCGTCAGCGCGTCGCCGACCGCGATGCTCGCGATGGTCGAGGAAAAAGGCGCGATGCCGAAATCGCATGCGGTGTCGAGTGCCGGTATCGCGATGACATGGTCGCACGATGCCGACACGGCCTCGTCCGGCGCCGCGGTGATCGCCACCGTCTCGGCGCCGATCGACCGGGCATGGCGGATGACATACAACAACTCGCTCGACGCGCCCGATATCGTGATCGCAATCACGATATCGTCCGCCCGTACCATCCCGAGATCGCCGTGCAGCGCGTCGGCGCCGTGCATGAAGGTCGCCGCGACATCGCGCGCAGCAAGGCTGGCCGCGATCTTTCTGGCGGCGATCCCCGACTTGCCGATGCCGGTCAGGATCACACGCCCGCGGCAGGCGGCGATCCTGATTGCAAGCTTGAGCAGCGTGTCGTCGAGGCCGTCGAGCAATTGTTCAAGCGCGACGATGTGGGATCGCAGCACGTTTTTTGCCGGCGACAGCATATCATGCGCATCGGCCACCCCGGGATCATCGATCGAAACCGCATAGGGCATCACCGCAAGCTCACACGAAGCCGAGCTGATACGCGGTATGATATTGCGCCATCCAGTGATCGGGATGCCAGTCGAGCACGGGCGTACCGGCATCGGGAGCGAAGCCGGCGTCTTCGACAGCTTTTGCGCCGTCCCCGAACAGGTCCGGTTTGCCCGCCGTCGCCGACAGGATGAAATCGCCCTGGGTCAGCTGGCTCATCGTCACATTGTGGAGGACGATGAAGTCGCCATTGCCAAGGTTGATGGCGCCGTTCGCGCCGACCTGGGTGAAGCCCGCCTGCAGCGCCGCGAAGCTTGCGAAACCAAAGGCCGAGACGTCGATCTTGTCGGTGCCACGCGCGAAATCGCCGATCACGTCGCCGCCGGTGCCGCGTTCGAAGACAAAGGTGTCCACTCCGCCCTCGCCGAACAGCACATCGTTGCCGCCCTTGCCATTCAGCGTGTCGTTGCCGCGCCCGCCGAGCAGATAATTGCCGATCGCGTTGCCGGTCAGCCGATTCGCGAGATCGTTGCCGACCCCGAACGGCGTATTGCCCTCCAGCACCAGATTTTCGACATTGGCATAGAGATAATAGCCGGCACCATTGATGTTGGCATAGACGGTGTCGGCCCCGCCGCCGACCGCTTCGAAGGTCAGGTCATCGGGGGTGTCGACATAATAAATGTCGTTGCCCGCACCGCCGTCCATGAGATCATAGTCTCCAAGACCCGAGGCCCCGCGCAATATGTCGTTGCCCGCACCGCCGACAAGGATATCGGTAAAGAAGCCCGCGCCGCCGATCAGCGTATCGTCGCCGTCCTCGCCATAAAGCGCGTCGGCGTCAGCGCCGCCGTCGAGGATGTCGTTGCCGAGACCGCCCACCAGATAATCGATCCCGGCATCGCCGAACAACTGATCGACACCGGCTTCGCCGAACAAGCTGTCGACGCCCGCACCACCGCGGATCACGTCGTCGCCGAGACCGCCGAGCAGCAGGTTCGCCCCCGCATTGCCCTGGAGCGTATTCGCCAGTTCGTTGCCGACCCCGAAAATGTCGCCCGCGCCGGTCGCGAGGGTCAGGTTTTCGAGATTGGCGTAGAGATAGTGGCCGACCGATGCTGTCACCGTGTCGGTGCCGCCGTTCAGGCCTTCGAAGGTCAGGTCGCCCTGCGCATCGATGACATAATTGTCGTTGCCGGTGCCGCCGTACATCAGGTCGGCGCCCCCACCGCCATTCAGCATGTCGTTGCCGATGCCGCCGATCAACGTGTCGATGCCCGCACCGCCGTTGAGCGTGTCGTTCCCCGCACCGCCGTCGAGCGTCGAGCCGAGAAGGATCGTGCCAGCCGCCGCAACCGTGTTGGCCGCCGAAATGTTGAGCGTATAGGAACTGCCAAGGGCGATGGGGCCGCCACCGTCCGACTCAGCGCTGTAGGTCGAAACCATAACATAATAGGTGCCCGCCGTCGTCGCATTGAACGTCAGGAAACTGTCGAGAGAATTTGCCGAGCCGACGTCCAGATCATTGGGGCTATCGTCATTGGTCGTCATCAAACTCGACGGGCCGTAGAGCCCAGGGCCGAAGAGCGCGATGATCGAATCCATGCGGAAACTGTTATCAATGTCGATCGTGATCTGGGCCCCAGCCGTCAGCGTGAAGCTATAAACATCTCGCTGGAGGCCGCCTTCACCGTGAACCGTGACGCTGTTCACTCCAGCGCCGACGGCCTGGATCGAGACGTCGCTGCTGTGCGGCGAAAAGCGCCCGTCGAGCGAGAGTGCCGACGCGATTTCGCCGTTGCGGAGTGCCGCCGACTTGATCACATCCTGTGAACCATTGACAATGCTGGCGCCAATAAACGCGGTCATGACATCATCGCCGCTGCCGCCGATCGCACGCTCGATCGCGCTGAGCGTGTCATTCCCTTCGCCAGTCGCGATGCCAGTCGCCAGATTGACCGTGACCGCGCTGGTCATATGGGCGTAGCTGACCGTATCCCAGCCAGCCCCGCCGTTGAGGCTGTTGTTAGCCGCATTGCCGACCAGCAAATCGTCGCCATTGCCACCAATCGCATTTTCGATGACGGCCCCGTTGGCGATGGTGAAGCCGCCCAGCACGCCGCCATTGCGCGAGACGAACCCGCCGCCGCCTTCCTCGTTGCGCAGGGTGGCCGCCCGCAGGTCGATGATCGCATCGAGCTGGCTACCCTGTGCCGAGATGGTGTCGGTTCCCCCGACGTCCCAGATCGTCATCCAGCCCGTGCCAGCTTGGTTAAGCGTCGGCATGGTGTAGGTGGTGTTGCCGGCGCCGGTGCTGTTATTCGCGCCATAGAGGAACTGCACCGCAGCGATATCGAAAGCCCCGGGCCCCATCTGCCAGCCATAATTGACCGACGGGGATCTGCCGACGTCCTCATAGCCGTCATTATAGGTCATCGTGGTGAAGATGCCCTGGTTGAGGCCGAACGGCCCGGTCGAGAACGCGTCGCCGAGGCCGGGGAAGCTGTCATCGCCCGGCTCATCGGCATGCGGATGCAGCAGTCCGATGCCATGGCCCAGCTCGTGCACGAAGGTCAGGAAGCTGAGACCGCCGGCCTGATTGCTCGCGGTGGTAAAATAGGAGATCGTCGTGTTAAACTGACCGACCATGTCGCCGGTCGTCGGCAGCGTATGCTGTCCCAGGACATCGGACGGCAGGCTAGTGCTCAACTGGCCGACAAAGTCGTAGCTGGCGCGGCTGCCCGTGCCGTCATAGGCGGTCGTCGCGGCCTGGAACCGGATGTTGGCCACGGCGGCCCAGCTGGCGAGCGCAGCGGCGTAAGCGCCGGCCGCACCGTTGGCGGCCCACAAGGCGCCGCCGTTCAGCCCGGTATCGCCCGGATTTCCCTGCAACGCATAGATCACCGTCGTCGCGGGGCGAAAGGCAACGCCATAGACGAGCGTGTCGATGAAGACATTGCCGCTTTCGCCGACAGTCTGGAGGCGGGTGGAGAGAACCATGAGGCGACCCTATTCGGCTGAAAAACGGAAGAAAGGAAAGCGATAGAATATCATGGACGTGGATCGGACAAACCTGAAAAGATTTTCATATCAGGCCCAGAAACCCTGGTCGATCCATGCGCCGTGGATCTGCGCGCCGAAGCGGATCGGCATATGATCCACATCGGCGTCGCCGACGAACAGGGCGTCGATCTTGCCCGCCGCTTCGAACGGATCGAGCTTTGGCGATGACGCCGACAGGATGAAATCGGCCGAGGCAAGCGCCGCCATATCGACCCCGTGCAACACGATCAGGTCGCCCGAACCCAATTGGATCGCGCCGTCGGCGCCCGCTTGCACAAAGGTCGCCTGCAGCGCCGCGAAGCTCGCGAAACCGAAGGCCGAGACGTCGATCTTGTCGGTGCCGCGCGCGAAGTCGCCGATCACGTCGCCGCCGGTGCCGCGTTCGAATATGAAGGTGTCCGCGCCGCCCTCGCCAAACAAGACATCGTTGCCGGCCTTGCCGTTCAATATGTCGTTACCCGCGCCGCCAAGCAGATAGTTGCCGGTCGCATTGCCGGTCAGCCGGTTCGCGAGATCGTTGCCGACCCCGAACGGCGTATTGCCCTCCAGCACCAGATTTTCGACATTGGCGTAGAGATAATAGCCCGCGCCATTGATGTTGGCATAGACGGTGTCGGCCCCGCCGCCGACCGCCTCGAAGGTCAGATCGTCGGGGGTATCGACATAATAAATGTCGTTACCCGCGCCGCCGTCCATCAGGTCGTAATCGCCGAGCCCCGAATTGCCGCGCAATATGTCGTTGCCCGCGCCGCCGACGAGGATGTCGGTAAAGAAGCCAGCGCCGCCGGTCAGCGTGTCGTCGCCGTCCTCGCCATAGAGCGCGTCGGCGTCGGCGCCGCCGTCGAGGATGTCGTGGCCGAGCCCGCCGACCAGATAATCGACCCCGGCGTCGCCGAACAACTGATCGGCGCCGCTTTCGCCGAACAGGCTGTCGACCCCGCCGCCGCCGCGGAGGACATCGTCGCCGCCGCCGCCGAGCAGCAGGTTCGATCCCGCATTGCCCTGGAGCGTATTCGCAAGGCCATTGCCGACCCCGAACAGATCGCCCGCCCCCGCCGCGAGTTCGAGATGCTCGACATTCATGAAAAGATAGTGGCTGGCGGAGGCGATGACGCTGTCGACGCCCTCGTCGGCATTTTCGAAGATGAGATCGGCGCCATCGTCGACACGATAGCTGTCGTCGTTCTGCCCACCGTACATGCGGTCGGCGCCCGTGCCGCCGTCGATGAAATCGCTGCCAAGCCCACCAGTGAGTATGTCGTTTCCAGCATCGCCGAAAATATTGTCGGACCCGCCGCGCCCATCGATGATGTCGTCGCCATCGCCGCCGTGGACGTTGTTCATCGCATTATCGCCGGTGATGGCGTCGGCAAAGCGGCTTCCGATGGCATTTTCGATCGAATTCAGGACGTCGACATTGTTGGCGAAATCGGTCCCGTAGTTCGACAGGAGCGAGATGGTGACCGCGCTGGCGGCGTCGTCATAGCTGACGGTGTCGATGCCCGTTCCGCCGAAAAGGCTGTCGCGCCCCGCCCCGCCGGCGAGCAGGTCGTCGCCCGCCCCGCCCTCGATATAGTCGTTGCCCGCACCGCTGCGCAGTTCGTCGTCGCCATCGCCGCCGTAGAATTGGTCGCGAAAATCGGAGCCGATCAGGACGTCGCGCGCCGTGCCGCCGAAAATGGGAAGGCTCGATTCGCCAACTTGGCCAGCCAGATTGACCATGTTGGTGGCATTGGGGAGGATCAGGCCGGTGAGAACCTCGATATTGCGGATGGTTCCGGTGAACATCGTCACGCCGGTGGCGGTGGCAAGGTCGGCTATATTGAGCGTGACACCCGCGGTGGCATTGGCAAGGTTAAGGAACAGGCTGTCGATCCCCTCGCCCCCATCGACGGTGTCGCCGCGCCCGGCTGACAGCGAGTCGTCGCCGCCCTCGCCGTACAGCGTGTCGCGGAAGGTGTCGGTGATCGCCGGATCATAATCCTCGCCCGCGGCGAAGATAAGGTCGCGCCCGCCGCCGCCGCGCAACGTGTCCGCGCCGGATCCCCCCAGCAGCTTGTCGCCCCCGTCACCGCCGACGAGGATGTCGTTCCCGTCGCGCCCGTCAAGCGTGAGTCCCGAGAAGGGAAAGATCGCGGCGTCCGAAAAGCCGTTGATCCGGTCGTTGCCCTGGCTGCCGATGATCGTGCTGAGCCCGGTGATCGAGCGGATCGTACCGGTGCCGTTGACGACCGCCCCGCCGGTCTCCAGCGGACGAAAATCGATCCGCACGCCCGCTGCCGAGCCCTGGAGATTGAGGCTGAGGGTGTTTTCCCCGCCGGCGCCGCCGTCGACGCTGTCGTTGAAGCCGGCCCAGAACAACTCGTTCCCGGTGCCGCCGATCAGCGTATCGGCCTCGGCCAGCGTGTCGAGATTGTCGAAGCCGTTGTAGAGATGCGATGCCATGAGCGCGCTGTCGCCGGTCGAGGTCAGCGTATCAGCGCCCGCGCCGCCGACGAGCGTGTTATAGCCGCCCTGGTCCGACAGCATGTCGTCGCCCTCGCCGCCATCGAGAAAATCGGTGCCGGTACCGCCGAAGAGACGATCGTTGCCGCCGCCGCCGAACAGGAGAGCGCCGGCGTCGTTGCCGATGAGGATGTTCGCCAATTCGTTCCCGGTGCCGGCACCGCTGCTATTCCCCGTCAGCGTCAGATTCTCGATCCCCGCGCCGAGGATGTAGGTGATGCTCGCCTCGACGGTATCGATGCCGGCGCTGTCGATCACCTCGTCACCCGCCTGGTCGACGACATAGACATCGTCGCCGCTGCCGCCGACCAGGACGTCGGCGCCGCTGCCGCCGTCGAGCCGGTCGTTGCCCGCGCCGCCTTCGAGCCGGTCGTTGCCGCCACCGCCGGCGAGCCGGTTGTTTCCGGCGTTGCCGAGCAGCAGGTTCGCGAGTGCGTTGCCCGACAGCGCGAGCGGCGTGGTCGCGGCGAGATCGGCGGCGGCGATGGTTTCCACCGCCGAACCGGCGCCCAGATGGAAATCGACCAAGGCGTTGACGCGGTCGTTGCCCTGGAAGGCGCGCTCGGTCACCGTGTCGCCGAGATGGTCGACGAGATAGACGTCGTCGCCCTTGCCACCGTCGAGCGCGTCGGCGCCGGTCGTGCCGTTCATGATATTGTCGCGCACGCTGAGGTCGACATGGGTAACTTGGCCCGACTGGGGATCGCGATAGACGAGATGCTTGCCGTCGGGGCTGATGTGCAGTTGCGCGCCCTGGGTGCCGATCCCGAAGTTCCAGTCGGTCATATCAACCTGGAACCGGTCGATTTCGGTAAAGTTGGTCGTTTCCAGCGCCACGATTTCGCCGGTCTCTATGGAATGATAATAGAGGATTGCACCACTCGCATCGAACGCCAGCGCATCGATCCGGCCGACAGCACTGACCATGCGCAAGCCGTCGACCGCGAGATCGAAAATATTGATCATGCCATACGAATTGGGCTGCGCAATCAGCCCGCGAGCCTCGCTGATCGCCTGAATGCCGTCGTTGAAGCCCTCGCGTATTGCGTCGAACTGATAATTGTCACCCGACGCCACGAACTGGTTTGCCACGCTGTCATAGACAGCCAGCGGACCATTGCTGATCCCCCGAGCGGCGGCGAGGACATAGCGGCCGGATTCCGTCAGATATGAGCCCCCGCCATAGACAGGTAGCGGCAACGAAGTGAAGGTCCCGGTCGCGAAATCGATCGAATAGGCGCCGGCGTCTCCCGTGACAGACCTTTGCCCCACCGTCACGATCGCGTGCGTCCCGTCGGTTGTTTCGATATCGAATGCCGGCACACCGCCTGGCACGGGGAAATTCGTTACCGCCCCCGTGACCGTCGATACTCGGTGCACGATGGTGCCATTGGCCTGCAGCACGAGTATGAAAGCGCCGTCCTCGGAAACGCTCATCGCCCCAAGGCTGCCCGCGACCAACCAGTTCTGGACTTGGTTCCCCGTCGCCGCGTCGAAGGCGAATATTCGCCTGCCGCTCGCGACATAGATGCTCGAACCATCGGGACTGAACGCGATGTCGGATGCTCCGCTCACCACCAGGTCGGTCAGCTTCACACTATCATCTGCGGCCATGTCTTCGCTCTCCACCATGCGGTCGCCCGCAATCCTCGGTCGTCAAATTCTCGGCTGCGCCGGGTCAGGCGAGGCCGAACTGGTACCCCGTCTGATAGTGCGGCATCCAATGATCGGGTGCCCAGTCGAGCATCGGTGCCGCCGCATCGGGCGACAGCGCCGCCTCCGCGATTTTCGCCGCGTCGCTAGCAAACTCTTCCTTCGCCGCCATCGCCGACAGGACAAAATCGCCCTGGGTCAGCAGGCTCATCGTCACATTGTGGAGGACGATGAAGTCGCCATTGCCGAGGTTGATCGCACCATTAGCACCGACCTGGGTGAACCCCGCCTGCAGCGCCGCGAAACTTGCGAAGCCGAAGGCCGACAGGTCGATCTTGTCGGTGCCGCGCGCAAAGTCGCCGATGACGTCGCCGCCGGTACCGCGCTCGAACACGAAGGTGTCCGCACCGTCTTCGCCGAACAGCACGTCGTTGCCAGCCTTGCCGTTCAGCGTGTCATTACCCGCGCCGCCGAGCAGATAGTTGCCGGCCGCATTGCCGGTCAGCCGGTTCGCGAGATCGTTGCCGACCCCGAACGGTGTATTGCCCTCCAGCACCAGATTTTCGACATTGGCGTAGAGGTAATAGCCCGCGCCATTGATGTTGGCATAGACGGTGTCAATGCCGCCGCCGGCCGCCTCGAAGGTCAGGTCGTTAGGCGTGTCGACATAATAAATGTCGTTGCCCGCGCCGCCGTCCATCAGGTCGTAGTCGCCGAGCCCCGAATCGCCGCGCAAGATGTCGTTGCCCGCGCCGCCGACAAGGATATCGGTAAAGAAGCCCGCGCCGCCGATCAGCGTATCGTCGCCGTCCTCGCCATAAAGCGCGTCGGCGTCGTCGCCGCCGTCGAGGATGTCGTTACCGAGACCGCCCACCAGATAATCGATTCCGGCATCGCCAAACAACTGATCGACACCGGCTTCGCCGAACAGGCTGTCGACCCCGCCCCCGCCGCGGATCACGTCGTCGCCACCGCCGCCAAGCAGCAGGTTCGACCCGGCATTGCCGAGAATGGTGTTGGCGAGATTGTTTCCGGCGCCGAAGATATTGCCCGCATTGGCCGCCAGCGTCAGATTTTCGACATTGGCATAGAGGTAATAGCCGACGGTCGCGATCGCCGTGTCGTTGCCCTCGCCCGCCGCCTCGAAGATCAGGTCGCTCGCGACATCGACATGATAGATATCGTCGCCGCGACCGCCATAGAGGAGATCGCTGCCGGTCAAGCCATCGAGCGTATCATTGCCCGCCAGCCCGCGCAGATCGTCGGGGCCGGCGCCGCCCGTGATCGTGTCGTTGCCGGCCGTCCCCAATACCGGAGCGAACGGGCGCGCGATATCGGTTGCGACGAGGGGCGGCGGCGCCGCCGGAGCCGCAGGGGCCGTCGGGATCGGCTGGGCGGCGATCGGAGCTGCGCCAAAGCGGATCATCGCCGGCGTGATCGCCGCGACCGTCGTGCCGCGGATCAGCATGCTGTCGGTCGCCGAGAAGCGGATGAGGACATCGTTGCCGCTCTGGGTGATCGACTGATAGGCAGCATAGTCCGCGACATCGATATAGTCGTGAGCGCTGCCGGTCTGGAAGTCGGTGACGACGTCGTCGCCAAAGCCAGTTTCGAACCGGAAACTGTCGCGCCCGGCGCCGCCCGTCAAAGTGTCGTTGCCCGCACCGCCCGACAATATGTCGTCGCCCACGTGGCCGAAGAGATTGTCGTTGCCCGCCCCGGTCAGCAGTGTGTCGTTGCCCGCCCCACCAAGAAGGTGGCCGGTCAGACGGCCCATCCGGCCATCGAAGATATCGTCACCGCCACCCAGTCGGACCAGTCCATTGATAGCGTTCGTGTTGACGACGATGTCGGCATAGCTGCTGAGCGCGACGATCCCGTTCATCGTCCCGCTGTTGTAAACGCGCAACCCCGTTTCCGACGCAAACTGTTCGTGGAAGTCTAGGTCGGTCACGCGAATGGCGTAGTCACCGTTGATCGTGCCGCGGTTCCAGACTTCCGAAAGCGACGCGAAGCTGTCGAACAGGATCGCGACGCTCGCGCCCGAGGCGCCATTGTCGTTGGCGGTCAATGTTCCCGCGTTGACGACATCGACGTCGCTTCGATAAGGCGCGCGGACTCCCAAAGCGATGGCGCCTTCGCCGCCAGAGGCGGAGATCGTGCCGCTGTTGAAATAGAGGCCCGGACCGGTCGAATTAAAGTCGTGGATCGTCCCGGCAGCGGTTCCCGACGCCGTCACGACAATCGCGCCGCTGTTCACAAAGACGCCTTCGCGCAAATTCAGATCAAGAAAGGCTGCGGCGTCGCCGTTGTTCGAGGTGACGCGGATTTGCCCGGCGTTCCAGACCGACTGGAAATAAGAACCGCCGAGCGCCGAGGCGTTCTGCGCGGTGATTTCGAAGATCGCACCCGCCTGATTGACGAATTTGTCCCAAAGCCCGGATGCGCCGATGGTCAGCAGGTCAGCCAGCGTCGTGGTCATGCGGAAGGTGCCGCCATTCCAGATCGACGAAGCGAAGTTCGGGCCTTCCTGCAGAATCCCGACCGAACGCGTATCTTCGAAAAGCGGGTTTTCCGAACCGGTGTCGCCAAGAACGATCTGTGTTCCCGCCCCGAGCACAAGGTTGGATGCGGTTTCGATCGTGTCGAAAACGAAGCGCGGAGTCTGGATCGGCGCGACCGCACCCTTGAAGCTGAGGTTCGCGGCGGTCAGCGTGGCCGCATCGGTGTTGCGCAGCAGCAGGCTGTCGTTCGCCGACAGACGGATGATCGTATCGGCACCTGACTGCTCGATCGCGATCGCGGCGGCATAGCCGTATATGTTGATGCGGTCGCCATTGGCGAAGTCCGTGACGACATCGCGACCGCCACCGGCCTGGAATTCGAAGGTGTCATTGCCGCTGCCGCCGGTCAGCGTATCGACGCCCGCGCCGCCGAATAGGATGTCGTCGCCGCCACCGCCGTCGATCTGGTCGCTGCCACCCTCACCATAGATCCGCTCGCCGAGGCCGCTGCCGACGATGACGTCGTTCCCCTGCGACCCGACAAAGAATTCGAAATTGCGGACATAGTCGGTGCTGCCGCCGCCGATGACCGTGCCCAAGGCAAGATTGGCGGTGACCGCGGAGGAGGAGTAGAAATAGGACAGGATGTCGGTCCCGGCACCGCCGTCGAGCGTGTCGCTGCCAAAGCCGCCCTCGACATAGTCGTCGCCGCCGCCCGCGGAGATCACATCGGCTCCGGCGCCACCGAGGAACACATCGGCCCCCTGACCGCCGAGCAGCGTGTCGTCGCCGTTACCGCCCCACACCGCGCCGTTGATCTGTCCCGCACGGCCGTCATAGGTGTCGTTGCCGTTGTCGAGCAAGACGTCGCCGTTGATTTGCCCGCTGTTGATGACCTGATCATCACCCTTGTTGATCAGGATCGTGCCGGTGATCGTGCCGCTGTTGTGCAATATCTCGGCAATTCCATCGTCGGTAAAATCATAGAAATAGTAGCCGATGTCGGCCGTAATCTGCCCCGCATTGCTCCATATCGGCGCAGGTCCCGGAAGCGCCGAGGACTGCACCATCACGCCGATCGACGCATAGGGCGACGATGCGTCGGTCCGCGCGATGATCGTGCCGGCGTTGTGCAGGCCATTCTGCATCGGCAGGTTGGAACCGCTGACGCCGATCGCCAGATAGCCGCCCTCGGCGCGGATCGTACCCGTGTTGTCCAGTTGAGCACCGGTGGTGACGGTAACACCAGCTGCCTGATAGGCCGATGTCGCAAGGATGGTGCCAGTGTTATGGAGCGTTCCGCTTGATACGCCGACCGCCACTGCGCTTCCTCCTACCGCGGAGTGGGCGGAAATTACGCCATGATTTGTGAAACTGCCGCTCAGTCTCAACCCGGTCGCGAAGAGCTGGGTCGGGTCTTTGACAACAGCACCATCCTCGTAGGTGGCAGACATGTTCGCGCGGATCTCGCCATCGACCGAATTGACGAAGGTCGACGACGTGTTGCGGTCGCTTACGACGAGACCTGCGGCCGTTGTCACATAGGGTGATGGTCCCGTCACAAACCCGGTGACGTTAAAGAGGATCGTACCGTTATTGATAAAGGTGCCCGTCGAGGTCGGCAGGAAGGCGACCGTCCCCATATTTTCGGCATGCCCCAGCGGATTGTTCATCTCATAGGTGCGGTTGGCGTCGATCGTCGTCGAGTTGCGAAAGACCGTCGTCACGGGGTTGCGCGCGTGCGGATCATATCCGCCGAAATTTTCGGCAGTGAACTGGGCCACGGTCGTGTTCCGGAACGTGACGATGGTATCCGGCACATAGCCGGCGTTGAAGCCATAGGGCGCCGATTGCAGGATGACGTTGGCGCCCTGTTGCACCAGCCGCAAATAGCCAGCGGCAAAGGGATTGACTCCAAAATATTCGAAACTCGCCGCGGCCCCGACGTTGGCGAAATAGGAATAGCCGGTCAGGTCGTAGGTATCGCCGCCGTTTCCGGTCTGGAAATCGGTGATCGCCCCGCGCACCCGTTCGACCGTGTCGCGGCCGGCGCCAAGCGTGATCGTGCCCACGAAATCGACGACATAGTCGTCGCCCGCCCCCATGTTGACGACATAGCTGCCCTTGTTGAAGACATCGATCAGGGCGCCCGCGATGTGGGTACCGGCAAGGACATCGTTGCCGTCACCCGCCTGGAGGCTGCCGAGTCCGACGCCGCTCTGCGTCAATTCATATGGGACGTTGAGCCGGATGACATCATTGCCGGTACCGGCAATGATCGTCGACATGGCAGTATCATAGATGGTGTCGTCGCCCGCACCGGCGTCGATCTGATCCTTGCCGACGCCGATGATCCGGTCATCGCCGTCGCCGCCGTTCAACACATCCTCGCCGATCCCGCCGTCGATGATGTCGTTGCCGCCACCGCCGTTGATGGTGTCGTTGCCCGCCTGGCCCCACAGCACATCATCGCCGTCGAGGCCGTCGATCGTGTCGTTGCCGGCCTGGCCGAAAAGATAGTCGCGCCCCGCCGTACCGGTGAAACTGTCGTTGCTGGTCGTCGCCGGCTGCGTCGCATGCAGCGGATCGATGCCGAGATTGTCGGCGGTGAAGCTGGTCGCCGTCGTGTTCCGGAAAATCACCTGATATCGATCGAAGCGCAGGATCGTATCCGCACCCGACTGGGTCAGCGTCGCCAGACCGGTTGCAAAAAGATTCAGGCCAGAAATACCGGTGACCGGAAAGGAATCGCGGAAATAGTCGTCGAAGGTCCGCTGGATCGCAAGGCTCAGCCATTCGAGCCTGTCGCCGCCCGCGCCCGTCGTGAAATCGGTGATCACGACATCGCCGGTACCGGTGCCGAACATGGAAAGGCTGAGTTCGACCGTGTCGCGCCCCGTCCCCGTCGTGATCTCGATCCCGTCGCCCACCGCATAACCGGCCGACAAGATGCTGTAGAGAATGATCCGGTCGTCACCGCTGCCGAGATCGACGAGCAGGCGACCCGTCAAGTTCCCGGTGAATTCGACCAGATCGTTGCCAGCGCCGCCCGTCACGGTGACAAGCTCCGACGGCATCGGCGAGATGCGCCCCGAGCGGGTAATGATGATATGGTCGTGGCCATCCCCGCCCGACAGGACATCAGTCCCCGCACCGGTCGCGATCAGCGTGTCGTTGCCGATCCCACCCGACAAATTGTCAGACCCCAGCCCGCCGCCGCTTTCGAGAATATCGTCCCCACTGCCGCCGATCAGCGTATCGCTGCCGAAGCCGCCGTTCAGCCGGTCGTTACCGTCCCCGCCGTTCAGCGTGTCGTTACCGCCCCGTCCCACAAGCGTGTCAGCACTGGCGGTCCCGGTAAGCGTCAATGACGCAACGGCCGAACCGTCGGGTGCATAGCCGGTGAAATTGGCAGCCGTCAGTTGTTCGGGCAGGACGCCCTGCAGCCGTGCCACGATATATTCTGCATCATCTCCGCCCGCGCGCCCGAAACCGTCATAGTCGAACAGCACCAACGTGTCGTTGCCCGCCCGTTCGAGCCGCAGGTGGCCGGTCGCGAAGGGATTGCTTCCTTCTGCCCATGCCTGGGGGCCGCTACCGCCCCCGCCAAGCGACAGCAGACGGTTCAGGTCCAGCACGTCGCCACCAGTTCCGGCAGCAAAATCGGTGATCGTTAAGGCCGGAGCCTCGGGGGATAACGAGAAATCAGGGAGAATTTCCACCGTGTCGCGTCCGCCGCCCAGCGTGAGCGTGGTCGAGGCGCGGCCCGACTGGGCGAAGAAATCGTCGCCGGCACCAAGATCGACGGTCAATTTTCCGTCACGACGCCAGCCGGGGATTCCGGTCTCTGTCGACGTGTTGAATATGACATTGACGCGATCATTGCCGTCGCCGCCCGAAATCGAAATCTGGTCGGTTCTGGACGTCAGTCGCCCGTCGATCGAATAGCGGGTGATCTCGATCTCGTCGTCGCCCGCGCCGCCGATGAAACTGTCGTCGCCATCGGAGTCGGACAGATGATCGTTGCCATCGCCACCCGACAGGACATCGTTGCCGAAACCGCCGGTGATCCGGTCGTTCCCAACGCCGCCATTCAGCACGTCATTGCCGGCGCGGCCGAGCAACAGGTCGTCGCCGCCGAGGCCGTTGAGCGTGCCGCCGATCGCCGACGCGACAAGGAAATCCCCAACCGCCGTCCCGTTCTGCGTGCCGAGTACCGGTGCAGCGCCCGCAGGGTCATAGCCCCCGAAATTGGCGGCGGTCAGCTGGCTCATGTCGACGTTGCGAAGCCGCGCGACCGTCAACTCCACCTGCCCGGGCACATTGCCGTTGAAGTCGGTCTGGATCAGAACGTCGGCGCCGTCCTGAATCAGACGCAAATGCCCGCTGGCGAACGGGTTGGCCGCAGACTCGCTCGCAGGACCAATCGAGCGAAGCATGATGTCGCGCAGGAACAGGGACAGATCGATCGAATCGCCGCTATCACCCGCAGCGAAATCATTGATGACGACGATATTTCCGTCACCCTGCTGGATCGGCTGAAAGCGCGTTCCAAGAACGACCGTGTCGCGGCCGGCACCCAGCGTCAGTTCGGGCTGCGATCCACGCAGGCGGTCGATGATGACGACATCGTCGCCAGTCCCCAGATCGACCTTGATGCTGCCGCCCAGATCGGACTCGATCCGGACCAGATCGTTCCCGCTGCCGGCGTTGATCTCGTGCCGGGTGCGGATCGCGAACATGCCCGACTGGACCACATCGCGAAGGCTGATCTGGTCGTTGCCGGCACCGCCGTTGATCGTCTGGTTGCCGAAGCCCGCGACAATGACGTCATCGCCATCCTCGCCGTTTATCACGTCGTCGCCATCGCTGGCGAGGATGGTGTCGTTGCCCGCCCCGCCATTGATGACATCGTCGGTGCCGGTGCCGTAGAGCTTGTCGTTCCCCGTGGTGCCGTTGATCGTCGCCATGTCAGTCTTTGTCCCCAAGAAATCCTGTGCCGGCCCCCGCGCCCGCGCCCGCGCTATTCGTCATATATCGCCCCGTCACGCCCATAGATCGGCGGCATGGTGCCGCGCCATCCATTGGTCGGGATTCCAGTCGAGCACCAGCGTAGCAACATCGGGAGCAAAGGCGGCGTCTTCGACAGCTTTTGCGCCGTCGCCGAACAGGTTCGGTTTTCCCGCCGTCGCCGACAGGATGAAATCGCCCTGCGTCAGCTGGCTCATCGTCACATTGTGGAGAACGATGAAATCGCCATTGCCGAGGTTGATCGCCCCATTGGCGCCGACCTGGCTGAAACCCGCCTTCAGCGCCGCGAAGTTCGCGAAACCGAAGGCCGAGATGTCGATCTTGTCGGTGCCGCGCGCGAAATCGCCGATCACGTCGCCGCCGGTGCCGCTTTCGAAGACGAAGATATCGGCGCCCGCTTCCCCGAACAGCACATCCTCGCCCGCCTTGCCGTTCAGCGTGTCGTTGCCGGCGCCGCCGAGCAGATAATTGCCGATCGCATTGCCGGTCAGCCTGTTGTCGAGTTCGTTGCCGACGCCGAACGGCGTGTTGCCGTCGAGGATGAGATTCTCGACATTGGCGTAGAGATAATAACCCGCGCCGTTGATCCTTGCGTACACCGTGTCGATGCCGCCGCCGACCGCCTCGAAGGTCAGGTCGTCGGGGGTGTCGACATAATAGATGTCGTTCCCCTCGCCGCCGTCCATCAGGTCATAGTCGCCGCGGCCGTTCAGGCCGTTCAATATGTCGTTGCCCGCCCCCCCGACCAGAATGTCGGTGTGGAAGCTGTTGCCACCGGTCAGGACGTCGTCGCCATCCTGACCGTAAAGGGCGTCGGCATCGTCGCCGCCGTTCAGCCGGTCGTTGCCCGCGCCGCCGACGAGATAGTCGACGCCCGCATCGCCGAAGAGCTGGTCGGCGCCATCCTCGCCGAACAGGCTGTCGCCCCCGGCCCCGCCGCGAAGGACGTCGTCGCCGCCGCCGCCGAGCAACAGATTCGATTCCGCATTGCCCTGGATCGTGTTCGCAAGATCGTTGCCGACGCCGAAAATGCCACCGGCGGTCGCCGAGAGGGTCAGATTCTCGACATTGGCGTGAAGATAGTGTCCGACCGAGGCGGTGACCTCGTCCACGCCCTCGCCCGCGATCTCGAAGATCAGGTCGTTCTGATTGTCGACGCGATATTTGTCGTTGCCCGCGCCGCCATGCATATGGTCTGCGCCGGTCCCGCCATCGAGAATATCCTCGCCGCCGCGCCCGAAGAGCAGGTCGTCGCCGGCGCCGCCTTCCAGCAGGTTGATCGCGTCATCGCCCGTCAGCGAGTCGGCAAAACGGCTGCCGATGACATTTTCGATCAACACCAAGGTATCGATGTCGCCGCCCGGGGCGCTGGCGGTTCCGGCGGCGAGCGAGAGCGTGACGCCGGTGTTCAGATCGTCGTAGCTTGCCGTATCGGTGCCGGCACCGCCGTTGAGCGTGTCACTGCCTGCCCCACCCAGCAGCAGGTCGTTACCGTCGCCGCCATTCAAAATGTCGGCTCCGCCCAGGCCGCGCAATTCGTCGCTGCCGACCAGCCCCGAAAGGATGTTGATCCCGGCGTTGCCGATCAGCCGGTTGTCGAGCGCGTTGCCGGTCAGGGCGATCGCCGTGGTCGCCGCGGCGTCGGCCGCCGCCAGCGTTTCGACCTGGGCATTCGCGCCGAGCGTATAGTCGATGGTCGCGTTGATCCGGTCATTCCCCTGGAACGCCAGTTCGGTGACCGTGTCGCCGGCATGGTTGACCAGATAGACGTCATCGCCCTTGCCGCCATCGAAGGCATCGGCGCCGCTCGTCCCGGCGAACTGCTGGTCGCGCACCGAAAGGTCGATCAGGAACACCTGACCCGACGCATGGTCGCGATAGACGAGATGCTTGCCGTCGGGGCTGATGTCGAGCTGCGCGCCGGTCATGCTGCCCGCGCTCGGCGTCGCGCCGACATCGACGAAAAAGCGGTCGATTTCGGTGAAATTGGTCGTTTCCAGCGCGACGATCTCGCCGCCGACGAGGTGATAATAGAGAATATCGCCGCCAGGATCGAAGGTCATCGCGTCGACAAAGCCGCCGCTATTGACGCGGCGAAGATCATTGCCAGAAACATCGGAGATATTGATCGCGAGTTCGACGATATATTGGGCGATCAACCCACCGGACTCGCTGATCGACTGGACGCCGCTATTGAAGCCCGGCTGCAGCGGGCCGTTGCCGCTATCGCCCCTTACAACGAAGCGCCCGGCCACCTCGTCGTAAACCGACCACTCGCCGCCCGAGGTCTGCGACGACGCAGCGAGCGTGAGACGGCCGGAATCGGTCAGGAAAACGCGCGTGTTGTTTCCATCACCAAAAATGCCCTCGATCGGCGTGTAGGTGCCCGTGGCGAGGTCGAGCAGTTGCATCTTGCCGCCGTATAGCGCGACAATGGCGTGGGTGCCGTCGGTCGCCTGGACGTCGGTCGCATAAGGACCACTTGCCTGCGCAAAAGACGTCACCGCGCCGGTGTCGGTCGCCACCCGATAGATGGCCGCGGGTCCGCCGCTTTCGGCGCGCGTGAGGAGCAGGAACGAGCCGTCGTCGGACACGCTCATCGCGCCGAAGCCGGGTCCGAACTGCCATGTCGTGATCAGCGTGCCCGTCGCGGCGTCGAAGACGTGGATGCGCGAATTCTGCGTCGCCACATAAACGCGCGATCCGTCCGGGCTGAACGCGATATCCGACGCGCCGCTGGCCTGAATTTCTTTTGTCGTGACGCTGTCGTCGGCCAATGCCTTACCCTTTCTGGCAGCGTCCTAGGTCAAAATCTGACGGACGCGTGTTTGAATGTCACCGCCGGAACACCAGCATGTGATCGATATTGTGCGGCATGGCGAAAATTTCGTCTTTCGCTATCGGGCGCACGCCCGCGACCGGGTCGACGATTTCGAGAGAGAAATCATAAGCGAGTACCTCGTCGAGGAAGCCACGCGGGTCGTCGTAGCGCTGGACGGTAAATTCCATGAAGATCGTCAGCGGGCGCCTTTGTTTCAGGATGCCGGTCATGCCGTGCCAAACCTGTTGCTCGAACCCCTCGACATCGATCTTGATGAATTCGGCGGCGAGCGCATGTTCGATGGTGTCGAGCCGGCGCACCGGCACCACGACTTCCGATGTGGTATTGTGCGACCGGCTGGTGCCGGGAAGCAGAACCCGGCCGCCGCCCGGCGAACTGTCCTGCACCTCGAGCCGCAACTCCGATTCCCCGGCGCCGAGCGCAATTTTGTGGAGATCGGTAAATCCCGCAAAGCCGTTCACCTGCAGGCTCTTGTCGAGCAAGCCTGCTAGGCGGGGATTGGGTTCGAAGGACAACACCCGCCCCTCTGGCCCGGTGAGGTCGGCGAGCAGGAGCGAAAAATAGCCGAGATTGGCGCCGACATCGAGGACCACTGAACCACGCCGCACGCTGCGCAGCATCGCTTCGGTCACCCACATTTCCCAGAAGCCATCCATCATCAGATGACTGGCGATGCCGATATCGCGCGTATCGACATACATCTTGTAGCGCCCCAGCACGCGGCACAGCGCCTCATGGTCGCCAAGATAGTGCGATCGGCAAAGGCCGCGAATATCGGCTTCGTTGTCGTTGCGCGGATGGCTGAGTAAGCGCCAGATGTCGTAATAGTTGGCCGCGCCCATAAACCCCTCTTATTGCAGTCGATATCGCGTAATTTCTTGTGACACTAGCGGTATTTGTTCCATTTTCGCGACTTTGCGACAAGCCGCGCGACCAGGCTGCGGATGCGCGACCGTGGCGGCATGTCGGCAAGGGCCACCAGCAGATGTTCGGGCGAACAGGGCAGCCCGGTCCGCGGATCGGCATAGAGCGGGTAAAGGATCAGTGTCGCCGCGACCAATTGCTCGAGCGAGAGCGGGCGTGAACGCTCTTGTGCCGCGCCGCGATCGTCGGTGAGCCCCCACCCGGCGTAAAAGGGCTGGCCGTACACACTCACCCGGCGTCCGCGCAAAAGCGCCTCGAACCCCAACAGGGACGAGAGGACGTGCACCGCATCGACCCGTTCGAGCAGGTCATGGGTCGCTCCGTCGGCGAGGACGAGGTCCGCGTCGGCAGCGATCGCGGGCTCGCGCCATTCGCCGTCGCGCAGTCCGGCGACGACGTCGGGATGCGGTTTGAAGATAATGAAGCTGCAGGGATTTTCCCGCCGTGCGGCGGAAACGATCTGCGCGAAGGATATCCCGCCGCCGCCCGCGATCACCGATAGATCGTCCGCGACCTGTCCCGCAATCAATATGATATGCCGGTCCGCCGGAAGATCGACGCGCTTGCCACCCAAATTATATTTGGTCGCGCCGTTCGTCCGGATCTGCGCGATCAGCGCGGCCGCACGGGCGGCCAGTTCAGCGTCGATCGATGCGGTCTGCAGCAGCATGTCCAGATCGCCGGGACGCGCGGGGTCGTAATAGATGCCGCGCTTGTCGAGGACGATCGAGCAAGGCTGGACGAGCGCGGCCCCAAGCCCGGCCGAGCGGATAAAGCCGTCCTCGACGCGCCAGACGGAATCCCCTCCTCGCAAGCGTTCCAGCGCCGCGATGTCGGTCCGCGATGGCCAGGCGGCAACGGCCCCCTCGACGCGGCGGGCTTCCTCGACGTCGGACAGGCAGGGTGCGTCGGGCGACCCGATCAGGAACTGGCGAATGCGCCGCCTTTTCCAGCCCGCGATGCCGAACATCGCGCCAACGCCCGCCGTGCGTCCGGCAACCTCGCGCCAGCGCACAAGATAATCGAGCATTTGGTCGAGCGACCAATCGAGGCCGTCATAAGGGGAAACATAGCGCCAGTCGGTGCGCAAACATGCCACCGCCCGCTCGGCCACGGTCGCCGTTTCGGCATGCCTGACCCGGCCCTTTTCGACCGCCACGATCCTCCGGCCCGCGAGCGCCGCCAGCTGAACAAAAACGCGCTCGGGGTCGTCGCAGCAAACCGTCGAAACGCGGTCGATCAGTGGCCACGGGTCCGATTTTTCATCGAACCGCGCATGGTGCGGCCAATCCGAAGCAGAGATATTCGGGGCCACCAAGAGGATCGGGCCGGGACACGCGCGCGCGCAAATGTCGAGCAGCACCTGCAAATTTGCGGGATCGCGGCAGACGATTGCGCAGATGTCGCCCTCGACCGCGCCGAGCCAAGCCGCCAGCCGGGCGTCGAGCGGGCGCCAGAACAGGCCGCCGACGCGGCCGCCGACGATCCGCGCTGCCACCGCTTCGACCGTGCCGGTCTCGTGCAAGGCGACGTGCCCGGCACGCCGCCGGATCCGCGCCTTGTGACGCCGGTGCGGCGGCAATGCCAGGATGGCCGGAGCCGACATCGTCGGATCAGCGCGTCAGCACGTCGACCGTCACGACGGGAGAAGTCAGCTGGTTGAGCATCTGGACCAGCTTCGCGAACTGCGCCGACCGGGCATTGGCGATCAGGACCACATCGTCGTCCTGCATGCGAAAGCGGCTGGCGACGAAATAGCTGCGCGGATCGAGAAGATTGAGGCGGTAGATGGTCGGCACCGACGTCACCGTGCCGTCCACGTCGGTATCGACATAGCGAAAGACGAAGACGCCGGTCGCATCGGCCTGATTATCGATCGGCCCGCCCGCGCGCGCCAGCCCCTCGACGAGCGAAACCGGCGTGTCGGCAAGCGGCACCTCGGCGACGTCGCGCGCCGCGCCGATGACCGAGAAACTCTGCTGCCGTTTCAGCAACTGGACGACATCGCCGGGCATCAGGCGGATGTTCGCGGCGTCGCCCGCCCGAATCTGGTCGAGCGGCATTTCCTGGCTTTCTCCCGCACGCGCCAGCCGTACGATCAGGTTCGACTGCTGATCGGCGGGACCACCCGCCGCGGCGACGACGTCGAGGACGCGTTCGCCCGCCGCGGTAATCGCGATGCGACCTGGTGCCTTGACCTCGCCGCCGACGGTGATCGACCGCATCGGTCCCGACGCCACGCGCACCAGCACGTCGGCCTGTTGCGACAGGCCGCGCAGCCGGGTGCGGATTTCAGCCGCGACCCCCTGCGGCGTACGTCCGAGGACGTCGATCGGCCCGACATAGGGGATGTTGATATAGCCGCCTTGCGGTACGCTAATCGTCGGCAGCGTCGCACCGGCCGCCGACACCGTCGGATCCTTTGCATTGCTGCCGCTGTCGACCGCGCCGAACAGGCGATAGCCGACCTCGAACACGACGATTTCCAGATTGTCGCCGACCAATATCTCTTCGCTGCTGGTCGTTCCGTCGGTGAACGACCAACCGGCGGACGGCAGCGTCGGCACCTGAACCTCGGTCCATCCGCTTTCGGTCAGGTCGACCAGATTGAGTGTGCGGCCGTCGGCGAGCGTCGCCGGTTTCGTCACCTGCCCGGTCGTCGGCGCCGCCGAAGGCAGCATCGCGCAGCCGCCGAGCGCGCCGGCCAGCAACAGCGCCGCCGCCACCGAGCGGATCATCGTCACCGGCGGGGTCCGGACAGCAGGCTGTCGTAGAGCGCGTTGAGCCGGTCCTGATAGGCTGGCATCGAGAATTTCTCCGCCTGCGCGATACCGCGCCCGAAAAGGTCGGCGCGCAGTTCGGCATCGGTATCGATCCGGCGCAGCGCCGCGGCAATGTCCTGAATATCATAAGGATCGACGAGCAGCGCCGCCGAGCCCGCGACTTCGGGCATGGAACTGGTGTTCGCAGTGATGACGGGCGTCCCCAAAGTCATGGCCTCGAGGATCGGTAACCCGAAACCCTCATAGAGAGAAGGAAAAGCCACGCCCTTGGCCCCGCGCACCAGCAGCATGAGCAGCCGCCGCGGCAGATAGTCGATCCGCCGGATATTCTTGAAGATCGTCTTCATCGGCCGGGTCTCGTCGCGCTGGATCAGCGACAGTTCGACGTCGGCGCCCCATGCACGGCGACCGAGGACGACAAGCGGCGCCTTCACGCCCGAGGCGAGATAGGCCTCGATCAGCCGTCCGACATTCTTCTTCGGCTCGATCGCGCCGAAGAAGAGGAAATAATCCTGAAAATCGAGACGAAAAATGCTCTTGATGGCCTGCCCCACCTCGGCCTCGTCGCCGCTCGCGAGGCTCAGGCTCTGCGCAGAGGGCCTGATCGCCTGATAGGTGTTGGTGATCTTTCCCTCGGCTTCGGGAAAAAAGTCGACGATATCCGCGCGGCTCGCCTCGGACACCGTGGCGATATGATCGCCCTTGCGAATGCAGGCGCGCATCAGCTTGTGATAGATCTTCTTGTTGTCGAGGCTGGCATAGGGAAGCTTCATCGGCACCAGATCGTGCATCGTGTAGATGTTGCGCGCCCCGGCCACGCGGATCGGCCACGGATAGGTCCAGTGCATGATGTCGGGCGCATCGGGCAAGGAAACGGTCGTGAAGGTTCCGAATCGGCGAAAATTGCGCATCGCCTGGTCGAACAGGTCCGACACGGTGAACAGCCGGTCGAAATCGGGCAATCGGTGCGCAAAGGGCCGGACTTCCTGCTTGCCGTGCAGATCGACCTGCCGCGCCTTGCGCGCCTTGACCGTCCAGCTGAGTTCGCGGCCCCAGCCAAAGCTCCACGATCGCGGCGCCTTCGACTGATATTCGGCGCCGAGCGCTTCGAAGAAATTGACGTTGCGCAGGACTTTGCGGAACGGCGTGCGAAGACCATAAACGCCGTCGAGTTGATGGCCGGCGGCCTGAATCGCATGCGCGAGCGACATCGAATAAGTCGCGACACCGGTTCCAAATGGCAAAGCCAGATTAAAACCATCGATTCCGACCCGCATTATTCCTCCGACACTGTTGGGCGGAGTGGATCGTCGATTCGAAATTCCGCTTTAATTGCGTTCACCTAGCTGGAGAAACCGGTCATAGGCAAGGCGCAAGCGCGCGGCGAAGGCGGCTTCGCCATACCGTTCGAACATCGCCGGCAGCGGCGTTCGCATCCCTTGTGCGGCCGCGTTCACCCGAACAATCGCGCCGGTGATCGACGCGGCGTCGCGCGGATCGACGAGCGCCGCCGCCGCGCCCAGAACCTCACGCGAGACGGGGCTATCCGACGCGATCACCGGAACCCCCGCCATCAGCGCCTCGACCGGCGGCAAACCGAAGCCTTCGGCGAGCGACGGCATCAGCAACGCACGGCAATCGACGGTCAGGCGTTCGACGACCGCATCGCCAAGCCAGGGCAACCGGACAATGTCGGGCGAAGCGATGTCGCGTTCGAAGGCGGCCCGGTCGCGGCGATCGGTCCAATGCCCGTCGGGCCCGGCAATCACCAGTTTCACGCCGGTTTTCGCCGCGCGCCACGCTTCCACTGCGCGACGGACATTTTTGCGGGGTTCGACGCTGCCGAGCAGGAGGAAATAGCGTCCGCGCTCAAGCCCGGCGGGCAAGGACGCCACGGCGCGCGGCGCCTCCACGGGCTGCCAGGTGCATATCGCGCGCCGCGCATCAATGCCGGTGAAGGCGAGCAGTTCATCGCGCACTCCTTCCGACACGCAGGTGAAACAGGCGCCCCGTTCGGCCAATGCCGTCAAAAGGCGGCGGAAACGGCCCGATGGGATGGCCGAATATTCGGGCTGACGGATCGGGATCAGGTCGTGGACCGTCACCACGTTCAGCGCCCCTTTCGCCCACATCGGCATCGGATGCGACCAATGGAAAAGATCGACCGGCCGATCCAGCCTGACGCTGCGCAGCCGGCCGGTCAGCGTGAACCATTTCTGGGCATCGGCAAAATAGCGCGCGTTTACCCGCATCGTTTCGCCGTCGGCCCCGATTTCGTCGGTCAGCGATTGCGGCGGCGCGAACAAATCATCGTGACGTTCGATGCACTGCCGCAGCCGGTCGCGATAGCGGCGGACCCCCGTCCCCTGCCCCCAACCGACGCTCCGCTTGTCAAGTGCGACCCGAACCGTCATCTAGAGGGCCACGCAGCCCGCCGGCTTGCGACGCGAGCCTTTATCGATGATCGTCTTCAATCGGGTTTCCAAATCCTATGCGACCCGCAACGGGCGCCATTACGTCCTCGATAACGTCAGTTTCGCGATCGAAAAAGGCCAATCGGTCGGCGTATGCGGGCACAATGGCGCGGGCAAGTCGACCTTGCTGCGCCTGATCGCCGGCGTCGAACAGCCGAGCAGCGGCACGATCCGACGCGGCATGTCGGTGTCCTGGCCGCTCGGCCTGTCGAGCAGTTTCCAGAGCAGCCTGAGCGGGGCCGACAATGCGCGCTTCATCGCCCGCATCTATGGCCGTCCGGTCGACGACACGCTCGCTTTCGTCGAGGATTTCGCCGAGCTGGGCAATTATCTGCGCATGCCACTGCGCACCTATTCGGCCGGTATGATGGCGCGCCTCGCTTTCGCGGTGTCGCTCGCCGTCTCGTTCGACTGTTACCTGATCGACGAGATTACGGCGGTCGGCGACGAGCGGTTCCAGGATCGCTGCCGCGAAGCGCTGCTGCAACGCAGGCAGGAACGCAGCCTGATCATGGTGTCGCACGACCCCGCCACGCTCCGCGAATATTGCGATCGGGGCATGGCCGTGCGAGCCAGCGAAGTGCTGCAGTTCGACAGCATCGACGAGGCGATCGCGAGCCATTTCGCGCACGCCTGAACGCGCGGCCGTTTACGCGCTGTGTTCGCGAATGCCGGCGGTGACGATCATGAAAAAGGCATAGGCCAACAGCGCACCGAGCAGGATGGTCGCCAGCGTGCGGAGCGGTTTGGGATAGACGGGCTTTTCCGGCGCGGTGGGCCGGACCACGGGGATCACGAACAATTGTTCCTTTTCGACGCGGTCGTTGGCGGACTGCAGCCCGAGCCGCGAAGCTTCGTAACGCTTGGCCGCAAGCTCCTGTTTCAGGCTGAGTTCTTCATATTCACCGAGCCGCTGCGATACCGCGCCGGGGGAGCCGGTCAGTCGGCCGCGATTGCGCGATGCCGCCGCTTCGAGGCTGCTGACATAGCCCTGCATAGCCACGACCTGCGGGCTGGCGGGGCTGAGATAGCGGCGCATGTCGGCGAGCCGAGCCCGCTGACGATCGATTTCGGCCTGTTGGGTGAGCGCCTGTTCCTGCTCGCCCTTGCCGCTGCTTTGCGGGTCGATGTCGCCGCTGCGGTTGCGGAACAGCGACATCGCCTTCTGTGCCCCCGACAGTTCGTCAGCCGCCTGCTGGAATTCGTCGCGCGCGATCGTGACCGTATTGTCGAACAGCCGGCGGTTGAGCGCGTTGATCCGGGCTTCTCCGAGCCTGATCACCGCCTCGCCGATCGTGCGGGCATCGTCGGGGCGAAAGGCGGTGACCGTCACACGGGTGATCCCGGTGTCGCTGTCGAGACTGATCTGAACCTTGTCGCGATAATATTTGAGCAGATCTTCCATCGCCGGGTCGGATTCCGACAGCCGCGCGACGAAATCGGCTTCGGGCCGACGAAAGACCGCGGCGAGGTCGATCTTTTCGGATTTGAGCGCCCGGATCGCTTCAGGCGAACGGAGATATTCGATCAGGATGTAGCTGGCCTTGGCGCTCGGATCGAGGACCGGCGACACACCGAGAAGCTGCCCGAAACCATTCGCTTCGCTGCGCGGCGCGTCGAGACCGCGAATGACGAATTGCGCCTCCGAGCGATATTGCGGCGCGGCGATGAGAAACAGGTAGATGGCCGCCACCAACGTGGGAACCACGACGATCCAGAACAGCGCGCTGCGAACCAGCCGTCGCGGCCAGTGGCGTGGTGTCGCCATGGCGTTTTCCGCCGTTTCGCCGGCCGTTTCGGTGATGTTGGTGTGGCGGTTCATTGCAACTCGATCCTGGGCCGGACGAACCTGATGGCGGCATAGCCAACCAACATCAATAGCGCGGAACAGACAATGGGATAGACGAGGTCCAAGCGGTCCGACGCGAAGTCGCGGAACTGCCCTTCGCGCAGCAATTCGAAGATATGCACGGTCGGCACCCACATAGCGACACGCTGAACATTCTCGGGTAGCCAGGCCAGAAGATAGAAAGCCCCGGATATCGGAAGCGAGAGGTAAAGCAGCGGATGGATGATCCGCCCGAAAAACGAACTCTCGTGCGATGCGACCATGATGATCATCGCCAGCCCGAAGCAGAACCAGCTCATCAACACGAGTGCGAGGATGACCAGCAGCGGATCGTGGATCGGCTCGGCAAGACCCAGATACTGGGCCACGAACAGCAGGAAGAAGAGCACCGCGCCGGTACTCACCATTTCGAGCAAAGACCGCGCGAGCAGCATGTCGAACAGGGTGACCGGCCGATGATAGAGCAAGGGCCGATTGGCCTCGAGCAGGGTTTCCGCGCGCGACAGTACCGAGCGGAACATGATGAAGAGGATGTAGCCGCCAAGCGCGAAAGGGACCGGCTGCACATTGCCGCTGATCGGCAGTTTGTAATTGCCATGCAGCGCCGCGACGGCGACCGCGAGCAGCACCGGTTCCATGAAGATCCAAAGAAACCCAAGGTTTTCGCGGCCAAAACGCGTGTGCAGCTCCCGAATGACGAGCGCACCGATGACCCGCCTCCGGGTGTCGAGGCGCTGGAACAAGGCGTCGGTGTCGGCGGCTCGGGTCAAAGCGGTTCCAGAAATTCGGTCAGCTGCGAAAAATGATCGTCCCAGCTCGCCGGGCGCCAGGCGCGCGCCGCCTGGAGATGATGCTTCCTTAGCGGCGAATCGGCCGCCGCAAAATCCCGAACCGCCGCCATCCATCCCGTGGCGTCGAGCGGATGCAGAAACAATGGCGCATCGCCGCCCACTTCGCGGTGCGCCGCGATATCGCTGGCGACCACGGGGCAGCCCATGTTCAAGGCTTCTGCCACGGGCAAGTCGAAGCCCTCGGCGAAGGAGGGGGCGAGGAGCGCCCTAGCCCCGCGCATCAGGCCCTGCAGCGCGTCGTCGCCGGGAGTCCGCATCTCGACCAACACGTCGCGGAGCGCGGGCGAGCGTTCGATCATCGCGAGAATCTGGCCATTCTCCCAGCCCCGTCGGCCCGCGATCACCAGATGCGCCGCAGCCGCGCCGTCCTGCCGCGCCATCTCGCGCCACAATTTGAGCAGCAGCAGATGGTTCTTGCGCGGTTCGATCGTCCCGACGACGAGGAAATAGGGATGATCGTCGTTCGCTCCGGTCGACGCAGCGCGGGCCTCGGCAACCTCGGGCAAGGTGATCCCGAAGGGGAGCTTAGCGATCGGAGCGACGGGCAGGTCGCCGCAGAAGCGCGCGATCGACCGCGCCGTGCAATCCGAATTGACGAGCAGACCGTCGGCCAAACGCGTCGCCGCCGCGATCCGCGCCTGATTGGCCTTGGCATGTTTGGCCAGCGCATATTCGGGATATTCGATCGGAATCAGGTCGTGGACGAAATAGCAGATCTTGCCGCCGCACCGGTCGGCCCGGCGGCGCCATTGCCCCATCGCGCGAGCGCCGGGATGCGACACGGTGAGGAAGCGCGTACCGGTGTGAAGCTGCGAACGGACCGGACGGAAGTGCCGCACCACCGACAATGGCGAAGCCTTGCCCACGGCGCCGCTCCAGCGGAGGCGCTGCGCCTGGAGCAGCCTGGCCACGGCGGCGCGCGAAAGCGCGACCCAATGTCCCGGCGGGACAAAGGCTTCGAAGCTCGGTTCGATCGCGTCCGCCGCCATCAGGAAGGACAGATAGGCCTGTTCGACGCGATCGATTCCCGTCGGCGCCGCCAGATGGCCGCGTCGAACGAGCCGCGTCACATCGAAAATCAGATGCATGTGGGCTTCAAGCGGCCGGCGACGCGAAGGCTTGGCCGGTCAGACGTCGGACGGCGCCCGCGACGAGCATGTCAAGCGCCTTCGGGTCATGGAAGCCACCATTCACCAAGGCCGTCGCCCGCATCGCGCAGCACATCAGTTCGAAATTGTCGGCGTCGACCGGCGGTGGCTCGTCCCAGAAGCGCTCGAGGCCGCACTGCGCGGTGACGCCCGGAATGTCATAGGCCGCGCGGCCGAGACAAAAGACCGGGCACGCCTGTTCGAGCGCCAGTGGCCCGACCGTGCTGTTGATCGTGACGACGCCGGCCGCCTTTTGCAGCAACGGCGCGAGGTCGAAGCGTTCGATGAAATATACCCGGTCGGCGATCCCGTAACGCGACGCCCGATCCATCACATCGGCGCGCCAGCCGTCGAGGTCGGGATCGAAGGGATGCATCTTGACGAGCAGCTTCGTGGCGCGCGGCGCGTGGACGGCAAAGCTGTGAAAGACGCAGTCGATCGCGCTCGCCATGTCGGGGAAGTCCGAGTGGGAATCGATCTGGTGATCGCCGTCGAGTTGCATGGGAAAAAGAAAAAAACGCGAGTCGATGACCGCCGAAACCGCCGCAGAGCTGGCGGCATCCTCGCGACCCCGCCCCGCACGGCGACGAATCCATGCCCACATCTCCCCGACCGGCGCATTGCGGCGGTGCGAACGATAATGAGGAAAGAAGGGGATCGTCAGCGTCTGGACGACATAATAGCCAACCGCTTCGACGATCCGACGGCGAACATTGCTGGTGACGGGGTCGACGGGTTCGTCTTCATGATCGTCGGCAATCCGGCGCAGTTGATCGAGGTCGCGCGGCAGGGACGACCAATAATTGGTGCCGCCTTGTTCGAACGAGACGAAATTGGGGCGGAGCATCCCTTCTTCGACGACGAACACGCGAATTGCGCGCTGTCGGCAAATGGCGATCGCCTGAAGATGGAGCGGCCGATTGTCCCCGAACAACACGACATCGCTGATGTCGCTGCCCGACAGATAGTCGTCAAACCAGGCCGGGAATGCCGCGATATCGCCGCGAAAACCGGTGGCGCCCGATCCGCGCCAGTCCCACATATCGCCGCCGTTGAAATTGATCCGCGAGGTCCGATGGCCGCCTGCACGTAAAGCGTCGGCCAGCTTACGGAAAAACGGGCCCGGAAGCCCCTGGAGAAACAAGAAATGCCGCACAGGATAGGGCTGCGCGGCGGCCAGAGAGGTATCGGCATATTGGCTCATCTGGAGCATCGGAGACCCGTAACACCCTGAAACACAATAGCTGTCGACACCCAGCCAGTAAAAACCCCTTGTTCGGCGCTAGATTAGGCTGTCATCGAGGTCAAGCATTTGCCCGTCGCGAACCAGCCGGTGAAGCGCGACGCATTGTCCGACCAATGCGAGCAAATGGCGAAGCGGCAACGAGGTCGCCGGATCGGACGATGCCGACGCCGGGTCGGGGTGGACCTCGATAAACAGGCCGTCGCAGCCCGCAGCGACCGCAGCGCGCGCCAGCAACGGCGAAAATTGCGGCTGCCCGCCCGACATCGCCCCCTGCGACGACGGCAGTTGCACGGTGTGCGCGGCATCGAAAGCGACGGCGACGCCCGGCGCCCGCATGATCGCGAGGTTTCGCATGTCGGCGACGATATTCTGGTAGCCGAAGATGTTGCCGCGTTCGCAGACGATCGTCGGAAGCGACGGCACCCCGGCCTGCATCCTCGCGCGATCGATCTTCGCCAGCACCTGCGCCATGTCGGAACCGGCCATGAACTGGCCCTTTTTGACAAGCATCCGCTTGCCGGTCAGCGCGGCCGCTTCGAGGAGCGCGGTCTGGCGCGAAAGCAGCGCGGGAATCTGGACGATATCGATGACCGCCGCGGCTTCGGCGGCGTCGGCGGTTTCGTGAATGTCAGTGAGGACCGGGAGTCCGGTGCGTTCGCGTATCGCGGCGAGCCGCGCGAGTCCGTTTGTCCAGCCCGGTCCGCGATAGGATTCGGACGAACTGCGATTGGCCTTGAGCGCCGACGCCTTGAAGACGACGGGAATCCCGAACCGATCACGGATCGCGACCAGCATATCGGCGATCTCGTCCATGATCGCGGGCGTTTCGACGACGCAGGGTCCGGCGATCAGGAAAAACCCGTCGGCCATAGCGGCGAGCGATTCTTCGGGGCGGGTCATGTCCTGCTTTCCAGCGAGCGTATCAGTCACGGCAAACCCATGGTGCCGCGACGCGGCCATTTTCTACGGTGGCACGGCAGCCGAAGGGGCTGGCGGTGGCCTGGCAACGGCCCACGACCTTTTGTCCCGGCTGCAGGATGCGCGAAGCGCGGTCGTTCGGGACGAGGCAATCGCCTGCGCACTCGCTGCCGCTCGTGCAGGCCTTGCCGGCGTCGGCATAACAGGCAAAGCGCGCACCGGGTTCCGCCTTGCCGCCCGCTGCCCGCTTGCCGTCGGGCGGGCAAGCCGCAGCGGCAGCCGAATTCGGGGCTTCGGCCGCAGCGGCGACGGTCTGGCTTTTGTCGAACCCCTGACAGCCCGCCATTCCCAGCAGGAGCAGCGGCGCCGTCAGGCGCAGAAAGCGGGGGATATCGAAGATTTGACCCATGCCCCCTGTTAGACCGGAAGACCCGGACAGACAACGGCGCCGCGCTGGCCCCTGCCCGCCGACGACCGGATCAACCCGGGAAAGCGGGCGCCTTGCTGACCATCGCCGGCAACGGGCGGCCCATGACGCCGGTAAACCAGGTTGCGGCGTCGACGATCGCGGGCAGGTCCAGCCCCGTGGCCACGCCGCCGCGTTCGAGCAAATAGACGACGTCCTCGGTCGGGACATTGCCCGCGGCGCCCGGCGCGAAGGGACAGCCGCCGAGCCCGCCGAGCGACGCATCGACGGTCGCGGCGCCCTCGGCGACCGCCGCCCAGACATTGGCGAGGCCGGTATTGCGGGTGTTGTGGAAATGGACACGAACGGGCAGCCCGCTGACCGCTTCGCGGACGCGGCCGACCATGTCGGCGACCTGCGACGGCACCCCGACGCCGATCGTGTCGGCGAGCGCGATCTCGCGCGGCGCCGCATCGGCGACGCGCTTGGCCATTTCGACGACGCGGCCGATCGCGATCTCGCCCTCGAACGGGCAACCGAAGGCGGTGGCGATGGTGATCTGACCGCTGCGGCCCGCCGATTTCGCAAGCGCGACGATCTCCATCGCGGCGGCGAGCGATTCGTCGGACGTCTGGCCCTGGTTGCGGATGCCGAAACTGTCGCTGGTTACGCACACCGCGCCAAGTTCGTCGATGCGACCGGTCGCGATGGCGCGTTCGGCGCCGCGGCGGTTGAGGACGAGGCCGACGTAGGTGACATCGTCACGGTCGGGGAGCTGCGCCACCAATTCCTCCGCATCGGCCAGTTGCGGCACCTTCTTGGGATTGACGAAGCTCGTCACTTCGATGCGGCGCGCGCCGTAACCGATCGCGCGGTAGATCAGCGCGAGCTTGTCGGCGGTGGCGACGGCAAGTGCTTCATTTTGCAGGCCGTCGCGGGGGCCGACTTCGACGATTTCGATGCTGGTTTGCTTCACGATTTTGCCTATCTTCGCGCATATCCGAGATTGCAGTTGATAATTGCATAGCATTCTAAGTATATCATGGCCACAGGGATTGAGGATGTCGGGCCGCGCGCGGCCCCCTTCCTAGGCTAAAGAGACGCCCGAAGGGAATGATATGACGGAAGCGAGCAGCGGGGGAGCGCTGGAAGGGTTGAAGGTCGTCGAGATGGGGCAGCTGATCGCCGGCCCATTTTGCGGCCAGTTGCTCGGCGACATGGGCGCCGAAATCGTCAAGCTCGAGCCGCCGGGCGGCGGCGACCAGATGCGCAACTGGGGCCAGGGTGACAAACCGAGCTGGTGGCGCGTCATCGCGCGCAACAAATATTCGGTCGCGGTCGACCTGCGCAGCGAGGAAGGCCAGAGCCTCGCGCGCGACCTGATCGCCAAGGCCGACATCCTCATCGAGAATTTCCGCCCCGGCACGCTCGAGAAATGGAACCTCGACCCGCAGGAGCTGCGCAAGACCAACCCCGGGCTGATCGTCGTGCGCGTGTCGGGTTATGGCCAGACCGGCCCCTATTCGTCGCGCGCCGGCTTCGGCGGCATCGGCGAGGCGATGGGCGGGTGGCGCGGCATCGTCGGTTATCCCGAGCTGCCCCCCGCGCGCATGGGGGTGTCGATCGGCGACACCCTCGCCGCCACTTACGGCTGCATGGGCGCGCTCGCCGCGCTGCACCACCGCAGCAAGACCGGTGAAGGCCAGATCGTCGATTCGGCGCTGTATGAGGCGGTGCTGCAGGTGATGGAATCGACCGTGTCGGATTATTCGGCGAGCGGCACCAAGCGGCGGCGCACCGGATCGACGCTCCCCGCGATCGCACCGTCGAACGTCTATCCGTGCAGTGATGGCGAATATCTGATCGGCGCCAACCAGGACGGCGTCTTCGCGCGGCTCGCCGCGGCGATGGGCCGCCCCGAACTCGCGGACGACGAACGCTATGCGACGCACCGCGCGCGCGGGGTGCGGCAGGAGGAGCTCGACGCGCTGATCGGCGAATGGACGGCCACGCTGACGATCGAGCAGCTCGAGGCGAAGATGGTCGAGGCGAGCGTTCCCGCCGGACGCGTATTCGATGCCGAGGACATGCTGGCCGACCCGCATTTCGCCGCGCGCGACGCGCTGGTCACGGTGCCCGACGCCGAGCTCGGCGAAATCCGCATGCAGGGAGTCTTCCCCAAGCTGTCGGGCACGCCGGGCAGCGTCCGCCGGCCTGCCCCGCTGGTCGTCGGACAGGATACGGACGATGTGCTGAAGCGCTGGCTCGGACGCGAGGGTTGAGACGATGATCACCCTCTATGGCGGCGCCACCCCCAATGCGCGCAAGATCGCGATCGCACTGCTGGAGATGGGGCTGCCCTGGCGGCTCGAATATATCGATATCCTCGCGGGCGACCAGCTGACCCCCGAATTCCTTGCGCTCAATCCGAACAACAAGACGCCGGTGATCGTCGACGAGGACGGCCCCGGCGGCGAGCGCTTCGTCCTGTGGGAGACCGGCGCGATCCTGCTCTATCTCGCCGAAAAGACCGGCCGCTTCGTGCCGACCGATCCGGTGAAGCGCGCGACCTGCTGGCAGTGGCTGATGTTCCAGGTCTCCGGCGTCGGGCCGATGTTCGGGCAGGAAGTGCATTTCACCCATTACGCCAAGGATCGGCACGATTATGCCATCGCGCGCTACAGCCGCGAGGTCGACCGGTTGATGATGGTGCTCGACAAAAGGCTGGGCGAAGCGACCTGGCTGGCCGGCGAGGATTATACGATCGCCGACATGGCCACCCTGCCCTATCTGCGTCGCCAGCTGATCGACAAGGCGGGGCGTTTCCCCCATGTCGAGCGCTGGGGCGCGGCGATGCTCGAACGGCCCGCGGTCGCCGAGGGCATGACCGTCGGTGTCGCCCGCGCCGAAACGATCGAGGGCGGGCTGACCGGATTTACCGACGAGCACCGCGCGATCCTGTGGGGCGACCGGCAGCATCAGGCGCGGTAGCGCCGCCGGGGGATGGATCGCGATGCCGTACGGAGCGCGGAAGACGACCTGGTCGCACACGCTCTCGATCCGGTCGCCGCACCGATCAGATCAGCGATTTCAACCGGTCGATTCCCGTCGCCTGCCGAAGAATCCGGGCCGCGAGCGCATTACCGTTCGCGGCATTGGTGAAGACGACAATCGCGCGCCCGTTCCGGGGATCACCGACGCCCATGGTTTTGAAGATCCCGTAGTTGCTGCCGCTGTGCTGGAACAGCAGGCCCGCCGGGGATTGTTCGAGTTCCCAGCCCAGCCCCCGCGAAATGTCGCGCCCGCGCACGTCGAGCCGCGGGGTGAGCATCGCCCGCCGCGTCGTGTCGCTGATCTCCCACGCCGCCCGCGTCGGCCGGTCCATCATGAGCGCCATGAACGTCGCATAGTCGGACGCGGTCATCAGCAGCCCGCCCGCCGAATTGACCAGCAGGTCGTGGGTCGATGGCGGCGTCTTGGGATCGCTCTCTCGCATCGCGGCGACCGAATCCTCATAGGTCCAGGTTGCGATCGGCTTGCCGCGCTTTTTCGCGACCCGTAGCAGCCGGTCGCCCAGTTCGCGGGTGGGCTGGGGCGGAAGCACCTGCTCGCCTTCCGGCGGTTCGGAATGGCCGAAGACCGCCGACTTTGCGATGGCTTCGTCCCAGCCGAAGCTGCTGTGGGACATCCCGGCCGGGTCGAACAGTTTCGCCCGCATCACGCTGCCGAGACCCATTCCCATGATGGTCTCGACAACCAGCTGGAGCCAGATGAAGGCTTCGCCGGAATAGGTGTAAATCGATCCGGGCGCGCTGCTCGTGACCAGCGGCTCGGAGGCCCAGTTGGGCAAGCCCGTCGAATGTTCCAGCACATGCCGGGCCGTGATGCGCTCAAGATTCGGGTCATCGCCCAAATTCTCCGGCCGGCGATAGGCGACGAGCGGCGTATCGAGATCGAGGCGCTTTTCATCGACCAGCCGCATCACGACATAGGCGAAGACAGGCTTGGTCATCGACGCGGCTTCGAACAGCGTATCCTCGCGCACCGGGTCGCGGGTGAGGATGTTTTTGACGCCGAAGCTGTGGCTCCAGGCCAGCATCCCGCGATCCACGACCGCGATGGCGGCGCCGGGCACCCCGGCGATCCGCATGAGACGCGGAAGGTCCGCGACCAGTTCCTCGGGCGGGATCCAGGCGGCGTTGCCGTCCGGGCATTGCCCGCCCGTTCCGGCGCGGGCGGGCGTCGCGCCGCCGGCGATCAGCGCCGCCGATCCGACCAGCACCGCCCGCCGTCCGGGCATCGTTCCGCCACTCATCTTTGTTCGCCGCCCAGCCAGCGCATCAGGTGAGCGCCACGGCGAACAGACAGGACAAAAGCTTCATCGGTTTCCACTTCCAATCGATCATCTCGCTCATTGATAGCGCAGCGTCTTTTCGAACCCCTCATTCGCCTTGGTCATCTTTGCCAGTTTCCTGAGTTGACCGCGAACATGGCGCTGGAACCGCGCGTCGTCATAGATGCCCGTCGCCCGATAGTCTTCCTGGCCAACCAGTTTCTTGATCTGCGCAGCGAAGGCGCTCTGCTCATCGGTGCAATGCGCGGCGATCAGGGCACGGCAGACCCATTCCTCGGCGGCCGCCTTGTCATAGTCGTCCTGTGCCTCATACCCGCGCCGGTCCGCTGCCGCCTGATCGAGCCTCGAAGCCTCAAACCGCCGGTCCAGCCATTTCCGGACCTGCTCGCCATCCCACGCTTTTGACGGATCATTCATCGCTTACTCCAAGCCTTGTCGGCGCCAATCTCCGTGCGTTGGCGACGCACGAGCCTTTGCCCGCAGTCCAAATCGACAGCAGCATGGCGCCTGCCTAAATATTGGTCTGATCAGCCGGAACCCCTTCGGGCATCGTCGCGCTCCCCGCAGCCTCTTCGCACGGCAGGCTCTCCGTGCCAACGCCGTAACAGGTCATGGATAGCGATCCCATCGCATAGCCGCGCAGGAGCGGCGCGGCCCCGCCCCCCGCCGCGGCGAGGCCGGCGACATGGAGGAGCGGAATGAAATGATCGGGCGTGGGAACCGCAAGGTCGTAATCCGGATGCTGGAGGACATTCAAGATGCCGCCCGGATCGCGGATCATCTGGTCGACGACGGCATCGTCGAACCGCTGCGCCCAATCGGTTCCGCCATCCGGATTGTGCCGGTCGATCTTGCGGAGGTTGTGAACGACATTGCCGCTCGAAACGATCATGACGCCCTGCCCGCGCAACGCCGACAGCCGGCTGCCCAATTCCAAATGATAGTCCATCGGCTGGAGCGCGTTGATCGACAGTTGCACGACCGGCACGTCGGCATCGGGGAAAAGATGCGCGAGGACGCTCCATGTCCCGTGGTCGAGCCCCCATTGATCCCGATCGGCGCCGACCCAATGGGGTTTGACGACCTCCGCAATCTCGCCCGCCAGTTCGGGCAGGCCGGGCGCCGGATATTGAAACGCGAACAGTTCGTCGGGGAAGCCGTAAAAATCATGGATGGTGCGGGGGCGTGCCATCGCGGTGACGGCGGTCGCCCCGATGAACCAATGCGCCGAGACGACCAATAGCGCGCGCGGTCGCGGCAAGGCCTTCCCCAGCCGGCGCCAGGCGCGCGTATAGCCGTTCAATTCGATTGTGTTCATCGGGCTGCCATGGCCGATGAACAGGGCGGGCATCATATCCATCGGGCGGCCCGTCAGGTCGCGCCGATCTGCGTCATGAACGAGGCATTGTCCCAGAACAGCCATTCCTCCTTCATCAGGCCATTTTCCCACCGCCCGACGGTCATCATCGGCAGCACGAATTTCTTGCCGGTGGGCTGAAGCGCCTTGCCGCCGCCGAGGTCCATCGGTTTCGTGAAGGTCCCGGTCATGATGCCCTGCACTGCGGTGTATTTCCCGTCCGCGAGCTTGATCGGATGCTCCGCAATCCTGGTGTCGGGGGCAAAGGCGAACTGCGGTTTCAGTTTGACGAGATGGTCGGCGATGCCGGTCGTCGTCGATCCGTCCGGATAATGAACCAGAATGTCCTCGGCATGGCTCTTGTTGAACTCATCCCATTTCTGCCCGCTGTACACACGGAAATCGAGGTCGTCGAAATTGGCGAGATTGCGCTTCTGCTCTTCGGTGTGGCCGGTCGCATCGGCGCCCGTGGAACCGCCGGCCTTGTCGGACGCTTGTGGGGCCGAACATGCCGCGATCGACAGCGACGCAGCAAGCACCAGCAGGTTACGGGTTTTTTGAGATAGGCGCATGTTCGACTCCCTCGATTCAGACCGCCGGGAACGGGCTGTTCGGGATAGGAAGCCTGAATGATCGCCCAGTCAAGACGATCGTCCCAATCACCGCTTCAGGCGCCCCGCGATGGCTGGAAATCGAAAGGCCCGGCTCCCGAGCATGACATCCGACTGGTGGAGCGGACCCCGCTCGCTCGCTTCTCAATCGCCCTGCACCGCCGCGCGGTTGGCGTCGCCGAACATGTTCGACCATTCGGTCTCGTCAAGCTTCTGGTGGCGGCCCAGATATTTCGCGGGCGCCTTCAGGTCTTCGCGCGCCATCGCGCGGGCCACCGCCGGACGTTCGCGGATGCGTTCGAACCAGCCGCGCGTCGCGGGCCAGTCGTCGAGGCCCATGCCCATGACGAAGGCCGAGGCACGGCCCGGCCAGATCGCCATGTCGGCGATGCCGTAATCGTCGCCGGCGACATAGGGGGATTTTTCCAACCGCTTTTCGAGGACGGTGAGCAGGCGGGCCACTTCCTTCGTATAGCGCTCGATCGCATAATCCTGTCCGGCGGGGGCATAGCGCAGGAAATGGCTCGCCTGCCCGCCCATCGGCCCCAGCCCCGCCATCTGCCAGGTCAGCCAGGACAGGGCCGAAGCGCGCGCCGCGCCTGACGCGGGCAGAAAGCGTCCGCTCTTTTCGGCAAGATATTGCAGGATCGCGCCCGATTCGAAGACCGCGACCGGATCGCCGCCGTCCACCGGCGCCCGGTCGACGATCGCCGGCAACTTGCGGTTGGGGTTGATGCGGCCGAATTCGGCGGTGAGCTGGTCGCCGTTGAAGATGTCATAGGGGATGACCCGATAATCGGCGCCGATCTCCTCGAGCATGATCGCGACCTTTTGCCCGTTCGGGGTCGCCGAATAATGAAGGTCGATCATCACAGCACCTCATAGATCTGGTGGCGGACGCCGAAGTCGGTGCGCTCGCCGACCCCGACGGCGAGGAGGCCGTTGAGCCAGTCGTATTTCGCGCTCGCGGTTTCGAACACCGGGGCGATTCGCAGATAATAGCGCGCCGAATCGACCGGCGACGCGGCGGGATCGGCAAATTCGGCGCGGACATCATCGGGGACGACGCTGCGGCCGCTGTAGCCGAGCTGGATGAGGTCGCCGTCATCGGTCCGCCACACCGCGCGGGCATCGAAAGTCCCGACCGCGGCGCTCGAGGCGAGCCGGCCGCCGCGCGACCAATTGCCGCCGCCGGGCAGGACGATGCCGTTGATTCGTGGGCCAAAAAAACGGCCGCCGCTGATATATCCGATGCGCTGATCGCCGAACGGCGACGCGCCGATGCCGAAGATTCCGCCACCGACCTCAAACTCCACGGTGCACAAAAACCGGCTCGAAAGGCCCGTGGGAACACCCGCTGAAAAATCCTGCTCCATCATTCGACTCCTGCTTGTGAGGCTCTGGACAAGCATAAGACCATTAGTATACTAAGGGTCAATGAGATTGACGGATCGGACCCGCATGTCCGGTATCGCCAGCAACCGTTCAATGGGAGGGTAAAGATGAATTTTCGTAACCAGATTCTGCTGGCAGGCGTCGCATCGATCGCGACGCTGACCTATGCCGCACCGGCGATGGCACAGGATGCCGCCGCCCCTGCCGACACGACCGAGACCGAGGCCGATAGCGGCACCGACGAGATCATCGTCACCGCCCGTTTCCGCAATGAATCGTTGCAGGACGTGCCGCAGGCGATTTCGGCCTTCGGCGAACAGACGCTCGCCAAAATCGCCGCACGCGACATCACCGACCTCGCGCCCTCGACGCCGAACGTCAGCATCCAGCCCGTCGCGACCTTTTCCAACTCGGCGGCGATCTTCATTCGCGGGCTCGGCGCGCAGGGCATCGAATCGACCGAGGAAAGCCCGGTCGGCGTGTCGATCGACGGCGTCTATGTGACGCGCCCGGTCGCCACGATGCTCGACACCTTCGACCTCGACCGCATCGAAGTGCTGCGCGGGCCGCAGGGCACCTCGTTCGGCAAGAACTCGCTCGCCGGCGGCATCGCCGCCTATACCAAGAATCCCGGCCGCGACTGGGGTGTCCAGACCGAGGTCACCGTCGGCAACTATGGCCGGATGGATGCCCGCGCGGCGGTCAATATGCCGCTCATTCGCGACACGCTCGCGGTCCGGCTGGTGCTGAACAAAGAGACCTATGACGGCTATTTCACCAACCGCCTGAACGGGAAGAAGATCGGCGGGCAGGACCGGCTGACCTTGCGCGGCACGGTGGTGTTCACCCCGACCGACAATCTCGACATCAACCTCAAGGCCTTCCTCGTCCGCGACCGTTCGAGCGCGCCGGGCGGCGACACCGCGCCGAACCGGAACCAGTTGCTGTGGCAGGTTTTCCGCTTCGAAGAGCCGAACGACGGCGCCTATACGATCGGACGCGATTTCCCCGCCGATCACGACACCGACCAGCTCGGCCTGATCAGCAACATCGGCCTCGACATGGGGTCGTGGCAGGCCAAGTCGATCACGGGCTATATCGAGACCGACGATTTCAACGACAGCGACTTCGACCAGTCCGAAGTCTTCTTCTTCCCCACCTTCCGCCTGCAGTCGCACCGCCAGTTCAGCCAGGAACTGCGCCTGCAGTCCGATTTTTCGGACCGCACCGACGCGCTGTCGCGCCTGAGTCTGGTGTTCGGCGGCTATTTCCTGAAGCAGAGCTTTGAACTGGCGCAGGCCTTCCCGACGCTGCCGGTGCTGCTCGCCCCGACCTTGCGTTTCGGCAGCGAAGACTTCGTCGCGCAGGACAACACCGCCAAAGCGCTGTTCGCACAGGCAATCTATGGCATCACCGACCGCCTGAACATCACGCTCGGCGTGCGCCAGAGCTGGGAATCGAAGGATTATTTCCGCGACCCCACCGGTGTCCTGTTGTCGCCCGCCTTTTTCTCGACGCGCGCGACGGTCAAGTCGCTCGCCGAAATGGAGGCGATCGCGAACACCAACCTGGCGGCGGGCAAGGCGTTCAAGCTGGGTTACAACCGCGATCGCATGACCTTCAAGGCCGGGCTCGACTATCGCCTGACCGACGATGTGATGCTCTATGCGGGCTTCAGCCAGGGGTATAAGGGCGGCGGCTTCGGCGCGCGCTCGGCGACCACCTCCACCGCGGGGCCGACGGAAGACAACACCGCCAACCTGTTCGAGGCCGGGATCAAGGGCGATTTCTTCGATCGCCTGCTCCGCCTCAACCTCACGGGTTTCGTGACCAAGTTCAAGCAGCTGGAATTCGGCGTCTTCTTCCCCAACCCCAATGTCGCATCGGGGCAGGAAACGGCGCAGTTGAACATCGGTTCGGCGACGACCAAGGGGCTCGAACTCGAAGCCACGCTGAAGCCGACGCAGAATTTCCGCCTGTCGGCGAATGTCGGCTATCTCGACGCGAAATATACCAGCTTCTGCGCCGATATCGACGGCCCCTCGGCTTTCCCTACGCCGCCGACTTCAACTTGCGGCGACGTCACCGCGCTGCCCAACGGCACCTATCTGGTCGACATCGATCACACCGGCAAAAAGCTGGTCCGCGCGCCGAAGTGGCAGACGCAGTTGTCGGCGGAATATACGATCCCGCTCGGCAGCGCCGGCAATATCAACCTGCGCGGGGCGATGTCGTATCGCAGCACCTATTATTCGACCGTCGCCAATGATTTGGCGGGCAAGACCGGCGACTTCACGCTGGTCGACGGCTCGATCGGCTGGGAAAGCGAAGACGGACGGTTCCGCGCGATGGTGTGGGGCAAGAACCTGACCAACAAGACCTATGTCGCGGCGCTGACGCCGACGGCGCAGTTCTTCACCCAGCGCTTCTACAACGCCCCGCGGACCTTTGGCCTGACCCTTGGCGCGAGCTTCTGATGGCGTGCCGCCGGGCCTCACGGTCCGGCGGCATCGCGATGCGGATGGACCGCGAGCTTTGAATATTTTCAGCCGTCCGGAATCGGCGGCCTTCGGGGAGTGTTATGACTGAGGCCACCACCCTCGCCGGAGGTCCCGCGGGCGCCGACCACGGACTTGCCGGGCGGCGCAACATCGCCCTCGCCATGCTGTTCCTCATCGGCACGATCAACTTCGTCGACCGCCAGTTGCTCGCGATGCTGATCGAACCGATCCGCGTCGACATCCCGCTCAGCGATACCCAGTTCGGGCTGCTCACCGGGCTGGCCTTCGCGCTCTTTTACGCCGGCATGGGTGTACCGGTCGCCATCCTCGCCGACCGCTGGAACCGCGTCAAACTGGTCGGCATCGCCTGCCTGGTGTGGAGCGTCTTCACCGCGGCGTGCGGGATGGTCTCCAATTTCTGGCAACTCGCCCTGATGCGGTTCGGCGTTGGCGCGGGCGAGGCGGGCGGCACCGCCCCCTCGGTTTCGGTCCTCGCCGACTATTATCCGCCGCACCAGCGGCCGATCGCGATGGCGCTGTTCACCTGCAACGGCCCCTTCGGCGTCTTCGTCGGCGCCGCGTTCGGTGCCTGGGCCGCGTCGACGATCGGCTGGCGCAACGCCTTTCTGTTGATCGGCGCGGTCGGCATCCTCGTCGCGCCGCTGCTAATCTGGCTGGTGCGCGAACCGGCGCGCGGCCAGATGGACAAGGGTGCGGGCGACGAACCGATCCCCTTTGCCAAGGCGATGGCGCTGTTCCGCGCCTATGGTTCGCTGATGCTGCTGTTGCCGGCGACGGCGCTCGCCGCTTTCGTGAGCTATGGCATGCTCAACTGGATTCCGGCCTATCTGATGCGGGTGCAGGACATGCCGCTGTCGGCGATGGGGACCTGGTTCGCCCCCGCCGCCGGGATCACTTTTGCCGCCGGCACGCTCGGCGGCGGCTGGTTGGTAGCCCGGCGCGCGCGCACCTCGCCGCGCGCTTATGGCCAGGTCCCGGCGATCGCGACGCTGATCCTCATCCCGTCGCTGATCGCCTCGCTGATGGTCGACAGCTGGCCGCTCGCGCTGGCGCTGATGCTCGTCCCGCTGACCGCCTGTACCTTCTACATCGCCCCCGCCCTGGCGCTGGTGCAGAATCTGATGCCGCCGCGCGCGCGGGCGACGGGCACGTCGATCCTGATGCTGATGTTCAACATCATCGGGCTGGGGTTCGGCCCGCTGTTCGTCGGGTTCGTCAGCGACACGCTGAAACCCGACTATGGCGTCGAAAGCCTGCGTTGGGGCATCATGGCGCTGATTCCGTTCGCCGCCGCCGCCTGCGCCGTGCAATTCGCGCTGACGCGGCATCTGGATAAGGATTTCGCGGAATGAATAGGGAGACGCGATGATGGCCGAACTGGACGACATCCGCACGATGGCGACCCGCTTCTTCGACGCGATCGAGGAAGGCGACATCGCCGCGATGAAGAACAGCTTCGCCGCCGATGCCGAGATCTGGCACAACACCGACGAGCTGGTCGGCACGCCCGAGCAGACCGCCGCAGTGCTGACCGGCATGGTCGCGCGGATCAAGGACCGCGAATATGCCGAGCGCCGGCTCACGGTCTTTCCCGGCGGTTTCGTCCAGCAGCATGTGCTGAAGGGCCGCCGCACCCACGACGACGGCGCCGTACGCCTGCCCTGCGCGATCATCTGCAAGGTCGAGAATGGCAAGATCACGCGGCTCGACGAATATTTCGACAGCGCGCATGTCGCCGAATTCCGCAAGTTCGCCAATGCTTGATGCACGCCCTCGTCATGGCTCGTCATTGCGAGGAGCGAAGCGACGCGGCAATCCAGAGTCTGCGTAAACCGCTCTGGATTGCTTCGCTTCGCTCGCAATGACGAAGTTTTGAGTTCCAAGTTNTTATTCAGGAGTATAGCATGCCCGTCCTGCGCCAGGTTCCCCGCTCGGAAGTCACCGACGAGACCGTTCTCGCCTATTACAACCGCCTGTTCGGCGACCGCGATCCAGTGGCCGAGCCCGGCACCGCGACCGGCACGCCGGGCGACTGGTGGACGGTGTTCGCGCTGTCGCCCGACATCTTCGAACATGCGGTCAAGGGTTTCGCCGTGTACCGCAACCCCGCGCGCACGATCGATCCGGTGCTGCGCGAACTCGGCCAGACGCGTGCGGGCTGGGTCAAGGGCAGCCAGTTCGTCTTTTCGCAGCATTGCAAGTCGCTGCGCGGTCTCGGCGTCAGCGACGAGAAGATCGCGGCGATCGCGCACTGGCAGGTCGCCGATTGCTACAATGAACAGGAACGCACCGTGCTCGCCTATGCCGACTGCCTCGCGCAGGCCAGCGGGCGCGTACCGCTCGAGGTGTTCGACAAGCTCAAGACCTTCTGGAACGACGAGCAGATTTTCGAATTCACCTACATCACCTGCCTTTACGACATGCATGCGGTGATCACCCGCGCGCTACGCATGGAATATGACGCGCGCGAGGATCCGATCGTCGAGGTCGCCGCGCCCGAAGGCTTCAGCGCCGCCGACTTCCTCAGCGCGCCGCGGCCCGCGGGCCAATGAGCGCGGCGCCGAGAACCGTCAATTTACTTGACGGTTCTCGGCGCGCGTGATAAACAGACCAAGAGAGGATGGGCATGAAATATTATAACTCCATCGGCCCCAACCCACGCGTCGTGAACATGTTCATGGCCGAAAAGGGCATCGAACTGCCGCAGGTCACGATCGACCTGCGCGGCGGCGAGAACCGGCGGGCGCCGTATAATGTCGAGGTCAATCCGGCGGGGCAGACCCCCGCGCTCGCACTCGACGACGGATCGGTGCTGACCGAGATCGTCCCCATCTGCGAATATCTCGACGAAAAATTTCCCGAACCGACGCTGATCGGATCGACTGCGGAGGAGCGCGCGGAAACGCGCATGTGGGTGCGCCGCATCGACCTCAAGATCTGCGAACCGTTGACCAATGGCTTCCGTTTCGCCGAAGGGCTGCCGCTGTTCGAGCCGCGCATGCGCTGCCTGCCCGAAGCGGCGGCGGGGCTGAAGGCGGTCGCGCAGGACGGTATCCAATGGGTCGATGCCCAGATCGCGGGCCGCAGCTTCGTCACCGGCGAGCGGCTGACGCTCGCCGACCTGATGCTGTTCGCCTTCCTCGATTTCGGCGCCGGGGTCGGCCAGCCGATCGACCCGGCCTTTACCAACATCACAAGCTGGTACGAGCGGATGAAAAGCCGCCCCGGCATCAATCCCAACTAAGCGCAAGGAGACGGACAATGGCTGCAGCAAACCCCGAATTCGAGTTCCGCGGCGTCAACCACCTGGCACTGGTGTGCAAGGACATGGCCAAGACGGTGGAATTCTACCGCGACATCCTCGGCATGCCGCTGATCAAGACACTCGACCTTGCCGGCGGGCGCGGCCAGCATTTCTTCTTCGACGTCGGCAACGGCGACGCCCTCGCCTTCTTCTGGTTCAAGGACGCACCCGAGGCGGTCCCCGGCATTTCGGCGCCCGAGGCGCTGCCCGGCGAGGGCAATTTCATGTCGGCGCACGGGTCGATGAACCATATCGCGATCAACGTCGCCGCCGACAAGTTCGATGCCTATTGCAACCGGCTGGTCGAAAAGGGCGTCAAGGTTTCGGGCGTTCTGAACCACGATGATTCAGAGACAAATATCGCCGCCGAAGTGCATCCCGGCGTGTTCGTGCGCTCGGTCTATTTCTTCGACCCCGATGGCGTGTGCCTCGAGTTCGCGGCGTGGACCAAGGAATTCGACGACAGCGACGTCGCGCACGACCCGATGCAGGCCGACGGCACGCGCCGCGACGGCTTCATCACCGGCCGCACCCCGGTGCCGGCCGAATAAACCTCTTCCCCAGGGACTCCTCTTGGCCCGGTGTGCGAGCACCGGGCCTTTTTTAGTGGCGGCTTGGGAGTGAAAAGCGGAGGCTTCGCCACAACCCGTTCCCCGGCGAAGGCCGGGTCCAGAACTTAACAACGCGACGTAGGTCCTACACCGCTCTGGGCCCCAGCCTTCGCCGGGGAGCAAATTGCATATGTCCCCTTTCGCCCGTTACCCGCCATTGGCGCGATGATACGCGGCTTGCCGGAACCTATCCCACCGCACGGCCCTTGCCCTCCCAGTAAGGCGCGCGCAGTTCGCGGCGGAGGACCTTGCCCGACGGGTTGCGCGGCAGCGCTTCGATGAACTCGACGCTCTTGGGCAGCTTGTACGCGGCGATGCGCTTGCGCGCCCAGGCGATGACGGCGGCGGGGTCGGGGGCCGCGCCCGCGACGGGGACGATCAGCGCCTTCACCGACTCGCCCCATTTTGCGTCGGGGACGCCGATCACCGCGACGTCGGCGACGCCGGGGCATCCCATGATCGCGCTTTCGACCTCGGCCGGATAGATATTCTCGCCGCCCGACACGATCATGTCCTTGATACGATCGTGGACGAAATAAAAGCCGTCGGCGTCGCGGTAGCCGACGTCGCCGGTGTGGAGCCAGCCGCCCGCAAGCGTTTCCTCGGTCGCGGGGCCGCGGTTCCAATATTGCTTCATCACGATGCCGCCGCGAATCGCGATCTCGCCGATCTCGCCGTCACCGAGTTCCTTCCCCTCGCCGTCGAGGATCGCCATCGCGATCCCCGGCCAGGGCTTTCCGCACGAGGTGAGCTTGCCGGGCAGATCGTGTGCCGAGGGCGAGAGATAGGAGCCGCCGCCGGCGGATTCGGTCATGCCATAGAATTGCACGAAGTCGCAGCCGAAGGTCGCGCGCGCGCGGCGCAGCACATCTTCGGCGATCGGCGAGGCCCCATAAGCGATCGACCGGAGCGCGGGATAGCGGCCGGCGGCGGCCGAGGGCTGCATCAGCATCATCTGGATCATCGCGGGGGCGAGGAAGGCGTGGGCGACGCGCTCGTGCCGAAGCATCTGGATCGCGTCGTTGGGGGTGAAGTCCTTGATGAGCAGCAGGCGGCCGCCCTGCGCCAACCCCGAGAAGCTGACATTGGTGCCCGCGACGTGGAAGAGCGGCATGACGATCATCACCGTCTCGTCCTCGCCATAGGCAAAGCCGTCGACCTCGGTCGCGGCCTCAAGGAAGGTACGGTAATTGCGGTGGGTCAGCACGACGCCCTTGGGCAGCCCGGTGGTGCCGCTGGTGTAGAGTTGCAGGACATCGTCGGCGAGATCGGGGCCGGGCAGCGCGCTGTCGGATGCGTCACCGAGCCACTGGTCGAATGGCTCGAACGCCGGATGCTCGCCGTAGAGCGCGACGAGGCGCGGCGGGTTGGCGAGACCGGCGACGGCGGCGAGCGCGCAGTCGAAGAAATCCTCGCCGACGAAGAGCAACTTCGGCGCGGCATCGCCGACGATGAAGCCGACTTCGGCGGGCACCAGCCGGTTGTTGATCGGGGCGAAACAGGCGCGTGCGAGCGCAGTGCCGAAGAAAAGCGGATACCAGGCATCATGATTCTTGGTCAGCGCCGAGATGCGATCGCCGGGCTGGATGCCGGCGGCGATTAGCGCGTTGGCGACTCGGTTCGAGCGCTTGTCGAGGTCGGCGAAGCTGGTTTCGCGGTCGCCATATTTCACCGCGACCGCCTCGCCGCGCACGCGTGCCTGCGCGCCCGGTATGTGGGCCAAGGTCCGGATGGCATCCAGATCGATCATTTCGCTCTCCCCAAGGTCAATTTTTCTTGAATTAGATAGAATACTAAGCAAATGCTTGGCCAGCAAAAAATCGAGAGGACAAGCCTTGGCTCCACTTCCCTTATTGCCGACAACGATCGTCGGAAGCTACCCCCAGCCCGACTGGCTGATCGACCGCGAGCGGTTGAAGGCGAGCCTGCCGCCGCGCGTGCGCGCCGAAACCTTGTGGCGCATCCCCGAACCCTGGCTGGCCGACGCGCAGGAGGCCGCGACGCTGATGGCGATCCGCGATCAGGAAGAGGTCGGCATCGACATCGTCGGCGACGGCGAGATGCGCCGCGAAAGTTATTCGAACCGGCTCGCGACCGCGCTGTCGGGAATCGACCGGGAAAAACATGGCAGTGCGATCGACCGCACGGGCAACGCCAATCCGGTACCGCTCGTCTCGGGTCCGATCCGCCGCGTGGCGCCGATCGAGGCGCAGGATGCGGCGTTCCTGCGGCGGCATTCGACGCGGCCGGTGAAGCTCACCCTGCCCGGCCCCTTCACGATGACGCAGCAGGCCGAGAACGGCTATTATCCCGACGCGCGCGCGCTCGCGATGGACTATGCCGACGCGGTCAATGCCGAGGTAAAGGATCTGTTCGCGGCGGGGGTCGACGTCGTCCAGCTTGACGAGCCCTATCTGCAGGCGCGCGCCGCCGAGGCCAATGCCTATGCGATCGAGTCGATCAACCGCGCGCTCGAGGGGGTCGGCGGGACCACCGCGCTGCATATCTGTTTCGGCTATGCGATGGTGCATCACGGCGCGGGCGCGACGGGACCAAAGCCCAAGGCCTATGACTTCCTTGCCGAGCTCGAAGCGTCCAACGTTGACGTGATTTCGATCGAGGCGGCGCAGCCGGGGCTCGACCCCGCGATCCTCGCCGAACTGCCGACCAAGACGATCATGTATGGCGTGCTCGACCTGTCGATCCCCGAGGTGGAGACGGCCGAGGTGGTTGCGGGGCGCATCCGCGAGGCTTTGCGTTATGTCGATGCCGAGAGGCTGTGGATCGCGCCCGATTGCGGGATGAAATATCACAGCCGGGAGCATAGCCAGGCGAAGCTGAAGGCGATGGTCGATGGGACGGCGCTGGTGCGGGGGGAGTTGAAGTAACGCTTCCCTCCCCTCCCGCAGGCGGGAGGGGAGGTCAGGCGTCGATAAACTCGCTCAGCAGCGGCACCACCACCTCGCGTGCCTCGACGGTCGGCAGATGACCGGCCCCCGCGATCACCTCGAGCCGTGCGCCGGGGATCGCGTCCAGTATTTCGTCATGATGCGCGCGGCTGGTGATGCCGTCCTTTTCGCCCCAGATCAGCAAGGTCGGCACCGCGATCTCGCCAAGGCGCGGGCGGCTGTCGATGCGCGCCATGATCGCGCGCTGCTGGGCGAGGAAGGTGTCGGCGCCGGTGTCGGCCGCCATTTGCCGCGCGATGCCGAGCAGGTGGGCGTCGTTTCGCTTGTCCTCGGGGAAGAGGATCGGGATGCGTTCCTCGACCACTTGCTCGAACTGGCCGCTCTCGACGAGGTCGATATAGCCCTGCCGCCGCGCGGTCTGGGCGGGACCGTCGGCGGACGCGAGCGTCGAGATCAGCACAAGCTTGGCGACGCGCTCGGGCGCACGGCGCATGACTTCGAAGGCGATGAAGCCGCCCATGGCGTGGGCGACGAGGGCAAATTTGGGCGGTGCGTTGTCGAGGAGGCGCCGGGCGAAATCCTCGATCGTGTCGTCGCTTTGGTTGTCGGCGACGATGATGTCGCGGTCGGGCCAGGCGTCGAGCAAAGGCTGCCAGACGGCGTCGGTCAGGAGCTGGCCAGTGATGAGGACGATGGGGAGCGACATTAGATCACCTGATGCAGGAGCGGTTCGCCGGCGGCGAGGCGGCGGCAGTTGTCGTGCGCGACCGTCAGGCTGCGCACAAGCGTTTCGGGGGTGAGCCAGGCGATGTGCGGGGCGAGCACGGCATTGGGCAGTCCGAGCAATGGATTGCTGAGCGGCAACGGCTCTTCGGCGAAGACGTCGAGGCCCGCGCCGCGGAGGTGGCCGCTGGTCAGCGCCTCGACCAATTTGCCTTGATCTACCAATTCGCCGCGCGCGGTGTTCACCAGCACCGCGCCCTTCTTCATCACGAAGGGATCGATGCTGGCGCGCGTTTCGTCGGTCAGCGGCATGTGCAGCGAGACGATGTCGCTGGTCGCGAGCAGGTCGCCGAGCGGCAGATATTCATAAGGCACGTCGCGTTTGCTTCGCGCATTGTAGACGATCTTAGCGCCGAGCGCGGCCAGCGCGGGCGCGAGCAATTGGGCCGAATTGCCGAATCCGACGAGGCCGATGGTGCGCCCGCCGATCTCGCCTACCTGATCGAGTTCGGACGGGTCGGCGGTCCAGCCTTCGCCGGCGCGGGTGCGGGCGTCGAAGAAGCAGGTGCGGCGCAGCACCGCCATCATCAGCGACAGCGCCATTTCGGCGACCGCCTGGCTGTTGGTGCCGGGCATGTTGCACACCGCGGCGCCGTGATCGCGGGCGGCATCGAGCGCGATCGTGTTCACCCCGACGCCGAGTTTCTGGATCAGTTTGAGCTTCGGCGCCGAAGCGATGAAGTCGGGGGTGACCGGGGTCAGCACATGGAGCAGCGCGGTGATGTCGGGGGCGACTGCGTCGAGCGGTTCGGCCTCGTCGACGTGGGTGACGACGCCCGGACCGAAGATGGCATCGACCGCGTCGCGGAAACCGGGGCTTGGACGCGCGTGGAGGACGATCATGCCGCGACCGCGCCGATGCTGCCCGCGAAGGCCGAGAAGCCCGCAAAGACCGCGTCGGCGCCCATCGTCTCCTCGATGCGCAGCATTTCGTTCCACTTCGCCATGCGTTCGGAACGGGTGAAGCTGCCGACCTTGAGCTGCCCGGCGTTCCAGCCGGTCGCGAGATGCGCGATGGTGACATCCTCGCTCTCGCCCGAGCGCGCCGAGACGATCGCGCCCCAGCCGCGCGCGACTGCGGCGTCGAGCGCGGCCTTCGCCTCGGTCACGGTGCCGACCTGGTTGACCTTAATCAGCGCCGCGTTGCACACCGCCGCATCGGCAGCGCGGGCGACGCGATCGGCATTTGTGACGAGCACATCGTCGCCGATGATCTGGACGCGGTCGCCGATCGCGGCCGTAACGGCAGCCATCGCCGTCCAGTCGTCCTGCCCCGCCGGATCCTCGATCGACAGGATCGGATAGCGACCCGCCCATTCGACGATGCGCGCAGCCATCGCCTCGCTCGTCAGGCGGCCGTCGTCGAGCGCGAGGCTGTAGCCCGAGGCGTCGCCGAGTTCGTTGGCGGCGATGTCGAGCGAGATGAAGACATCCTCGCCTGCGCGGTGGCCGCTCGCCTCGATCGCCCTGGTGAGCGTGTCGAGCGCATCCTCGTTCGACGCGAAATTGGGCCACCAGCCGCCCTCGTCGGCGACACCGCTGAGTGGGCCCTTCGCCTCCATCAGCGTGCCCGCGGCGCGGTAGACATCGTCGGTGATTTCGAGCGTGCGGCGGAAGCTGCCCGCTGTCGGACACATGATCATGAAGTCCTGGACGTCGGTGCGCCGCCCGGCGTGCGCGCCGCCGCCGAAAATCTGGATTTCGGGGAGCGGGATGCGGACCTTCGCATCGCCCGCGAGATAGCGCCACAGCGGCAGCCGCGCATCGGCGGCGGCGGCGTGGAGCACCGCCATCGACACCGCGACGACGGCGTTGGCGCCGAGGCGCGCCTTGTTCGGGGTGTTGTCGAGCGCGCAGAGCGCGGCGTCGACCACGGCCTGGTCGTGGGCGTCCATGCCGGTGATCGCGGGCGCGATCTCGGCGCCGATGCCCGCCACGGCGCGATTGACGCCGAAGCCGCCGAAGGCGGTGCCGCCGTCACGGAGGTCAATCGCCTCGTGCGCGCCGCGCGAGGCGCCTGCGGGGGCGATGGCACGGCCGACGGCGCCCGAGGCGAGGATGACTTCGGCCTCGACGGTGGGGCGTCCGCGAGAATCCCAGAGCTGGCGGCCGATGACGGAAGCTATAGGCGATGGCATTCTAGGTCCTTTTCCAGTGGGCGACGAGCGCGTCGATCGGTTGCGGCGCGCGGATCAGCGCACGCGCCTGATCGCGCACGATATGCTTGTGAGCGGGGTCGGTGAGATAGGGGGCGGGCGACTTGCCCTCGACGCGCGCGAGGAGCAGCGCCGCGGTGAGCTTGCCCGCGCGGAGCAGCAGATCGTCCGCATCCTCCCAGTCGATGCCCGCGCGATAGGCGGCGACGAGCGCGGCGGCGGCCGCATTCAGCTGCGCATCGCCCGACCACACCGCCTTGAGCAGCAGGTGCGTAGCGCAGAAAGCGAGGTCGAAGGCGGGGTCGCCATAGACCGCGCATTCGGCGTCGAGGAAGACGGGGCCGTCGGCGCTGACGAGGATATTCTTCGGGCTGACGTCGCCATGGACGAGCGCGATTTTGCGGCCCGACAGGTCGGCGGCAAGCGTCGTGAGCGCGGGCGCAAGTTCGGCGTCATGCTGTGCAACATAGAGCAGGAAAGGATCGACGCGCAGCGCGCGAAACATGTCGTCGTTGGGGAAGTCGGCGCGGTCGCCATCGTTGTACGCGGTCGCCGCGTGGACGGCGGCGATCCCCTTCCCCACCTGCGCGGCGAAATCCGCATCGACGCGGCCCGCCATCAGCTCGTCCTTCCACACCGGGCAGCCGGGGAGGAAGCGCATCGCAAAGGCGTGGCCGGGCAGTTCGGCGAGCACCTCGGGCGCGATATGCGGATCGACGCCGCGCGCGCGGCGCAGCCAGCGCACCTCGCTGGTGCCGCGCTCGACGGGCGCGAGCCATTCGGCGGCGACGCGCAGTTGCGGCAGCGGGCGCTTGACGACGATCGGGCCGGCCGGGCTGTCGACCTTCCACACGTCGCACGACACGCCGCCGGTCAGCGGCTGGAGCAGGACCTCGCCCTCCACCGCCAGCCCGGCGCCGCGCAGCGCGTCGATGATGTCGGCGTCCGCCGTCACGTCACAGCTTCTCCCTGATCCACGCGCCGACGAGGTCGGCGGCGTCCTGCCGTTCCTTGATCGAATCCTCGAAATAATGCGCGCCGGGGATGAGTTCGATCTTTTTGTCGGTCGAGCCTAGGAAATCGAAGATCTTGCGCGCGTCGCTGGGGAAGACGCCGGTGTCGGCGAGCCCCTGCACCACCAGCGCGGGGGTGTCGTGCTTCGCCAGATGCGGCTGGCCCTGGCACGGCGAGGTTTCGAGGCTCCACATGTTGAGCCAGGTCTTGAGCGTGTTGGCGCGGCCGATGCTGGGGGTGCGGTTGGCGATCGCGGGGTCGCCGCGATAGCACCAGTTGGGCTTGCGCTCCGACGGGTCGATCGCGGGATCGACGCAGCGGATGTCGCCCCAGCAGCGGAAGAGCGGGAAAATGCGATCGGGGATGCCTGCGGCATTGAGCCGCGCGAGTTCGGCTTTCGCCCAGTCGGTGATGCGCTGGTTGCGCGCGCGCTGGCCGGCGCGATATTTCGCAATGAATTCGTCCGAATAGGGCGGGCCATTGTCAGGGTTGAACGGGTCGAGTTCGGGGTCGGTCAGGGTCGGGTCATTCTCGTCAATCACCGAGGCATCCATCCAGTCGGTGAGGACTTCGGGGCGGCCCTGGTGCGCGTTGAAGCTGATGTAGAGGTCGCCCTTGATGAGCTGCGCGAGCGCATCCTGCCCGACCGACGGCAGGCGATCGGTGAGCGTCGGGGCGATCGCTTCGGCCTGATAGGCGCCCATCAGCGAACCGCCGCCCGAATTGCCGAGGATGACGACCTGTTCGACCCCGGCCTCTTCCTTCAGCCACCGCACGCCGACGCCGATGTCGAGTACCGCATGTTCGAGCAGGAACTGGTCCTCGAAACCGCGATAGCGGGTGTTCCAGCCGAGGAAGCCGAAGCCCTGCCGCGCAAAGTATGGCGCGATATAATGTTCGGAGAAATCGACGTTATAATGGGTGGCGATGATCGCGACCTTGGGGCGCTTGCCCGCCTCGGTCCAATAGATTCCCTGGCACGGGTGGCCGCCCGCCTGGATGCGCGGCGCGGTCGGCGGCGCGCGGCCGATGAAGGTCGCGTCGAGTCCCTCGATGCCATTGGGGTCCATGCGTCTCTCTCCTGTTTTCGGGTTGTTCTAGCGGGTGACGTCGAAGGGCAATTTATAGCCCTCCAGCCCGGCGCGGATCGCCTTCTTGTCGATCTTGCCCGTCGGGCCGAGCGGGATGTCCTCGACGAAGATCACGTCGTCGGGCATCCACCATTTAGCGATCTTGCCGTCGAGATAGGCGGTCAGGTCGGCGGCCGTCGCGCTGGCGCCGGGCTTCAATTGACAGAGCAGGATCGGGCGTTCGTCCCATTTCGGATGCGAAACCCCGACAACTGCGGCGTTGGCGACCGCGTGATGTCCCATCGCGATATTCTCGATCTCGATCGAGCTGATCCATTCGCCGCCCGACTTGACGACATCCTTGGCGCGGTCGGTGATCTGCATATAGCCTTCGCGGTCGATCGTGCTGACGTCGCCGGTGTCGAAGAAACCTTCGGCGTCGAGCACGTCGCCGCCTTCGCCGCCGAAATAGGCGCCGGCAATCGTCGGACCCTTGACCATCAGCCGGCCGGGGGTCTTGCCGTCGTGCGGCAGGCGATTTCCGGCATCGTCGACGAGCTTCATGTCGAGCCCGCAGAGCAGGCGGCCCTGCTTGAGCTTATAGGCCATTTGTTCGGCATCGGACTTGGCGGCGACCGCGGCATTGGGCACCGACACGGTGCCGAGCGGCGAGGTCTCGGTCATGCCCCAGCCCTGGATGACGTCGACACCATAATCGTCGCGGAAGGTGCGGATGATCGATTCGGGGCACGCCGAACCGCCGATGGTGACGCGTTCGAGCGTGGTGAAGCGTTTGCCGTTCTCCTGCATATACTGGAGCAGCATCTGCCACACTGTCGGGACCGCGGCCGAGTAAGTCACGCCCTCCTGCTCGATCAGATTGTAGATCGATTCGCCGTCCATCCGCTGCCCCGGCAGCACGAGCTTGGCGCCGACCGCAGGCGCCGAATAGACGACGCCCCAGGCATTGGCGTGGTACATCGGGACGACAAGCAGCACCGTATCGCGCGCCGACAGGCCGAGCGCGTCGCGCTGGAGCGTCATCAGCGCGTGGATATAGTTCGAGCGGTGCGAATAGAGCACGCCCTTGGGATTGCCCGTGGTGCCGCTGGTGTAGCAGAGGCCGCAGGCGGCATTTTCGTCAAAGCCGCCCCATGCATAGTCGGCGGGTTGACCGGCGATCCAGTCGTCGAAGGCGATAGCGGGAAAGCTGGTTTTCGGCAGAGAAGCAGCGTCGCAGAAGAAGATCACCTTCTCGATGCTCGGCACCTGCGGCAGCAATTCTTCGACCAGATCGGCGGTCGCGGGGTCGGCGATCAGCAGCCGGTCGCCGGCATGGTTCGCGATATAGGCGATCTGTTCGAGGAATAGCCGCGGATTGAGCGTGTGGAGGACGGCGCCCATGCCCGCCGCACCGTACCAGGCCGCGAGGTGGCGCGCGCTGTTCCAGCCCATCGTCGCGACGCGGTCGCCCGCGACGATTCCTTCGGCGGCGAGCGCATTCGAGACGCGCTTCGCATCCTTGTGGATCGCGGCATAGGTCGAGCGGGTGACGCCGCCCTCGGCATCGCGCGACACGATTTCGCGGGTGCCGTGCCAGTTCGCAGCATGATCGAGAATGCGGTCGACCGTCAGCGGCACATCCTGCATCAATCCCATCATCGCGCCATTCTCTCCTGTCCCCGATGGCGTCTAGCGCCTGTTTAAAGGATAGTATACTAAGTACTTTGCCTTGGCAACGCTCCCGCGCGCCTTGCGTCCCCCCTGCCCTTCTTCTAGCGTCGAAACAAAGGCAACGGGGGCCCATCGCAGCATCTTATGCGCACAAACCAATTGATCATCGCACTTTTCCAGCGCTTTTGCTGGATGGACGAGGGGCTGCAGGCGCGGCTGCACGATCGCGGCTGGCCTGACGTCAACCGTCCGCAATCGATGGTGATGACCAATATCGTCAGCGGCGTCGTTCGTCCGTCGGACATTGCCCGCAACCTGGGCCTGTCGCGGCAAGCCATCCACAGCACGATCAACCAGATGGTCAAGCTGGACATCGTCCGGATGGAAACCGACCCCGACGACCGGCGCCACATGATCGTGTCGCTGACCGAAACCGGCGCGCGGATGCGCAAGGATGCGCAGCGCGCGATGGACGCGCTGACCGCCCAGATCGCCGAGGTGCTGGGACAGGACCGCTTCGACGCGCTGCTCGCGGCGCTCGAGGACGACTGGGGCGACAATATCGAACGGGCAACGGCGCCGACGAAGAAGAAACGGGCTTGATCCACGCACCGTAGCCCTGAGCCTGTCGAAGGGCGCCTCTCGGAGAAGCGCCCTTCGACAGGCTCAGGGCTACGGTTGATATTTAGACCGCGAGCGCTTTGGCAACAGCGACCAGCCGCGCGCTGGTCATGTCGACGAGCGAGGCGGGGAGCGGCTCCCGGAGTTGCCCGGCCTCGTCGAAGGCCGCGTGCGCGTTCGGGACCAGAACCTGGTCGGGAATCACGAGCATCTGGATCGTGCCGAGGATTTGGCGCAGATGCGTGAGGCCGCGAATGCCGCCGAACGGGCTGATCGACGCGCCCATGATCGCCGCAGCCTTGCCGCGAAAGGCGGTGAGCGCGACGGGTCCTTCGTCGCCGGTCGGACGCGACGCCCAGTCGATCGCGTTTTTTAGCAGCGCCGGGATCGAGCCATTATATTCGGGCGACACGACGAGCAGCCCGTCCTGCGCGGCCAGCAGGTCTTTCAGTTTCAGCGCGTCGGCAGGAAAGGCATCCGCTTCGAGCGCGGCGGTGTAGATCGGCAGGTCGAGCGCGGCGAGGTCGACGACGGTCACGTCGGCCCCATGCGCCGCCAGCCGCGCCGCCGCGAGCGCACCAAGCGCCCGGTTGAACGATCCGTCGCGCGTGCTGCCGACGATCACCGCAATTCTGGTCATAATGCCTCCCGCTGCATTTGGTTAGAATACTAACCGATTCGCGGCGGGCATCGCAACTTAGCGCGGCCGGATCAAGCCTTGACGTCCGACAGCACCGACAGCTTTTGCGTTTCGTCGGCGAGGTTGCCGATCACGCGGCGCATCAGCGACTGCAGCACCTCGACCTCCTCATCGCTCATCCCGCGGGTCGCGATCTCGTGGATCTCGGCGTTCATCGGGGCGAGCACCAGTTCGAGCTTGCGGGCGTGCGGGGTGAGGAAGATGAAGGTTTTGCGGCGGTCGTCCTCGGTCTTCTTGCGGGTGATGAAACCCGCCTTTTCCAGACCTTTGAGCGCGACGACCGTCGTCGGCTCGCGCATGCCGACGCGTTCGCTGAGTTCGCGCTGGGTGATGCCGTCCTCGCGCCACAACTGGCGCAGGAAGCGCCACTGGCCGGCGGACACATCATGGGTCAGCGTGCGGCGTTCGAGCAACCGCGAAAAGGATCGGAAGACGACGCGCGCGAGATAGCCGATGCTGTTTTCGGGATCGGTGTAAAATTCGGCGGGATGCCGAAAGCTCTGGTTGGTTTTGGCCAATGCACTGCTCCCCTGTGGCCGCTCGCGCGGCCTTGTGCCTGTCCCGATTCTTAGAGGCCGAAGAATCGGGCGGCAACCTCTATCGTCGCCGCACCGGTTCAAACCGTCGATATGATTGGACAAAGCGGCGAAAGCAATTTACTTAGACTACTAAGTTATTTGTTCGGAGATGATCGTGCAACAATTCGTCCGGGTGCGCGGCGTCGCGGCGCCGCTACCGCTGGCCAATGTCGATACGGACATGATCATTCCGGCGCGATTCATGAAGGCGCTGACGCGGAACGGGCTCGGCGCGCATCTGTTCGAGGAACTGCGTTTCGCGCCCGACGGCAGCGAACGCCCCGATTTCATCCTCAACAACCCGACCTGTCGCCGTGCGGAGGTCCTGATCGCCGACCGCAATTTCGGCTGCGGGTCGTCGCGCGAACATGCGGTGTGGGCGCTCGACGATTTCGGCATCCGCTGCGTGATCGCGCCGAGCTTCGGCGACATTTTCGCAAGCAATGCCCGCAAGAACGGGTTGTTGCTGGTCCGCCTGCCCGAAGCGATCTGCGCGCGGCTGTGCGCCGAGGTAGCGCTGTCGCAATATGCGCCGGTCGAGGTGGACCTGACGGCACAGGAAATCCGGCTCGCGTCGGGCGAGGTCGTGGCGTTCGTGATCGATGCCGACGACCGGCGGGTGCTGATGGAAGGACTCGACGACATCGGACGGACGCTGCGGCACGAAGCGGCGATCACGCGGTACGAGGCCGCCTAGCCCAGCATATCGGGCGACGCGATCGCCCCCGCTATCGCACTTGCCGCCGCGAGCGCCGGGCTCATCAGATGGGTGCGCCCGCCGCGCCCCTGGCGGTTCTCGAAATTGCGGTTCGAGGTCGCGGCGCAGCGTTCGCCGGGAGCGAGGCGGTCGGGGTTCATGCCGACGCACAGCGAACAGCCGGGTTCGCGCCATTCGAAGCCTGCGGCGCGGAACACCCGGTCGAGTCCCTCGGCCTCGGCCTGCCGCTTGACGAGCCCCGAGCCCGGCACGACCATCGCGCGGATATGCGGCGCGACGTGCCGGCCGCGGGCGATGGCCGCCGCAACCCGCAGATCCTCGATCCGGCTGTTGGTACAACTGCCGATGAAAATCCGGTCGAGCCGCTGGCCAGCGATCGGCCGACCGGGCGTCAGGTCCATATAGGCGAGCGCCCGTTCAGCCATCGCGCGCGCATCGAGGTCGGGCAGTTCGGACGGATCGGGCACAAGCTCGCCGATGCCGACGACCTGCGACGGATTGGTGCCCCAACTGACCATCGGGCGAACGGCGGCGGCGTCGATGCGCAGTTCGCGGTCGAAGGTCGCATCGGCATCGCTGGCGAGGCCCCGCCAGCGGGCGACCGCCCCGCCCCATGCGTCCCCGGTCGGCGCCGCCGGACGCCCGGCAAGATAAGCAAAGCTCGTCTCGTCGGGCGCGACCAACCCGGCGCGCGCACCCATTTCGATGCTGAGGTTGCACAAGGTCATGCGCGCCTCCATCGACAGCGCGCGGACGGCCGCGCCGGCATATTCGACGACATGGCCGGTGGCACCATCGACGCCGACGGTACGGAGCAGGTGCAGCGCCAGGTCCTTGGCCGAAACATCGGCCGGAAGCGCGCCATCGACCGTGATCCGCATGCTCCGCGACTTGCGCTGGCGGATCGTCTGGGTCGCGAGCACATGTTCGACCTCGCTGGTGCCGATGCCGAAGGCGAGCGCGCCGAAGGCGCCGTGGGTCGAGGTGTGGCTGTCGCCGCAGACAATCGTCATCCCCGGTTGCGACCGCCCCTGTTCGGGTCCGACGACATGGACGATGCCGTTGCGCGGATCGCCCATTGCAAAACGCTCGACGCCCGCACGGTCGGCGTTGACCTCCAGCGCCAAGAGCTGCGCGCGCGCCGCTTCGTCGGCGACCCCCGATGCCCCGGCCGCCTGCCCTTCGGTCGGAACATTGTGATCGGAGAGGGCCAGCGCGCGTTCAGGCCTGCGCACGATGCGGCCCGAGGCCGCAAGCGCCGCGAAGGCCTGCGGAGAGGTCACCTCGTGGAGCAGGTGCAGGTCGATGTAGAGGATCGATTCGCCATCGTCCTGCGCCACGACATGCGCGTCCCATATCTTGTCATATAATGTGCGCGCTCGCGCCGGATTGGTCATGCCGCATCATCCCCGCCGGCACGACTTCGGTGCGCGCCATAATACTTAGATATCTAACTTATAAGGCATGTTCGCGGTTCGTATCAAGCGCTTTTCCGCCAATCCCGATTTTCACAATCATGCAATACTTAGTAGTTGAAGTATTATTTCGGCATGATATGAGAGCCTCGGGAACGAGGATAGAACCGACGGTACGAACCGAGGATGGATAATCCCGACCGGCGACAATACGGCACAAGCCGACACACCCGTTCCTTGGACAGACGAGCCGGATGCGTGCGCCGCACTTCCGAACGCGATTATGCGTGCGGAAACGGATTCCGCGCGCCGGCGAACGGGAGGACGACATGAAGACCGCTTTGCTATTGCTTTCGACCGCCGCAATCGCGCTTTCAGCCGCGCCGGCGCACGCTCAGGATATGGCCGCCCAGGCCGCGACCGACGAAGGCACGACCGCCGACGACACCTATGGCGAAATCCTCGTCACCGCGCAGCGCCGTTCCGAAAGCGTGCAGGACGTGCCGATCGCCATCTCCGCCTTCAACAGCGAGATGGTCGAGGCGAGTGGCAGCACCAACATCACCAGCCTCAACGGCCTCGCGCCCAATGTCGTGCTGCAGACGCAGGGCCTGGTCGCCAACGTGCCGATGATCTCGATCCGCGGCATGAGCACCGCCGACCCCGATCCGAACGCCGACCCCAAGGTCAGCACGATCATCGACGGCGTCTATATACCCTTCGTGTCGAGCACGATGCTCGACCTGTTCGACGTCGAGCGGATCGAGATCCTGAAAGGCCCGCAGGGGGTTCTGTTCGGCAAGAACAACCTTGCCGGCACGATCAACGTCATCAGCGCGCGCCCGACAGACGATTTCGGCGGCGAAGCGCGCGTCTCGCTCGGCTCCTACGGGCTCAAGCAGTTCCGCGGCAAGATCAACTCCGGCCGCTTCGCGAACGACGCGCTGGCGGCCAAGATTGCGGTCAATTTCCGCGACTATAATGGCTATGCGCGCAACGTGATCACCGGCAACCGCCTGAACGGCGCCAATGTGAAGTCGGTGCGCGGCGCGCTCGAATATGATCAGGGCGGCGCGTTCGATTCGACGCTGATCGTCGACTGGCTGAAGCAGAAGACGATCGGCCCGGCGCCGCATGTGCTCGACAATGGCGATCCCAATTGGGACCTGCTGCCCGACGCGGTGAAGACCGACGTCTATAAGGCGGCCGTTCTTTTCGATCCCTATGCCAAGACCGAAAGCTATGGCGGGTCGTGGAATTCGAACCTCGATGTGGGTTGGGGCACGATCAGTTCGGTGCTCGGCTATCGCCACCTGACCTATGTCACGCGCGGCGACTTCGACGGCCTGATCACCCCCGCCCCGCAGCTCGACGTCACCCGCGATTTCTCGGGCGAATCGAAGAGCGCCGAACTGCGCTATGTCTCGCCCGCCGGCGAGCCGGTCGATTTCGTCGTCGGCCTCTATTATCAGGCGGATAAATGGCGTCAGTTCAACACCGTGCTCGCCAACCCGACAACCACGACGCTGGCCCAGCTCCATCAGGACACCGAAAGCTATGCGTTGTTCGCGCTCGTCAATGCGCATCCCGCCGACGGGCTGACACTGTCGATCGGCGGCAGGTACAGTCATGATCGCAAGAAGTACGACATCGCATCGCAGGCGTTCGTCAACGGTAACCGAATCTCGTCCTTCGCGAGCAGCCTGGAGGCCTCGTGGGCCGAGTTCACGCCGCGCCTGACGGTGAATTATGAAGTCACCCCCGACGTCATGGTCTACGCCAATTATTCGCAGGGCTATAAGGCCGGCGGCTATAACTCGCGCGGCACCATCCCTGAAAATGTCGGCCCCTATGATCCCGAGCGGGTTACCGCATTCGAGCTTGGCGCCAAGACCGACCTGTTCGACCGGCTGCTGCGCCTGAACGTCGCGGGCTTCCTCAACAATTACCGCGACCTGCAAAGTTCGGTAACCAAGATGGGATCGGTCCGCGCCGAGAATGTCACGACAAATATCGCCGCAGCGAAGATTTATGGCTTCGAGGTCGAAAGCGTGCTGCGCCCTGCAACCGGCTTCTCGATCGGCGCCAATGTGGCCTATCTGCATGCGCGCTACACCGACTTCTGCGCGGACACCAACGGCGTGTTCACCAATGGCGCGCCAGAGCCGGGCCAGTGCGGGCCGGCGGTGCCGGTCCTGCTCAACGGGGTTCCCAACGGCACCTTCGCGGTTCCGGTCGATTCGTCGGGGTTGGACCTCGCCAATGCGCCCAAGTGGAGCGGTAGCCTGTCGCTCGACTATGCGATCCCGACCTCGTTCGGCGAGGTGAAGCTGCACAGCGACGCGCGCTATTCGGCGCGCTTCAATACCTGGGGCCGCAGCAACAATCCGGGCTATTACCGCAACGAGGTGGTGCTGGTGAATGCGAGCATCGCGGTCGCCGGCGATGACGAGCGGTGGAAGGTCACGCTTTATGGCACCAACCTGACCGACAAGAAGGTGATGTCGGGCGCGACCAATGCGGGCGCAACGCCGATCAGCCAATTCTATCAGGCGCCGCGCGAGTTCGGGGTCGACTTTGCGGTGAAGTTCTAAAATCCTGCGCCCGCGGTGCGTGAGGCGCGCCGCGGGCCGGCAACGATCGGGAGAGACACATGGGCTGGGATGTGAATCGGCGAACCTTCGTCGGCGGCATGGGCGCGCTCGCCGCGGCGGGGCTGGCGCTGCCGACCTATGCGAAGAACGGCAAGAAGCTCAACGTGCTGATGATCGTCACCGATCAGGAACAGAGCGTCGCGAGCTACCCTGCCGGGCTGCTCGAAAAACTGCCGCATCACCGCGAGTTGATGGAACGCGGGATGCTGGTCGAAAACTACCATGTCCACACCACCCCCTGCACCCCGTCGCGCTCGACGATCTTCCAGGGCCACCACACGCAGCAGACCGGGCTGTTCCTCAACAGCGACAATGCGCCGAACCCGGTCGCGGCGGAGGATATGCCGACGCTGGGCCATATGATGCAGGCGGCAGGTTACTACACGAGCTACAAGGGCAAGTGGCATCTCAGCCGGATGAATTTCGAGCGCAACTGGAACCGCGTGCCGGGCGGCATCTACCCGAGCACCGAGCGTGCGATGGAGAAATACGGCTTCCACGACTATGGCTTCGACGGCGAGGAGCTGGGGCTGACTTGGGACGGCTATCGCGCCGACATGTTCGTCGCGGGCGACGCGGCGCGCAGCATCTTCGACTTCGTGCGCCGCGACAAGGCGGGCGGGAAGCCGTGGTTCATGGTCGTCGGGCTGATCAACCCGCATGACATCATGTTCTATGACGCCACCGGCGAGCAGGCGAAGCATCGCGTCCATCCCGACATCCTCGCGCCGCTGCGCCGCGAGCCGGGCGACCCGATCTATGAGGTCGACAACAAGTTCGACCTGCCCGAAAGCTTCTACAAGGACGATCTCAGCACCAAGCCCGAGGCGCACAAGGGCATCCAGCGACTCAACGACCTCTTCTACGGGCCGATGCCGCTCGACGACCTCGACAGCTGGCACCGGTTCAACAATTATTATTACAATTGCCTGCGCGACGTCGACCGGCGGCTGGGGCAATTGCTGTGGGCGCTCAAGGAAAGCGGCCAGATCGACAATACGATCATCCTGTACACCAGCGACCATGGCGAGCGCGCCGGGGCGCACGGGCTGCGCCAGAAGGCCGGCACGATGTACCGCGAGGAAACCAACATTCCGATGATCATCGCGCACCCCGATGTGAAGGGCGGACAGACCACCAAAGGGCTGATGGGCGCGATCGACATCGCGCCGACGCTGATGACGATCGCCGGGCTGTCGGCGGACGAAGGGAAGAACCGCTTCCCGAACCTGCCGGGGGTCGACGTGTCAGAACTGCTGACCTCACCGACCGCGCCGACCGAGCGCGACAAGCGCGGGCATTTCTTCAACTATGCGGTCGCGCATATGTGGGAGCCCAATTCGACCAAGGTCGTCGGGCCGCGCCCGCCGGGCGAACAGGTCGCCGACTACAGCAAGATCTACGATCTCGAAAAACGTCGTCTGCACCGCGGCGTCCACGACGGGCGCTGGAAGTTCGCGCGCTATTTCGCGCCGGCGCACCACCACCAGCCGAAGGACTGGAAGACGCTCAATGCCCGCAACGACCTCGAGCTCTACGACACCCACGCCGACCCCAGGGAAATGGTCAACCTCGCCAATGATCCGAAACACCGCAAGGAGGTGATGCGGCTCAACGCGATGGTGAACGCGCTCGCGGACCGCGAGATCGGCGTCGGGTTCGACGACGGCCGCGAATATCCAGGGCCGACCGAGATGTACAACCAGCCCGGCTAGTCGTGCAGCGACGCCGCATCGGCGCAAGGCGCGGTTTCGGGCTGGATCGTGGCGTGATGGATTTCGAACCGCGCCTCCAGCGTCGCGGCCAACGCGACGCGGACCACGTCCACATCGCCGCCATCGGAGACGACGACATGCGCCGTCAGGCTCGCATCGTCGCCCGCAACCGACCAGATATGCAAATCGTGCACGTCGGCGACCCCCGGCTGCGCGCGCATCGCCGCGCGCACCGCGTCGAGATCGATGCCGCGCGGTACGCCCTGCAACAGGATATGCGTCGTGTCGCGGAGCAATATCCACGTCCGCGGCAGCACCCACAGACCGATCGCGATCGCTACGACGGGATCGACCCAGTTCCATCCGGTCCCCCAGATCAGCAACGCCGCGCCGATTACGCCGACCGACCCGAGCATGTCGGCCCACACTTCGAGATAGGCACCCTTGACGTTGAGGCTGTCATCCTTGCCGCCCGCGAGGACGCGCATCGCGACGAGATTGACGAGCAGCCCGGCGCTCGCGACCAGCAGCATGCCGAGCGACTGGACCTCGGACGGCGCGAAAAAGCGCTGGATGCCCTCGTAAAGGACGAAGCCCGCGACGAGGAACAGTAGCACCGCATTGAAGGCCGCGGCGAGGATTTCGAAGCGGCGATAGCCATAGGTGCGCCGCTTGTCGGCCGGACGCTGCCCGATGCGGATCGCGGCGAGCGCGATCGCCAGCGCCGCCGCGTCGGTGAACATATGCGCAGCGTCGGACAGCAAGGCGAGGCTGTTGAACAGCCATGCCCCGACGAGCTCGGCGACCAGGAAGCTCGCGGTCAGCCCGAGCGCGATGGACAGGCTGCGCGCATTGGCACCCGCGCCGTGATTGTGCGCGTGCCCCGCCTCGCCATGATCATGTCCTGCGCCCATATCGCTTCTCCGTCAGGCCGCCGCCGCCGGCGCCGCGGCCTGCTGCAATTCGCCGCGCGCCTGGCGGAACACTTCGAGGCTGCCCCAGATTGCGAGACCCGCCATGATGCCAGCGACCGCGAGGTCGGGCCAGCCGCGGCCGGTGCCGAAGACGCCGAGCGCGGCGGCGAGCACCGCGAGGTTGCCGATCGCGTCGTTGCGCGAGCAGATCCACACCGAGCGCATGTTCGCGTCGCCGGTGCGATAACGATAGAGCATCAGCGCGACGACGACATTGGCGACGAGCGCCGCACCGCCGACGAGGCCCATGGTTTCGGCGTGCGGCGTCGTGCCGCTGAGGAAGCCCCATATCGTCGCGCCGAGCACGCCGAGCCCGAAGAGCAGCATCGTGGCGGCCTTGAACAGCGCGGCGCGGGCGCGCCAGGCGAGTGCCATGCCGGCGACGCCGAGGCTGATCGCATAGTTGGCGGCGTCACCGAGGAAATCGAGCGCGTCGGCCTGAAGCGCGCGCGAGTCCGCCGCGACGCCCGCGACGATCTCGACCGCGAACATCGCGGCGTTGATCAGCAGCGCGATCCACAACACGCGCCGCCACTTGGGATCATTGAGCGCGGTCGTGCCGCTTTTGCCGGCACAGCATTGGTCGGCCATCTGCCGAATCTCCTTGGGATTTCGAGTCGATATCGACTATGCACCCTGTAGCAACTACAGGGTCAAGACATGAAAATCGGCGAACTCGCGCGCACCACCGGCGCCAATATCGAGACGATCCGCTATTATGAGCGGATCGGCCTGCTTCCCGAGCCCGACCGCACCGCCGCCAATTATCGCAGCTATGGCGACAAGCACCGCTCGCGGCTGGCGTTCGTGCGCCATTCGCGCGAGCTGGGGTTCACGATCGAGGAAATCCGCTCGCTGCTCGACCTGTCGGACCATCCCGAGCGCGACTGTTCGGAAGCCGACCGCATCGCCACCGGCCATCTGGAGCAGGTCGAGGCGAAGATCGCACAGCTCGCTACGCTGCGCGACGAACTGGCGCGGATCGTCGGGCGGTGCCGCGGCGGGCTGGCGGGCGATTGCCGGGTGATCGAGGCGCTGGGCGATCATCAGCTGTGCGAAGCCACGCACGCATGACCGCACCGCTGGCAACGATCGGCTGGTATGTGCTGGCGGCGCTCGGCGAGGTCGGCGGCTGCTTTGCGGTGTGGGCGGTGTTGCGGCTGGACAAGCCGTCCTGGTGGCTGGCGCCGGGCGCGATCGCCCTCGCCTGTTTCGCTTATGCGCTCACGCGGGTGGAGGCCGAGGCGGCAGGGCGCGCGTTCGCGGCCTATGGCGGCATCTATATCATCGCCTCGCTCGTCTGGCTCAAGCTGGTCGAAGGGGTGTCGCCGGACCGGTGGGATCTGCTCGGCGGTCTCATCTGCCTCGGCGGCGCGGCGCTGATCCTGTGGGGTCCGGGGCGCAGCTAGAGCCGATGGGCAGAGCGAAGCGTCATTTTGAGTTATATAACTACGTTTACTTTCTATCGCAATTGACATATTGGCGGGGGAAAGAGGACAGACGGCCCAAGGTCGCCGGTCACGGGAAAGGACGAATGGCATGGATTTGAAGCCGGGTTCGCGCTGGAAAAGCGCGGTGTGCGACGCGCAACTGGTGGTCGTGCGGCCGCCGAGCGCGGCGGGCGAACTGCAGTGTGGCGGCGTTCCGGTGCTGCCGATCGACGATGCGAGCGCGCCGAGCGGCGATGTCAGCGCCGATTTCGCCGAGGGCGTGATGATCGGCAAGCGCTACACCGATGAGGCGAGCGGGATCGAAGTGCTCGGCGCCAAGGCGGGCAAGGGATCGCTGTCGTTTGACGGTGTCGCGATGACGATCAAGGGCGCGAAGCCGCTTCCCGCCTCGGACTGACATAGATGCGCACGCCGCTGCTCCTCGACATTGCCGCCGATGCCTGTAGCGACCGCCTGGCGATCGGCGGACGCGACGGCGGGCTCGATTTCACCGCCTACCGCGCGCGGGCGAGCCGCGTGGCGGCCTGGCTCGTGGGCAAGGGCAAGGCGAACACCGCGTTCCTGGGGATGAACGGCGACGCGCTGCCCGTGTTGCTGTTTGCGAGCGGGATGGCGGGGACGCCGTTCGTGCCGCTCAACTACCGCCTCGCCGATGGCGATTTGAACAAGCTGGTCGCGCGCACCGCGCCCGCGATGCTGATCGCCGACGATGAGATGCTGCCACGGATCGCGCCGGTCGAGGGCGTCGAACTAGTCGCGCGGAGTGATTTCGAGGCCGCGTTCCTGCGCGGCGACGTGCCCGAACCTATGATGCTGGACGAGGCCGAGAATGATATCGCGGTGCTGCTGTTCACCAGCGGCACGACGGGCGATCCGAAGGCGGCGGTGCTGCGCCATGGCAACCTCACCTCCTATGTGATGTCGACGGTGGAATTCCTCGGCGCCGACGAGGATGAGGCGGCGCTGGTCAGCGTGCCGTCCTATCATATCGCGGGCATTTCGGCGATTTTGACCGCGGCCTATGGCGGACGGCGGATCGTCTATCTGCCGGCCTTTACCGCCGAGGATTGGGTCGCGACGGTTGCCCGCGAAGCCATCACCCACGCGATGGTGGTGCCGACGATGCTGGGCCGCATCCTTGATGTGATGATGGAAACGGGCGAGACGCTCCCGTCGCTGCGCGCGCTGTCCTATGGCGGCGGCAAGATGCCCGAACCGGTGATCGCGCGAGCGCTCTCGGCGTTGCCGCATGTCGCCTTTGTCAACGCCTATGGGCTGACCGAAACCAGTTCGACGATCGCCTTGCTTGGCGCCGAGGATCATCGCGCCGCCTTTGCGTCGGACGACCCGGCGGTGCGCCGGCGCATCGCATCGGTCGGCCAGCCGCTGCCGAGCCTCGAACTCGAAATCCGCCGCGACGACGGGACTTGCTGCGACGTGGGCGAGCATGGTGAGATCCATGTCCGCGGCGAGCAGGTGTCGGGCGAATATCTGCACAAAAAGGCGATCGCTGACGACGGCTGGTTCGCGACCAACGATGCGGGCTGGCTCGACGAAGGCGGCTATCTGTTCGTCGAGGGACGGCTCGACGATGTTATCGTGCGCGGCGGCGAGAATATCTCGCCCGGCGAGATCGAGGATGTGCTGCGCGGGTTCGACGATATCGCCGATTGCGCGGTGCTCGGCATTCCGTGCGTGCAATGGGGCGAGAAGGTCGTGGCGGTGATCGTGTCGCGATCGGGCGCCCCCGACACCGATGCGATGGCGGCAACGATCCGCGCCAAGCTGCGTTCGACCAAGACCCCCGAACAATGGTTTGTGCGCGATGAGCTGCCTTATAACGAGACCGGAAAGCTGCTGCGCCGAATCCTCAAGGCCGAACTGGCCGAAGAGGTTTGCGCCGGGTAGGACGGCGTGATGACCGCACCCGATCACCACGCCGATCATCTTGGGGCCGACCGTCTGTCGGCGCCGGGCGGCGAGCCGGTGCTGGTGGTCGATGCGGCGCGCTGGTCGCGGCCGAAGGTGCCGATCCAGGCGGTGGTGATCGGGGTCGACCGCGAGGGTGATTTGCCGGCGGTGGTCGCCGACGATTTCGACCTGTTGCTGACTTTGGCGCACGACGCACCGCGGCCGTGGGTGCCGCTCGACGGGCGCGATGTCGAGGGCCAGGTCGAACGGCTGACGAGCGCGGTGCGTGCCAATCCGCTGGCGGCGACGATCGGGGCGCAGCTGTTGCGACTGACGGCGAGAATGCCGCTGGCCGATGCGCTGACGGCCGAATCCCTTGCCTATTCGGCGTTGCTCGGCGGGGCGGAGTTCGCGCACTGGCGCGAAACCGCGCTCATCGACGACGGGCCGCCGACGCCGGCCGAACCGGTGACGATCGAGCGCGACGGCAACCGGCTCATGCTGACGTTGAACGACCCCGCAAACCATAATGCGATGACGGCGGCGATGCGCGATGGACTCTATGAAGCGCTCGCCAACGCGCTCGACGACCCGAGCGTGCCCGATGTGCTGCTCAAGGGCGCGGGCAAATGCTTTTCGACCGGCGGCGACCTGTCCGAATTCGGCAGTGCGCGCGACTTGGCGGAGGCGCATCTGGTGCGGACGTTGCACAGCTGTGCCCGCGCGCTCGATGCTCTGGGCGATCGGGGGACGGTGCGGCTACACGGCGCCTGCGTCGGATCGGGGATCGAAGTCGCAGCGGCGGCGCATCACCGGATCGCGGCGTCAGACGCGTGGTTTCAGCTGCCCGAAATCGGCATGGGGCTGATTCCCGGCGCAGGCGGGACCGCGACCGTCGCGCGCGCGATCGGGCGGCATCGGACGATGTGGATGCTGCTGTCGGGCAAGCGCGTCGGCGCTACACAGGCGCTCGACTGGGGCCTGGTTCACAAGATCGAGCGTGAGTCTTGACCGCCTTGCTCGACGCCGTTGCGGTGGCGGGCGACCGGCTGGTCGCGGCATCGGGCGGGCGCATTGCTCTCGATCCGCGCCGCGCACTGTCGCGGCATGACGATCTGACGCTCGCGGAGCCCGGCGAGTGGTCGCCGAACCGGCATTGCCGGCTGGTGCGGTGCCGCGACGGGTGGATCGCGGTGTCGCTGGCGCGCGACGAGGACCGCGAACTGGTTCCGGCATGGACCGGCGCGACGTTCGAGGACGAGCCATGGGATGCGATCATAGGCTTTGCGGCGGAGCGTCCGGCGGGCGTGGTGGTTGCCGGGGCCATCGACTTGCATATGCCGGTGGCGCGGGTCGGCGAAGCGGAGCCACTGGCGGTTTCCGACCTCGGGTCCGGCAAGCCCAGCGACGGCATCATCGTCGACCTGTCGGCGCTGTGGGCGGGGCCCTATTGCGGGGCGCTGCTCGCCGAGGCGGGCTATGCGGTGGTCAAGGTCGAAAGCCCCGGGCGCCCCGACCCGACCCGGCTGCATACGGCGCACCTCGACAAGCGGCTGAACGGTGGCAAGCGACATCTGGTCATGGCGCTCGACGGCCCGGACCTGCTGGCGATGATCGGCGAGGCGCGCGTTCTGATCACCTCGGCGCGGCCGCACGCGCTGGCGCGACTGGGGCTGGATGAGGCGCGGCTGTTTGCGATCAATCCCGACCTGTTGTGGATCGCGATCACCGCGCATGGCTGGTCGGGCGATGCCGCGATGCGGGTCGGTTTCGGCGACGATTGCGCCGCGGCGGGCGGGCTGGTGCGGTGGGAGGACAACCGACCACAGTTCATCGGCGACGCGCTGGCCGATCCGTTGACCGGGCTGACCGCGGCGACGCTGGCGCTGGAGGCGTTGGCGGCGGATAAGTGCGGGTTGCTCGATGTTTCGCTCGCCCGCACCGCCGCGACTTTCGCCAAGGCGATGGCATGAGCGAGCGGTTCGACCTGATCCTCCGCAATGCGCGCGGCGCCGATGGCGGGCCGCTCGCCGTCGCCGTTCGGGATGGATGCATCGCGGCCCTCGGCGCGGCGGTGGATGGCCATGGGCCCGAGATCGATGCCAACGGGCTGACTTTGGGGTCGGGTCTGCACGATCATCACCTCCACTTGCTGGCGACGGCGGCGCGGATGGAGTCGGTCGATCTCGCCGATTGCCGGACGGTCGGGGCGGTGGTCGCCAGGCTGCGCGCCGGAGCCGGGGCCCCCGGAACATGGGTGCGCGCGATCGGCTATGACGAGCGGGTGGCCGGCTTGCCCGACCGGGTCTTGCTTGACGCCTGGCTGCCCGATCATCCGTTGCGGGTACAGGATCGGACGGGCGGCTATTGGCTGCTCAACAGCGCGGGACTGGCGCAACTCGGCGAACCGCCCTTCCCCGATTGCGTCGAGCGCGATGCTGATGGGCTGGCGAACGGACGGATTTGGCGCGGCGATGGCTGGCTGCGCGGGCGGATCGGCGGGGCGCCGCCGTCGCTCGCGGCCTTGGGTATGAAGCTGGCCGAGTGGGGCGTGACGGGCGTCACCGATGCGGGGGCATCGAACGGGCCTGCCGAGGCTGCGCTGCTCGCGGGGGCGATGCCGCAGCGGCTGGTGATGATGGGGAGCGAGGAGCTACCCGCGAGTGAAGGCTATGTGCTGGGGCCAGTGAAACTGCTGCTCGACGAGAATGATTTGCCTCCGGTGGACGCGGTCGCGCGGCGGATTGCGGCGGCGCGCGCTTTGGGACGCAATGTGGCGGCGCATTGCGTGACGCTGGGCGAACTGGTCTTTTATCTGGAAGCGTTGGTTGTGGCAGGCGGGGCGCAGACGGGCGACCGGATCGAGCATGGCGGGATGATCGCCGACAGCCTGATCGGCGATATCGCGGCGGCAGGATTGACGGTGGTGACGCAGCCGAATTTCATTCACGACCGCGGCGATCGCTATCTGTCACAGATGGAGGCGGACGATCTTGGCGATCTCTATCGGCTGGGTTCGCTGACGCGCGGCGGGGTGCGAGTGCTTGGGGGTTCGGACGCGCCTTATGGCGATGCCAATCCTTGGGTGGCTTTGCGGGCGGCGACCGATCGGCGGACGCGCGGGGGCGACATCATCGGGGAGAGCGAAGCCGTCGGGCGGGCGGAGGCTTTGGCGCTGTATCAGGGCGCGCTTGCGATCGGGGCTCCAGCGGACCTGATATTGTATGACTGGCCCCAGGATATGGGCGCGTTGGGGACCGTTGGTTTGACCATGATCGGCGGCGAGATCGTCTGGCAGCAGTGAAACCGACTTCTGTCTGGATCGTCATTGCGAGGAGCGAAGCGACGCGGCAATCCAGAGTAGGCGTAAACCGCCCTGGATTGCTTCGCTGCGCTCGCAATGACGACGTTTATATGTCCGGGACGCGCTGCTTCAATCCCGCACCAGCAGCATCGCCCCCGCGAGCGGGCCGCCCGAGGTCGAGGTGGCGCAGACCTGCGGGTCGCCCTTTACCTGCCGCGCCCCGGCGCGGCCCCAGAGCTGGGTGCAGGCTTCGTGGACCGCGCCATAGGCGTGGAGGCGACCGCCCGACATCGCGCCGCCGCCGGTGTTGACGGGCAGGTCGCCGTCGAGCGCGATGCGGTGGCCGCCGTCGATAAAGTCCTTGGCACCATAGCGTTCGCAGAAGCCGAAATTTTCGAGCCAGTTGATCGTGTGGAAGCTGAAACCGTCGTAGAGTTGCGCGACGTCGACATCAGCTGGCTTGAGGTCGGTGCGGCTCCATAGCATCTCGGCAACCTTGGGCTGCGCCTGCGTGTCGAGTTCGGCCAGTTGGGTCCAACTGTTGCGGTAGCGCATCGACGAGCCGATCGCCTCGATGCGGATCGGCGGATTCTTCAGGTCGCGCGCGACGTCCATGCGCGACACGATGATCGCGGCGGCACCGTCGATCGGCACGTCGCAATCGTAGATCCGCAGCGGGGTCGCGATCAGCGGCGACGCGAGATAATCGTCGATGGTGATCGGGGTCTTGTAGATCGCGTTCGGATTGAGCGCGGCGTTGCGGCGCTGGTTGACCGCGATCTGGCCGACCTGCTCGGGCTTTATGCCGCTATTGTGGACATAGAGGTTGAAGAACAGCGCCTGCTGGAGCGCGGCGGCATAGGTGTAATAGGGCGCGTACCAGGCAAAGGGGCCGGCCTGACGCTGGCCTTCACGCAGCAAGGAATTGGCATAGGCGGTCTTGCGCGCGGTTGCCTCGTACATGGTGCGGAAGATCAGGACGTTGCGGCAGAGGCCCGCGGCGATCGCACCGATCGCGTTGAACACCGCGCCATATTGGCCGGGTGCCTCGCCGCCGCCGCCGTACCAGCCGACTTCGAGCCGCAGCGCATCCTGCAGCGCCGCGCAGCCGACCGGCGAGAAGCCCGAGCCGTCGGCTTTCTCGCCGGGCCAGGTCGCGATGCCGTCGATGTCGGCGCGAGTCAGTCCGGCGTCGGCGATCGCTTCGAGCGCGGCATCGACGGTGAGTCCGAGCGCCGACCTGGTCGCGCCGCGCGAGACTTCGGACATACCGACGCCGGTGATCGCGGTGTTTTTCTCGGCGAAACGGGTCATGATTGCACCGGATGGAAGAGGGGTATCCACAAATCCTCGGCGGGTTCGAAGACGACCTCGACCTCCATGTCGAAATCGACTGCGTCGGGCGGACATTCAACGATGTTGCAGGGAATGCGGACATCGTCCTGCTCCGCGATCGCGACCAGCGCGAGGACATAGGGTTCGGTCAGGTCGGGTACCCAAGCCTTGTGATTGACGGTGAAGGTAACCACCCTGCCCCGTCCCGACACCGCGTGCGGCGCGACGTTGCGGCTTTCGCAGCGCGGACAAAAGGGCACCGGCGGATGAACATAATATTCGCAGTCGGCGCAGCGGTGGATCGCGAGCTTGCCGTCGCGGCCCCATGTCCAATAGGCCTGATTGTCCCGGTCGATCACCGGCAGCGTTCGCGCAATCATGTCTCTCTCCCAGTTATTACACTAGGTCATAAACCAAGAGTTGACACATCGTCAATTTTTGCGATGATGCGCCCAACGATAAATCAACTGGAAGAGGAGAGTCGCCATGCAGATGGACGATATGGTGATCATCAGCGTCGACGATCATGCGGTCGAACCCCCCGAGGCTTTTATCCGCCACTATCCCGAGGGCAAGAAGGACCGCGCGCCGCGGATCGTCCAAGACAATGGCAAGGATATCTGGTCGTGGAACGGTCAGCGTTTCCCGACCATCGGCCTCAACGCCGTCGTCGGCCGCCCGCGCAGCGAATATGGCATGGAGCCGAGCGCCTTCGCGCAGCTCCGCCCCGGCACCTATGACCCGAAACTCCGCGTCGACGACATGAACGCCAATGGCGTGCTCGCCTCGCTCAACTTTCCGACGATGCCGAGCTTTGCCGGCGGGACCTTCGTGTCGATGGCGCAGAAGGATCCCGAGGAGGCGCTGCTCGCCTGCCGCGCGTGGAACGACTGGCACGTGCAGGAATGGTGCGCGACCGCGCCCGGGCGTTTCATCCCGATGTGCCTGATTCCGATGTGGAACATGGACGACACGCTGACCGAACTGAAGCGGATGAGCGACCTTGGTGTCCATGCCGTCAGCTTCTCCGACAATCCGTCGAACATCGGCCTGCCGAGCATCCATAACGAATATTGGGAGCCCTTCTGGAAGGCGTGCAGCGACTACAAGATGGTGATCAACTGTCATATCGGCACCGGCGCGCGCGCGATGCATCCCTCGCCCGAAAGCCCGATCGACGCATGGATCACCGCGATGCCGATCTCGATCGCCAATTCGGCGGCCGACTGGACCTTCGCGAAATTCTGGCAGCGTTATCCCGATCTGCGCATGGCGCTGAGCGAGGGCGGCATCGGCTGGATCCCCTATTTCCTCGAGCGCGCCGATTTCACGCACGAACATCATCATGAATGGACCTACACCGACTTCAACGGCGAACGGCCGTCGGACCTGTTCAAGCGCCACATTATCTGCTGCTTCATCGACGACCAATTCGGGGTGAAGAATCTGGAATATATGAACACCGACATGATCGCCTACGAATGCGATTATCCGCATTCGGACACGGTGTGGCCCAATGTCCCCGAATATCTGTGGGCATCGGTCAATGGGCTGGAGAAGAATGTGGTCGACAAGATCACCCACCTCAACGCGATGCGCGAATACAGCTTCGACGCCTTTGCGCTGAACGGCGGGCGCCAGAATTGCACCGTCGCGCACCTGCGCGAGCTGGGCAAGGATGTCGATGTCAGCCCGCGCCACAACCTCGGCGGGCTCAAGACCGACAGCATGGACGCGATCGGTCAGGCGCGTCGTCCGGTGACGTCGGGCGACATCGAACGCATGTTCGCGTCGGCCTGAGCGGAGGATATCATGACCGAGACGACGCTCTCCCGCTGTCCGATCGCGCATGCCCCGGCGGATGCCCCGCCGGTGCCCGCGCATGTGCCGGCAGACCGGGTGCTCGACACGCGCTTTGCGCAGGGCCAGATCGCCTATGATCTGCCCGACCCGTATCTGCCCGCCGATGTGATGCGCGACCCCGACGTGCCGCGCATCCTCTATTACCCCTGGCCGACGAGCGGTCGCCAGCATGGCGCCTGGACGGTGTCGCATTATGACGACATCCGCCGCGTCTATGAGGACAACGACATCTTCTCGACCGAGGGCGCGGCGCAGTTCCAGGCGCTGGCGGGCGAGACCTTTCCGTCGATCCCGCTCGGCATCGATCCGCCCGACCATGGCCGCTATCGCCGCTTCCTGAACCCCTGGTTTACCCCGGTCGCGATGAACGACATGGAGCCGAAGATCCGCGCGATCGTCAGCGAGATGATCGACGCCGTGGTCAAGGACGGCGAGGTCGATATCGCCTATGACTTCGGGCGCATCTACCCGGTCCGCGTCTTCCTGAACCTGATGGGTTTCCCCTTCAGCATGTTCGACCAGTTCCTCGAATGGGAATATGCGATCCTGCACAACCCCGACATCGGCGCCAAGGCCGAGGCGGTGAAGGGCATCCTCGCCTATCTTCGCGGCTTCATCGCCGAGAAGCAGGCGAACCCCGACGAGACGCTGGGCAGCTATATCGCCAACGGCCAGATGGACGGGAAACCGCTGACCCCCGACGAGACCATCGGTACGACCTGGTTCCTGTGGCTCGGCGGACTCGACACCGTCGCCTCGACGATCAGCCAGATGTTCCGCCGCATGGCGCTCGACACCGAACTACAGGCGCGCATCCGCGCCAATCCGGAGATCATCAACAGCGCGGTCGAGGAATTTTTGCGCGTCCAGCCGCTGGTCAACAGCGGGCGCCGGATCAAGAAGGATTTCACCTGGCACGGCGTCGACCTGAAAGAAGGCGACTGGATCGCCTGCATCAACAGCTCGGGCAATTTCGACGAAAATCAATTCGCCTGCCCGCGCGATTTCGACCCCGAACGCAAGAACAACCGCCATTTCACGCTGATCGGCGGAGTGCATATCTGCCTCGGCGCGCATCTGGCGCGGCGCGAGCTGCGCGTGCTGCTCGCCGAATGGCTGTCGCGCGTGCCGCCCTTCCGCCTCAAGCCCGGCGCCGATACCACGGTGATCCCGGGGCTGTTGTCGATCCGCAACCTGCCGATCGTCTGGGACACAAAAACCGCCTGACAGGAACAAGACCATGGCCTTTTTGAAATATGACGACGCCATCTATGTCGGCGGCGAGTGGCAGAAGACCGACCAGCGCGAGGCGGTGATCAACCCCGCCGACGAAAGCCTGCTGATCGAGGCGCCGGTGGGTAGCGCGGCGCAGGTCGATGCCGCGATCGGCGCGGCGCGTGCGGCGTTCGACCAGGGTGACTGGGCCTATATGCCCGTCGCCCAGCGCCAGGCGATCTTGACGCGTTTCCTCGATGCGCTCGACGCGCGCAAGGCGGCGATCGTCGACATGATCGTCGCGGAGGCCGGCGCGACGCGGATGCTCGCCGAGTTCCTGCAGTACGGCATCCCGATGAAACATGCGCGGCGGACGATCGAGGTCGCCTCACGCCCCGCCGTCTCGTCGCTGCCGGTCGAGCTGACCCCCAATGCACAGGGCCGCACGACGCTGGGCACCGGAGTGGTTAGCCGCGAGCCGGTGGGCGTGGTCGCGGCGATCTCGCCGTACAACTTCCCCTTCTTTCTCAACATCGGCAAGGTGATCCCGGCGCTCGCGGTCGGTTGTACCGTGGTGCTCAAGCCCTCCCCCTACACCCCGATGGAAGCGTTGATCCTCGGCGAGATCGCCGACGAGGTCGGACTGCCCAAGGGTGTGCTGAGCATCGTCACCGGCGATATCGAGACGGGCAAATTGTTGACCACCGACCCGCGCGTCGACCTCGTCCACTTCACCGGGTCGGACAAGGTCGGGGCGATGATCCAGGCGCAGGCGGCGCCGACGCTGAAACGCATCGTGATGGAGCTTGGCGGCAAGTCGGCGCTGATCGTGCGCGCCGATGCCGATATCTCCAAGGCCGCGGCGGCTGGGATCATGGGCTTCACGACGCATGGCGGCCAGGGCTGCGCGCTCACCACGCGCCACATCGTCCACAACAGCATCCGCCCGCAGTTCGTCGCGGCGATGCAGGCGATGCTCGGCCATCTCAAGATCGGCAATCCGGCCGATCCCACGGTCAATTACGGCCCGCTGATCCGCGAAGTCGCGCGCAAGCGCACCGAGGATTATGTCGCGATCGCACAGGATGAAGGCGCAACGTTGGTCGCGGGCGGCAAGCGGCCCGAGGGGCTCGACAAGGGCTATTATTACGAGCCGACTTTGTTCGACAATGTGAAGAACGACAGCCGTCTCGCGCAGGAAGAGGTGTTCGGCCCAATCGGCGCGGTGATCGGCTACGACGATGACGACGACGCGATCGCGATGGCCAACCACAGCGATTTCGGGCTGTCTGGGGCGATCTACTCGGCCGATGCGGGACAGGCGTACCGCATGGCGCTGAAGCTGCGTACCGGCGGGGTCGGGATCAACGGCGGTGCCGGGACGATGCAGTCCGACGCGCCGTTCGGCGGCATCAAGCGCTCGGGCTACGGCCGCGAATATGGCGAAGAGGGCCTGAACGAATTCACCTACCAGAAGGTCATCGGCTTCCACGCCGAATAAGGGGACGAGCCATGACCAAAGTGATGTCCGGCATTCGCGTCCTCGAGGTCGCGCAATTCACCTTCGTTCCGGCGGCGGGCGGGGTGATGACCGACTGGGGCGCCGATGTGATCAAGATCGAGCATCCGGTACGCGGCGACGCGCAGCGCGGCATCCAGATGCTGCAGCGGCTCGCGGTCAATCCGCAGCGATCGTCGCTGATGCAGCATCCCAATCGCGGCAAGCGCAGCGTCGGGATCGATATCTCGACCGAGGAAGGCCGCGAACTGCTCTATGAGATCGCGAAGACCTCCGACGTCTTCCTGACCAACTACCTGCCCTCGGCTCGGCAAAAACTCGGGATCGATATCGAGCATATCCGCGCCGCGAACCCCGACATCATCTATGTCCGCGGCAGCGCGTTCGGCGACAAGGGGCCCGAGCGCGACAAGGGCGGCTTCGACAGTACGGCCTATTGGGCACGCGGCGGGTCGGCGGTGCTGGTGACGCCGAAAGAACTCGACGGGCCGCTGACCCAGCCGGGGCCGGCCTATGGCGACACGATCGGCGGCATGAACATCGCGGGCGGCATCGCCGCGGCCTTGTTCCACCGCGAACGCACCGGCGAGGCGACCGAGGTCGATGTGTCCTTGCTGTCCTCTGGAATCTGGGCGACCGCCTGTTCGGTCGACGTCGCGATGGAACTGGGCAAAGACCCGTTCGAAAATCTGATGCCCGGTGGCGGGCAGTCGGTCGGCACCAACCCCTTCATGGGGGTGTTCAAGACGGCAGACGGCAAGTTCATCAATCTCACCGTGCTGTCGCCCGGACCCTATATCGAGGATGTATTCGGGCATCTCGGCATCCCCGAAGCGGCGCAGGACGAACGCTTCTCGACCGCCGAGGCGATCATGGCGAATGCGGCCGAGGCCTATCCGCTGGTCAAGGCGGCGATCGCGGCGCAGCCTTACGCCTATTGGATCCAGCATCTCAAGACGATGCGGGGGCAATGGGCCGCCTATCAGTCGGTCCATGATGTCGCGAGCGACGAGCAGGTGCTGGCCAACGACCTGATCTTCGAGGTCGAAAGTGCCGACGGCGGCGCGCCGATCCGGCTCGTCGCGAACCCGGTGCAGTTCAACCATGAAGGCGTCGAGAATAGCCGCGCGCCCGAGGCGTCGGAGCATACCGAGCTGTTCCTGATGGAACTCGGGCTCGAGTGGGACCGGATCGAGGATCTGAAAAACAAGAAGGCGATCGCCTGAGGGCGCGACGGTCATGCCCCCTCCCCTTCGCGTCGGCATCATCAGCGCCGCCTGGGGCGCCAAGGCGCACCTCCCGGCTTGGCGTAGTCTCGACGGGATCGAGGTCACCGCGATCTGTACCTCGCGGCCCGAGACCGCGGCGAAGGCGGCGGCGGATTATGGCGTGGCGCGGGCGTTCCACGATTTCCGCGAGATGGCCGCCGACCCAGACATCGACATCGTCGATTGCGGCACCCGCCCGCCGCTGCGTTACGATATGGTGATGGCGGCGCTCGGCGCGGGCAAGCATGTCTATAACGGCATCCCGTTCGCCAAGGACCTGAGCGACGCGCGGGCGATGACCGACGCCTGGCGGAAGGCCGGGACGGTCGCGGTGGTCGATGCCTTCATGCAGGCGGTGCCGGCGATGGTGCAGATGAAGGCGATGGTCGACGCCGGCTGGCTCGGCGAAGTCTTCGGTGCCGATATCGCGTTCGAGGTGCCGTTGTTCAGCGCCGCGCAGACCAATGTGCCGGGCTATGTCTGGTTCGCCGATCCCGCCAACGGCGCGAGCGCGGGGCGCAATCTGGGCAGCCATATGCTGCACCTGCTGGTGCATTTTTTCGGGCCGGTGGCGTCGGTGACGGCGGACCAGTCGCTGGCGTTGAGGGCGTGGCCGCTGGACGGGGAGACCATCCGTCCGGCGGTGCCCGACCGGGCGTCGCTGTTGCTGCGCCACGCATCGGGGTTGCCAACGCGGCTGGAGGCGAACTGGGGCAAGATCGGCGGCGAGGGGTTCCGCTTTTCGGTCTGGGGGTCGAAGGGACGCCTCGAAGCGCGCGCGCCGGTGTTTCCGATGGCGCATGATACGCGATTGTTCGGAACGCGCGATGCGGCGCTGGGCACGGCGGCAATGGACGAGATTATGGTCGAGGCGGACTATCGGGCGGTGGCGGGTTGCCATGCGGTGGCCGAGCGCCCCGAGACCGGGCTGTTCGCGCTCGCGTCGATCTTTGCGGCGATGCGCGATGCGATCAATGGCGAGGGTATGGCGGCGCCCGATTTCGCGCAGGGATTGCATGTGCAGGAGGTGGTCGAAGCGGCGGTGCGCGCGAGCGACGAGCGGCGCTGGGTCGATATTCAAGCTTAGAAAAAGAACCCGTGCTCCCGCGAATGGGGGAGTCCATCACCGGCCGGCGCCACTTTGAACCGACCGGAGATGGGTACCCGCCTTCGCGGGGACACAGACCCTTTTTCCATCGCTGGATTTCAATCCCGCCGCAGCAGCATCGAGCCCGCGATAAATCCGCCGCCCATGCCGCACGCCGCGACCTTGGCGTCGGCGACCTGACGTCCGTCGGCCTGCCCCCAAAGCTGCATGCACGCCTCGTGCAGCAACCCGAAGCCGTGCAGCCGCCCGCCCGACAACTGCCCGCCGCCGGTGTTGACCGGGAAGCGCCCGCCGGGGCCGATATTGCCCTCGGCGATGAAATCCTTCGCTTCGCCATGGCCGCAGAAGCCGAGCGCTTCGAGCCAATAGGGCACGAAGATGCTGAAGCCGTCGTAGAGCGCGAGCATGTCGACATCGGCGGGCTTCAGGTCGGTGCGTTTCCACATGTCGGCGGCGCTGTCGTGCGCGCCCATCGTTGTGAGGTCGGTCCGCTGGTCCCAGGTTTCCTGCGAACCCAGCGCGGAGCCCATCGCCTCGATCGTCAACGGTGCGCGCGCGCAGTCCTTGGCGGCGTCGGCGGCCGAGACGATCACGACGCAGGCGCCGTCGATCGGCACGTCGCAGTCGAACAGGCCGAGCGGCGACGAGATCATCCGGGCGCCGAGATACTCGTCTATCGTCAGCGGGGTGCGCATGACGGCAGAGGGGTTTTGCTGCGCAAAGGCGCGTTGGCCCGTCGCGACAAGACCGAGATGCTCGCGGGTCATGCCGAATTCATGGAAATAGCGCTGCGCCATCCAGCCGGCCCAGTTCGACGCCGACATCGCATTGGCAGGGACGAGGTAGCTGTACCAGCCGCCGAGCCGGGCGCGGCCGGCGCCGGGGATGCTGGCGCGCCGAGTCGCGGTCTGCGAACTGCTTTCGGTGAGCGCGCGGAAACAGAGGACATGGCGCGCCTGCCCGGTCGCGACCGCCATGGCCGCGACCTGGATGGGTGCCATCTGCGACGGACCGTCGGGGACAGCACTGTGCCAACGGGTCTTGAGGCCGAGGGCGTTGCGCACCTCGCCGGTGCCGAGCGGCGACATGCCGGGCGAATTGTCGGCCTTGCCCGGATAGGTCGAGATGCCGTCGATATCGTCCTTGGTCAGCCCCGCGCATTCGAGCGCGCGGCGAGCGGCCTCGGCGAGATGGAGGATCGCAGGGCGGTTCGTCTTGCGGCCGATGTCGGACATGCCGACGCCGGTGATGGCGGCGTCGAGGGTCATTGCGCAGGCTCCCACTGGGGGAACCAGACATCGTCGACGTTGGCGAAGGCCACGCGCACGGCCTGCCCTATCCTGACGGTTTCTGGGTCGGTGTTCACCACCTCGGCGGTGACGCGAACGCCCGGGGCGCCGTCGAGATCGACCACTGCGAGCGCGAAAGGCACCGGCATATCGGGCATCCACTGCTGGTGGTTCACGGTGTAGGTATAGACGGTACCGGTGCCGGGAACCGTTTTGAATTCAACCGCTTCGCTCCAGCACTTCGGGCAGACGAGTTGGGGCGGATGGATCGCATGATCGCAATCGCCGCAAAAGGCGATGATGAGTTCGCCTTGCGCGCCGCCGGTCCAGAAGGCGGTGTTTTCGGGGGTAAGTTCGGGGAGTGGTCGCATCGATTTTCCTGCAAAACGATCTTGGAAGTTCAAACCTGGAGCGTGGCACCGCCGCTGACGCGGAGCGTTTCGCCGGCGACGAAGCTTGCGCCCGGCGACACGAGCCACAGCATCGCCTCGACGATGTCGCGCTCCTCGCCTTCGCGTTGGATGATCTGCATCGCCATCACATGGTCGACCACCGGCTGCGGCAGTTCGGCGCGGATGGTGTCGGTGAAGATCAGTCCCGGCGCGATTGCGTTGACCCGGATGCCCTCGGGCGCGAGTTCGTTCGCGAAGGAGACAGTCAGGCCGCGCACCGCGAGCTTCGAGACGCCATAGGCCTTTTGCGCGCCATAGGCCGCCATCGAGGCGATATTAACGATCGATGCGCCCTCGCGCCCGGTCATGAAGGGTCGCGCACCGAGCGTGCAATAGACAACGCCCCAGACATTGACCTCGAACATTTGCCGCGTGCGTGCGGTACCGAGTTTACCGATGAATTCATTCGCTTCGGCCGAATGGATGCCGGCATTGTTGATCAAGATATCGATGCCGCCATGACGATCGGCGATGTCGGCCATCGCGGCGTGAACGCCCTCCTCGTCCGCGACATCGACCATGACAGCCTCGGCGCCATGGCCGATTTCGGCGGCCGCCGCCTTTGCCGCAGCTTCGTCGAGATCGAGCTGCACCACCCGGGCGCCACGCTCCGCGAGCGCCATGCCGAACGCCTTGCCAAAGCCGCGCCCGCCGCCGGTGATGACGGCGACCTTGCCCGTCAGATCATGCACGATCACGGCCTTCTCCGCCTGCGGCAGCCGCCGTCTTTGGCAGCAGCAATGCGACCAGCACGGCGGCGGTGCACAGCGCGGCGATGACGATGACGGTGATGTCGTAGGCGAAGGGCGACGGATAGCTTTCCTTGCCACGGCGAGCGATGTCGACGGCCAGCAGCGTGGTCACCATCTGCGCCCCGATGCCCATGAAGAGCTGGCGGATGACGGTGAGCAGGCCCGAAATCTCGCTGATCCGTTCGGGCGGCGAGGCCTGGGCGATGATCGTCGGGGCGACCGAAAAGAGCATGGTGGTGCCGAAGCTGATGACGATGAGCTGGACGACGACCTTCCCGAAGCTGTCGACATCCATGACGAACCAGAGCAGCCAGCCGGAGACCGTCACGATCCCGCCCGCGATCAGCGCAAAACGTCCACCACCGCGCGCCGCGAGCCAGCCGCCGAGTGGCCCGGCGAAGACCGAGCTGAGGTTCGACGGCAGCTTGGCGACGCCCGCGAGCGTCGCGGTGAAACCAAGGCCGGCGATCGTCCAGAGCGGCGCCTGCATCAGCAGCGAGAAGAAGACGGTGATCTGGAGTGTGCTCATCGCGACGAGCGCGGTCACCGCGCTGCCGACCGCGATGGTGCGGTCCGAAAAGCTGCGCACCGCGATCAACGGATTCGGGCTGGCGAGGCTGGCGCGCAACCACCAGAGGGTGAGCAATATCCCTGCGCCGAGCGCCGCGAGCGGCAGCGGGGCGGCCCAACCCCAGTCCTTGCCCATGGTGAAATAGACGAGGACAAGTGCGACGCCGGGCGCGAAGGCAAGGCCAGAGAGCCAGTCGACGGGTTGGCTCGCGGCTTGGCGCGGCGAGCGTGGCAAGAGGCCGGCGATCGCGACCGCGGAGACGGTGCAGAGGCCCGCGCTGGCGAAGAAGACGCCGTGCCAGCTGAAATTGTCGACGATCACGCCCCCGACGACGAGCCCCGCCGCGGTGCCGATCGAGGCACCCGATATCATCAGCCCGATCGCCATCGGCGCGCGGTCCTTGCCGGCATTTTCGTGGACGAGACCGATGCACAGCGGCAGGATCGCGCCGGTGACGCCCTGCATCAGGCGCCCCGCAAGGAGCACCGGGAAATTGGTCGACAGCGCGCTGATCAGCGAGCCGACCGCGCCGATGACCAGCACCACGACGAGCACCTGCCGCCGCCCGAACAGGTCGCCGAGACGCCCGACGATCGCGGCGATCGCCGCGCCGACGATCAGATAGCCGGTGATCAGCCAGCCGACCATCGCGGGGTTGCCGAAATCCTCGATCAGCTTCTTGAGCGCGGCGAGGATCATCGCGGTCTCGAACGAGCCCGTGACCTCGGCGATCCAGAGCGCGCCGATGATGAGCGGAAGATTGCGGCGCGGTGTCACCCTAGCCCGCGATCGCCTTGGCGCCCTCGGGCACCCCGACCTGTGCGGCGCGGACCTCGATCAGGTCGACGCCGATGTCGGCCGGCAGGCCGATGACCGAGAGCAAAGCCTTTGCCATCGATTCGGGGGTCGCGCCCTCGCCCGTCATCGACGCATGGCCGGTTTCGACGATCTTTTTGTAAAAGGCGGCGACGGTTTCCTGCGACCAGCTCTTGCCGCCCGACCCGCCCTTGACCGACCCCGAGCGCAGCACGGTGACGCGGATGTCGTCGCTGCGCAGTTCGTCGCGGAGGCCATGGCAGAGGGTTTCGACCGCCGCCTTGGTCGCGGCGTAGAGCGCCAGCATCGGGAACGGCATGTTCACCGACTCGCTGCTGATCGCGATGACCTGACCCTTGGTGGCGCGCAGATGCGGGATCGCGGCGCGGATCAGCCAGGAAACGCCGAGGATGTTGATGTCGATATGGCTGCGGATCATCTCGTCGCTGCCCGCTTCGAAGGCGAAGGGGTGGAAGATGGCGGCATTGGCAACGACGACATCGATGCGGCCGAAATGGGTGGCCGTCTGCGCGACGGCGGCGTTCACCGCCTCCGACGAGGCGACATCGCAGGCGATCGGCAGCACGGCATCGCCATATTCGGCGGCGAGGGTCTCGAACTCCTCCGACGGACGTGCGAGGCACGCGACCTTCACGCCCGCCGCGACAAGCGCGGCGACGAAATGTCGTCCCATTCCTTTTGACGCGCCGGTTACGACGGCGACCTTGCCGCTCAGCCCTTCCATCCCGAATCCCCTGATTTTTGGTCTTTTCGTTTCATTTTTGACGATACGTCAATTTTTTGCCATATCGCAACCCCGCTGTTAGGATGGCGGCAAGATTTCGGGGCAGGATCACCTATTTGACGCAGACACAGGCTATTACGACGGCACCGACCCCGCCCGAGCGCAAGCTCGGCGCAAAGGGGCAGCGGACACGGCAACAACTGATCGAGGCAACGGTCGACCTGCTCGAAACGCACGGATTGCGCGACGTGTCGGTGGTCGACGTCGCGCGCGCAGCGCAGACGTCGCCCGCAACCTTCTATGTCTATTTCAAAGGGGTGCCCGAGGTGGTGCTGGCGGCGCTCGAGCATGCGAGCCAGACCTCGCCCGCGCTCGAAGCGGTGGTCGCGCGCGACTGGCTGGCCCCCGGTGCCGAGGAAGCTGCGGCGGCGTTCGTCGAGGAATATACCGGCATCTGGAATCGCAACCGGACGATCTTCGTCGTGCGCAACCTCGCGGCCGAGGAGGGCGATGCGCGTTTCTATGAGGCGCGCATGACGCAGGCGCGTCCGATGATGGATGCGATCAGCCAGCAGGTCGTACGCGCGCAGGCCGCAGGACGGACACCCGCGCACCTGTCGCCGCGGTCGTGCGCGGGCACGGTGCTGATGATCCTCGAGCGCCTGTCGGCGATCGGGCCGATGAGCAGCCATTCGGACGGTGTCGGCTATGCCGATCTGAAGGCGGCGGCGGCGCATAGCATCGCGATGATGCTGGGCGCGCGGGGGTGAGAGATATTTCCCCTTCCGCTTGCGGGAGGGGCAGCGAGACTTGCGAGCTTGCTCGCTAGTCGCAGCGGGGAGGGTTGGCGAGGTCACAGGCCCTCCCCTAACCCCTCCCGCAAGCGGGAGGGGAACATTAGCCCGCCGCTTCCGCGATCATCTTCTGGATGTCGAGTACGCCGGTCGCCAAACCACCCGCGAGGCCCGCGTCGACGGGCAAACACACGCCGCTGATGAAGCTCGCGGCGTCGCTGTTGAGCAGGATCAGCGGCAGCGCCTGTTCCTCGGCGGTCGAATAGCGGCCCTTGGCCTTCGCGAAGGCGCCGAGCACCGCGTCGCCCGCCACTTTGCGGAATTCACCGAGCATCGGGGTGTCGATCGGGCTGGGCATGGTGCAGTTGATGCGGATGTCGCGACCGATCAGGTCGGGGGCGCGGACCTGCGTCCAGGTGTTGATCGCTTCCTTGGCGAGGCTGTAGGGGTCGCCCACTTCCTCGGCACGGTCGAGATACCATTGACGCGCCTCGGCAAAATCCTCGATCGCGATGAATTCGCGCAGCAACGGCTGGCGCGTCAGCCATTTCATGCCGCCGAGCGACGAGACCGAGACGATCGCGGCGCCGGGGTTGAGGTGCGGAATCCATCCCTCGGTCCAGGCGCGGATGCCGAGGAAGTTGACGGTGACGACATCCTCACCGGGGAAGGTCTGCGGCAGGCCCGAGACGTTGAAGACGGCGTCGATCTTGCCGCCGATCTTGTCGATACCCGCCGCGATGGCATCGGGGTTCTTGAGGTCGACTTCGGTAAAGCTCGCGAGATTGACCGGCGAGGGTTTGATGTCGGCGCCATGCACTTCGGCGCCGAGGTCGACGAGCGCGCGCGCGGCGGCTTCGCCGGTGCCCGAGAAGCAGCCCATCACGACGACGCGCTTGCCCTTATATCCCAAAATGTCGGTAGCCATGTCCCAAACCTTTCCTGATTGTGTCGGATCGCCGCTATGCGAGCGCGGCAAATTTCGTGTTCGCGAGGCCGCCCATCGCGTCGGCCATCAGCGCCGCCTCGCGCACCTCGTGCGCGTTGCAGAGGATGATCGCGGGGGCGGTGGCGATGGTGTCCGCCGCCACGGCGGTGCGAAAGGCCGTCCAGGCGGCGCGATAGTCTTCGAATTCGGCGCCGAGTGTGGCTTCGATTTCCTGCTTCTCGGCCGCGTGGAAGCCGGGTTCAAAACGTTCGATCGCGCGCCACCATTTGATCAGGCGCGCCATGCCCTTGGCCTTTACCGCCGCCTGCTGGTCGGCGAGGCGCGGGACGATGGTGTCACGAATATCGTCGAGCGCGATGGCGAAGCTGCGGTCGTGCGATCCCGGCGGCGCGTCGGGCATTGTGACGGACGGCAGCGCAATGCCCGCGGCTTCTGCCAAGGCGTTCGAGAGGACGCGGCGGTGGATCGTCGAATAGACGAGGTTCATGCCGAGATTGGGCGGCGGCGGCGCGTCGGGATCGTCGTAGCGCGAGCGGCGCGCGAAGCTGGTCTGGAACAGCAGCCGCCAATAGCGGAGGCGCGGCAGGTCGACTTTATGGCCGCCTGCGGCCTCATAGGCGGCGAAGGCCTGCGGGAGCGGCACGAAGCCCTGAAACAACATGCGCAGCGCCAGCATCGCGAGGTCGGCCATCGGGTCGCCATAATGGACGAGTTCCCAGTCGAGCAGCGCGGTGACTTTGTCGCCTTCGTAAAGGAAATTGCCCGGGCCGGCGTCGCCATGGACGATCACCGGCGCGGGCATATCGGCAGGAATATTGGCTTCGAGCCAGTTCAGCGACAGGTGGATCAGCGGGTCCCAGCCCTTGCCGCCGTTGCCCGCGCGCAGTTCGGCGATGCGACGGCGGATGAAGACCTCGGCGGGTTCGACCGGCCCCATGCCGTCGATCGGGTGCGCGGTGACGTCGATGCGGTGGAGCGCGGCGAGCTGCGCCATGAAGTCCTGCGCCAGCGTGTCGCGCTGGGCGGTATCGGTGATCGCGCCGAAGCGGTCCTTGCCAGGGATCATGCCGCAGACCAGCGCGCGCTGGTCGGGGACCGAGGCGTAATAGGGCGCGACGCGGACGCCGGCGTGGGCGAGCGGACCCGAGAGCGCGCGGAGCACCGCGGCTTCGCGTAGGAAGGCGGCGTCGTCCCCTGCCCCCGCCTTGTGGACGTCGTAGTTCATATAGGCGCTGGCGGTGCGGCCGTCGGGCCATTGAAGATCGAGTTCGGCGCCTTCGCGCGAGGCGCCGCCGCCACCGCGCGGGCGAACCGCGACAACGCGCGCGCCGCTGGCGTTTTCGACCGCCGACGCGAGGCCCGGCGGGAGGAGGTCGTGCGGGGTCATCCGACGATCTTCGCTTCGCGGAACGCCGCGATCTCTTCGTCCGAATAGCCGATTTCGCGCAGGATTTCGTCGCTATGCTCGCCGACCGCGGGGCAGCAGCGTTTGAAGACGACGGGGGTGTCGCCGAAGTTCCAGAAGGCGCCGGGTTGCTCGACGATGCCGTAGAGCGGTTGCGGCAGCACCGAGACGAGGTTCAGTTCGCGATTGCGCGGATCGTCGAAGAAGCGGTGCATCGCATTTTCGAAATTGACCGCGTCGCAGGGCACCCCTGCGGCTTCGAGTGCGGCGATCAGGTCGTCGGCGTCGCGGGCTTTCGCGGCCACTACGAAATCGTCGCCGAGCAGATCGCGCATCGCGGCCTGCTGGTCGGGCTTGAGCGCGGCGACCGCGACCCATCCGTCGACGCATTCGAAGATGCGGTGGTAAGGCGAAAAGCCGGTCTGGTCGCTGGTGAGGTGATAGGTTTCGGTGAGTTGGCCGTCGGCGCCGATCAACCGTTCGCCTTGAGTGAAGGCGGCCATGCCGAGCAGCGAGGTCTGCGTCGTGTAACCACGCCCCGTCGTGCGCCTGGCATAGAGCGAGGCCATGAGTTCGACGAGACAGCTTTGCGCTGTGGAAACGTCCATCGTGCCGGGGCGGTTGAAGATGGGTTTGTTGCCTTCGCCGCCATTTTCGAATTCCCAGCCGGCGATCGCGTTGAAGATCGAGTCATAGCCGGGCCAGTTGCCGCGCACGCCGCGCTGGCCATAGGCGCTGGCATAGTTGAATCCGACGTCGGGATTATAGTTGCGGATGCCCTCTTCGCTGAGGCCGAGCTTGGCGGCACCCTTGAAGCGCATATTGTGGTGGACGAGTTCGGCCCATACGATCAGCCGTTCGAGGATCGGCTGCGCTTCGGGCCTGGTGAGGTCGAGCGCGAGGCTGCGCTTGCTGCGCGCCGCGGCCTGATAATAGCGATGCATGAAGCGGATGCGGTCGCCGGTCAGCGCCTCGACCTTGATGACATTGGCGCCCATGTCGCCCATCATCGACGGCCCCATCGGCCCGGCGAGGAACATGCCGAGGTCGAGCACGCGGACGCCTTCGAGGACTTCGGCGGGGGCAGCGTTAGAAGCGGGCGCGGGTTTGACAGTCCAGACGCTGTCGCCGCCTTCGCCGAGACGCGGCGCCGGGCGGCCCTGCGGCAGGTCGGCGTCGGTGTGGAACGGGACATTGGGCTGGCGGGTCCGACCGAGGTCGGGATCGTCGACTTCGACGACATAGGCGTTGGCCTCGACATCGTCGTGGCGGAGCATCTCGCCCATCGGAAAGGCCGGTTCGGCGGCGATGTCGGCGGCGCGAAGGTCGGCGAGCCAGTTGTCGAGCGGGCGGAGCTTGAAGGCGGCGGCTTGACCGGCCTCGGTTTCGAGGTCGACCTCTGCCTCGGCCATGACGTCCCACATCGTCGGCATGGTGGCGTAATCGAACTGGCGGGTCGGATCCATGATCTGGAGCCAGTCGCCGCCCTGGCATTGGAACAGCTGCTGCGAAATCGGGCGGGCGCCGGGAGGATAGGTGACCGGGTTCGGCATCGGCCCCTCGCTGTTGCGCGCCCAGACGAGCGGCAGCGTCGCGAGGAAGCCCTGGAAGATCGACGTGTGCGCGGGACCGCCCTGGCCGGTTTGCAATCTCATGACGAGGCGCGCGAGCAGCCCGGCGGCAGCGAGATGCGCGGCGGACCAGCTGCCTTGCCGATAACGGTAGACGATCGGGCCGGGGCGGTAGCCGTCATTCTCGTACATCGCGCCGACGCGCGCGGCGACGAGCAGTTCGTCGTCGCTGCGTTCGACATCGGGGTGGTTCGCGGGCGAGCCGGTGATCGCGGTGACGACGAGATGCGGATGGCGCACCGCGAGGCTGGCGTCGTCGAGGCCGAGCGCCTTGGCGCGCGACGGGGTGAACTGGTGGAGCAACGCGTCGGCACCGGCGAGGTGTTCGTCCAGAGTGCCCAGCCCCTCCGGCCTGTCGAGATCGAGCGCGAGGCTTTTTTTGCCGCGGTTCCAGTTGGCGAAGGGCGCGGTGCCACGCGCGGGGTCGCCGCCGGGCCGCTCGACCTTCAAAACGTCGGCGCCGAGTTCGGACAGCATCAGCCCGGCGACCTGGACCGCCATGCCCTCGCCGATCTCGACGATGCGAAGGTCGCCGAGCATCGCTTACGCTTTCTTGAAGTTGGGGAGGACCCAGTCGTCCTGGATCGGGGTCCAGTCGACGGTCACCTTCATCCCGATATGGACATCCTCGGCATCGCAGCCCGAGACATTCGCATTCAGGCGGGTGCCCGGCGCGCCGTCGAGGTCGACGACGACGGGGACATAGACATAATCCTCGCCATTCTTGGGGTTCTTGTTACAGATCGCATAGCTGAACACCGTCGCGGTCCCGGGCAGCGCGGGCCACTCCTTGGCGCGGCTGCCGCATTCGGGGCAGATCGCGGTCGGCGGCATGCGGAAATGGCCACATTCGCCGCATTTGCAGGCGGTGAGCTTATGCTCTTTCGCCGCCTGCCAGAAGGGCTCGGTATCGGGGTTGGTGGTGATGCGGATCTGGTCGCCGGGGAGCGCGCGGGCGGGGCCATAGGTCATGCGGGTCAGTCCTTGCGCAGGATGAGGCTGGAGACGGGGAGCGACGCCGGGCCGCCCGAAACGAGCGCGAATTCGGCGTCCTTGACCTGATTGATCGCGGTGCCGCGCACCTGTTCGACGCCCTCGACGATGTGGGTCATGCCGATGATATAGGCTTCGTTGAGGTTGCCGCCATGGGTGTTCACGGGCACGCCGCCATTGACGCCCTTGCCGGTCGCCGGATCGTAGCGCAGCTTACCCGAGAGGACATAATCATTGCCCTCGCCCTTCTCGCAAAAGCCATAATCCTCGAGCTGCATCAGCACCATCGGGCTGAAATGATCGTAGATCAGCGCGACGTCCATGTCCTTGGCGCTAAGTCCCGACTGCGCCCAGACGCGGTCGGCGGTGAATTTGTGGCCCGAGCTGGCGAAATGCGGGTCGGGCATGCCCATCCATGCGAACGCCCTGCCCCATTCGCGCTGGCCGCCATGCGCGGCGGCGTGGACCACCGCGGGCTTGTGGCGACAGTCCTTGGCACGGTCCATCGTCGTCGTGATCACCGCGACCGCGCCGTCGGTTTCAAGGCAGAAGTCGAGCCGACGCAGCGGATCGGCGAGCATCACCGAGGCGTCATATTGGTCCTTGCTCAGCGGGTCCTTGCGCACCGCCTTCGGCCGGTTGTGCGTGTTGGCGCGGGTCGCCATCACGACCTCGCCGAACGCGTCCTGCGTCGTGCCGTAAAGGTGCATGTGGCGGCGCGCGAGAACGCTCATCAGATGGCCGGGGCCGACGAGGCCCGAGGGCTGGAGGAAGCTGTTTTCGGGATTGGGCGCCGCCGAACCGAAGACGACGCCGAGCCGATGCTGCGGCAATTGCTGCAGCGCCATCAGGGTGACGGTGTAGGTGCAATCCTCGTTCATCAGCCCCGCGGTCGCGAGGCCGATCGCGCCGGGACAGCCGCCGCCGCCGCTGGTCAGCGTCGCCGACCAGCTGATATGCGGCATGCCGAGGGTTTCCATGAGCGACGCGGTGTCGAACTTGTCGAGATAGCCGGCACCCGCGGTCGAATAATAAGAGAAGCCATCGATCTGCTTGTGGCTGATCCCCGCGTCGGCGCAGGCGTTCATGATCGCCTCGGCCGCCATGTCGTTGATCGTGCGCGGCCAGCTTTTGCCGCGGACATAATAGTCGGTCGCCCCGACCCCGACGATCGCGCACTTGTCCTGATTCACCCAGGCCATGCTTCTCTCCCGATTCCCAGTTATCTAACTAGGTTGGATATGATGCCTAGGCCATATTGTCCAGCCGTCAAGCGAAATGGAGTTTGCGATACTTGCCGCGGAAATAGAGCAAGGGGTCACGACGCGGTTCGAAAATGGCCTTGAGCACGCGCCCGACGAGGAGAAAATGATCGCCGCCGTCGTGCACTGCGTCGCGCGAACATTCGAAGCTGCTGAGCGACCCGGTGAGCACCGGGGTGCCATATTCGCCGACTTCCCATGGCGTGACGCCGAAGCGATCCTCGCCCTTGCCCGCGAAGCGATTCGAGGTCGGCTGCTGGCCGATCTGGAGCACATTGACGGCGAAGCGTTCGGCGTCGCGGAGGTAGGGCGCGCTGCCGGCATTGTTGGCGATGCAGACGAGCAGCAACGGCGGGTCGAGCGAGACAGAGGTGAAGCTGTTCGCGGTCAGCCCGATTGGGGTGCCGTCGGGGCACATCGCGGTGACGACGGTGACCCCGGTCGCGAAACAACCGAGCGCGTCACGGAAGGTGCGCGCATCGCTGCCGGCGCGAAATTCGGGCGAACCGCGCGGGGCGCGGCGTTCGAGGAAATCGATGAGATAGCCGCCGAGCGCGTCGGCGCGGTCATCGGTGACGACGAGCGCGCTATTCTCGACCTCGACGAGTTCGCCGTCGGGAAGCTGGGCGACGAAGGCGGCAGCATCGCCCTTTGAGACCAGTTCGCTGATCGCCCCGCGCACATAGAGCGTCGGCAGCGCGATCTTGGCCGCAACGCCATCGAGCCGCTCGGCCATCGCCGAGGTGTCGAGCGTGTCGAACAGGCGGACGTCCCATTGCGCCTGTCCCGGCGCGAGCGTCGCGGCTTCGCGCAGCCGCTCGCCGACGCGCTGCGCCACCTGCGGATCGACATGGACGGGCGAGTCGACGAGGACGAGGCCCGAGGCGAGCACCGCAGCATCGCGTTCGAGCGCGGCGCTGGCGATCCAGCCGCCAAGGGTCGAAGCGACGACGACCGGGCGCGTGCCCATCTGCGACAGCACGGCGCGCAAATCCTCAACCAGCGCCTCGAAATCATAGCGCGCGTCCTCGGGCCATTCACTGCCGCCATGACCGCGCAGGTCGAGGCTGATGACGCGACGCCCGGCCTGTTCGAGCGAATTCGCGACGCTCGCCCACACCGCGCGGGTCTGGCCGGCGCCGTGGAGCAGCAGCACCGCGGGGTCGTTTTCGGCGCCGATCACCTCGGCCTCGAGCCGAACACCTGCAAAGCCGCGATACTCAACGATGCTCATGCCTGATCCTTCTTTGCCGCTCCGGTCAGGTGCAGCCATGCGTCGAACTGGTCCGACCGGCGCCGCATCATCAGCCGGGCGATATCGGCATCACCGTCGATGATCGCCGTACACAGGCTGCGCTGCATGGCGCGTGTGCGTTCGCGCCGGTCGGGATCGGCGTAGAGGTCGCTACCGCGTTCGTCGAGGCCAAAGCTGTAGCCGATTTCGAGGATCAGTTCGACGACCGGATTGCCGCTCATGCCCGAGAGCAGGCGCGCCATTTCGACCTCGGCCGCGATCAACTCGCGCGGCGTGTCGCGGGCGTCGATCGTGGCGACGAAGGTCTGCAAGGCTTCGACATCGGCAGCACTGCGGAGCCGGGCCGCGGCAACGGCGGCCTCTTCGGACACCGGACGGGTGACCTGGATGACATGGCCGAGATGCGCGCCCTTCATGCGCAGGAAGCGCGCGAGCGACTGGATCGCGTCGCGCGCGTCGGGGCGCTCGGCATAATAGCCGCCCTGCGCGCCGCGGCGGATGCTGATGAGGCGGTCGCGCTCGACGAGCTTCGCGGCCTGGCGGAGCGTCGGGCGGCTGACCCGGAAACGCGCGAGCAGATCGTCCTCGGCGCCGAGGTGTGCGCCCGGATCGGATGCGAGGCTCAGATTTGCAAGGTCGCGCGCGGTGCGGGTGGCGAGCGTTTCGGTTGCGATGGCCATAATAGATACCTATTTAAGCGCCTCTTGGCAGAATGTCCATCCCATTCAGCCCTTGACTTATATAACTAGGTATCTTTTAATTGGGCAAAGACCGATAGCGAGTCGAGAGGAGACTGCCATGAAACCCTTTGTGTTCAGCGCCGACAGCCACATCATGGAACCGTCGGATATCTTCCTGGATGGCCTGCCCGCGTCGCTCAAGGATCATGCGATCCATGCGCGAATGGAGGGCGAATATCTGGTCACCGGGACCAAGGACAAGATCATCTACCGCCTGCGCGTAGGGCAGCATCGCGAGAAGCAGCTCGGCGACGCGCAGCGCAAGGGCATAAGGGAAATTCCGGGGCGGCTCGAGGATATGGAGATGGAGGGGATCGACAGCGAAATCTGTTTCCCCTCGCTCGGCCTGTGGCTCTATTGCCTCGACAATCCCGACGCCGAAGCCGCGTCGGCGCGGCTGTACAACGACTGGAACGACAGCTTCCTTGGCGGACATCCGAACCGCTTCGTGCGGTGCGGCATGCTGCCGGTGCTCGATTTTTCGAACACGCTGGCCGAACTCGGCTATCTGGCGTCGAAGGGTTTTACCGCGGCGATGCTTCCCGCGGTGACGCCGCCGGGGCTACCCAAATATAACAGCGACGCGTGGGACCCGATCTTTGCCAAGGGCGCGGCGCTCGGCATCGTGTTCGTCATGCACACCGGCACGGGCCTCGAAAGCGTGATCGTCGAGCGCGGTCCCGGCGCGGGAATCATCAACTACACCAACCAGATGAACGATGCGCAGCACAGCGCGATGTATCTGGTGTCGGGCGGCGTGCTCGACCGCAATCCGGGGGCGAAGGTCGCCTTTATAGAGAGCGGCGCGAGTTGGCTCGTCGCGCTCGCCGAGCGGATGGACGAGGTGTCGGTGGCGCATGCGAATTTCGTGTTTCCGAAGCTGTCGCGCTCGCCGAGCCAGATCGTCGACGACCAGATTTGGGCGAGCTTCCAGCACGACCGCGCGTGCATCGCATCGGCGTCGGCGGGGCTGCCGGGGGCGAAGAATGTCATGTGGGGGTCGGACTATCCGCACGCCGAAGGCACCTTCCCGATCAGCCGCCGGATCATCGACGAACTGTTCGAGGGCATGGAGGTCAGCGACGAAGTACGGCGGAATATATTGGGGCTGAACGCGGCGCGGTTGTTCGGGTTGGAGCCACAGGTGGCGACGAGCGAGCGGGTCGCCGCCTGACGGGCATCGCGCAATTCACTTCGTCATTGCGAGCGGAGCGAAGCAATCCAGGGCGGGTTTAGGCCAGCTCTGGATTGCTTCGCTTCGCTCGCAATGACGAGGCTTTAGAAGGTCACTCCGCCAGCGGCTTCGCGGTCCGCCCCGCCATGATCGCGGCAATTCCCCCGACCAGCAGACATCCCGACAGGATCGCCAGCGACGGTTGCAGCGACAGCTCGCCATAGCCCGGCGTGAACGCCTTGCTGAGATAGCCGGCGACGGTACCGCCCAGCCCGACGCCGGCCAGCCCGATGAACATGTTGATCGTCGCCGACATCATCGCGCGCATCTGGACCGGAACCTGCGCGAAGCAGAGCGCGATGATCGGGCCGAGGTGGAGCGTCATCATGAACTTCACGACGACGAAACAGGCGAGCGCGACATAGGCGTTGCCCGCGAGCGCGAAGCCGACGCCGAAGGGGAAGCTGACCAGCAGGCCGATCCCGGCAAACCAGCCATTGAAGCGCGGGTCGGCCTTGCCATAACGATCGCTGACCCATCCTGCGACGAGATTGCCGATCACCAGCCCCGCCGCCATCGCGCCGCCGAGCCAGAAGCCGGTCTCGGTCTTGTCCATGCCATGGACGCGCTGGAAGAAGGAGGCGCCCCACAGGATAAAGGCGAAACCGGTGAGCGGAACCATGCAAAGCAGCAGCCCGACCCAGCGCAGCGAGGTGCTGGCACCCATCGTGCGCAGCACTTCGCCAAGGCTGGTCTGCGGCGGCGCGACGGGCTGAACGACGCCACGGCGACGCGGTTCGGCGGCGAGCAGATAGACGAGCAGGCCGACGCCGATGCCGGGCAGGCCGACGATCAGGAAGACGGTGCGCCAGTCATACCATTGCGACAGCCAGCCGGCGAGCGCGAGGCCGCCCGACAGCCCGACGGCGTTGGCGGCGAGCATCACCGAGATGATCGTCGTGCGGCGGTCCTTGGGGAAGATGTCGGTGAGCAGCGACATGCCCGCCGGTCCGGCGCCCGCCTCCGCCGCCGCGAGGCCGATGCGCGCGAGGAGCATCTGGACGAAGCTGTTGGCGAAGGCCGAGAGCGCGGTCGCGGCGCTCCAGATCGAGACGCAGACCGCGATGACGAGGCGGCGGTCGCCGCGGTCGGCGTAGCGCGCGATCGGGAACGCGGCGATCGCGTAGAAGGCGGCGAAGGCGATGCCGGTGAGCAGCCCGAGCTGGCCATCGTCGAGGCCGAGTTCGACCTTGATGTCGTCCTGAAACAACGTGAAAACCTGGCGATCGACGTAACTGAGGATCGCGACGATAATGAGCAGGGTCAGCGTGAGGCCGCGGCGGTTGCTGGTTTCCGAAGACATATTCTTCCTTTCGCGGGGGGACGAAGGTCTAAAAATCCCGGGCAAAAAAAGAGGGAGGTCCGGCAAGCCGTCCCTCCCCCAATGCTCCTAGGAGCGCCCTGTGGTCCTCAGAATTTGAATGTACCGGTCACGCCGTAGCTGCGCGGTTCGTTGTACGAGGTGCCGATGTAGATGTTGCTCAGCAAAAGCGTGTATTGCTGTTCCTGATCGCCCGTCAGGTTCTTGCCCCACAGCGCCAGCTCGAAGTTCTTCTCCGGCCCGAAGCTCACCGCGACGCGCGCATTGAGGATGCCGAGCGAGCCCGACTGCGCAACCGCCGCGACCTGATCGGCCTGAGCCTGCGTCAGTGCGAGGCCGCCGGGTCCGGTCGAGGTGAACATGTTCGTCGGAATGTCGATCTGCGGCATCTTGCCCTGCCAGGCATAGACGATGTTGGCATCGAGGCCGACGCCGCCGAGATCCTGCTTGAAGTTGGCGCCGACCGAGAATTGCTTCTTGACGATGCCGACGAGCAGATAATCCTTTTTGTCGACCGTCACGATCGTCTGGTTCGGCGGGCTGCCGGCCAGCGCCTTGCCCTCGTAGCGCGTATATTTGGGATCGGTCAGCGCGCCGTTCGCGAAGATGGTGAAGCCGTCGACGACCTCGAACGAGGTGTCGATCTCGACGCCCCAGGTTTCGGTGTCGGCATTTTCAATCACCGTCTGGCTGATGCCGTTCGGTGCGAGAACGGGACTGCGCTGCGCGCCCTTCACGACGTTGTGATAACCCGCGACGTTAAACTTGCCGCGGCCGTCCATGAAGGTGAGCTTGGCGCCGAGTTCCTGTTCGTAGACCAGTTCGGGTTCGGCCGGGATCGAGTCCGCGAGCGTCACCGTGCGCAGCTGCATCGCCCCCGAGCGATAGCCCTTGCTGTGTTTGGCATAGAGCAGGATATCGTCGCTGACGTCATAATCGACGCCGGCGGTATAGGACAGGTTCGAGAAGGTCTTCTGTCGCGAACGCAGGCAGGGCAGCGCCACCGTCGAGGGCGTGCAGCGCACGAATTCGTCGGTGTTGTCGACGACGTCGCCCGTCTGGGTGGTCACGCGCTTGTCGTCGATCGAATAGCGCAGGCCGCCGGTAACGCGGAAGCGATCGGTCAGCTTGTAGTTGAGCTGGCCGTACAACCCGAAGCTGTCGTTATCGAGCGCGCCGGAGAAATTCGACCAGCTCGTGCGGCCGACATATTGCGCCGGAACCGTCGGACCGGCGGTAAACTTGCCGTTGAACAGGTTCGAGCGCGACTGATCGAAGCCGGTTTCGCGGAAATAGGTCAGGCCGGTCGCGAAGTTCAGCCGGTCGTCCAAGCCCGTTCCGGTGAGCTGCAGTTCGGACGAATATTGCTTCAGGTCCTGCGTGCCGCCGGTAAAGTGACCGGCGAAGCTCGACCCGTCGAGATCGACGAGATTCTCGCTCTGGATACCACGATAGCCGTTGATCCAGCGCACCTGGCCGAAGCTCGTGTCGAGAATGAACTTCGCCGAGAAGGTCTGGGTCTTGGTCTTGTTGAAGATGCCGCGCGGGTCGGCGCCGATGACCGCCGAGGGCGGCGTGATCGACACCAGGTTCGGGTTGCCGCCGAACTGTGCGCGGTCGGTCGCGGCGATGCCGTCGACGATCGGCTTAGCGGGGCCGAACGCGGCCGGTGCGTTGAAAAAGAGGTTCTGGCGGGCCGGGCCGTCGATGTCGGTATCATACCATTCGCCCGACAGGATCACCTCGAACGTGTCGGTCGGCTTCCAGCCGAGCTTGAGGCGACCGTTGATCGTCTCGCGGCCCTCATATTTCTTGCCGGTGTCGACATCGGTCTTGTAGCCGTCGCGCTTCTGATAATAGATCGCGCCGCGGATCGCGAACTCGTCCGACAGGCCAAGGTTGACGACGGCCTGGCCGGTGCGTTCGTCGAAACGGCCATAGGTCGCGCTGACCTTGCCCGAAACTTCGCCGTAGCGCGGATTGGCGGTCTGGATCAGCACCGCGCCGGCCGAGGTGTTGCGGCCGAACAGCGTGCCCTGCGGCCCCTTGAGCACCTGGACGCTTTCGACGTCGACGAGTTCGGTGTTCAGGCCATAGGCGCGCGCGATATAGAGTTCGTCGAGATAGGTGCCGACCGACGGTTCGAGCGTCGCGATATTGTCGACCTGGATCTGGCCACGCATCGACAGCGTCAGCGCGGTCGGGTTGTTGCCGGCGCCGCGAATGTTGAAGCCCGGGGTGAAGGTCGCGATTTCGTCAACCTTGTTGATGCCCTGCTCGGTCAGCTTCTCACCGCTGAATGCGGTGATCGCGATCGGCGTATCCTGAATGTTGGCATCCTGCTTGGTGATGCCGATGACGACGATGGCATCATCGTCATATTGCGTCTCTTCGGCGGCAGGCTGGGTGGTGGCCTGGGCAAAGGCCGGGGTCGACGACAGGGCAATGGCCGCCAGCGATACCGCGGCGAGCATTCGGGCCGAATCGCGCTTCTGCTTGAAAATCATGGTCAACATCCTCCCCGCGAGGCTTCCTGGCGTCCTCGCTTCGTCAGTTGTATAACTAGGTCTAACACGTCAGACAAGTGGATTGCGTCACATTGTCACGAAACGCTACGGAAACGGTGTCAATCGTGGCTTTTCGGCAACATTGTCACAAGCGCGGGCACGTCGGCGAGCGCACGCAGCACATCGTTGAGGTGGGTGCAGCCGATCGTGCCGACGAGCGTGTCGAGCACCGACTGGCGGAATTCGCCGACATTTTGCCCGACCATGCGCGCCGCCTTCATCGAGGCGCCGGGACATTCGCGAAACGGCAGGATCAAAGGCAGCGCCTGCAGCGCGAGCAAAGTGCCGTCGGCCTCGCCGATTTCGGCATAAACGCGATATTCGTGGATCGCGGTACGCGTGCCGCCCGGATTCGGGCCGCTGTCCTGGAACCCGGCATCGACCTTGAGCACCCCCTCGGCGCGCCAGATATCGATGCGGCGGGCGCGGCGGGCGAGCGGGCGCCCCTCCTGCACCGGCATGTCGTGCCAGCCGGCGGGGTCGTCGGGGTTGGCGAGCGGGCCGACCTCGGTTGCCGACTGGTCGCTGTGATCGACACTTCCATCCTCCGACAGCGAACTGCCGCCTTCGGTGAAGCCGGTGCAGATATTGACCATCCGCCCCTTGTTGCCCGCGGTCGATTTGAGCTTATGGCTCGCCATGCGCGCGTGCCAGTCGTCGCTCCAGCGCGACCATATCCACCCCGCGACGAGGCTGGCCCCCGCGAAATCGTCGAGGACCTGGAACAAAGGCGTGCCGCGCAGGTCGCCAAGCGTCGCCGCCAGCGCCTGGCGGCTCGCGCCCCCTGCCCGCACCCCGACCATGTCCTGCGCGCGCGCATGGTGGGGAGCGACGTCGATCTCCACGATCTCACGGATCGGCGAGGTGCGGATGCGAAACTCGCCGCTCGCCAGAACCACCGGTTCCCCTTCGAACGGCGTGAGCAGATCGCGCGCACGGCCCGACATGATCCACGGCTGGCCGAAGCCATCGGGCCAGTCCGAGTCGATCGAACTGGTACGGCGGATCGAGCCCGGACGACGGAGCGGTGCCGGACCCGCCGACTGGCGTGCGAAGGGGAATTGTTGGGGTGCGTTCAAGTCATTGTCCTATTTGGGGGGCATGCGGATAGCGCCGTCGAGGCGGAGGGTCTGGCCATTGAAATAACCGTTGCGCGCGAGTTCGAGCACGAGGCTGCCGAATTCATGCGGATGGCCGAGGCGTTTCGGGAAAGGCACCGAGGCGGCAAGGCCTTCGAAAATCGCCGGCGCACGATCCTTGACCGCGAGCATCGGCGGGGTCGCGAAGATGCCCGGCATGATCGAGTTGACGCGAATGCCGAGGTCCATCAGGTCGCGCGCGAGCGGCAGGACGAGGCCGTTGACGCCGGCCTTGAGCGAGCCGTAACCGACCTGCCCGATCTGCGCGTCCTGCGCCGCCGCCGAGGCGGTCAGCACGATCGCGCCGCGTTCGCCGTCCTCGTTCAGCGGATCGGCGTTCGCCATGCCGAGTGCGGCAAGCGACGCGAGGCGATAGCTGGCGATCAATATGCCCTGCGCCGAGAAAGCGTAATCGTCGGTCGAATAGCGGACATAACCGCCGCTGGTCTTGTCGAAGCGGACGGTCTTGCCGCCTTTCGAGATTTGCGCGCAGTGGACGAGGATGCGTTCCTGGCCATGCGCGGCGCGCGCGGCTTCGTAACCCGCTACGACGCTGTCCTCGCTGGTGATGTCGACCTTGCAGAAGACGCCGCCGATCGCGTCGGCGACCGCCCTGCCGCCCTCTTCGTTGACGTCGAAGATCGCGACCTTGACGCCCTCGCCCGCCAGCGCTTCGGCGCTCGCGCGGCCGAGGCCCGAGGCTCCGCCCGTCACCACTGCCGCGATATCATTACCCAGTTTCATGTCGATTCCTTTGATTGCTAATTATTGCAGAACTTCGAGATTGCCGCCATCGATCACGAGCACCTGCCCGGTGATGAAGCCGGCGCGGTCGGAGCAGAGGAAGGCGGCGGCCGCCGCCATGTCCTCTGGCGTGCCCATGCGCGGGATCGGATAGGCGGCCGTGCGCTCGGCGATATGTTCGTCATAGGTCTGGCCCTGCGCCTCGGCGATCTTGGTGAAGACCTGCTTGAACTGCGGAGTCGCGATGGCGCCGGTGCCGAGCGTGTTGACGGTGATGCCCATCGGGCCGAGTTCGGCCGAGATCGTCTTCGACAGCGCGAGCGCACCGACGCGGTAGGTGTTCTGCGCCGCGCGGGCGAGCTTGCGGTGCGGCGCCTTTACCGAATTGGTGCCGATGGTCAGGATGCGGCCCCAGCCACGTGCTTGCATATGCGGGATCACCGCCTGCACCGCCCAGCGGAAGGCCATGACATTGTTGGTGTTCGCGGCGGCGAAGGTGTCGTCGTCGACTTCAAGGAAGCTGCCCTTAGGTCCGGAATCGACGTTGAAGATCAATATGTCGGGCGGGCCGAAAGCCTCGGTCGCGGCCTGTACCGCCTGCCCGATGCCGTCCTTCGTCGTGCAGTCGGCGGAGATGCCGATCGCCTGCCCGCCCGCCGCCCGTACCTCGGCGACGGCGGCGTCGATCGTCGCCTGGGTGCGCGCCGCGACGACGACATAGCAGCCTTCGTGGGCGAATTCGTGCGCGCAACCGAGGCCGATGCCTTTCGAGCCGCCGAAGACGAGCGCGACCTTGCCGGAAATCCCGAGGTCCATCAGGGTGCCTTTCCTTGCTGGAGCTTGAGCCGCTCCTGCAAAATATCGTTGCGGCCGGGCGAGGCGGCGACGGTCGAGCCGCCGTCCATCTTGATCGTCGTGCCGGTGATATAATCGGATTTCGCCGAGGCGAGGAACAGGCAGGCGTGGGCGATGTCGGCGGGGGTTCCGGCGCGCCCGACGGGCACAGTCGCCCCATAAGCGGCGAGCCCTTCGTCGCCGAGCACCGATCGCGCCCGGTCGCTGGCGACGAGGCCGGGGTTGATCGCATTGACGGTGATCCCCTCCCCCACCACATCTCCCGCCGCGGCGCGGATGAAGGCGTCGAGCGCCGCCTTGGCCATGCCATAGGCGGTCATGTTGGGGACGACGTTGAAGGTGCCGTTGACCGAACCGATCGCGATGAAGCGACCGCCGTCCTGCGCTTTGCCCAGATAGGGCCGCGCGGCGTCGAGCAGCCACCAGGCCGCCTTGGCGATGCTGGCGAAGCCCGCTTCGAGCCGTTCGTCGTCGACATGGCCGAGGCCGCCGTGCGGAATGTCGGCGGCGGCGTGCACGATGATGTCGACGCTGCCGAACGCCTGTGCGGTCGCCTCGACGAGTGCGCGGCAATCGGCGTGGCGCGCGATGTCGGCGGCGAAGCATTCGGCGATGCCGCCCGCCTTTTCGATCTCGGCCTTCACATCCTGCGCAGAAGACAGGGTGCGCGCGCCTAGCATGACCTCGGCGCCTGCGGCGGCGAACGCCTTGGCGACGCCGCGCCCAACGCCCTTGCCGCCGCCCGTCACGATCACCGATTTTCCGGCAAAGCTCTCGCTCATGCGCTTACTCCTTTTGCAGGGATGCCGCCGAACTGGCGCGGCGGAAACAGCGGGATGTCCATCTGGGTCAGCACCCCCGCCGGCGCGGCGCAGACGAAGGGCACCGCGTTGACCGCGATCGTCGGCGTCGCCGACGTGCCGCGCGGGCGGTGCAATTCCTCGCTGACCTCGGGCGCCCCTTCGACGAAGATCTTGTGGGTCACCCCGGCGCCTTTCGCGAGCGCCGGCGTTTCCCATTCGGGCGCGGCGGCGTGGTGGAGGCGCAGGATTTTCTCGTAGCGGATCATCGGTCGGCCGAGGCAATGCGCGGTGACGCGCCAGCGGGTCGCGGCGGTCCGCCCGGCGGCGACCTCGCCGAAAGCCGCGGTGTCGATGGGATAGTCGACCGCGATCGAATCCCATTGCTGTTCGATGTGATCGACCGCGAGGCCAAGGAAATCGGCAATGCCCTTGAGCGTCGCGATGTGCCACGACGCGCCGACCTGGCTGGTGAACATCGGCGGCTCGACCGCGGGGTCGCCGTTGAAACCGTACATCAGCAGCGAGTCGGTGCCGCCATAGCCCTGGACGTCGGACATCTCGACGATCCGCACCGCGTCGAGCCGCGCGATGGTCGAGAGGATCGCGAAAAGTTGCTGGCCAAAGGCGAAGCCCGGTTCCTCGCCGGTGAGCAGGAAGCTGCTGCCGCCACGTTCGCACGCCGCGACGATCGGGTCGACATGGCGCGGGTCGCCGTGCGCCGGATATTGCAAGTCGAAGTGCGAGATGCTGACGACGTTGGTGCCGGCGGCGAGGAAGGGCAGGATTTCAGCGGTCGCTTCATCGTCACGACCGACGGTGCTGGAAAAATAGACGAGGCAGTCAGCACCGAGCGCGAGCAGCTCGTCGATGTTGGAGGTCGCAATGACGCCGGTCGGAGCGGTACCCGCGATCTCGCCCGCGTCGCGGCCACGCTTGTCGTCGCCCGAGACATGCAGGCCGACAAGCTCCAGCGCGGGGTCGCCGAGAATCTGGAGCAATCCCTGTTTGCCGAGATAGCCCATGCCCCAGGCGATGACGCGGATCGGCATCGACCTACCCCTCGAACAACGCGCGCAGCCCCGGTGCCGACGGCTTCATCGACGGGGTGCGCGGAAAATCGGGGACGATGCGGAAATGGACGGGGACCTGATAGGCGATGAGCCGATCCTTGAGCCAAGCCTTGAGGTCGTCGGTTGCGGGCGCGGCGGCGCCCTCCTTGAGGATGATCGCGGCGGCGGGAACAGCGCCAAGCCGGTCGTCGGGAACGCCGACGACGGCGGCCTCGCGGACAGCCGGATGGTCGCTCAGCGCGCGGACGATATCGTCGGGGTGGATTTTGAAGCCGCCGCGGATGATCGCATTGTCGGCGCGGCCCTCGATGAAGAGAAAGCCGTCGCTGTCGAGCGCGGCCCGGTCGGTGGTGCGCAGCCATCGCAGGTCGTTGCCGAGCTGCTCGCCTTTGAGTTCGAGCAGGCCTTCGGTGCCGTGCGGCAATTCCGCGCCGCTGTCGGGATCGACGACACGCGCCGCCATATTGGCGTGGACGCGGCCGACCGCGCCGCGCTTTTCGGCCCAGTGGCGGTGGAAATCGTCGATCGTCCAGCCCGCGATCGCACCGGCGAATTCGGTCGCGCCATAATTGCTGCAGATCGGGATGCCGTAGCGCGCGTAAAAGGCGTCGACCAATTCGGGGGCGAGCGGCGCGGTGCCCGAGATCAGCGACTTGAGGCTCGACAGGTCGGCGGGGTCGACATCGGCGTCGAGCAGCATGCGCACCGCCGACGGCACGGCCGACGCCACGGCGGGCCGGTGGCGGCGGACCGCATCGAGCCAGGCCTCGACGCTGAATTTTTCGAGCAGTGCGATCTTGCGCCCCGCCATGAGCGCGCCGATGCAGCCATAGATGCCGCCAATATGGGTCAGCGGGTTGACCACCATCGTGCAGCCCGAACCGAGCCGGGGCGGATCGTCGAAGCTCTTGCCGCGTTCATATTTGGCGAAGCCGCGGAAGCTCGCGTCGAAGGCGTCGCGGCTCAGCGGCACGCGTTTCGGCGTGCCGGTCGTGCCGCTGGTCAGCATCTCGATCGCGACGCCGGGCGAGGTCTGGATCGCGGCGCGGATGTCGCGCTGCACGGCGCGCACGCCTTCGAGGCGCGGGCCGATTTCGATGATCGCCGATCCGGCCCGGGTCAGCGCTTCGGCGAGCCCGGGACGGGCGAGATCGGTGGCATCGGCGATGACCACGGGAAGGCCGAGCGTTTCGACGTCGGCAAAGAGCCTGGCGTCAGGCAGGATCGGATTGAGCGTGACGAGGCAGCGATCGGTCGAGAGCACCGCCGCCGCCGCCGCGACATGGCCGGGACGGTTGCGCAGCATCACGCCGACGCGCGCGTCCTCGGGCAGACCCATCGTATCGAGCGCGTCTTCGATCGCGCGAACATTCTCCGCGATCTGGCGCCAGCTGTAATCGACGCCCTCGAAATCGATCTGGGTGCGATCGGGTTCGAGCGCCATGATCGCGCGCAGTTTGTCGGTCATCAAGGCCATTACAGCGCGAGCCCCCCGCTCGCTTCGATGATCTGGCCGGTGACCCAGCGCGCATCGTCGCCGAGCAGCATCATCACCGCGCCGGCGATGTCCTCGGGCTCGCCGAGGCGGCCCATCGGGGTGTGCTTGGCGGTCGCCTCGTCCCAGCCGGGCTGGTCGCGCAGCGCGGTGATGAAGTCGGTGGCGACCGCGCCGGGGGCGATGCAGTTGCAGGTGATCTGGCGTTTCGCCACCGCGAGCGCGGTCGAGAAGGTCAGGCTTTGCACCGCGCGCTTGGTCATCGCATAACTGGCGGCGAATGGCTGGCCGACCTTGCCCGACATCGACCCGATGTTGACGATGCGACCGCCGTCGCGGAGGCGAGGCAGCGCGGCTTGCGTGACGAAATGCGGACCCTTGACGTTGACCGCGAACAATTCGTCGAACAGGTCTTCGCCGGCGCCCTTGAGCGTCCCGTCGCGGCCGCCGCGCCCGACCCCGGCGTTGTTGATCAGGAAATCGAGATTGGGCGCGCCGCAGAACTGGGCGTCGCAGGCGGTGAACAGCGCCTCGATGCCCGAGAGGGTCGAGACGTCGGCCTGCACCGCAAACGCCTGACCGCCCGCCGCGACGATCTCGGCGGCGAGGGTTTCGGCGGCGTCCTTGCTGCCCGCATAGTTGATCGCGACATGCGCGCCCGCCGCGCCGAGCCGCCGCACGATCGCCGCGCCGATTCCGCGCGAACCGCCGGTGACGAGCGCGGTCTTTCCGGTAAAGTCGCTCATAGGAACAATCCTCCGCTGGCTTCGACGATCTGGCCGGTGACCCAATGCGCTTCGTCGCGGCACAGCATCATCACCGCGCCGGCGATGTCTTCCGGAACACCGAGACGCTTCATCGGGGTGAGCTTCGACGTCGCCTCGGCCCAGCCTGGCTTTTCGGACAGTGTCTTGTTGAATTCGGTATCGACCGCGCCGGGGGCGACGAGGTTGCACGTGATGCCGCGCGGACCGACGACGACCGCGGTCGACATGGTCAGGCTCTGCAACGCGCGCTTGGTCGCGGCATAGGCGGCGAAAGGCGGCAGCGCCGAACGCCCGCCGAGCGAGCCGATGTTGATGATGCGCCCGCCGTCGCGCAGGCGATCGAGGCAGAGCTGGGTGATGAAGTGCGGCGCCTTCTGGTTCACCGCGATCATGCGGTCGAACAACTCCTCGCTGCATTTTTTCAGGCTTCCCGCGTCGCCCTCGCCGCCGACGCCGGCGTTGTTGACGAGGATGTCGAGATTGGGCGCCCCGCCGAACGCGGCGTCGCACGCGGTGAGCATCGATGTAATGCCCGCCATCGTCCCGACGTCGGCCTGGACGGCGAAGGCTTGGCCTCCCGCCGCGACGATTTCGGCGACGAGCGTTTCGGCGGCGTCCTTGCTGCCGGCATAGTTCACCGCGACATGCGCGCCGGCCATGCCGAGTCGGCGCGCGATCGCGGCGCCGATGCCGCGCGATGCGCCGGTGACGAGCGCGGTCTTTCCGCTCAGTTCCGCCATTTCGTCTCTCCCCATGCCGTTCGACGTAATTGACTTAGTTATATATGTCGTGCAAGCCCTGTCACAAAGAAAATGGGAGCGGGCATGTCCGAATTGATCCTGAGCGAGCGCGAAGGTGCGCTGCGTATCCTGACGCTGAACCGGCCCGACCGGCACAATGCGATGGACGACGACATGTCGTCGCTGTTCCAGAAGCTGCTCGGCGAAGCGCTCGATGAAACCGAGTCGAGCGCGATCCTGATCCGCGCCAATGGCAAGAGCTTTTGTTCGGGGCGCGACACCAATGTGCTGGGCCACCGCGCGCGCGACGAGAGCGATTTCCACTTCGTGCGGCGGCATCAGGAGGGGCGGCTGCGGATGCAGGAATCGACCAAGCCGATCATCGCCGCGGTCAAGGGTGGTGCGATCGGCGGCGGGTGCGAACTGGCGCTCGCGGCCGATATCCGGATCAGCGACACTACACTGAAAATGGCACTGCCCGAAATCCTGTACGGCGTTTTGCCCGATACCGGGGGGACGCAGATGATGACCGCGCTGATCGGGCCGTCGCGAACCAAATATATGGTGATGACCGGACAGAAGATCGACGCCGCGACCGCGCTCGAATGGGGCGCGGTCGATTTTGTCGTCGCGCCTGAGGACCTCGACGCGAAAGCGCTGGAGATGGCACGCGATATCGCCGCCAAGCCGCCGATCAACCTCGCGCTGGCGAAGGAGATGATCAATCTGACGCACGGATCGACGATCCGCACCGGCACCCGCGCCGAACTCTACGCGCAAAGCTATTTGTTCAAGACCGAGGATTATCAGGAAGCCCGCGCCGCGATCCGCGAGAAGCGCGCGCCGAGCTACAAGGGGAAATAAGATGGCCCTCCCTTCCCCTCCTCCGCTCGGCGCCAAGGCGCTGCCCGACGGCACTTACGACGGACAGGTGGTCGCGGTCACCGGCGGCGGCACCGGGCTCGGCAAGGGCATGGCGGTCGAATTCGCGCGACTGGGCGCGAAGATCGCGGTGCTGAGCCGCAAACCCGAGCATCTGGAGGCCGGACTCGCCGCGATCCGCGACGTCGGTGGCGACGTGATCGCGGTGGCCTGCGACGTGCGCGATCCCGAGGCGATCGCGGCGGCGTTCGACGAGATCGAGGCGAAGCTGGGGCCGGTCGATGTGCTGATCAACAATGCGGCAGGCAATTTCCCCGCGCCGGCCGAGGAAATGACCCCGAACGGGTTTCGCACCGTCGTCGATATCGTGCTCAACGGGACCTATAATTGCAGCCGCGAATTCGCGATACGGCGGCTGGCGGCTGGACTGCCGGGGGCGATCCTCAACATCGGGGCGACATACAGCTGGACCGGCGGTCCGGGAACGTCGCATTCGGCGGCGGCGAAGGCCGGGGTCACCAACCTGACGCAGAGCCTGGCGGTCGAATGGGCGCCCGACGGCATTCGCGTCAACTGCATCGCGCCGGGGCGCTTCCCGCACGACGATCTGCCCGACCATATGACGCGCCACCGCGTCGGCGAGCGCGGCGACAATACGATTCCGGGGATGCGCGTCGGCGAAGTCCGCGAACTGGGCTGGGCGGCGACTTTCCTCTGCTCGCCCTACGCAACTTACATCAGCGGACATACTTTGGTCGTCGATGCCGCCAACTGGCTGCGCCGGTCGCTGGTGATGCCCGAGTTCGTGCCGATCCGCGAGCAGTTCGGCCAGCGCGCGCGCGCGAGCGGGACGGCTGCGGCGGCGATCGCGAAAACGCGCGGAGACAAGGCATGAGCGCGGCACTGGTCCTGCGCGAGGATGCCGACGGCGTCTGCACGCTGACGCTCAACCGGCCCGACAAGCGCAATGCGATCAACCGTGAGCTGTTTCGCGAGTTCCGCGCGCATATCCGCGATATCGAGGCGGGTGTCGGCGATGCCGGGCTGGTGGTGATCACCGGTGCGGGTGAGCATTTCTGCGCCGGGCACGATTTGAAATCGCCGCCACATGCCGATGCGCTTGGCTGGCTGCGGCAGGAGATGCTGATCGTCGAGCGGCTGACCCAATTGCGCCAGCCGGTGATCGCGAAGATCCGCGGCACCTGCTACACCGGCGGGCTGGAACTCGCGCTTGCCGCCGATTTCATCGTCTGCGGGACGAGCGCGCGCTTTGCCGACACGCATGGCAAATGGGGCCTCGTCCCCGGCTGGGGGCTGTCGCAGCGGCTGCCGCGCCGCGTCGGACAGGCAAAGGCACTCGAGATGATGCTGACGTGCCAGCCCTATTCGGGTGAGGATGCCGCCGCGATAGGGCTCGCCAATACTTGCGTCGCCGATGACGCGCTTGACGCGAAGGTGGCCGAACTGGCCGCGCTGATCCTCGGCAATAGCCGACACAGCAATGCCGAGAACAAAAGGCTGATCTACGACACCGACGGCCTGGCGATCGGGGCGGGCCTCAATCACGAACTGATGCGCAACGCGGGGTTCGACCCGGCGATGCGCAAGAAGGGCGAGCCGATCGCCGCCGCGAAGAAGGCGGTCTGATGGATATCGGCTTCTCCCCCGACGAAACGCGTTTCCGCGAAGAATGTCGCGACTGGCTGCACGCCAATGTGCCCGCCGAACAGCGTCCGCTGCACGCCGCCGACGCGATCGATTTCGACAAGGCGTGGCAGCGGCAATTGTTCGATGCCGGCTGGGCGGGGATCAACTGGCCGACCGAATATGGCGGGCGCGGCCTGTCGATCGTCCAGCAGGTCATCTGGCTCGAGGAATATGCGAAGGCCCATGCGCCGTGGATCGGCGCCAATTTCGTCGGCATCAACCATGGCGGGCCGACGCTGATCATCAACGCAAGCGAAGACCAGAAAGCCTGGCACCTGCCGCGCATCCTGTCGGGCGAGGCGATCTGGTGTCAGGGCTTCTCCGAGCCGGGCGCGGGATCGGACCTTGCCGGGATCAAGACGCGCGGGCGGATCGAGGGCGACGAACTGGTCATCAACGGATCGAAGATCTGGACGAGCTTCGCGCATGTCGCCGACTGGCAGGAATTGGTGCTGCGTACCGAGGACGGGTCGCGGCGGCACGCCGGCCTCAGCTGGGCGATCTGCGACATGCACGCGCCCGGGATCGACGTCCGCCCGATCCGCAAGATGTCGGGGCAGGTCGAGTTCGCGCAGGTCTTCTACGACGATGTTCGTATTCCGCTGGCGAATGTCGTCGGCGGACTCGGCAACGGGTGGAAAGTGGCGATGTCGACGCTGAGCTTCGAACGCGGCACCGGCTTCATCGCCGACCAGGTCAAGCAGAGCCAGGAAATCGCCGACCTGATCGAGGCGGCGCGCGCCAACGGGATGATCAAGGACGACCGTATCGCCCACGAGCTGGCGCAGATGCGCGCCGAGGTCGCGGCGCTGCGCGCGATGACCTATCGTAATATTTCTGAAGTGGTCCGCACCGGACAGCCCGGTCCAGAGGCGTCGCTGATCCGCCTGTTCACCGCCGAACTGGGCCAGCGGCTCGACCGCATGGCGGTGGCGTTGATGGGACCCGAAATGCTCGATTTCCAATATGGCGACGACAATGCGGTCGGCGACTATCTGCGCGGCTTTGCCGGCACGATCGCGGGCGGCAGCGCCCAGATCCAGCGCGACATCATCGGCGAGCGCTTGCTCGGCCTGCCCAAATCGCGATGAGCGCGCAGCGGGCATCGCGCCCCGGCGCAGGCCGGGGCCCAGGAACGAAGGACTCCGCATGGACCTGACCCCGAACGACGATCAGGCCGCCTTTGTGGCGGCAACCACCGACTGGTGCCGCGACGCGATGCCGCTGGAGCAGGCACGCAGCCGGCCCGCCGATATTTGGGCGCAGCTTGAGGCGATGGGACTGCCGCGCATCACGGCGCCGGAGGCCAATGGCGGGCTGGCGCTCGATCACGCGACCGAGGCGCTGGTCTTTGCCGAACTCGGCCGCTTTCTGGCACCAGTAGGCCTCCTGTCCTCGGCGGTCGCGAACCGCTGGTTCGCCGAGCCGTTCGACGGCAAGGTCGCGCTCGCGCTGACCGTCGAGGAACCCGGGCCGATCCGGGTGCTCGACCCGGTGGATTCGGCGGCGGTGCTGATGCTGCAACCCGGATCGGTGCGCGTGTTCGACATCCCCGACAGCTTTACCGACCTGAATAGCGGACAGCGGCACGTCACCGAACACCGGTCTTCACTCGACCCCTCGACGATGCAGAGCTGGCAGGAGTGGACGACGACCGCGGTGTGGACCGAGGACGATGTCCGTCCGCCCCTTCACCTGCAATTGCTCGCCGTCGCCTTCGCGGTCGGCTGCGCCGATGCCGCGCGCGACATGGCCGTCGATTATGCCAAGGTGCGCGAACAGTTCGAGCGCCCGATCGGGTCGTTCCAGGCGATCAAGCATATGTGCGCCGACATGGCGGTACGCGCCGCGGTGGCGCGGTCGCAGCTATACTATGCGGCGTGCGCGCTCGACGAAAATGCTGCGGATGCGGTCTTTCATGTGGCTGCAGCAAAGCGGCTTGCCGATCAGGCGGCGCTCGACAACGGCCGAGCGAATATCCAGGTCCATGGTGGCATCGGCATGACCGACGAGGCGTCCCCGCACCTCTGCCTCAAGCGCGCGCATCTGCTGCAGTTCATCGCGCCCGCCGATGCGGCGCTCTTGCTCGGCTGACGATGTCAGTCGTCGACAATGGCCTGGAACTCGCGCTCCAGCCATTGACGCAGGCGCGGCTCCACGCGGCCGGCGAATTCGGCGAGCGGGAGCTGGTCGCGATAGGCGAAGAAGCCGAGCGAAACCATCATGAAGCGCGCCGCCTTCACATCGGCATCGCCGCCGCCGAACCAGTCTTTGAGCGGCTCGAACACGCGGTCGCGGAGCAGGCGCTGCGCGACCGCGCGCGCCTCGCGGTCGGAGGCGGCGCTGAACATCATCGGCAGCGGGCTGACGCGGTCGTCGTCGTCAGCGAAGCGCGCGACGATCATCTTGCCGAAATTGTCCTTGGGCAGGTCGGTCATCAGCCGCGTATTGAGCGCGGCGTCGAGGGCCGCTTCGAACAATTTGAGCTTGCCGCCGAAATAGCGGCTGACGAGCGACGGGTTGACCCCGGCGCGCGCGGTGATGTCGCGCACGCCCGCTTCGGAAAATCCTTTTTCGGCGAAAATTTGCTGCGCAGCAAAAAGAATCGCCGCTTTTGTGCGATCGGCATCGCGCGTCGGTGCTTCCATCGTCGTCGTCATGACATCTCCCCGTTGACTCGTTATGTAAACCATCGTTTACTTACGTCAATGGGAGAGAGAAAATGACCGAGTCGCAGGCTCCGGCGCGTTCGCCGGTCCATGAATTCGATTATATCGCGGACCCCGGCGTTCTGGCCGATTGTCACGCGCGCTACTGGGATCTGAAGGAGACCGCACCGCCGGTTTTCTGGACGAGCGCGCATGGCGGCCATTGGGTGTGCAACACCGGCGCGTCGGTGCAGCATGTGGTGCGGCATCCCGAGATTTTCTCGAGCCGCTATCTGTCGATCCCGCCCAATCCGAACCAGCCGAAGATGATCCCCGAAATGCTCGATCCGCCCGAGCACCGGCCGTATCGCCAGATGCTGCGGCCCTTTTTCGAATCCAAGGCGATCGAACCGCTCGAGCCGCGCGTGTCGGCGTGGACCGACCAGCTTCTCGACGAAGTGGTCAGCAAGGGCGAATGCGACTTCGTCGAAGCGATCGGGTCGCGGCTGCCCGTCGCGGTGTTCATGGAATTGTTCGGATTTCCGATGGAGAAGTTCGAGGAATTTCGCGGACTCGTCACCGGTTTTTTCCACTCGCAGGCCAGCAACGAAGTACGCAACAACCTCGCGCAGGCGATTGTCGGTCATCTCGCCGAACTGATCCAGCAGCGCATGGCCGAGCCGCGCGACGACATGATCTCCAAGATCGTCGCGAGCGAGGTCGACGGGCGCAAGGTGAATTTCGAGGAGCTGATGTCGATCGGGTTCCTGATGTTCCTCGCCGGACTCGACACCGTCACCAATGCGATGAGCTTCGGCATGCGCCACCTCGCGCATGACGAGAAGCTGCGCCAGCGCGCGATCGACGACCCGGCGGTGATCCCCGACATGGTCGAGGAATTGCTGCGCCGCTACGCCTTCGTCGCGACGCCGCGTTATATCGTCGAGGACACGATGCTGGAGGGCGCGCAGCTGCGTGCCGGCGACTGCATCCTCGCGCCGCTGCCGCTCGTCGGCTGGGACGAAGGGCTGACCGAGGACCCGAAGACGGTGTCGGTCGAGCGCCAATTCTATCGGCACGCGGCGTTCGGGTCGGGAATCCACACCTGCCTCGGGCTGCACCTCGCGCGGATGGAACTGATCGTCTTCTACCGCGCCTGGTTCGCGCGCGTCGGCCATTTCCGGCAGGTCGCAAAAGGCGACGAGACGTGCCGTGGCGGTAGCGTGATGGCGCTCGAACATCTGCATCTGGCGTGGGGGTGAGCAAGATGGATCAGGCCCTGCACATGCTGATGGTGCCCGCGGGCGACATGGCGACGCTGCGTACCTTCTATCTGGACGGCCTCGGCTGGCAGCCATGGGGTCCCGACAGTCCTGGTTCGCTGATGCTGCGTGCCGGGACGGCGGTGATCGTCTTCGTTCCGCGCGACTATCTGGCGGCCGAAAGCGGCATCGATCTCGCCGCAGCGCCGCGCGCGGTCAACGCGACCTTCGTCGAGACCAAGGCCGACGTCGACACGCAGTTCGCCAGAGCAATCGCCGCCGGCGCCACCGTTACCAGTCCGATCCGCGACCGCGATGGCGGCCTCTATTCGGGCTATTTCGCCGACCCCGAGGGCAATGGCTGGGAAATCGTCTGGAGCCCGGTGATGCGTCCGGGCGCCGATGGCGGACTCGTCCTCGCCACGCCCGAAACCCACTGAACAACCGAGAAGAGGATATCATCATGGCCAGCGCAGCACCCGCAGTTCACCTGCATCTGGGGCACGAACAACGCAGCAGCGGCAGCGGCGGGACGCACCCGCATCTGCATCCCGTTACACAAGTGACGCAAGCCGATATCCCGCTCGCCGGTGCGAAGGAGGTCGAGGAAGCGGTCGCCAAGGCAGAGGCGGTGCGCGAGTCCTGGCGCCGCACGGCGCCCGAGACGCGGCGCGACATCTTGAACCGGTTGGCCGACCTGCTCGAGGCGAACAAGGCCGAGCTGGCGCGCATGGCGGCGCTCGACGGCGGCACGACGCTGATGGTCGGCGAGCGCGGAGTCGATACCGCGGTCGGCTGGACGCGCTATTACGCCGGCTGGTGCGACAAGATGTCGGGCGAACTGATCAGCACCTTCGATACGCGCGGCGAACTGAGCTATACGGTGCCCGAACCGATCGGCATCGTCGGGATCATCATCACCTGGAACGGCCCGCTGATCTCGCTCGGCATGAAGGTCGTGGCGGCGCTGGCGGCGGGCAATTGCGTGATCTGCAAGCCCGCCGAAATCACCCCCTTCGCCCCTGAGTTGTTTGCACGGCTCTGTGCTGAAGCGGGGGTTCCCGACGGCGTGCTGTCGATCTTTCCCGGCACCGCCGAGGCGGGCGATGCGATCGTGCGGCACAAGAAGATCCGCAAGATCAGCTTCACCGGCGGGCCGATCACCGCGCGCAAGATCCTCATCGCCTGCGCCGAGGAGATCAAGCCGTCGGTGATGGAACTCGGCGGCAAGTCGGCGAGCCTCGTCTTCCCCGATTGCGATGTGCAGGCGGCGGCCGAGCGCGCGGTGTTCTGGACCGTCGGCTGCCTGTCGGGACAGGGCTGCGCCCTCCCCACGCGCCAGGTCGTCCACGCCGACATCTATGACGATTTTGTCGCGCGGGTTAAGGCGATCATCGGCCAGTTCAAGGTCGGCGATCCGATGGACCCGACGGTGATGGTCGGACCCGTCATCAACAAGGCCGCGGTCGATCGCATCACCGGCATGTTCGACCGCGCCAAGGCCGATGGCGCCGCGACCTTCCTGCTTGGCGGCGGACGCTGCGGCGGCGACCTCGCCCAAGGGAACTTCATCGAGCCGACGCTGATCGTCGATGCCGATCCAGACCATGAGATCAGCCAGGTCGAGATTTTCGGTCCGGCGGTGGTGGTGATGAAATTCCACACCGAGGATGAGGCCGTCGCGATCGCCAACAACAGCGAATATGGCCTCGCCGCGATGATCCAGTCGAACGATCTGCAGCGCGTCCACCGCCTGTCGGAGCGGCTCAATGCCGGCGGCGTCTATGTCAACGGCGGGTTCCAGATCAATCCCTACACGCCATTTGGCGGGGTCGGCATTTCGGGCTTTGGCAAGGAAGGCGGCAAGGCGGGGATCGACGAATTCCTCCACTACAAGACCGTCACCATCGGTGTCGGCGCGCCGATCTTTCCGAAGCAGGAGGCGTGACCATGGCCGATTTCACCAACGACCAGTTCCGGCTCGACGGCAAGGTGGCGATCGTCACCGGCGCCGGCGGGCGCGGGAACAGCATCGGGCGCGCTTATGCAGTGGGCCTCGCCAACGCGGGGGCTAGCGTTGTCGTCGCCGACCTCAACAAGGGAGGCGCCGAGCGCGTCGCGGGCGAGATCGAAGCGGCAGGCGGCAAGGCGCTGGCAGTGGAAGTCGATATCGCCGACGAGGCGTCGGTCGCGGCAATGATGGAGGCGACCGCCGCTGCGTTCGGCGGGCTCGATATCCTCGTCAACAATGCGGCGCTGATGGTCGAGGCGGTCGGTACGCCGGCGATTCAGACGAGCATCGCCGATTTCGACAAATTGATGCGCGTCAATCTGACCGGTGCCTTGATCTGTTCGAAGGCCGCTGTGCCGTTGTTCCAGGCGCGCGGCGGCGGCAAGATCGTCAACCAGCTGTCGGCGGGCGGCTTCCCCGCGCAGACCACCTACGGGATCAGCAAGGTGGCGTTGCTCGGACTGACGACGACACTGGCGACCGAACTCGGGCGGATGAACGTCAACGTCAACGCTATCGCGCCGGGGATGACGATGTCCGACGCGGGCAAGGCACTGACCCCCGAGGAAAGTCCGTTCGTTCAGGCGGCGATGGCGCGCGTGGTCAAGCAGCCGCGGGGGCTGCCGGAGGATCTGGTTGGGGCGCTGTTGTTGCTGTGCTCGTCCGCGGGCGACTGGATCACCGGTCAGGCGCTCAACGTCGATGGCGGGTTCATCATGCGCAATTAGGCTGGGCCGCCTCGATCCAGCGATTGCGAACATGAGTGGCCATCGCGACGGCATAACGTTCGGCGGTCGGGGTGGGGTAAAGCCGGGCGCGGCGGGCGATGACGATCTGCGCCGACCAGTCGGCGATTTCGGGGATGGCAAGCGTGAGGAGCCGCCCGGCGTCGATATGCTCGGCGATGGCCGCTGAAATCGCGAGCAATACGGCGTCGCTGCGCGCGGTCAGTTCGACCAGCGTCGATACTTGTTCGCAATACACGCTGCCAGCCTCTGGGCGGCTCGACTGGCGCACGGCCGGCCCCGCATCGAGCGGCACCATCGGCAGATTGGGCGACGCGCGCGGATATGCGGCGATGTCGGCAACCGAAAGTCGCTTGCGGTCGAGCAGTTCATGCCCCGGGCGTACATGATAACCGATCGGCGTCGTGCCAATCGGTTCGACCGCGATGCTCGGGTGATCGCGCGCCGCGCGGCCGTCGGCGACGAAGAAGTCGAGATCATCGGACAGCAGGCGGCTGACCAGCCGTTCGACCGGCAGGATATGCACCTGAACCTCGACCGCCTGCGACGGTTGCCACACGGCCTGGAGATAATCGGTGAGAAGGCCGGCGAACATCGGGCCGAGGCCGATGCGCACGCGCCCCGTTTCGCCGCGCGACAGCCGCTGCGCATGCGCCTTCAGCCCTTCCGCCTGCCCAAGCAGCGAGCGCGCTTCTTCGACCACCGCCGAACCCGCCGCCGTGGTGACGACGCCCGTTGCAATGCGTTCGAACAGTTTTAGCCCCAATTCGTCTTCGAGACTCTGGATGCTGCGGCTGAGCGCGGGTTGCGACAAGTGCAGCCGCGCGGCGGCGGCGGTGAAATTGCCCCAGTCGGCCAAAAACACGGCGTGGCGAAGTCTTCGCAAATTCATGGCCAATCATGCAGTTTATGCATTAAAAATGCAATATCTATGCATTGGATTTATTACCTGCGTTATGGGATGGATTGCCGCATCACAGGGGAGAATATCGATGCAGCCGCAACATTGGATCTTCATATTGATCGCCGCGATATTGGCGATCGAACTGGCCACGGGCCGTCACAAGGGCGTCCATCGCAAGCATGATTTCTTCATCATCGGCTCGGTAATTCTCGGCTCGCAGGTGACGCGCATCGGAATGGCGTGGCTGACGGCATGGATCGTCGGCCTGTTGCTGCCGACGGGCAAAGGCGCGCTTGCCGACGTGCCAATCTGGTCGGGGTTCGTGGGCCTGCTGCTTGTCGCCGAGTTCGGCCAATATTGGATCCACCGTTCGGCGCATGATACGATCAACCACCCGTGGCTCCACGGCATGCACCGCACCCATCACAGCGCGCCCTATGTCAATGTCACCTTGATGTGGCGTACCAATCTGGTCTGGCCGCTGGTTCACGCTTATACTTGGGTGGCGGCGCTGGGATTTTACCTCGGCATGACCGGTGCGACGACGATATTCTACATCACCATCATGGCCTGGAACGCGATCACCCACAGCGACTGGCGCTGGGACGACGTGATCGCGCGAAAGGTGCCGGGTGGCGCGCGTTTCGTCCGTGCCTTCGAATGGGTGTTCGTGACCCCGCGCATCCACCACACGCATCATGGTTATGGCAAAGACGGCAAGGCCTATCGCAACTTCTGCACGATGCTCAGCTTTTATGATCGGATGTTCGGGACGCTGCATGTGCCCGAAGGGCGCCCGTGGCGTTACGGCCTGCCCGGCGGCGAGCATGACTGGTGGCGGCAATTGCTCTTCCCGCTCGTCCCGCTCGGCGAGTCCAGGAAGCGCTAGCCGGTTTCGCGCAACTGGTGCTTCAACACCTTACCCGAGGCGTTGCGCGGCAGTTCGTCAAAGATGCTCAGCCGTTCAGGCGTTTTCTGTTTCGCGATGCCCGACGAAAAGAAATGGTCGCGCACCTCATCGAGCGTCAGCGACCCACCCGGCGCGAGCACGACGCAGGCGCGCACAACCTCGCCCATTCGTTCGTCCTTCGCCGCGACGACCGCGGCATCGAGCACCGCCGGATGCGCCAACAGCACCGCCTCGACCTCTTTCGACGAGATATTCTCGCCGCCGCGGATGATGATGTCCTTCTTGCGGTCGGTGATTAGGAGATAGCCGCCCTCGTCGAGGCGGCCGATATCGCCGGTGCGGTACCAGCCGCCGGGGAGGAAGGCCGCTTCGTTGAGCACGGGGTCTAGATAACCCAGGAAGAGTTCTGGACCGCGTGTGCAGATTTCACCGTCCTCGCCCGGCGCGACGTCGTGACCGTCGTCATCGACGAACCGCATTTCCGATCCTGCGATCGCCCGGCCCTCGGTATGGAGTTGCTTGTCGAGCGGGTCGTCGAGGACGCCCGAGGTGACGGTCGGATGCTCGCTCGATCCGTAGCAATGATAGACGGCCAGGCGCTGCGCCTGACAGCGCTTGATCAACGAGGGCGGAACGGGTGCGGCACCGACGAGATACTGGCGCAGCGAGGTCAGGTCATAGCCATGAGTGTCGGCGGCGGCGAGCATGCCCGACAGATGGAAGGGTGTGCCCGACGAGGACGTCACCTTGTGGCGGTCGATCAGTTGCGCCGCAAGGGTCGCATCCCACTGGTCCATCAGGATCAGCGGCGTGCCCTGACACAGGAAACGGTACATCGACAGCGCGCCCGCGACATGGCCGGGCGGCCAGGGCGAGATCACCGCATCATCGTCGCCGCCGACCCGCATCGCGCGCATCGTTTCCAATTCAGCGAGGAAACCGCGCGCGCTGTGCATCACGCCCTTGGGATCGGCGGTGGTGCCCGAGGTATAGACGAGCAGCGCGAGATCGTTCGCATCGACCGGCACCGGATCGGCAATCGGGCCGTGGGCTTCCAGCGCAGCGAAGTCGGGGCCGATGGCGATATGACGTTCGAGCGCGGGGAGGTCGCCGCAGTCGGCTACCACCTGCGCATAATCGACATTTCGGAAGCGGTCGGGCGTGAACAGCCATTTCGCGCCCGACTGGCGCAGGATGAAGCCGAGTTCCTTCGCGCCATAGATGGTGACGACCGGCAGCATCACGCCGCCCGCCTGCGCGGAGGCGACCGCGACAACGAGCCATTCGCGCCAGTTGGCGAGCATGCAGGCGACAATATCGCCGCGGCCGACGCCCGCCGCTGTCATTCGTGTTCCCATGCGGCGTCCCGCCGCGACGACGTCACCCAGCGTGGTGGTGCAGGGCAGCCTGTCAGACGCGACGGCCAGCGCCGCGCCGGGCGCCCGCGCCGCGGCGGCGGTCATCGCCTCGATGAAATTCGAACTCATCCGTGCAGGGAGTCGACGGTCCGCTCGCCCTCGCCGCGCGCCGCCCAGGTGTCGTTGGCGTTGCGCAGGTGGAGCCGCCAGTGCGCGACGGCACCCTCAACGTCGCCGGCCTCGATCATCGTGACCAGTTTCTCGAAAGATTTGAACCCCGCGCGCAGGCTCTTGTACTTGTCCTCGGTCGTGCGAGGGTGGCGGCGCTGATAGTCATTCTGATGATGGCGCCCCAGGTTGAGCAGCATGCGGTTCATCAAGCTCAACGTCTTGTTTCCCGTTGCCTCGACCAGCGTCTGGTGGAAAATCGACACATTGTCGACAAATTCGGCATAGCCTTCATTCTTGAGCATGTCCTCAAGCTCGGAAAGCGCTCGCCGTAGCCTTGCGAAGCCGGGCGTCTGGCCCTTCGAGGTCGCGAGCCAGCGCACGACGGTCGGCTCGATCGCGAGCCGCGCGGCATAGAGATCGGCGATCGTCGTCCCCTCGGCCTCAAGCAGGTAGCCGGCGTAACGCGACACGAGTTCGACCGACGGCTGGTGCACCCGCGCACCGCTGCGCGAACCGCGAACGACGCTGATCAGATTTTCGGCCTCGAGGATACGGAAGGCTTCGCGCAGGGTCGGGCGCGATATGCCGAGGGTGGCCATCAACGTGCCTTCGGGTGGCAGCGAGTCGCCTTCTTTCAGCTCACCGCGGACGATCTGGGCCCTGATCTGGTCGGCGACCAGTTCCGACGTCTTCGGAACCCGGATGCGCGAATTGCCACTATCCATCTGCAAAATTCCTGCCCCCTGACCCGGTCATTCTATAAGGATGCGTTACTCTAACTGCGTCTTTAGTGGCTTTGGCGCCAGCCCGCAATGTTGCTGCCATTTCCTCCATTTAGGCGCCGAAAGACAATCCTTCGTTGAGCGTCCATTTGCCGTTTTGCCCGCGTACCCAGCCCGACGATGCCCAGGTGCCGCCATCGACGGGCAGCAGGACACCGCTGATATAGCTCGCCATCGCGCTCGACAGGAAGACCGCGGCATCACCGCACTCCATGTCGACACCCTCGCGCCCGAGCGGGATGAGGCGGTTCATCGCATCGACGGCCTCGTCGCTATGCTGTTTCCATGTCGCCGGATCGACCGGGCCGGCGCGATTGCCCTGATTGCCCGGGGTGATCGTGTGGTCGGGGGCAATGCAGTTGACGCGGATGCCATGGCCCGAGAGTTCGACCGCCATCGATTTGGTGAAGCTGAGCATGCCCGCCTTGCACGCGGCATAGACGGCGAAGTTCGGCGCGGCGCGGCTCGCCTCGATGCTCGCGACGTTGACGATCGATCCGCCGCGCCCGCCCGCGACCATATGCTGCGCCGCGGCTTGGGTGGCGATCAGCATCGACATCAGGTTGATGTCGACATGTTTGCGCATGCTGCGCTCGCTCTGTTCGAGGAACGGACGCGCCGAGACGCCGCCGGCGTTGTTGGCGAGGATGTCGAGCCGGCCATATTCGGCGGCGGCGCGGTCGACGGCGGCGCGGAGCGCGGCGCTGTCCATGACGTCGCCGGGGATCGCCAGCGCCTTGCGCCCCGCTTCGCGGACCCGCTCGGCCGCCTCTTCGGCGCGTTCGGGAAAGATGTCGAAGATCGCGATGTCGGCGCCCGCTTCGGCGAGGCGGATTGCGATGGCACGGCCGATGCCGCCGCCGCCGCCGGTGACGAACGCCGCCTGCCCGTCGAGGCGGATGCGGTCAGTCATCGAGGGTGATGCCCATGACCGCGCCGGTGACATAGGCGGCGTAATCGCTGGCGAGATAGGCCGCGAGCTTTCCGAGCGTGTCGCCGGTCTCGCGCGTGAGGATGCTGTTCACGCGGATACCGTCGCGCGCCCATTCGACGCCAAACGTCTTGGTGAGGTTGCCGAGCGCACCTGCGGCGGCGGCTTGGTCGGCGCCAAGCGCCTGTTCGGGGGCGCCGATGAACAGCACCGCCCCGCCCTGCCCGCGAGCGCGGCAGGCCTCGGCAAAATCCTTAGCGCCGAGGAAGCGGCGGTCGAGCCCGGCGTCGAGGCTAGCGCGCCATTCGGCATGGGTGAGGTCCTGCGCCAGCTTTGTCGCGGGCGGCGGCGCGATATGAACCCAGATATCATGGTCGCCGTCGCTCACCAGCGTCGCGCCCGCCGCTTGGAAGGCCGCAATGATCGCCGGGCTATCGCCCTCGATCCGTGCGCGTTTGCCCGCCAGCCAACCGCTCATTTCCACCCGCGTCATTTCCACCCCCAAGGCCCGTCGGCGCGTTCGCGCGGCGGCACGAAGTCGGGCATCATCAGCGACCGGCGCAAGCTTTCGCCGCCGTCCTGCACGATCACCTGCCCGGTCATGTCGCCAAACAGGGGTGTGCAGGTCATCGCCGAAAGCCAGCCGAATTCCCAGATGCTGCCGGTGCGCCCCGCGGGGATCATATTCTGAAGCGGCTCGATGCCGCCTTCGCGGTTTCCGGCGGTCGAGTTCGCGTGCGGGAAAAACCCCGCGGCGATCGCGTTGACCCGGATGCCATAGGGCGCCCAGTCGGCGGCGAGTTTGCGGGTCATTGTCGCCTGCGCGGTCTTGGCGGCAGCGCTGTGCGCATCGCCGGGAAAGCCGGTCCAGATATATTGGGCACTGTTGTTGACGATCGCCCCGCCCTGCCCCGCGGCGATGCGGCGGCGAGCAAATTCGGTCGAACAAAGGAAGGTGCCGTCGATCGCGATCCGGGTGACGGCATTCCATGCGTTGGGCGAGATATCCTCGGCGAGCACCGGGAAATTGGCGCCGGCGTTGTTGGCGAGCAGGCTGATCGGACCGAGCGCCTCTTCGGCCTCATCGAATGCCGCGGCGACGGCTTCAGGGAGCCGCACGTCGCAGCTCATCGCGTGGGTGCGCACGCCGAGCGCCGCGATTTCCGTCGCACCTTCCCGCGCGCGTTCGATGCTGCGGCCCATGACCGCGACATTGGCGCCGCCCTGTGCAAAGGCCTTGGCCATCGCGAGCCCCATGCCCGATCCGCCGCCGGTGACGAGCACCGTCTGACCCGCGAAGATATCCGCCGGATAGGGCGGTTCGTCGAACGGCGGCGGGGCCGCCACGATATGATGTGCTGGAACCGGCAATTTTCTCTCCCTTAGCGTAGGGTTGCGCCTCAGCCACGTGCGTGTCAAGACATACATAACTAGGTTATATAGGAGAGGATTATGGAGATAATCGCGGAAGGCCTCGCCTTTCCCGAAGGCCCCGTGGTGATGGCCGACGGATCGGTGATCGTCGTCGAACTCGCAGGCGGGCGGATCACGCGCTGCTGGAACGGCCGGACCGAGACGGTCTGCGACATCGGTGGCGGCCCGAACGGCGCGGCGATCGGGCCCGACGGAGCGCTCTATGTCTGCAACAGCGGCGGCCTCGATCTGGCGAAATTGCAGAATGCGCGCGGGCCGGGGCATGAGGGGCGGCTCGAGCGCGTCGACCTCGACACCGGCAAGGTCGAACGCCTCTATGAAAGTTGCGACGGGATCGCACTCGAAGCGCCGAACGACATCGTTTTCGATGCCGAGGGGCGGATGTGGTTCACCGACCTCGGCAAGACCCACGACGGCATCCGCACCGCGAGCGGGCTGTTCAGCGCCCTGCCCGGCGGGTCCGCGGTCACCGCGATCCATCGCCATGCGGTGTCGTATAACGGCGTCGGCCTGTCGCCCGATGGTCTTCACGTCTATGTCGCCGACACGCACCAGGCGCGGCTGTGGCGCTATGACCGCAAGGTCGAGGCGCAGCGCCCGACGTGGGTCGCGACCGCACCCGGGCCGGTCGGGTTCGACAGCCTCGCGGTGACGGCGGCGGGCAATATCTGCGTCGCGACGCTGTATGACGGCGGCATTTCGACGATCACCCCCGACGGCATGGTGTCGAAGTTCGCGATCGCGGGCGAACCCTATGTCACCAACATCGCCTTTGGCGGCGACGATATGCGCGATGCCTATATCACGCTGTCGACCAGCGGACGGTTGGTGAGAACGCGCTGGGAAGAGCCGGGACTGGAGTTGCAGTATAATGGCTGATCTCGCCGGTGATCGCGACGCGATCCGCGACCTGCTCGCGCGCTACACCTACAATGGCGACCGCGGGCGGCTGAACGAGATGACGGCGTGTTTCGCAGCCGACGGCGTGCTCGAATATCTCGGCAAGGCACCCCAAGGGCCGGCGGCGATCGCGGCGGCGCTGGCATCGGGGACGCGCGATGCGCGGCTGACCTTCATCCGCCACCATATCACCAACCCGCTGATCGCGGTCGACGGCGATCACGCGACCGCGCGCAGCTATTTCACGGTGCACAGCAATTTCGGACCCGATCATAGCGGCACTTATGACGACACGATGACACGGACCGCCGACGGCTGGCGCTTTGCGCATCGGCGGGTGCGGATCGACTGGCAGGCCGAAGGGTCGCTGTTCGACCCGATGACGTCGCGCTGAACCCCAATCGAATTCAACACAGCCGCCTTTGGCATATTGACACATTAGTGTCATTTTGACATCAAAGTGCCATGTCAGAACGTTTCACCGATTTCGAACGATTCGCCGATGAGGTCGCGCGGCTGCGCGGGCGGATGCGGGCGCTTTTTGCCGACACGCGCGCCGAGAGCGGGTTGCCCGAGATGGAGCTGATGGTGCTGACCGCGGTGGTGAACGCCGCGGCGCCGCCCACGGTCGCACAGATCGGGCGCAGCCTCGGCCATCCGCGCCAGGTGGTGCAACGCGCGGCGAACCGGCTCGCCGAGCTGGGCCTGGCGGCCTTTGCCGACAATCCGGAGCATAAGCGTGCGTCGCTGATCGTTGCGACCGAGGCGGGGCGGGCCTTGAAGGCGGCCGATCATGAACGCGCGCAGGTGGCGACACGCGCGGTGATGGCGCGGGTCGGCGGCAGCGCCTTCGCCGACGCCGCGACGCGGATGCACGCGATCCGCACCGAAATCGAAGCCTATTTGCGGGAGCGCGAGCGATGAGCGACGATGTGACGGCGCTGGCCGATCCTGTGCGGCTGACCGCATGGCTCGACGCCAATATTCCGGCGCTCGGCAACGGGCCACTGGTGACGCACAAGATTCATGGCGGGACGTCGAACGTCATCCTGTCCCTGAACCGCGGCGGCGACACGCTGATCCTGCGCCGCCCGCCAGCGGTGCCGCCGCCGGGGAGCGCGAAGAGCGTGCTGCGCGAGGCGCGGGTACTCACCGCATTGAACGGCACCGCCGTCCCCCACCCCGTCTGCCACGGCAGCTGCGCCGACGCCGATGTCATCGGCGCGCCCTTCTATGTCATGGACCTGGTCGAGGGCTGGCCCGCCGACCTTACCGACGGACGCATCCACGACCGCCCACCCTTCGACACGGCGCCGCATGCGCGCGAGGTGCCCTTCGCGATGGTCGACGGGCTGATCGCGCTCGCCAACGTCGATTACAAGGCGGTGGGGCTCGAAGATTTCGGACGCCCCGACAACTTCCTCGAACGGCAGGTCGACCGGTGGGAAGGCCAGATCAAAAGCTATAAGCAGCTCTATGATTTCGAATGGCGCGAGCTGCCCGGTTTTGCGCTGGCGCGCGACTGGCTGCGCGCGAACAAGCCCGCGGATTTCCGGCCCGGCATCATCCATGGCGATGTCGGAACCCCCAACGCCCTCTTCGCCTTCGACCCGCCGTGCCGGCTGACCGCGTTGATCGACTGGGAGCTGTCGACGATCGCCGATCCGCTGCTCGACCTCGCCTGGTTCTGCAACGGCATCCGCGACGATCGTTTCCCCGGCCATGTCCCCGAAAAGGCGCTGTACAATGTCATGGACTGGCCGACGCGGCAGGAACTGATGGCGCATTATGCCGCGGGCACCGGGCGCAGCATGGCGAGCTTCGATTATTATCTGATCCTCGCGATGTTCAAGGGTGGCTGCATCCTCGAATATAAGGTCGCGCAGGCGGCCAAGGGCATTCTCAGCGCCGAGACCGGGCGTTTCTTCGACCGGCTGGTCCGCGGCAATTTCGCCGAGGCCGAAAAACTCATCCGCCTGATCGGCTAACCAAGGACGACAACATGATCGATTTCCGTATCGAACCCGAATTGCAGGCCAAGCTCGACTGGATGGCGAAATTCGTCCGTGACGAATGCGAGGCGATGGACCTGCTCTTCCCCGGCCATGGCGCGCCCTATGACGTCGCGAACACGGAATCGCGGGCCTATATGAAGCCGCTGCAGGACCAGGTGAAGGCACAGGGCCTGTGGGGCTGCCATCTCGGCACCGAGCTTGGCGGCCCTGGCTTTGGCCAGCTCACCCTCGCGCTGATGAACGAGATTCTCGGGCGGAGTTACTGGGCACCGACGGTGTTCGGCACCGCCGCGCCCGACACCGGCAACAGCGAGATCCTCGCGATGTTCGGGACCGCGGGACAGAAGGCAACCTACCTTCAGCCGCTGATGGACGGCACGATCGTCTCGACCTTTTCGATGACCGAGCCGCAGGCGGGCGCCGACCCCAAGGAATTCACCTGTCGCGCGTGGCAGGAAGGGAATGAATGGGTGATCGAGGGCGAGAAATGGTTCTCGTCGAACGCGCGCTTCGCCGCCTTCCTGATCGTGATGGTCGTGACCAACCCCGAAAGCCCGCCCCACGAGCGGATGTCGATGCTGATCGTCCCCACCGACACGCCGGGGGTCGAGTTCATCCGCCATTCGCAGACGATGGGCGACAGCAAGGGCGAGGACGACGGCACCCACGCCTATATCCGCTACAACAAGGTGCGCGTGCCGCTCGACGCAATGCTCGGCGGGCCGGGCGAAGGCTTCAAGGTCGCGCAGGCGCGGCTCGGCGGCGGGCGCGTCCATCATGCGATGCGCACCGTCGGCAAATGCCAGCGCGCGATCGACATGATGCTCGAACGCGCGGTGTCGCGCCGCACGCAGGGCAAGCAGCTCAGCGAGCATCAGTTCGTCCAGGGGGCGATCGCCGATTCGATCATCGAACTCGAACAATTCCGCCTGCTGGTGCTCAAGACCGCGTGGATCATCGACGAGGTCGAGGCCGGCCGCATGCCGCACGGCGCGTCGCGCACGCACATCGCGATGTGCAAGGTGCAGATGGCGAAGGTCTATCACGACATCATCCAGCGTGCGATCCAGCTCCACGGCAGCCTTGGCATGACGCTCGAACTGCCGCTCGCCGACATGTGGATGGGCCTGCCGAGCATGGCGCTGGCCGACGGACCGACCGAAGTGCACAAGGTGCAGGTCGCCAAGGCTTATCTGCGGAACGCCACGCCGGCGGCGGGGCTGTTTCCGAGCGAGCATATCCCGACCCGGCTGGCGGCGATCCGGGCGCGCTAAACGCGATGCGCGCATCCTTTGCGATCGAGGGGCGGACCGCCTTTGTCACCGGTGGCGGCAGCGGGATCGGCCTTGCGATCGGCCGTGCGCTGGCGCGGGAGGGCGCGCGCGTCGCGCTCGCAGACATCGACGGCGAGGCCCTCGAGCGCGAGACGGCGGCGCTGGGCGACGCGGCGATGGCGGTTGCGCTCGACGTGACCGACCGCGATGCTTGGGCGCGCGCGCGGCAGGCTGTCGAGGCGCGGTTCGGTCCGGTCTCGATCCTCATCAACAACGCGGGCATCGGCCCCGATCTCAATCTGCTCGATGCGATGCCCGAAGCGCATTTCGACCGGATCGTCGCGGTCAAGCTGACCGGCACCTATAATGGCGTCCGCTGCTTCGTCCCCGCAATGCGCGAGGCAGGTCGCGGCGGGCACGTCGTCAACACCGCGTCGATGGCCGGGCTGATCGCCAGCGCAAAGTTGGGAGGGTATACTGCGAGCAAATTTGCCGTCGTGGGCCTGAGTGAAGTGCTGCGCGCCGAACTGGAGCCCGACGGGATCGGCGTTTCGGTGCTCTGTCCCGGACTGGTGACGACCAACCTCGGCCGAAGCACGGGGCGTGCGCCCCGGGCCGGCGGGATGGACCCGGCCGTGGTCGGCGACATGGTCGTTCGCGGCATTCGCAAAAACCGGCTGCACATCGTGACCCTCGGACAGCATCGCGGGCTCGTCGCCGACCGCATGGCGCGGGTTGTCGCCGCCTTTGACGATATTCCAACCGATTACCCCGACAGCCGCCCGGCGTCGGATACCCAAAAATATGAGGAACCGAAAAATGACGCCTGATCCCCTCTTCGATTTCACCGGCAAAGTCGCGCTGGTCACCGGCGGATCGCGCGGGTTGGGCTACCGCATGGTCAAGGCGCTGGCCGAACGCGGCGCCGATGTGATCGTGGCGAGCCGCAAGCTCGACAAATGCGAAGAGGTAGCGGCGGAATGCCGCGCGCTCGGCCGCCGGGCGATGGCGCATTCGGTACATTGCGGACGCTGGGACGAGATCGACGGCCTGATCGCGGCCACTTATGCGGAATTCGGCCGCGTCGACATATTGATCAACAACGCCGGCATGTCGCCCGCCTGCCCCAGCCACGAAATGCCCGAAAACCTGTTCGATTCGGTGCTCAACCTGAATTTCAAGGGACCGTTCCGGCTCGCGAGCCAGGTCGCGCACCGGATGAGCGCGGGCGATGGCGGCACCATCATCAACATCAGTTCGACCGGCGCGCTGATGGCGCTGCCGATGGTGATTCCTTATGGGTCGGCGAAGGCGGCGCTCAACGCGATGTCGGTATCGCTGAGCCGCGAATATGCGCCGAAGGTGCGGGTGAACACGATCAGCCCGGGACCGTTCCTGACCGACATCGCCGAGGCGTGGGACGAGCGGAAGCGCGAGACGCAACCGGTCGCGCTGGGGCGGCCGGGGAACCCCGACGAGATCGTGACCGCGGCACTGATGCTCGCGAGCCCGGCGTCGTCGTACACGACGGGCGCGCTGGTGCGAGTGGATGGGGGGCAGCTTTGAAATATAATCCTCCCCGTCGCTTCACGACAGGGAGGATTTTGCGCAGGGCTTACCGGCGAAACCCCGCCAGCCGCTGGTCGACGATCGCTTCGGCTTCCGAAATGATCCGGTCGATCAATTCCTGACAGGTCGGAATATCGTGGATCAGCCCCTGCACCATCCCGGCCCAGAAGACGCCCTTCGACAGGTCGCCGGTGGCCAGCAGTTCGCGGCCCGCGGTGCCGGCAACCAGTTCCTGCACGTCGCCGAACTTCGCGTCGGGTTGGGCAAGGCGGCGGACGACCTCTTCGCTGACTTCGCTCTTGCCGACGCGCGCGGTGTTCTTGAAGTTGCGGAAGATCAGGAAGCTGCCGCGCTCGTCATTGTCGACATAGGCCTGCTTCACATTGTCGTGGACCGGCGCTTCCTTGGTGGCGCAGAAGCGCGTGCCCATGTTGATGCCCTCGGCACCGAGGCTGAGCGCCGCGATCAGGCCGCGACCGTCGCCGAAACCGCCCGACGCGAGCATCGGAATTTTCACCTTGTCGGCCGCCGCCGGGATCAGGATCAGGCCGGGGATATCATCTTCGCCCGGATGGCCCGCGCATTCGAAACCGTCGATCGAGATGATGTCACAGCCGGCTTTCTCAGCCGACAGCGCATGGCGGACCGCAGTGCATTTGTGGAGGATGGTGACGCCGTGCGGCTTCACCCGCGCCCAGATCTCGCGCACCGCCGGGGTGCCCGCGGTCTCCATGATCTTGACCCCGCTTTCGACGACGGCGTCGGCATAGGCGTTGTAGTCGGGCGAATTGATCGTGGGGAAGACGGTCAGGTTGACGCCGAACGGCTTGTCGGTCATCGACCGGCACTTCTCGATCTCGTCGCGCAGCGCCTGCGGCGTCGGCTGGGTCAGCGCGGTGATGATGCCGAGCCCGCCGGCGTTCGACACCGCGCTCGCCATCTCCGCGGTGCCCACCGCCTGCATGCCGCCCTGGACGATCGGATGTTCGATCCCCAGCATTTCGGTGATCCGCGTCTTGAAACCCATTAGCATTCCCTCCAATAGTTATATAACTTGGTTATACTTCTAAACCCATGATGACAAGAGGTGTCCGATGACCGCTCCCCTGCCCCGCGCCGTTCGTGCCGACGAACTCGGCCCGCCCGAAAATTACGCTCTCGTCGATCATGATCCGGGTCCGCCCTCGCCCACACAAGTGAGCATTTCTATCAGGGCGGCGGGGATCAGCTTCGTCGATGTGCTGACCGCGGGCGGCGGCTATCAGGTGAAGCCGCCGGTGCCCTTCATTCCGGGCAGCGAGTGCGCGGGCGTCGTGACCGCGGTCGGGGCCGAGGTGTCGGGGCTGGCAATCGGTGACAGGGTCGTCGCCAGCGGCTGGGGCGGGATGTTCGCCGACGCGACCAACCTGCCCGCGCGCACGGTGCGCAAGATGCCCGCGGCGCTGTCGTTCGCGGAAGCCGCGGTGTTCCCCGTAAGCTATGCGACCGCATGGCACGCGCTGGTCGATCGCGGACGGCTGGCAGCGGGCGAAACACTGCTCGTGCTCGGTGCGGGCGGCGCGACGGGTTATGCGGCGGTGCAGATCGGCAGGCATCTCGGCGCGCGGGTGATCGGTTCGGCATCGAGCGAGGAGAAACGCGCACTGGCCACCGCGGGCGGCGCCGACGCCGTGATCGACGCGCGCGGCGACGACTGGCGCGATCAGGTCAAGGCGGCGAACGGCGGCAAGGGCGTCGATGTCGTGTTCGACCCCGTCGGCGGCGACGCGACCGATCCGGCATTTCGCTCGCTGGCGTGGAACGGGCGGCATCTGGTGATCGGCTTTCCGGGCGGGATCGCGGCGCTCAAGACCAATTTACCGCTGCTGAAAGGGGCGAGCCTGATCGGGGTCGATATCCGCCAGTTCGGGATTTTCGAGCCCGAGAAGAGCGAGAGCAATCGCGATACGGTGTTCGCGCTGGCGGGTGACGGCACGCTACGCCCGGCGGTCGCGCGGACCTACAGGCTCGAGGATTTTCGGGCGGCGATGGCCGATGCGGCGGCGGGAAAAAGCGCCGGGCGGGTGGTGTTGGTGATGGGATAATCATGTTCGTCATTGCGAGGAGCGAAGCGACGCGGCAATCCAGAGTCGCGTAGCCTGCTCTGGATTGCTTCGCTCCGCTCGCAATGACGAGGCTTTTTGGTGAGGGGGATTACGCCCAGCCCGCGGTCCGCGCCCCGAGATTGGACCGCCAGTCCGGCACCGCCGGCAAGTCCACGAACTCACCCTTCAACCGCGCCACCAACGCATCCACCGGCTCGACAGCGTCGATCAGCCCGGCACTCTGCCCGGCGCTCCAAATGTCGCGCCAGGGTATCACGCCCTCGGGCATCGGCGAGCGCGTGTTGGGCAGCGTTTTCGCATCGAGGCCGACCGCCTCGATAGATTGCCGCATCCAGTGCGCGGGAACGCCGTTCATCGCCGCCGAGGCTACGATATCGTCGGCGCTCACCGCCGGGATCATCGACCGGTGGCCCTCGACCACCCCGCTCTCAGGCGTCGCGATAAAGCGCGTGCCCATGCAGGCGATGTCGCCGCCCAGCGCGAGCGAGGCGGCGATGCCATGCGCGTCGGCGATGCCGCCCGCGACAATCAGCAGCCCGCCGAACAACCGCCGCACCGCGGGAACAAACGCCATCGGTGTCAAAAACCCAGTATGCCCGCCTGCGCCGGCGCAGGTCAGCATCAGCCCGTCCGCCCCCGCTGCGATCGCCTTTTCGGCGTGTTTCATCGTCGTGACGTCGTGGACGACGCGCCCGCCCCAGCCATGGACACGCTCGACGAGCGCCGACGGATCGCCGAGGCTCGAGAGGACGAGAGGGACGCGGTAGCGTTCGAGTAGCGCAAGGCGGTCGGCGGCCTTGGGATCGGTACCCCAGCGCGCCGGCATGTTGACGATCGGCGGCGCGACGCCTTCGATGCCGGCGAGCGCCGCCAGATAGTCTTCGAACTGTTCAAAGGGCGTGATCGTGCCGCCCTGCCAGCCGCCGATCACGCCCGCTTGGCAACAGGCGACCGCGAGCGGGACCGACGAGGCGAAGCTCATCGGCGCACACATCAGGGGAAGCGAGAGGTTGGAAAAGATCGTCATCCGCGCGTCTTGGCAGATTTTTTCGCGTCCTGCGCCTGTTTGAACGCAGCCTTGTGTGCGGCCTGCTCTTCCGCCGAATAGACGCGCTGGTGGATATCCTGATAAAAGACGATCTTGCCGTCCTTGACCTGATAGACCCCGACCCAAGGCTGTTCGTCGTTCGGTGCATGCAGCGTCCAGAAGGCCCAGCCGACATTGCCATCGGTGACCAGCCGGTCGAGCGTGCAGCAGCCGTCGCCCGCCCCTTCGAACTGCGCGAGGAATCGGGTCGCCGCTTCCTTGCCCTCATATCGTCCCCAGATCGGGTCGATGAAGACGATGTCGTCGGCGAGCAGCGCCCCGTTGGCGCCGAAGCGGTTCGCGTCCGTGTTCTTCCAGAACGCTTCCATCACCGCCTTGGCATCGCGCTCCGGCGTCGTGGCTTCGGGCTTTGGCTGGCATCCGGCTAGCGCAACCGCCGCCGTCAGTCCGATCAGGATTTTCCGCATATCCCCCCTTATTTCAGACAGTCGCCTTCAGCGCGTCGAGCACCCGGACATAATGGACCGGATTCCATACGTCCTGATCCTCGCCCCAGCCGATGCCGCCGTCGATGTCCCAGCGCATCAGCTGGTTCACGCCATAACCCGCTTCGCTCATCGTGCTGACGACGAAGCCTTCGCTCTTCATTTCGCGGCCTTGGTCGTCGACCAGTTCGACCTGCATATGCGTGCTCCAGCCGGTTCTCGGGCTACGAAACACGCGCATGCGCGATTTGCTTGCGTCGAGGCTGCCAAAGCTCCCGTCGCGGCGGATCCAGCCGGCGTTCATCGGCGACCAGCCATCGGCGTCGCCGTCCTGCACGCGCGCGAAGCCGAGGAAGCCGGTGCCGTCGCGGCGGTGGCCGAAGATATACTGGATCCGTCCGCGCCCGCGCTCACGCTCGATCTCGCGCCAGCGCGCGCCGCCGGGGTGCTTCACGCGTTCGATGTCGCTGGCATAGACTTTCGGGCTCGCGGCATAGGGCCCGCCGCGCGGCCCCCAGGTGCGGTCGCGCACCCCGATGCCGTCGATGCGAATCTTTTCGCCGCGCAGGGTCATCCAGCCCTCGACATGGCCGAGTTGGTCGAAATGCGGGGTCGCCATGAACGGCGGCTTTCCCGGCGGGAAGCGATGCGGTTCGTGGAGACCCGTGTGGGTGAAATCGAGCGCGAAACCGCGCGACGCGTCCTCGTACTGGAGGTGATATTTCATCCCCGGCTCGATCATCTTGAGGCTGTAACCGCCGCCGTTCTTGTCGCCGGGGAAGGTTATGTCGGTGAGGTCGGGGGCGTCGGGCATCGCCGCCTCCTCGACCTTGCGGTAATAGGCCATGCGCGCCTGGTCATAGCCTTCGTCGTCCCAGGCGAAGATGCGCCAGGTGACCGCCTTGCGGTTCTGATAATAGGGCGCATGGATCCAGCAGCCGATCTTGCGCTCGGGGATGTTGAACGACCACCAGTTGGTCTCGGTTTCATAGGGATCGTCGGATAGCTGATGGTAGCGGTCGTCTTCCGGCTTGAACGCCAGGTCGTCGGTCATGCAATCGTCTCCAGTTCGTCGAGCGCGGCGGCGAACAGCGCCGCGATGCGGCCCGCGTCGGCAATCTTTTCGGCATCGACGATCACGCCCATGTCGAGATTGTCGCCGCTGCGCCGCGAGGTGATGTTGAGAAAGCGACCCGAGCCGATGATCGGCACGGGGTAATTGTTGCGCTGGCGAAAGCCAGCATAGCTGCGCGCCTCGGCCGGGCCGGGCACATTCGACAACGTCAAATTGCCCGGGATCAGGCGCTTGCCGCCCGCCAGCCGCTCGGCAAAGGCGATGCGGCGATCCTTGGCGCCGAAAGGCTTTTCGGCGGCGTCGAGCAGCGCCTCGTCGTGCGGCGTGCGGCGCATCTCTGCCGCCATCGACGCCTGGATAGCGCGCAGGCGTTCGACGGGGTCGGCGAGGTGCGTTGCGAGATGCGGATGCAGCGCGACGATGCGGTTGCCGAATTCGCCATGTTCGGGGCGGCGGTACGACCGCGCCGAATTGACGACCAGCGGCGTGCCGGGAAGGTCGTCGATCTCGATCAGGTATTTGCGCAGCGCCGTGCTGGCGAGCGTCAGGAAGATGTCGTTGACCGTGGCTTCGAGCGCCTTGCCGACCGCCTTCACGCGCGCAAGCGGCAGGCTGATCGTCGCGTAGCGGCGGCGTGCCGAGGTCGGGCCCGACATCTTGAGCTGCGGCGTTGGGGCGCGGTCGCCCTTATGCGCTTCGAGTTCGGCGAGCGCGTCCCGGCGGCGCTCCGACTGTTCGGCGCGCTGCGCAGCCTCGTCGGCGAAACGCGTCTGCGCGAGCACGCGCCACGTCCCATCGTCGGGCAACGCCGCATCAGCGGTGCGCCGCGGGACCGGCGGCGCGGCGTCGCTGAGCAGGGCGAGGACGGTCTGAAAACCGATGCCGTCGGCGACGCTGTGGTGCATCTTGAGGTAGAGCGCGCTGCCGCCGTGCGCGAGCCGTTCGAAGACATGCGCCGCGAAGGGCGGGCCTTCGAGGTCGAGCCGCCGCATGTTGAGCATCGCGACGGCGGCGTGAAGCTCGTCGTCGGCCCACGCGCCGGGATGCGGCTGGACCGCGACAAGCGCGTCGAGGTTGCAACTCGCGAGATCGGCCCAGACGTCCGAATCGAAACCGTCGGGGGCTTCGTGCAGCCGCGCGAGCAGCGGCGTCGCGGGCAGTCGCTCGGCGAACTGGCGGCGGATCGCCGCGGCGAACCCCTCCTGCCGGTCGGGCGGCACATCGAGCAGGATCAGCGCGCCGACGTGCATCGGCGAGGCATCGGTTTCGGACAGGATCATGAAATGATCGTCGGGGCGCAACCGGCGGACGCCGGCGGCGAGTTGCAGCGGGTCGCGGGCGCCGCTCACGCCGTCACCACCCCGCAAGGACCGCCGCCCGCGCGCGATGCGCGGCGGGGCTTCCGAGCCATGCCCGGTCAAAAGCCGCGCGACGAAACCAGTAATGGAGTCCATATTCCCAAGTGTACCCGATGCCCCCATGCGCGGCGACCGCCGCCCGGGTCGACCGGACGTAGATGTCACACAGGTGAGCCTTTGCCATCGCGGCCGCACGCGGCGCGTCGGGGAGGCCAGCATCCCAGGCATAGGCGGCGTACCACAAGAGCGCGCGCGCTGGCTCCACGTCGAGCGCCATATGCGCGAGCTGGTGCTTGAGCGCCTGAAAACGGCCGATCGGCTGGCCGAATTGTTCGCGCTCAGTGGCGTAGGCGACGCTCATGTCGGTGACCTTCTGCGCGCCGCCGAGCGCGTCGGCGGCGACGAGGACGAGCGCCGCGTCGGCGAGACGACCGGTCATCGGGTCGCTCGCAGCAAAAAGCGTCTCACCCGCATCGGCGGGAATCGCGACCTTCGACACCGGGCGGCTGCGGTCGGCGGCTTTCACCGCCTCGATCGCCGCCTCGGCGGCGGCGACAAGGCGGACCCCGACTTCGCGGTCGACGATCAGGAAAAAGTCGGCGGCGCGCGCGCAAGGGACAAACACGCTGCCGCCGTGGACCAGCGTCGCGAGCTTTTCGCCGCTCGCCAGCGTTTCGAGATGGGTTTTCGCTGCGCCATTGTCGCTGTGCGCAACGGCGGCGACGGCGAGAAGCTGGCCGATCAGCGGTCCCGGTGCCGCCGCCTCGCCAACGACCTCGCACACCAGCGCGGCCTCGAGCAGCCCCATGCCGCTGTCGGGCGCGAGCGTGCCGCCGAGGCCGAGCGCCATCAGCGCATCCCAGCTAGCGCGGTCGAAATCATCGTCGCCATCGGCAAAGGCATGAAGCCGCTCGATCGACCAGACGCCGGCGAGCGTGCCGCGCACCGCGTCCTGGATCGCCGTCTGCTCTTCGGTCAGGTGGAAATGCATCTCAGCGCTCCCCGCTCATCGCGAGGTCGCGCGGCAGGCCGAGGCCGCGTTCGCCGATGATGTTGCGCTGGATGTTCGACGCGCCGCCGGCGATCGAATTGCCGAGGCTACCCATGATCTGGTCGAGCCATTTCTCGGGGCCACGCGGCCCGCGATTGCCGCGCCCGCCCGCACCCGCGGGTTCGAGGAAGCCATGCTCGCCGATCAGATCCTGCGCGAGCAGCGCCATTTCGTGCCCGATTTCGGTGAGCAGCAATTTCATCATCAGCGCCACCGGGCCGGGGTCCTCGCCCGCAGCGGCGCAGCTGAACAGGCGATAGCTGGTGTAGCGGTGCGAGAGAACCGAGCCCTCGATCTGCGCGAGTTTGTCACGGACGATCGGGTCGTCGATGCGATCGACCTCCTTCGCCAATTCGACGAGCTTGTTGAACTGCCTGCCGAGCCCCTCGGCGCCGCCGATGCTCGCGCGTTCGTGCCTGAGCGTCGTGCGGCTGACATACCAGCCCTGCCCGCGTTCGCCGACCTGCCAGCTCACCGGGGTCTCGGCATTGTCGAAGAAAAACTCGCAGAAGGTGTGATCGCCCTCCTCGCCGGTCATCTGGCGGATCGGGCGCCGGGTAACGCCGGGCTGGTCGAGGTCGATCAGCAAATAGGTGATGCCGTCATGCTTGGGCGCATCGGGTTCGGTGCGCACCAGCATGAACATATGCGTCGATTGCATGCCCTGCGACGTCCATATCTTCTGACCGTTGATGATCCACTTGCTGCCGTCGGGCGACAGCTCGCCCTTGGTGCGCACGCTCGCAAGGTCGCTGCCCGAGCCGGGTTCGGAATAGCCCTGCCCCCAGATATAATCGCCCTCGACGGTCTTGCGGATGAAGAGCGCCTTTTGCTCGTCGGTCCCTTTTTCGAGTAAGGTCGGCACGGTCATGTTCATGCCGTTGCCGCCGACCTCCATCGGGGCGCGGGCGCGGGCGAACTCCTCGCGGATCACCTGCGCCTTGATGACGTCGACACTTTGCTCGGAGCCGCCATAGATTTTCGGGATCGCGCGGTAGAGATAGCCGGCGTCGGTCGCCTGGGTGCGAAAGGTGCGGATGAAGGCCTTGAGGTCGGCGCCGCGCAGGTCGGCGGCCGGGGGCCAGTGCGACGACAGAAAGGCGCGGACCTCCGCACGAAAGACCTCGGCGGCCTCGCCATAGCTCAGATCCATCGCTCGCTCTCCCTTGTCGATGGTAATTCTATGCTTGAGTTATATAACTACGTCAACCATGTTGTGCGACGGGCGAAGCATGGTAGGAGGCGCCGATGAACAGCACCCCCGACCCGATCCCCCATTATTTCGTCCGCACCGAGGAGGGTTTCGAGCCCACCGGCCTGTCACGCAACCCCTGGTTCGCCGATGCGGTCGCCGGCGGGCCGATCTCGGCGCTGTTCGCGCATGCGATCGAGCAAGCCGGTTTCGATCCGGGGTTCGAAATTTGCCGCGTGACGATCGACTTTTTGGGCATCGTGCCGCGCGCACCGCTGGTCCCGCGCATCGTCCCGGTGCGCCAGGGGCGACAGGCGCAGCTCTACCGTATCGAACTGCTGGCAGGCGCGAAGATGGTCGCGCAGGCGCATGTGCTGCTGGCACGGCAGCTCGACACCCCCGAATTCCATCCCCCACACCCGCACCCCGCGCCCGAGGATGTGCCCGAGGATGATTTCCTGATCGGCGCGAGCATGGCGGGGGCGATCCGGACGCGGCCGGTCATGGGCCAGGTGCGCGAACCGGGGCGCGGCGTGGCCTGGATGTGCATGAACGGCGAGGTCGTGCGTGGCGTGCCGGCGTCGCCCTTCGTCAAGGCGTGCCTGTTCGCCGATTTCGGCAATGGCGTCGGCAGCGCGACGCATGCGCATGAATGGAGCTATGCGAACCTCGACATCGGCATCCAGTTCTTTCGCATGCCGCGCGGAGCATGGCTCCTGCTCGACGCCCACACCGAAGGCGCGGGCAACGGGCATGCGGTGGCGCAGAATCTCTTCGCCGACGAGGACGGCGTCTATGCCAAGGGCACACAGACGATCTTCGTCGCGCCGGGAAGTCCGCGGTAAAAAGTTCGTCATTGCGAGCGTAGCGAAGCAATCCAGGGTGGTCTTGCGCCTACTCTGGATTGCCGTGTCGCTTCGCTCCTCGCAATGACGGATGTGGGTTATTGGCCGCGGAACACCGGCGCGCGCTTTTCGGTCACCGCCGCCAGTCCCTCGCGGTGATCCTGGCTACCGAGCAAGAGCGCCTGATTGGGCAGATTGGCCTGCCATTCGGCCTCCATGCTGCTTTCGAGCGCGCGCTGGATCGATTGCTTGACCGTCGCATAGCCGAGCGGGGCCGATGCGGCGAGTTCGCGCGCAAGGTCCATGCCGCGCGTCGCGAGTTCGTCCTTTGCGACCACCTCGCTGACCAGTCCGATACGCAGCGCTTCCTCGGCGCGCACCTGTTTCCCGCGCAGGCACATCTCCATCGCGCGGCCGAGCCCGACGATGCGTGGGAGCAGGAAGGTGCCGCCGAGCGGCGGCATAATGCCGAGCTTGATCCAGCTTTCCTGGAACATCGCGCTGTCGGCGGCGATACGGAAATCGCAGGCGAGCGCGAGTTCGCAACCGACCGTCACCGCCGCGCCCCGCACCAGCGCGAGCGTCGGTTTTGGACAGCGATAGATGGCGCGGGCGGCGCCCTGAAAATTGGCGTAGACGGTGTCCTTGATCTCGCTCGCCGCCATGCCGGTCAGGCGTTGCAGGAAGGCGAAGTCGGCGCCGACCGAGAAATGCTTGCCCTCGGCGGCGAGGATGATTGCGCGAACGTCGCGATCCGAAGACAGTGCCGCGAAAGCGTCGCGAATCTCGCCGAGCATCTCGGGCGAAGACGCGTTGCCGATGTCGGCGCGCGCGACGGTGACGGCGGCGATGCCGGCATCGTGGCGATCGATGCGGATATGCGCAAAATCAGCCATCGGGGTTTTCGGCCTTCTTCTTCTCGCGCCAGATCATCGCGGTCGCGCTGGTCGACAGACCCATGTTGAGCGCCTCGGCATCGAGCGCGGCCTCGAACGCCCAATCCTCGGCGTTGTTGAGGTTCGCCTTCATATAGCGATAGCCCATGCGCGGGCCGTCGGCGAGCCGGCGCGCGGCCTTGATTGTCTCGTCGCGCAGCGCCTCGTCATCGAACAGGCGGGTGTAGAGACCCTTGGCGAAGGCCTCGTCGGCGGTCAGTTTTTCGCCGAGCAGGAAAAGCTCGCGCGCGACGCCGGTGCCAACGATCTTGGTCCAGAACCAGGTCGATCCGAAATCGCCGCCCGCGCCGATGCGGTCGAACGCGGTCAGGAAGCTCGCGCTTTTCGCAGCGAAGCGCAGGTCGCACGCCCCAGCGATGCCGATGCCCGCCCCTGCAACGGGACCGTTCACCATCGCGATCGTTGGCTTGGGCATCTCGTGGAGCAGGCGCGAAGTTTCCATGAAGCTGCGGAGGCGAACATGACCCTGTTCGGTGCGGCTGCCGCTGTCGGCATTGGCGGGCACGACCGCCTTGTCGGCGCCGCCTTCCTTTAAATCTCCGCCGGCGCAAAAGCCCCTGCCCGCCCCGGTCACGACGACACAGCCGACCGACGCATCGCGCGCCGCATCGGCGCAGGCGTCGGCGAGCGGCGCCATGATCGAACCGGTCAGCGCGTTGAGCCGGTCGGGCCGGTTGAGGGTGATGGTGCGGACCCCCGCATCATCGTCGATCAGTATTTCGCTCATAAATCTCTCCGTTCCCTCCCTTCGTCATTGCGAGCGAAGCGAAGCAATCCAGGGCGGTTTGCGCCTGCTCTGGATTGCCGCGTCGCTTCGCTCCTCGCAATGACGACGTGAAGGCGATCGGCGATCGGCCGTCCGGTCAATCCCCGCCAAGTTCGCGGTGGCGCGCCAGCATCTGGACCGCTTTTTGCGCGAGTTCTTCGGGAACCTGCGGATAGAGCGGCTGCGGGCGATCCTTACTCGGCAACGCGATCGTCGCGGTCGCGCGCACGGTTTCCTCGTCGCGCTGGTTGGTGAATTTCACCGCGACATCGACGAGGTTCTGGCCGCCCTCCTGGCGCTTCGCCAGCACTTCGCCGGTGACGCGCTGGACGTCGCCCATATAGTTGAACTTGCGGATCTCGTCGTGGATGTGGGTGATGACGGCATCGTCGCCGGCCCAGTCGCTCAGATATTGCCACAGATAATTTTCGCGCATGACTCCATAGTCGTAGGCCATCGGATTGCCGATCGCCTGCGCCCACACCGGATCCCAGTGCAGCCGCTGTGCGACGTCGGGAATGCCATGCTCGTTCTTGACGTAAAAGGCCGGGATGCGCTGGCGATTCTTGTGCGCGAGGCGGTTGGCGGTGGGCGCATAGGGCACGAAGCCATAGCCGCCGGCGTGGAAACAGATGACGTCGGTGACGGTCAGCGGGCCCTTCGCCTGCAGCCCGACCGAATCGCCCTTCTCGACGCTTTCGAACCAGCGCTTCTCGGCACCCTGGACGCGTTCGGCGGCGTAGACGTCCTCGATCGCCTGCATTTCCTCGTCGGAATAGGATGCGGGTTCGATCGCCGAATATTTGCCCTTCTTGGCGGCAGTCTTGCGTTCGGTCAGCACGCGCAGGATGCGATAGACCGCGACGACCTCGCCGCGCTGGTTGATCTTGACGTCACGGCGATTGGTGATCACCGAGCGCCCGGCAAATTCGGACTGCTTGACCTCGCACGTCTCGTCGCCATTGAAGCTGTAGATGGTGTCGCCCGGATAGATGGGGCGATAGAAATCCCATTGCGACCCCGAGACAAAGACGTGAATGCCACGAAACAGGCTCTTCTTGAGAGCCTTGATCTCGTCGGGAATCGGGTCGCCCTTCATCGGCTTGTTGATGATGCCCGCCATCATACCCGGCGCGATCACGCTGCCCCAGCGGGTCTTCTTGGCATAATTGGGATCGGTGTAGAGCGGCTTGTCGTCGCCCATGCCGTGCGCGAAGTTGCGGATATTATCCTCGGTCGCGGTGGTGATATATTCGCGGGTCTTCGCAGCCTGGTCGAATCCCAGCAATTTGCGCTGCCGCTCGATATCCTCGTCGGTAATCTCATAGGCGACGGCTTTCTGCCACTCATCGCTCTGCTTGATGTCACTTTTCGCCTCGGCCATCACTATCTCCCTTGTCACGAGTTATATAACTAGGTAATACATGCCCAACAATGACGCAAGGGGATAAAGCCGCAATGGAAGTTCGCCGCATCAGCGATGCCTTGAAGGTGCGCGCGACGCACCAGTCGAATGACATCGCGCACGACGACACGCGGCGGCAAATCACCTTCGCCGAATGGGACCGCGAAGCCGATGAAGTGGGCGGCGGGCTGGCGGCGGCGGGGCTGGTTCCCGGCGACCGGGTATTTCTGCCGATCAGCAATGCGCATGCGATCGAGATGGCGATCGCGGTGTTCGCGGTGTTCCGCGCAGGCGGCATCGCCTGCCCGATCAGCACGCGCCTCAACCCGCGGGAAATCGCCGATTATGCGGCCTTGTGCGAACCGCGCTTCTGCCTGACCGATGCGCCCGATTTGATGAAGGACGTGCCGCTTGCCGGTTGCTGGCGCGTCGATGCCATGCCGCGCGATATCGCGGCGCTGCCCGACCAGACGAGCCTCGACCCGGCGGCCGACGCCGAAATCCTCGGCACCTCGGGCACGACCGGCAAGATCAAGGGCGTCGTGATATCGCACCCCGATCTGATGACCGGCGTCACCGGCCTCAACATGGACCGCTCGCGCTCGACGCTGAACGCGCTGCCGCTCACCGGGTCCGGCGGCAACATCGGCATCGTGATGCTGCCCGCGCGCGGCGGCGCGACCGCGATCACCCAGCAGAAATTCGATCCGAAGGGCTTTCTGGAGCTGGCGAAGGAAAAGCGGCCGAATCTTGTCTACCTGGTGCCGTCGATGCTGCGGCTCGTGCTCGATCATCCCGATGTCGCCAATTACGACATGGAGGGAGTCAAATATCTGATGACCGGCACCGCGCCGCTGCCGCATGATTCGGTGAAGCGCGCGGCCGAACTGTGGCCGCACCTGCGCATACGTAACAGCTATGGCATGTCCGAGGGCGGCGTGGGCTTGGGCACGACCAGCCAGGAACAGGTGCTCAAACCCGGCTGCGTCGGCAAGCTACCCGCGCATATGCAGATCCGCGACGAGGGCGGCAATGTCATCACCGAAGCGGGCGTCGTCGGCGAGATCTACGGCTGGCAGAAGCATGCACGGCGTTACTGGAACGATGAAGAAGCGACCGCAGCGAGCTTCAAGGGCGGCTGGACCAAGACCGGCGACCTCGGCTTCGTCGACGAAGACGGCGACCTGATCATGGCCGGCCGGTCGAAGGAGCTGATCATCCGCGGCGGCTACAACATCACCCCGCTCGAGATCGAGACGGTGCTGCATTTGCATCCCGCGGTCCAGCAGGCGGCGGTGGTCGGCGTCCCGCATGAGGTGCTGGGCGAGGATATCGCGGCGGCGGTGACTTTGCGCCCCGGCTGCGGCGAAGCGACCGCCGACGACATCATCGCCTTCTGCAAGGCGCATCTCGGCGACAACAAGGTGCCGCGGACCTTGGTGGTGATGGATCACATGCCGCTGAACCCGAATGGGAAGATTCTGAAGAAGGATCTGGCCGGGCCGCTGGCAAAGGCGGCGGAAGCGCGGCGGCGGGCGGCGTAACGCCTGAATACCATCGTCATTGCGAGCGAAGCGAAACAATCTAAGCATGCGTAAACCGCTCTGGATTGTTTCGCTTCGCTCGCCGATGACGCGGCTTTGGAATTATCCCTTCAACGTCTCGAACGGCACATTCTTGTCCATGCGCACTTCGCCCGGCATGCCGAGCACGCGTTCGGCGATCTGGTTGCGCAGCACCTCGTCGGCGCCGCCAGCGATGCGCATCACGGTCGAATAGATATAGTCGTACTGGACGTCGCCGGTCGCCGTATCGCCCGCCTCGGGCGCGATGCCGGCGAGACCGCGCAGTTCGAGCGCGAGGCCGTTGGTCTTCTGGTAGCGGCCCGCATAAGCGAGCTTGACCATGCCCGCGAGCGCACCGGGGTTCTCGCCCTTCGACACCATCGTGCGCAGCCGTGCCTGGAAGAAGCGTTCGCCCTGCTCTTCCGCCAAGGCCTCGGCGAGCTGCTGGCGGATCGCGCGGTCGTCGAGCATCGTGCCGCCATGGCCGTCGGGGGTCGCGGCGGCATAATCGATCAGCGGCTCGACCCCGCTGCGATGCGCGCCCGAGCCGAGGCGTTCACCCATCAGCACCGTCATGCAACACGCCCAGCCCTCGCCCTCGGCACCAAGCCGGTTCGCATCTGGGATGCGGACGTCGGTGAGGAAGGTTTCGTTGAACTCGCTCGCGCCCGAGATCTGGCGGATCGGGCGGGTCTCGATCCCCGGCGTCTTCATGTCGACGACGAAGAAGGTCAGCCCCTTGTGCTTGGGCAGCGTTGTATCGGTGCGGACGACGAGGATGCCCCAATCGGTGAGATGCGCCCAACTCGACCACACCTTCTGGCCGTTGATGATCCAATCGCCGCTGCCATCGTCGGCGCGAACGGCTTTTGTGCGCAGCGCCGCAAGGTCCGATCCCGCGGCGGGTTCGGAGAAGAGCTGGCACCAGGTGATGTCACCCTTCAGCGTCGCCTCGATGAAGCGCGCTTTCTGTTCGTCACTGCCATGCTTGGCGATGACGGGCAGCGCCATGCCGGTGCCGATCGAGGTGAAGGGCCCCTTGGGCAAATGATATTTGCCTTCCTCTTCGGCAAAGATCACCGCTTCGGGTCCCGACAGGCCGCGCCCGCCGAGCGCCTTGGGGAAGGTCAGACCCGACCAGCCGCCGGCGTAAAGCGCGCGCATCCACGCGCGGCCGCGATCGGCTTCTTCGGTGTCGGGCATCTTCTCGCCAGACGTCAGGACATGCGCGGGGGCGTGAGCGGCGAGCCAGGCGCGGGCTTCGGCGCGGAAGGCGGCTTCTTGCGCGTTGTCGTTGAAATCCATCTTACGCCGCTTTCCCTTGGCTGCCCGGTTGTGCGTTCAGCAGCCGGTCGGCCCAAAAGCCGCGATTGCCGAGGTGCACCGCGAGCAAACGCTCGCGCCGGTAATAGAAATGGCAGTTCGCCTCGAAGGTGTAGCCGATGCCGCCATGGACCTGCAGATTCTCGCGCGCCGCAAGCTCGAGGCATTTGATGCCCGAGAGGCGCGCGGCCGCCGCTGCCGCAGGCAGGTCATCGGGCGACGATTCGGCCGCCCAGCCGCCATAATAAGCGTTCGATCGCGCCAGTTCGGTCGCGACCGCGACATCGGCGAGCTTGTGCTTGATCGCCTGATAGCCCGCGAGCGGACGGCCGAACATCTGCCGCTCCATCGCATAGTCGCGCGCCATGGTGAGGCAGGCTTCGGCAGCGCCGGAGGCTTCGAACGCGGCCTGCACCGCGGCTTGGTCGATCAGCTGGTCGAGCTTGCCCGCGCCGGGCAGCGCTTCGGCAACCGCATCGGCGAAGTCGAGGCGGTAGTGCGGGCGGAGCTGGTCGAAGCTGTCGAGCCGCGTGCGGGTGACGCCGGGCTGATTCAGTTCGACGAGTGCGAAGGTGCCGCCCGCGACGAGCACGACCGCGATGTCGGCGATGCCCGCGTCGGCAACCGGCGACTTGTTGCCGTTGAGCTTGCCGCCTTCAAGCGTCGCCCCGCTCGCGAATACCGGCCCCGGTCCTTCGGCATAAGCGAAGGTCGCCACCGCCTCGCCGCTCGCGAGCTTGGGCAGCCACGCCGCCTTCTGCGCGTCGCTACCCGCAAGGCGAATCGCCTCGGCACCGAGGATGATCGAGCTCATGAAGGGCACCGCCGCATTGGCACCGCCCAGCGCCTCCATGATGACGCCGAGATCGAGCGCGCCGAGCCCCAGTCCGCCATGGTCCTCGGGAATAGCGGCGCCGAGGAAGCCCATTTCGGCGAGCGCTCGCCACAAGGGTTCGTCCCATTCGGCGCCCGAATCGATCAGGCTGCGCAGCCGGTCGAACGGCGACAGGTCGGAAAGCAGCGCGCGGGCTTGCTCGCCGAGCATTTTCTGTTCATCGCTAAGGTCGAAATTCATCGCAGGCCTTGCCCCTTCATATCGGTCTGTGTCATAGCGAGTTGTATAACTAGGTCAACCATGAGCGCTCAGCGATAACCGGGCCGGGAGAGGAAGCACCGTCATGCAATATGAAACCATCCTGGTCGACGTCGCCGACCATATCGCGACGATCACGATCAACCGCCCCGACGCGATGAACAGCTTCACCAAGCGGATGATGGACGAATTCGAGCATCTGTGGAAGTGGATTGGCCGCGAGGATGACGTCCATTGCGTCGTGCTGCGCGCCGCGCCGGGCAAGGCCTGGTGCACCGGGGTCGACGTCAAGGAATCGCAGAAGGAAGGCGGAACCGTCGTCGACCTTGCCAATATCTGGCATTGCGAGGATCCCGGCAATTACCTCGGCCCCAAGTCGATGAAATGCTGGAAGCCGGTGATCGCCGCAGTCCATGGCATGGCGGCTGGCGGCGCCTTCTACTGGCTCAACGAGAGCGACATCATCATCTGTTCCGAAGAAGCGACCTTCTTCGACCCGCATGTCACCTATGGCATGACGAGCGCGCTCGAGCCGATCGGCATGACCTATCATATGCCGCTGCACGACGTGCTGCGCATGGTGCTGCTCGGCAATGATGAACGAATCGGCGCGGGGACCGCGCTGCGCATCGGGCTGGTCAGCGAGATTACGACGCTCGAGGATCTGTGGCCGCGCGCGCAGGAACTGGCGACCGCGATCGCTGCCAAGCCGCCCGCGGCGACCGCGGGTTCGGTGAAGGCGATCTGGGAATCGCTCGACCTGCCGCGTAGCGTCGCGATGCAACAGGGCCTGAAATATTGCCAGATCGGCAATCCGGTCGGGGTGCCGCAGGTCGATCGCGCCGCGCTGATGGCCGACAAGGCCAAGAAATTCACCGTCCGATAGCCGTAGCGGCAATTCTACTTGACGTTTACGTCAACGTCCGGTCATGGTCTCAACACATAGGGTGAGGACTCGAACGCGCATGTCGATTTTATACGACGAAGGGCAACAGGCGATCGCGACCGAGTCGCGGCGCGTGCTCGAAGCCCGGATGAACAAGGACGAGCTGCTGCCGCTGCTCGAAACCACCGGAAAATTCCACGACGGCTTCTGGACCACCGCGAAGGAACAAGGCTGGACTGCCCTCGCCCTTCCCGAAGTCTATGGCGGGCTCGATCTCGGCCTCGTCGAACTCGGGCTGATCGCGCACCAGGCGGGCCGCAGCCTCAGCGGCGCGCCCTTCCTCACCGGCAGCTTCGGCGCCGCCAAGGCGATCGAGCTTTACGGTAGCGACGAGCAGAAAGCGAAATATCTGCCCGGCCTCGCCAGCGGCGAGACGATCGGTGCGATTGCTTTCGCCGCGGGATCGAACGCGCTGCCGGTGCTGCCGAGCGTGACGCTCACCGACAACCGCCTCGACGGGACATCGACCGGCGTCGCGGGCGGACTCGCTGCCGATATCGCGGTCGTCTATGCCAATGGCCCCGGCATGCCGGTGCTCGTGGTGGCCGACTTGGCGAACGTCACGCGCAGCGCGATCGACAGCTTCGACAACAGCCGCCTCTACGCCGACCTGACCTTCGCCGGCACGCCCGCCGACACGCTGGTCATCGGGGGCACGGCGCGCGAGGCGGCGCTGCACATCCTCGCCCTGCAGGCGGTGATCACCGCGCACGAACAGACCGGCGGCGCCGAAGCGATGATGGAAATCGCGCGCGACTATGCCGTCACCCGCCGCGCCTTCGGACAGGTCATCGGCGCCTTCCAGTCGATCAAGCACCGCATCGCCGAACTCTACGGCTTCGTCGAACTGGCGCGCGCCAACTGCATCCATGCGGCATCGCGCGAGGGACAGGCCGATTTCGTCACCGCCGCCGCCGCGGCGCGCATCTCGGCGACCGAGGCCTATGACACCGCTTCGCGCGACTGCGTGCAGATTCACGGCGGCATCGGGGTGACTTGGGAACTCGGGCTCCACCTCCACACCCGCCGCGCGCGCAGCCTCGCGATCGAACAGGGCAATCTGCTGTTCTGGGAAGACATCCTCGTCGACCGCCTGACCGGAGAAGGTGCATGAGCGATCTCGAAGCGTATCGCGCCAAGGCCGCGGCCTGGCTGGAATCTATGGTCCCGACCTTCGGCAAGGAAGCCCGCAAGGGGCTGAGCGTCGAGGAAGACCTCGCCGTCGCACGCCAATATCAGCGCGCCAAGTTCGACGCGGGTTACGCGGGCATCAACTGGCCGGTCGACTATGGCGGCCAGGGCCTCGGGCACCTCGAAAAGGTCACCTTCGACAGCGAGGAAATGAAGCACGGCTTCCCGAGCTTCTATTTCGGCATCTCGCTCGGCATGCCGATCCCGGTGCTGATGCAGTTCGGCAGCGACAAGGATTTCGTCAAGGAGCGGGTACTGAAGGCGCTGAAGGGCGAGGAAATCTGGTGTCAGCTGTTCTCCGAACCCTCGGGCGGTTCCGATCTCGCGGGCCTGCGCACCAAGGCCGAGGCCGACGGCAACGGCTGGAAGATCAACGGCCAGAAGGTATGGACCAGCTGGGCGCAATATAGCGACTATGGCGTCATCGTCGTGCGCACCGATCCCAATGTGCCCAAGCACAAGGGCCTCACCTATTTCTGGGTCGACATGAAGGCTCCGGGCGTCACCGTGCGCCCGATCAAGCTGGTAGGCGGCGACAGCCATGTCAACGAGGTGTTCTTCGACGATGTGAAGATCACCGACGATCATCGCATGTCGCCGGTCGGCGGCGGCTTTGCCGTCGCGATCGCGACGCTGATGATCGAACGTTATGTCGCGACCGACAGCGGCGGCTTCGGCCCGCACCTCGACCTGTTCGTCGACCTTGCCAAAAATACCGAACTCAACGGCAAGCCCGCGATCGAGGATGGCCGCATCCGTCAGCAGATCGCGCGCAACTATGCGATGCGCAATGGCCTGCAATCGATCACCGCGCGCGCGATGGCGATGATGCAGGCGGGCATGGTCCCGGGGCCCGAAGGCTCGCTCAACAAGCTTGTTGCAGTGCGCTCGCGCCAGAAGCTTTCCGAACTCGCGATCGACCTGCAGGGGTCGGGTGGTTTCGCTTACGACGACCATGCCTCGCAGAAGGAGAATTGGACGTCGAGCTGGATCAACGCCCCCACCGGCCGCATTGCCGGCGGATCGGACGAGACCTTGCTGAACACCATCGCCGAAAAGATCCTCGGCCTGCCGCAGGACCATCGCCCCGACAAGGGCGTCGCCTTCAACCAGATTCCGGCCTGAGGAGGGCCAGCGCATGAAGATCGATTCCACCACCGCAGCCGTCGTGACCGGCGGCGCATCGGGCCTCGGCCGCGCGACCGCAGAGGCGCTCGCGGCGCAGGGCGTCAAGGTCGCCATCTTCGACATCAACGACGCGCTCGGCGAAGAGGTCGCGGCAGCGATCGGCGGATTGTTCGTCCATGTCGACATCACCGACGAGCAATCGGTGCTCGACGGCTATGCCACCGCGCGCGCCGCGCATGGGCAGGAGCGTATCTGCGTTCATTGCGCGATGACCTCGCGCCGCGGCAAGACGCTGGCGTTCGACAAGGCGAGCGGCAGCTTCCGCCGCACCCCGACCGAGGATTATGCCTTTGGCGTCGCCGGGATATTGACCGCCAGCTACCGCATCGCCTCGATCTCGGCCGAGGGCATGGCGACCTTGCCTGAACTCGAAGACGGCGAACGCGGCGCGATCGTCCTCACCGCGTCGGTCGCGGCGCAGGACGCGCAGATCGGCCAGGTCATCTATGGCTCGGCGAAGGCGGGCGTGAACGGGCTTGTGCTGCCGATGGCGCGCGACCTGATGGACCTTGGCATCCGGGTCAATTCGATCATGCCCGGCGTGTTCAAGACCCCGCTCGTCGCGGGGCTGCCCGAACCGGTACTCGCCAGCCTCGGCGCGTCGGTCCCCTTCCCCAAGCGCCTCGGCCACGCCGAGGAATATGCCAGCCTGGCGATGGAGATGCTCCGCAACAGCTATTTCAACGGCCAGGCCGTCCGTCTCGACGGCGCGATCCGCATGGCCCCGCGTTAATCCGAAAACTCCCCTCGAAGAAGGAACCCTGTGAAATGTCCGAAGCCTATATCATCGACGCCGTCCGCACCCCGCGCGGGATCGGCAAGCCCGGCAAGGGCGCGCTGTCGCATCTCCACCCGCAGCATCTCGCCGCGACGGTGCTGAAGGCGATCAAGGAACGCAACAACCTCGACACGGCAACCGTCGATGACATCATCTGGTCGACCTCGACCCAAAAGGGCAAGCAGGGCGGCGACCTCGGCCGCATGGCCGCGCTCGCCGCGGGTTATGACACCAAGGCCTCGGGCACGACGCTCGACCGCTTCTGCGGCGGCGGCATCAGCAGCGTGAATTTCGCCGCCGCGACCGTGATGTCGGGCATGGAAGATTGCGTCATCGCCGGCGGCACCGAAATGATGAGCTACACCGCGCAGATCGGTGCCGAGGAAGCCAATGCGGGCCTCAAGCCGCTCGGCATGGGGTCGGGCAACGCCGCACTCGACGCCATCCACCCCCAGTCGCACCAGGGCGTGTGCGGCGACGCGATCGCCGCGAAGGAAGGCATCAGCCGCGAAGCCGTCGACGCGCTCGCGCTCGTCAGCCAGCAGCGCGCCGACCGCGCGATCAAGGAAAACCGCTTCGCCAAGTCGGTCGTGCCCGTCTATAACGAGGACGGCAGCGTCGCGCTCGACCGCGAGGAATTCCCCCGCCCCGAAACTACCGCCGAAGGCCTCGCCGGCCTGAAGGCGAGCTTCGGCGCGCTCAAGGACTTCGACCTCGGCGGCGGGGTGACCTTCGGCAAGCAGATCCAGCGCGTCTATCCCGACCTCGAATGGGAAGGTGTCCACCATGCCGGCAACTCGTCGGGTGTCGTCGACGGCGCCGCAGCGTTGCTCCTGACCTCGAAGGACTATGCCGACAAGCACGGCCTGAAGCCGCGCGCCCGCATCGTCGCTTATGCCAACCAGGGCGACGATCCGACGCTGATGCTCAACGCCCCGGTTCCGGCGGCGAAGAAGGTGCTCGAAAAGGCCGGGCTGACCGTCGCCGACATCGACGTCTGGGAAATCAACGAAGCCTTCGCCGTGGTCGCCGAAAAGTTCATCCGCGACCTGAAACTCGACCGCGAAAAGGTGAACATCAACGGCGGCGCGATGGCGCTCGGCCATCCGATCGGCGCCACTGGCTCGATCCTGATCGGCACCGCACTCGACGAACTCGAACGCTCGGGCGGCCGCTATGGCCTCGTCACCATGTGCGCCGCAGGCGGCATGGCGCCGGCGATCATCATCGAACGCATCTGATCCTGAAGCGAAGCCCCTCTCCTTGCGGGAGGGGCTTCGATCAGAACGGCCCGCGCACCGCGATCGTCCGCGCGGGGTTGTAGAGGTTCAGGAACATCGTCTTACCGTCGGGCGCGAAGCACACACCCGACACCTTGGTCGCCGCGCTCACCCGCGCAAAGGGATAGACCTTCCCCTCCGGCGTCACCCCACGCAGCCAATTGTCGGGGCGGCTGCCGCGCCGGTCCTCGCACACCATCAGGTCGCCATTCGGCGCAACGCTCAGATTGTCGCCGAAGCTGAAATGCGCGGGATCGGTCGTTTCGACGAACAATTGCAATTGCCCCGGCTGCGCCGTCTCGGCCGCCGTCCCTTCGGCCGGCGACGGGAGATAACGCATGATCTGCCCGCGCCGTGCCGGACCACCCGAGGTGCAGGTGAAATAGATCTCGCCGTCGCCGCCATGGATACCCTCGCCGCGTGCGAACACGGTCGCACCGGCACGCGCACCGCGTTTGCGCAAATCATCCTTCGGGCTTTCGACCTCGTCGAGATCGATCCAGCGCGCGTCGTGCCAGCCGCCGCTCGCCAGCACCGGCCGCGTCCAGTTGCGCGTATCGGACAGCGCCGGGTTGATCAGCGCCAGCGCCTGCAATCGCCCGCCCTTTTGAAGCTCGCCCGGCACAGCGGGCAGGAAGCGGTAGAAGAGGCTGTCTTGCCGGTCCTCGGTCATATAGACCGCGCCGCTCCGGGGATCGACGACTGCAGCCTCATGGTTGAAACGCCCCATCGCCTTGATCGGCTCGGCGGTGACCAGCCCGCCCGGCGCAACGGGCATTTCGAAGACCCAGCCATGGTCTTCCTTGTGCAGCCCGCCGCCGCGCGAAACATCTTCCTCGCAGCTCAGCCAGGTGCCCCAGGGCGTGATGCCGCCCGAGCAATTGTAGATCGTGCCGACGAGCGAGAGATATTGTTCCTCGACGTCGAGGGTCGCGGGATCGAGGATGATCGTGGAGACGCCGCCGGGCAGCGCCTCGCCGCTTCCCGCACGGTAACAGTCGAACGCCGCCGCATCGCCGCTGGTCCCCACCGGGCACGCCCCATGCCTCAACTCGTCGGCGCCAAGTTCGTGATTGCGCATCAGGCACAGCCGACCGTCGGGCAGCGTCGTGCAGCCCATGCCGTCGGCGCTGTTCGGCACCTGCCGCCCGTCGCTCATCGTCTGGCCATATTGCGAAAGGATCTTGTACGAAAAGCCGCGTGGCAGATCGAGGAGCCGCGCCGGGTCGGGGATCGGCGCCCCGAAGCCCTGCCCTTCGGCCAGCATCGCAGCGGAAACATGGCGGCTGTGCAGCGCGAGCCCGGCGAAGGCAGTGGCCATCAGCCCCTTGGCGAAGCCGCGGCGATCGAGTGCGATGGATGCCCGTTCCATGGCCGCGCGATAGGGGCGTGAGGTGACAGGCGGGCTGCGGAAGCCTGACAGTTTGGCGACATTTTGAAGTTGGCTGGCACATTAGTGCAACATTTGGCGCAGCCGCCCTGTTCGCATCCCGCACGACGCCCTGGAAGCAAAGAAATCCTTTCCCTCCTAAGGGTTCCTTCGCCCTTGCACTGCCCCTTTTGCGTCGGCATGGCCAAGGAGACATATTGGGAGAAAAAGACATGGCAGGTCCGCTTCAGGGTATCCGTATCATCGAATTCGCCGGCATCGGTCCCGGCCCCTTCTGCGGCATGATGCTCGCCGACCATGGCGCCGAGGTCATCCGCATCGACCGCCCGGGCGGCTTCATGGACCCGCGCGATCCGCTGTCGCGCAACCGCACCTCGATCTCGCTCGACATGAAGAACCCCGAAGCCGTCCAGACCGCGCGTGACCTGTGCAAAAGCGCCGACGGCATCATCGAGGGCTATCGCCCCGGCGTGATGGAGCGGCTCGGGCTCGGCCCCGATGTGCTGCTCGCGGATAATCCGAAGCTCGTCTATGGCCGCATGACCGGCTGGGGCCAGTTCGGTCCTTATGCGCAAGCTGCCGGCCATGACATCAATTATATCTCGCTGTCGGGCGTGCTCCACACCGTCGGCGTACGCGGCGGCAAGCCGGTGCCGCCGGTCAACTATGTCGGCGATTTCGGCGGCGGGGGCATGATGCTCGCCTTCGGCATGTCGAGCGCGCTGCTCCATGCGGCGAAGACCGGCGAGGGCCAGGTGATCGACTGCGCGATGACCGACGGTTCGGCGCTGCTCGCGGGCATGAGTTGGTGGTTCCACGCCGCGGGCGCTCTCAAGGACGAGGCCGGCGTCAACCGTCTCGACGGCGGCGCCCCATATTACGACACCTACACCTGCAGCGACGGCAAGTTCATCTCGATCGGGTCGATCGAGCCGCAATTTTACGCGCTGCTGCGCGCCAAGACCGGGCTCGACGCCGACCCCGCTTTCGACGTGCAGGACGACCAGGAAAATTGGCCCGCCAAGAAGGAAAAGGTCGCCGCGCTCTTCGCCACCAAGACCCGCGACGAGTGGTGCGAGCTGATGGAGATGACCGACGTCTGCTTCGCCCCCGTGCTGTCGCTGAGCGAGGCACCGCACCATCCGCACAATGTCGAGCGCGAGACCTTCGTCACCGTCGCCGGTGTCCCGCATCCCGCCCCTGCCCCGCGCTATTCGGCGACGGTCAACGACACCCCGCGTCCCGCCCCGGCGGTCGGTGGCGACGGCGATGCGGTGCTCGCCGCGCTTGGTTACGATGCCGACAAAATCGCGGCGCTGCGCAACGACGGCGCGGTGCGCTGAACTTGCACGCGGCGGCCGCGAGGCGTAGCCTGCGGTTGCCGATAAGGAGAGAATAATGGGCGAATTTCTGAGCGTCGAGCGGCGCGGCAAGATCGCAATCCTGACGATGATCAAGCCCGAGAGCATGAATGCGATCGGGACGCACGAGGATTGCCAGGACATCATCGACACGCTGCGCACGCTGGGCGACGACCGCGGCGTCAGCGCGATCATCCTCACCGGCAGCGGCAAAGCGTTCAGCGCCGGTGGGAACCTGAAGGGCATGCAGGACCGCACCGGCATCGGGGTACTCGACCAGCCCGATTCGACGCGCGCCAATTACCGCAAGGGCGTGCAGGCGGTGATCCGCGCGCTGATGGACTGCGAAGTGCCGATGATCGCCGCGGTCAATGGCCATGCGATCGGCCTCGGCGCCGACCTCGCCTGCACCTGCGACATCCGCATCGCCGCCGAGAGCGCGAAATTCGCGTGCAGCTTCATCAAGGTCGGCATCGTCCCCGGCGATGGCGGGGCGTGGCTGCTGCAGAAGATCCTCGGCTATCCGCGCGCCGCCGAACTGTTCCTGACCGGCGACCGCTTCGACGCGGCGCAGGCCAAGGAGTACGGCCTCGTCACCGAGGTGGTGCCCGACGAGGAACTGCTCGACCGCGCCATCGCCATCGCCGAGCGCATCGTGTGCAACCCGCCGCGCGCGTTGCGACTCACCAAGCGACTGCTCCGCGAGGCGCAGCACAGCCGGATGAGCGACATCCTCGAACTCAGCGCCGCCTATCAGGCGATCGTCCACGAAACCGCCGACAACCGCGAGGCGATCAACGCTTTCGTCGAAAAACGCCCCCCCGTTTTTACAGGAGACTGACCATGCTCGCCGAGCGCGTCCTGCCGCTGTCCGGCATCCACAATTTCCGCGACTATGGCGGCTATGACGTCGAGGGCGGCGGCAAGTTGCGCAGCGGGATGCTGTGGCGCTCGGCGCACCATCAGGATGCGACCCCGACCGACCTTGGCGCGGTCGATGCGCTGGGGATCGAAACGATCGTCGACCTGCGCGGCGACGACGAACGCGCGGCGCATCCGTGCAAAAGGTCCGACGGCTTTTCGGCGCGGGTGCTGTTCGCCGACGGCAACACCGCGGGCCTCGCGCCGCATCTGCAGGCCGCCAAGGGCACGATCGACAACGAAACCGCACGGGCGCGGATGATCGATACCTATGCCGGCATGCCGTACCGCCCAGTGCTGGTCGCGACGCTGCGCCTGTATCTCGCCGCGCTCGCCGAATATGACGCGCCGAGCCTGGTGCACTGCGTCGCAGGCAAGGACCGCACCGGCTTTGCCGTGGCGATCGTCCACCGCCTGCTCGGGGTGCATGAGGACGATCTGATGCACGATTATCTGCTCACCAACAGCGCGGGCAAGATCGAGGAGCGCATCGCGCAGGGCGGCGATGTCATCCGGGCGCGCTACAATGCGGACATACCCGATGACGCGATCCGCACTTTGATGTCGGTCAATCCGATCTTCCTTGAGGCCGCATTGGCGACGGTGCGCCGCGACCATGGCGACATCGCGACCTATGCCGAGACGGTGCTGAACTTCACCCCCGAGATGCGCGACGCGATCGTCGACAAGCTGGTGGTTTACTGAGCGCCCTCGTCGCCCCCGCGAAGGCGGGGGCCACGGTGATCAGCCGCCCTTCACCAGCACCCCGCCCTTGACCACCGCATCGACATCCTCGAGCTGGCGCACGTCGGTCAGCGGATCGCCGTCGACCGCGATGATGTCGGCGTAGCGGCCGACCGCAATCGCGCCGACATCCTTTTCGCGGTTCAGCGCCTGCGCGGCGTTGCGCGTCGCGGCCTGAATGGCCTCGATCGGGGTCATCCCATATTCGACCATGACCCGAAACTGCTTGCCGATCTGGCCATGCGGCATCACCCCCGCATCGCTGCCGAACACCATGCGGACACCGGCCTTGTGCGCTTTGCGGAAATTGTCGCGCTGGGCCTGCGCGATCTCGCGATCCTTGCGCAGATTATCCTCGAGCACGCCGTTCTTCGCGCCCTCGGCCTGGGTATATTCGGTGTTATAGATATCCATCGAGAACCACACCGGCTGCTTGCGCGCGACGGCGAGGCGGATGCCCTCGTCGTCGACCAGGCTGGCATGCTCGATCGTGTCGATCCCGGCGTTGATCGCGGCGCGGATGCCCGCCGCGCCATGCGCATGCGCGGCGACGCGCAGTCCCCATTGATGTGCCTCGTCCGCAATCGCGCGCAGCTCGACCTCGGACACCTGCAACTGCCCGGGTTCGGTGTTGCGGGAAAAGACGCCGCCGGTCGCGCAGACCTTGATCACCTCGGCGCCATATTTGCGCTGGCGGCGAACCTGATAGCGCAGTTCGTCGGGGGTATCGCCGATCCCCTCCTTCTTCGCGTCTTCCTTCTCGAAGCTCGGCGGGAAGAAGGTCGAATCGCAATGCCCGCCGGTGGCGCCGAGCGCATAGCCCGCGGGAACGATGCGCGGCCCGACGGCATAGCCGGCCTCGATCGCCTGCTTGAGCCCGATGTCGTTGCGGTCGGACGAACCGACGTTGCGCACGGTGGTGAAACCGGCGTCGAGCATGTCGTGGGCGTTCTTGACTGCGGTCATGCCCCAGAAGCTGTCGGTGAATTCCAGCCCGTTGTAACCGCCGATATCGGCGGGGCCGTCGAGGTGGACGTGCATATCGATCAGGCCCGGCAGCAAAGTCTTGTCGCCGAGGTCGATATGCTTGACGTTCGCGCCCCATTTCACGGTGCGCGCATCGGCAACCCCGGTGATGCGGCCATCGGGGCCAACGAAGATCGCGGGATAGTCGATCGTCTTGCCGGTCAGCACATCGACATAGCGCGCGGCTGTGATGACGGTTTGGCCGGTCGAGTCCTGAGCCTGCGCCGGGACCGTCGCGACGGCGAGAAGCGCGGTGCCGCCAAAAGCGATTCGCCGCAGAAAAATCCCGAACTTCACACTGGATTGCATGTCTGATCCGCCTGTTTTTGTTGCCCGCAACGGTGATGGCAAAGGCGGGGAAATTAGGACAGCGGAAAATGCGATACCGCTTCGTCATCGCCGCGAAAGCGGGGACCCGCCTTCTTCTTCCTTCTTCGTGCCTTTGCGCCTTTGCGTGAGATTTTCTTTTTCTCGGACTCACGCAAAGGCGCAAAGGCGCAAAGAAAAGGCGGGTCCCCGCTTTCGCGGGGATGACGTTTGTTGGTGCTCAGAGGTCGATCTTGAATCGCGCCAGATAATCATAATCCGGCCGGCACGCCTCGGCGACCGCTTGCGCTTCCGCCGTCAGTTCGGGGATCGGCTTGTCGGGCACGCCGAAACCCGTGCTCGACATCACCGCGTCGTACCAATGCGACGCCCAAATGCCGTCGGTGTCGCGCAGCCCTGCCTGCCAATGCAGCATCGCCGGGTCCCATTCGATACCGATCGCGGCGCACAGTTTCGCCAGCATCGCGGGCGGGTCGCGCAAGATGTCGGCGCTGTCGATCACCGGCGGCGCATGGCCCAGCCGGTCGGCCTCGCGATCGAAAAATTCGACCTGCTTGTCGGTGCCGAGATGGTCGGGGCGCACCGACACGCGCTTCGCGGCATAGCTCGCGACGACGCGCGCCGGGTCACGGATCAGGAAGGCGTGGCGCAGCCCCGGCAGGTCGTCATGCGCGATCGGTCCGACCATATGGTGCGCCATATGTTTCTGGTACCAGATCGGCGTGCCCGCCGGGTTCGGCCCGGTCATCGTCGCCGCAACGCCGTGCCAGTCGCAGTCCATCGACGCCATAACCGCGTCCATCATCGGCTGCGGGTCGCCGGTCTCTTTCAGATAAGAGCCATAAAAGGGTTCGTCGCTGACATGGGTGTCGGCGCGGGTGCCGAAGCTGCGCATCATCGCGGTCGACAGGTTGCGCGGTCCCGACCACATGGCGATGCGGATGCAATCGGCCATGCTCAGACCTCGCCCGAAATGTCCCGCTCGATCAATATCTTGTAGAGCCCTTGCAACCGCTCAACCATCGGCCCCCGCCCCTCGGTCAGCACACGCCCGTCGATAGTATGCGCGGGCACCACCCCCGCGAAGGTGCCGGTCACGAACGCCTCATCGGCGCCATAGACGTCGTTGAGCGAGAAATTCTTCTCATACACCGGGATGCCCGCCTCGCGGCAGGTGCGGATGACGTTGCTGCGGGTGATTCCGGCGAGGCAATAATCGCCGCTCGACGTCCACACCTCGCCCTTGCGGACGATGAAGAAGTGGGTCGAATTGCAGGTCGCGACGAAGCCGTGCGGGTCGAGCATCAGCGCCTCGTCGGCGCCCGCCTGCGCCGCCTGGATGCACGCGGTGATGCAGTTCAATTTGCTGTGCGAATTGAGCTTGGGGTCCTGCACCGCGGGGTCGCCGCGGCGGACATGGACGGTAAACAGCGACAGTCCCTTTTCGACCGTCGCGGGCAGCGGGTCCTTATGCTCGGCGATGATGACGATCGTCGCGGGCGAGACCACGACGCGCGGGTCCTGATACGGGGTCGAGCGGATGCCACGGGTGACCATCAGGCGGATGTGACAGGCATCCATCTGGTTGCCCGCGATCGTGTCGTAAAGCCGCTGGATCAGCGCCTCGCGGCTGATCCCGATGTCCATCGCGATCGCCTTCGCACCCTCGAACAAGCGGTCCATATGCTGGTCGAGAAAGGCCATCCGCCCCTTGTGGACGCGGATCCCCTCCCACACCCCGTCGCCGAGCATGAAGCCGCTGTCGAACACCGACACGCTCGCCTCGGCGCGGGGCACCAGCGTGCCGTTGACGTTGATCAGGATCGCGTCGTTGCGCGGATCGGGGACGAAGTCGTGGGTGCCTTGAGCCATGGCGCCAGCCTAGCCGCTGGCGGGCGCCCATTGCAATTGACGATGATCGCCGCCAATCACGGCGGCATGACAAGCAAAGCATTGATGGCCATTGCGCTGGCAGCCGCCACAATCGGCTCGCTGCCCGCGCAGGCCTGTTCCATGGCGGCCGGCTATAAAACACCGACAACGCTGGAGCTGGTGGCCGGGTCCGACTCCATTGTCCTCGCTCGCGTCGGCGCAGCGATCGGCGACGGATCGGGCCCCGATCAAACGAGCGTCGAACTGATCCCCGAGCAGCTGGTCGACGGCACGGAAATGCCGGCGCGGCTGCAAATCTTCGGGCATTTGGGAACCGACCGCTTTCAGGCGACGCCGAGCGACCCCAATGAGTTGCACAAGGCCAATCCCGACGCCTTCATGGGCGGGTGCAATCGCTACGTCTTCAAGCGCGGCATGTTGCTGCTGCTGTTCCTGCGCAAGATGCCCGACGGATCGTTCCGCATCGTCAGTTCAGCGTTTGCCCGCACGCTGGAGGATGTCCCCGACGCCGATGCGCCATGGGTCCGCGCCGTGCGCTATTACAACAGCGTCGCCCGGCTGCCCAAGAAGGAAGCCAAGACGTTGATGCAGGCTGAGCGGGAGCGGCTGGAAGCGACGGGCGATCCGGTCGACGCCTTGTTGGCCAAGGATATTGGGCGTCAGATCAGCGGCAAGCGCAGCCAGAATTTCGACTGAGGTCGCCGGTCAGGCGACTTTGCGACCAAAGCTGCCCGGCGGCGGGCGGTCGAGACGCCCCAGCGCCGCGCCTTCGAGCGGGTCGCGGCGCGCCGCCGCGCGTTCCTCGGCGGTCGCGAGCTGGCGGGGCGGCGGCGGGCCGCCCTCGACCGCGCGCTTTTCGTCGAGCACCTTATGCCAGGTCGCGCCCGCCTCGCGGTGCGGCATCGCGAAGATTTCGATCGCTTCGCCGACCAGCGGCACCGCGCGTTCGACGAGCTTCAAATAACCGAGCGGGATGCGGATCTTTCGTTTGCCCGCGATGCCGCCCTTGTCGCTGTGGATCACCAGTATCACCGGTCCCGGGATCGGCATACCCGCCGCGCTGAGAAAGAGCGTTTCGGCACCGACATGGGTATAATGATCGAAGGAGACGAAACGCTTGGTCCAGAGCGTGCGGATTTCGAGGCCGCGCGCATGCTGGGTGATCGCCGCTTTGTCCGGCGCCATCGCCTTCCACAGCGCGCGGCATCCATAAGCGATCAGATAGAGCCCGAGCGGCGCGCCGATCAGCGTGCCCATCAGCGCAAAGCCGCCGAAGAAAAACAGCAGCGCGCGGGTGACGAGCTTGCCGCCACTATACTGGACGATCACCATCGGCGATCAGCCGATCTTGCGGCCGAATTGCGGGCGCGGCGTGTCGGCGGGCGGCGACGCTTCCTCAGGTACAGCGGGCGCTTCGCCGCGCTTGCTCATATAGCGCGCGAAAGCTGCGTCGGCGTCGAACCCCTCGGTCGCCGGCAGGTCGTCACCGACCTTGACCGCCGCACCGGGCACGCGGTTCGCGCCCGACGCGACGCGGAGCAGCTTGACCAGCGGGCCGATCAGGAACAGCAGCGCGATGATCGACAGGCCGAGCACGGTCGGACCGAGTCCGATGCCGACGATGCCCTCCATCGAATTGCCGCCGACGCCCATGAAATGCCACAGGAAGAAACCGATATAGGCGACCGGAATCAGCGCCAGCAGCCAGCGGAACACCCCGCCGATCGAACCACCCATAGGAAAACCCTCCTCTTTCAAAGAGGGTCATAGCGCCAAGCGGTTAGGATTTTCTTATGTCGCGGGCCGGCCGCGCCGCACCCAGGCGGCACCGAGCAGCGCGAAGGCGGTGCCGAGCATCGTACCGCCGACGATGTCGCTCGCCCAATGGACGCCAAGCATCATACGCGAGGTGCCGTTGAGCACGATCATCACCCCCGCAAGGCTCCACGCCGCGCGGCGCCAGCGCGGCGGCACCAGCCAGGCGAGCATCAGATAGACGACCGCGGCGCTCGTCGCATGGCCGCTGGGATAGGAAAAGCTCGTCTGATGGTCGAGATGCGGGATCAGGTCGGGGCGTGCGACGCCGAAAGCCATTTTGAGCAGGCTCGACACGAGGTTCGACAATAGCGACGCCCCCGCCAGCGCGACCGCACAGCGCGGCCCGCAGAGCCGCCAGACGAGCGCGGTCAGGCCGATGACGATGACCCAGCGCGGCGCGCCGCCGCCGATCCAGCTCGCGCCCTGCATGAAGGCGATGAAAGCGGGGTCGCTCTTGCCGACATGGAGGACAAGGTCGGTCGAGATGCGCAGGTCCATCGCCTGGGTCCATCCCGCGACGACCGCGAAGCCGAGCAGGATGACGCCGACGAGCAACACGGCGGCGGCGATGAGGAAGCGGTTGATCTTGCTGGGCATCAATCCTCCTTCGTCATCCCCGCGAAGGCGGGGACCCAGCTTCTTGTTGCGAACAGCTGGATCCCCGCCTTCGCGGGGATGACGAGGCCGTGGTTAGATGTGAAGCGGCCGCCCGAACGCCGCGAGCACGCCTTCGTGCATCGTCTCGCTCAGCGTCGGATGCGGGAAGACGGTGCCGATGAAATCATCCTCGACCAGCTCGGCGGTCTTGCCGATCGTATAGCCCTGGATCAGCTCGGTAACCTCGGCGCCGATCATGTGCGCGCCGAGCAGTTCGCCGGTCTTGGCGTCGAAAATCGTCTTGGTGAAGCCTTCGGACTCGCCCAAGGCAATCGCCTTGCCATTGCCGATGAAGGGGAAGGTGCCGGCCTTCACCTCGTACCCCAGTTCCTTCGCCTTGGCCTCGGTCAGCCCGACGCTGGCGATCTGCGGGCGGCAATAGGTGCAGCCGGGGATGTTGCGCGGGTCCATCGCGTGCGGATGGTTGCCGGCGATCGCCTCGACCGCAATCACCGATTCGTGCATCGCCTTGTGCGCGAGCCACGGCGGCGCGGTGACGTCGCCGATCGCCCACAGGCCGGGGACGTTGGTGCGGCACATCGCGTCGGTGTCGATATGGCCTTTCGTGGTCTTCACGCCGAGCGCTTCCAGCCCGATATTCTCGGTGTTCGGGACGATGCCGATCGCGACGATCGCGTGGGTGAATTCGGCGCTTTCGGTCTTGCCGTCCTTGGTCTTGATCTTCGCCGTAACGCCGGTGGCGGTCGCCTTCAATTCCTCGACGCCGGCGCCGGTGAAGATCGTCATGCCCTGTTTCTTGAGCGATTTTTCGAGGAAGGCCGAGACATCGGCATCCTCGACCGGGACGACGCGGTCGAGCATTTCGACCACCGTAACTTCGGCGCCCATGTCGCTGTAGAAGCTCGCGAACTCGATCCCGATCGCCCCCGATCCGATGACGAGCAGCTTCTTGGGCATTTCGGGCGGGACGAGCGCGTGGCGATAGGTCCAGATGCGCTTGCCGTCGGCGGGCGCGAAGGGCAGGTCGCGGGCGCGCGCGCCGGTCGCGACGATGATGTTCTTGGCCGTGAGGGTTTCGCTGCCCTTCTCGCCCTTCACCTCGAGCTTGCCCGGCGCCGTCAGCTTGCCCTCGCCCATATGGACGGTAATCTTGTGCTTCTTCATCAGGAAGGCGACGCCCTGGCTCAGCTGCTTCGCGACGCCGCGGCTGCGCTTCACCACCGCGTCGATATCGGCGCTGATCTGCTGCGCGATCAGCCCGTAATCGCCGGCATGCTGCATATAATGATAGATTTCGGCCGAACGCAGCAGCGCCTTGGTCGGGATGCAGCCCCAGTTGAGGCAGATGCCGCCGAGATTTTCGCGCTCGACGATCGCGGTCTTGAGCCCGAGCTGCGCCGCACGGATCGCCGCGACGTAGCCGCCGGGACCCGAGCCGAGGACGATGAGGTCGTAGTTTTCAGCCATCTCTTATAACAAACCTACAAAAAATCTTGAATCGAGGGGACTTCGGGATCGAGCGCAGCAATCTCGCGTGCATAATTTTCCGCTTCAGAGCGATCACCAGCCTCTTTAGCAGCGTAGAATGCCTGCAGAAGAGCGGGCACTATGCTCACATCGTCAAACTTGTCCCGATTATTTTCGATCTCAAGCGCGGCGAGGAAATAGTCGCCTTTTCCACGTAGTGCGGCGGAACGATTTATATGATCTTGAGCTGACACCTTGATCCCTTTCACGCCACCAGCCCCAGCGGGTTCTCCACCAATTCCTTGAAGGTCTTCATCAGCAGCGCGCCATCCGCCCCGTCGATCGCGCGGTGGTCGAAGCTGCCGGTCGCCGACATGACCGTCGCGATCGCGAGGGCGTCGTCGACGACATAGGGGCGCTTCTCGCCCGCGCCGATCGCCATGATCATGCCCTGCGGCGGGTTGATCACCGCGGTGAACTGCTTGATCCCCATCATGCCCATGTTCGAGATGCTGGCGGTGCCGCCCTGATATTCGCTGGGCTGGAGCTTGCCTTCCTTCGCCTTCGCCGCGAGTTCGCTCATCTCGGTCGAGATTTTCGACATCGACTTGCCGCCGGCATCGGTGATGATCGGGGTGATCAGCCCGCCGGGGATGCTGACCGCGACCGAAATGTCGGCGCGGCTGTACTGGCGCATCACGTCGCCGCCGAACGAAACGTTGCAGGCGGGCACGCGTTCGAGCGCGACCGCGAGCGCCTTGATCAGCATGTCGTTGACGCTGAGCTTCACCCCGCGCCCTTCGAGGCTGGCGTTAAGCTCGGTGCGGAGTTTCAACAATGCGTCGAGGCGGATGTCGACTGTCAGGTAGATGTGCGGCGATTGCTGCATCGATTCCGTCAGGCGGCGCGCGATCGTCTTGCGCATGCCCGACAGCTTGCTGTCCTCGTGCGGGATACCGAAATCGGCGATTTCGCTGTGTGCGGCAGCGGCGGCAGCGGGCGCGGCCGACGGGGCCGCAGCGGTCGGAGCCGCGGCGGCAGCAGCCGCTGCGCCGGCGGGGGCACCATCAAGGTCGTCCTTGACGATGCGGCCGCCGGGGCCGGTGCCGGTGATAGTCGACAGGTCGATGCCGCGCTCGGCGGCGAGGCGCTTGGCGAGCGGGCTCGCCTTGATGCGGTCGCCCGATGCGGCGGACGCCGCGGCAGGGGTCGGTGCGGGTGCAGCCGCGGGTGCGGGTGCCGCTGCGGGGGTAGCGGCGGGTGCCGGAGCAGGCTCAGCCTTCGCCTCGGGAGCAGGTGTCGCAGCGGCGGGCGCCGCCTTGGCGCTCGCCGCATCCTCGCCCTCAGCCGTAATCGTCGCGATCACGGTGCCGACCTTCACATTGTCGGTGCCCTCGGCGACCAATATCTGCGCGATTACGCCATCGTCGATCGCCTCATATTCCATCGTCGCCTTGTCGGTCTCGATCTCGGCGAGCAGGTCGCCCGACTTAACCGTATCGCCCTCCTTGACCAGCCATTTGGCGAGCGTGCCCTCCTCCATCGTCGGCGAGAGCGCGGGCATTTTGAGTTCGATCGGCATGGTGAGGCATGTTCCCTGTCAGTCTGGCAGGTTGCCCCTGCCGTTACGGCCTGTACCTCTCCATAAGCGGAGCCGGGGTCAAGGTCCATCGGGTCAAACTTGCCTTTCATACGAATGTGACGCACTCTCCCCTCATAAAAAGCATAGCGGGGGTCGGGGCGATGCGGACTTATCTGGTGGTGATCGACGACAGTCCCGAGGCCAGCCTCGCGCTGCGCTTCGCGGCGCGGCGCGCGGCACGAACGGGGGGCGGCGTGATGGTGCTGGCGATCATCCCGCCACAGGACTTCGTCGCGTTCGGCGGGGTGCAGGCGACGATCGAGGCCGAGGCGCGCGAACATGCCGAGGCGCTGGTGGCGGCGGCGGCCGACACGGTCGCGCAGGAAGCCAATGTCACGCCGCAGATCATGGTCAAGTCGGGCAAACCCGCCGAGGTCGTGTGCCAGGTGATCGCCGAGAATGACGAGGTTGCGGCGCTGGTGCTGGCGACGGCGGCGAGCGGCGCGCCGGGGCCGCTGGTCGCGCATTTCACCGGACAGGATGCGGGAACCCTCCCCTGCCCGGTGATGCTGGTGCCCGGCGGGATCGATATCAGCCGGCTCGATGCGTTGAGCTAGACGGTCGCGAGGCGCGGCAGGGCGGCGGCGCCCTTCGCTTCGAAGAAAGCCAGATCGAGCACGACCAGCGCCTGCACCACGACGACCGCGATGCCGATCCATGTCATCTGGCCGGCGAACACCGCGAGGACGCCGAAGCTCGCGGCGACCCAGCCGATATTGCCGACCGCGATCAGGTTCGCGAGCCCCTTGCTCGGCGCCTTCTGCGTGGCGACGAACAGCATCAGCAAGGCGCTCGGCAGCCCGATCCATCCCGCGACGGTCACGACTTCGGAGGGGAGGCCGAGAAGTGCCGCAACCGTCGCGGTCGCAAAGACGCCCAGCACGAACAGCCCCGTGCAGGTGATGGCGTCGATGATCAGGACATTTTTGAGATTGAAATAGGACATTGGGTTTCTCCTTTCGAACCCAGCCCAATTATGCCGCGAAACAGCGCCGGTCGATTACGCCCGAGGTAATGGAATTGCGGAAGATGGAGGTATAGCTCCCGCAGCGAAGGAGAAGATCAATGCAGGTTGCACCGCTGGGCGAACAGCTGCGCGAATGGCGCACGCGGCGCCGGATGAGCCAGATGGACCTCGCGCTCGACAGCGAGATTTCGACCCGCCACCTGAGCTTTATCGAGACCGGGCGGTCGAAACCGAGCGCCGCGATGCTCGGCCGGATCGCCGATTGCCTGGAGCTGCCGCACCGCGCGCGCAACGCCATGCTGCTCGCGGCGGGTTACGCGCCCGATTATCAGGAGCGCGCGCTCGACAGCGCCGAAATGGCGGGAATGCGTGCGATCGTCGACCATGTGTTGAAGGGGCATGAACCCTATCCGGCGCTCGCGGTCGACCGCCACTGGAACATGGTCGCGGCGAATGATGCGATCGCGATCCTGATCGAGCAGGTGTCCCCTGCCCTGCTCGTCCCGCCGGTCAACGTGCTGCGGATAGCGCTGCATCCCGACGGGCTGGCGCCGCAGATCGTCAATTTCGGCGCGTGGCGCGCGCATATCCTGCACCGGATCGACCTGCAGATCGAGGCCAGCGCCGATGCCGGGCTGATCGCGCTGCGCGAGGAACTGGCGGGTTATGACCGCCAGGCGAACGACAATGACGGCGGCCCGGTGAGCGGCATCGCGGTGCCGCTGATCCTCGACACGATCGCGGGACGGATTTCCTTCGTGTCGACGGTGACGATCTTCGGGACGCCGGTCGATATCACGCTGTCGGAACTGGCGATCGAGGCGTTCTTTCCAGCGGATGCGGAGAGTGCGGGGTTGTTGCAGCGGTTGGCGGGGAAATCTTGAACCTCGTTATTGCGAGCAAAGCGAAGCAATCCATGGCGGGTTACGCCACTCTGGATTGCCGCGTCGCCTTCGGCTCCTCGCAATGACGAGGGAGATTTAGCGCCGCCGCCCCTTATGCTTGATATTCGCCGGGCGTCCGCGCTTGCCGACGACATGCTTGCCCGCCTTATCCTTCAACCCGTCGCGGCGCGGTGGGCGGCCCCGGAAACCGCCTTCGGGCGCGTCGGGCAGTTCGAAGCGCAGCGCGCCGCTGACCGGATTGGCATCGACCAGCCGCAGATCGAGCCGCTGGCCGGTGGTGAAGCTCACCCGCCCATGCTCGCTGTCCAGGCTGCGCGCCGCCTCGTCGTAGAAGAAGCGCTCGCTGCCCAATGTCGACACCGGCACCAGCCCGTCGCCGCCGAGTCCGTCGACCGTCGCGAAGAAGCCGAAGGGCTGCACCCCGGTGATCCGCGCCTGGACGATCTCACCCTTCCGGCTCGACAGATAGGCCGCGACATAGCGGTCGATCGTCTCGCGTTCGGCCTCCATCGCGCGGCGTTCGAGCGCGCTGATCGCCTCGCCGATGCGCGACAATCCCTTAGCGTCGGCCTCGCCGAGTCCGGTGCGCTCGGGCAGGCCCTTGGGTTTGCCCGGCACTTCGAGCTTGTAGCTGTCGACCAGCGCGCGGTGGACGATCAGATCGGCGTAACGCCGGATCGGCGAGGTGAAATGCGCGTAGCTGCCGAGCGCGAGGCCGAAGTGGCCGGCGTTGGCGGGGCCATAATAGGCCTGCGTCTGGCTGCGCAGGATCGCCTGCATGATCTCGGGCAGCCGGTCGTCCTCGGAGAAACCGTCGATCAGGCGGTTGAACACCGCGGGGGTGATCACCTGCCCTAGCGCGAAACTCTGTTCGAAGGTTTCGAGATAATCCTTGAGGCTGACGAGCTTTTCGCGGCTCGGCGGTTCGTGGATGCGGTACATCACCGGCGATTTTTTCGCCTCGAGCGCCTTCGCCGCCGCTACGTTCGCCGCGATCATATAATCCTCGATCAGCCGCATCGAATCGAGCCGGTCGCGGACGCGAATTTCGGCGATGCCGCCCTTTTCGTCGAGGATGACCTGGCGTTCGGGCAGGTCGAGGTCGAGCGGCGCGCGGGCGGCGCGCGCGGTCGCCAGCAATTTCCAGCAGGCCCAGAGGTTGCGCAGCCCCGGCAGCACGTCGGCGTCCCAATCGTCACGCGCCGTATCGGCATCATAGGCCGTCTGCGCATGTTCATAGGCGATGTTCGCGCGCAGCCGCACCAGCGCGCGGGTGAAGCGCCATGACGTCACCTTGCCATGTTTGTCGATGACGAGATGGCACGCCATCGCCGCACGATCCTGCCCGGCTTTCAGCGAGCACACGCCCGCCGACAGCGTTTCGGGCAGCATCGGCACGACCTGGTCGGGGAAATAGACGCTGTTGCCGCGCCGCCGCGCCTCGCGGTCGAGCGCGCCGTCGGGGCGGACATAGAAGCTGACATCGGCAATCGCGACGATCGCGCGAAACCCGCCCTTGTTGGCCGCATCCTCGTCGGGCGCGGCCCAGACGGCGTCGTCATGGTCGCGCGCGTCGATCGGGTCGATCGCGACGATCGGCAGGTCGCGCAGATCCTCGCGCCCGTCGGGGGTTAGCGGCAGCTTGGCCGCGATTTCGGCCTCGGCGAGGGTTTCCGTGCCGAAGACATGCGGGATTTCGTGGCGCGCGATCGCGATCATGCTCAGCGCGCGCGGCGCGAACGGATCGCCGAGGCGCTCGACGACTTTCGCCTTGATCGCCGGTCCGCGCCCGCTCAGTTCGGCGCGCACCAGATCGCCGACATTGGCATCGCCCTTGTCGGCGATCGCGAAGTCGTAGCGCGCGCGCTTGTCGGCGGGGCGCAGCCACAGAATCGGCTTACCGCCGGGGCCCATATCCTCGACGAGGACGCCGATCACCGTCTCGCCGCCCGCCTGCAATTTCTTCATCGGGTGCGCGACATGGCCGCTGCCACGTTCCTCGGTGCGCGCGAGGATGCGGTCGCCGACGCCGAGCGCCCCTTTGCGCCCCTGCTCCATCACGCGGAGGCGCGGCGCCGGGCCGGCGGCTTCCCAATGCTCGGGGACGGCCCAGACGGTGCTGCCGTCGATCGAGGTGACGCGCAGCACGGTGACGCGCGGCAATCCGCCGTGCTTGTGGAACGAACGCCCCGCCGCCAGATCGACGAGCCCCTCGTCGGTCATGTCCTTGAGCAGCGCCTTCAGCGCGATCTTGTCATTGCCGTGGAGCGCGAAATGCTTGGCGATCTCGCGCTTGCCGACCGGACCGCTGCTCGTTTCGATGAAACGGAGGATCTGGTCGGGCGTGGGGAGTCCGGGCTGAGGCTTGGGCTTTTTCATCACAGGCCGTTCCATTGATTCACGCGAAGACGCGAAGGCGCGAAGAAGACCGTTAGGGCCGATAGGCCCCTTCCCTTGTCAAGCGGTGCGACATGGCGCAGCGGCGGAAAGAAAATGCCGCTTCGCGGTAGACACGGCCTCTTCGCGTCTTCGCGTCTTCGCGTGAAAAAATTCAATAGGTCCGTCCTATCAGCACGCGTTCGACCGCGGGTTCGCCGGTGAAGAAGCAGGCGCCGTCGGCGGGTGCGGCGTCGAGCGGGGTGTTGCGCATCGTCAGCTTGAGCGCCTTCAACTGCTCGACGATCTTGTCGAGCGCGACGCCGGTCGGGCGCGACCATTGGACTTCGGCCCAGCCGACAAATTTGTCTTCGCCGGCAAAATGCGCTTTCAAATCGGTGACATCGCGGCGAATATTGCCGTCGAGTCGAGCCTTGGCCTCGGCGTAGAGGTTCGCCTGGATTTCCTCAAGCATCGCGACCGCGCCGGCGGCGAATTCGTCCTTGCCGACGAACGCGGTGTTCAGCTTGCCGTCGTCCTTGTACAATCGGTCGCGGCGGATCACCGCGACATTGCCGCCGGCGACGTCGCGCGGGCCGATTTCGAGGATGATCGGCGCGCCCTTCTTGACCCAGCCCCAGCGCTTGGTCTGCGCCTTGTTGGCGCCGGCGTCGAGATGGACGCGCACGGGTTCGCGAAAGGCGTCGAGCGCCTTGAGGCTCGCCTCGATACCACGGCAATAATCGAGGATCGCGGCGTCTTCCTCATTGTCGCGCAGCATCGGCACAATGACGATCTGATGCGGCGCGATGCGCGGCGGGCAGCGCAGGCCGTCATCGTCGCCATGCGTCATGATGACGCCGCCGATCATCCGCGTCGACGTGCCCCAGCTCGTCGTGTGGCACAGGCTGTGGCCGCCATCCTTGTCCTGATAACGGATGCCCGCGGCTTCGGCGAAACCGGTGCCCAGATAATGCGAGGTGCCAGCCTGCAACGCCTTGCCGTCCTGCATCATCGCCTCGATCGAATAGGTCGCGACGGCGCCCGGAAAGCGCTCATTCTCCGGCTTTTCGCCCGCGACGACGGGCATCGCCAGCACATCCTCGGCGAAGGCGCGGTACATTTCGAGCGCGCGCAGCGTCTCGGCCATCGCGTCGGCCTTGTCGGCGTGCGCGGTATGGCCTTCCTGCCACAGGAATTCGCTGGTGCGCAGGAACATGCGCGTGCGCATTTCCCAGCGCACGACATTGGCCCATTGGTTGACCTTGAGCGGCAGGTCGCGCCAGCTCTGCACCCAGCGGCTCATCGCGGCGCCGATCACCGTCTCCGAGGTCGGGCGGACGATCAGCGGCTCTTCGAGCTTCGCTTCGGGATCGGGGACCAGCTTGCCCTTGTCGTTGGCGATCAGGCGATGGTGGGTGACAACCGCCATTTCTTTCGCAAAACCATCGACATGGTCGGCTTCCTTTTCAAAGAAGCCCAAAGGAATGAACAAGGGGAAATAGCAATTCTGGACCCCGGCATCCTTGATGCGGGCGTCCATCACAGTCTGGATGCGTTCCCACATGCCATAGCCCCACGGCTTGATGACCATACAGCCGCGGACGCCCGATTCCTCGGCAAGATCGGCTTCGGCAATGACATCCTGATACCAGGCCGCAAAGTCGGCCTGCCGGGTTACGCTGAGCGCATGTTTGACCATGATATTCGTTTTTTCCGTCGTTGAGGGCGGGAGAAGCCCTTCTTGTCATTTTTTGTTGGCGAGTTCCGCCTTGAGTTCGGCGATTTCGGCCTTGAGCGCCGCGATTTCGGCGTCCTTAGCCTTGCTGCCCCCCGCGCCCGGAATGAAGGCGCCCGCCGCCTGCTGGAACATCTCCATGTTGCGGCGCGTCAGCTCGGCGAGCGGGTTGGCGCCGAGCGCCCCTTCGAGCGCCGAGCGTACGTCCTGCTGGTTCTTCCGGAACGCGGTCATCGAGGCTTCGAGATATTGTGGCACCATCGACTGCATTTTGTCGCCGTACATACCGATCAGGTGTCGCAGGAAATTGACCGGCAACAGCGTCTCGCCGCGCGTTTCCTCGTCCATGATGATTTGCGTGAGCACATTGTGCGTGATGTCGTCGCCGCTCTTGGCATCGAGGACGCGGAATTCGCGGCCGTCGCGCACCATCGTGCCGAGATCTTCGAGCGTGATATAGCAGCTGCGTTCGGTGTCATAGAGGCGCCGGTTCGCATATTTCTTGATGATGACCGTGTCGCCATCGGCGGACGCCTTGGACTTCGCCATGGTGATGCTGCTCCCTGATCCGGTGGCAAAGGCGACCCCGCCGCTCCGGGCTTTTGAATAGTGAGTTACGGGCATTAGCACCAATCTATGATGCATCGCAACATGAGGCGGCGCGGCGGCGGCGATTCGCTTCGGCGCCGTCGCGACACTGTCTCAATCCACCGGATCGCCTTCCCCCGAACGAGAAGGCCTGACAGGCAGGGGCCGCGGCCGCACTGCCATTAAAGCAACATAGTTTCAACGGAAACTGTCATCGCGACATAATTATCGCTCCAAGGCACCAAGGTCGGCCGCTTCATGTCGCGCTGCAACAAGCTTATTATTCGACGGTTTTTCGGCACAGGTCTTGGCCACTGTTGCGAAAATGACACAATGTCATACCGATGCGGCGAAGCGGTCATAAATTTTTCCCCAAGGGCTTGTGTGCTTTCCGTTTTCCGGCTTTCTAGCTGTCAATCCGTTCATCTCTATTTTTGAACGGGCAACCGGGGAGTTACCAAATGAACAAGTCGCACCTGCTTATGGGTGCTGCTGCCTTTGCAGTAGCAATGTCCGTGAGCCAGCCTGTCCTCGCACAGAGCACCGCGGATTGCGTCGACGCCAACGAGAATGGCGTTTGCGATTCGGATGAGAATAAAGAACGCGCCATCGTCGTCACCGGCTCGCGCATTGCCCGCCCGACGCTCGAATCGTCGGTTCCGCTGACCTCGGTCGACGTCAGCGAACTGACCGACACCGGCGACGTCTCGCTCGGCGACGCGCTGAACGACCTTCCGTCGCTGCGCTCGACCTTCAGCCAGGGCAACTCGACCCGCTTCATCGGCACCGCCGGCCTGAACGTCCTCGACCTTCGCGGCCTCGGCACCGCCCGCACGCTGGTGCTGGTCAACGGCAAGCGTCACATCACTGCGATTCCGGGCGACTATCTGGTCGACGTCAACACCATTCCGGTCGACCTGCTCGAACGCGTCGATGTCGTGACCGGCGGCAATTCCGCCATTTACGGTTCGGACGCCGTCGCCGGCGTCGTCAACTTCATCACCAAGCGCAACTTCGACGGTATCAACCTGCGCGCGCAGGGCGGCATCTCGTCGCGCGGCGACCGCGGCAACCTGTTCATCAGCGGCACCTGGGGCAAGAATTTCGCCGACGGCCGCGGCAACGTGGCCGTGTCGGCCGAATATGCCGAAGCCAGCCCGCTCTATTTCCGCGACCGCGACTATCTGACCGGCGCCTACTCGGGCCGGTGCCAGTATCAGTTGACCGACAACACCACCGGTGAACCGGCGGCGGGTGACGGGATTTCCGACACCACCGCACTGTGCGGGGTCAAAAGTGCCTCGATCAGCGACGGCGGCACCATCGGCCTGCTCAGCAACAACAGCGCGCTGCGTTTCGGCGCCGACGGCAACCTGTTCATCGACAGTGTCGATCCGACCAACTCGTTCATCGGTGTCGGCTCGGGCAACTGGTTGGGCGGTCAAGGTTCGACGCTGAACAACACCGGTCAGCTTGCGGCCGGGCTGAAGCGCTATGCGGTCAACCTGCTCGCGCATTATGACGTCAGCGATGCGTTCCGCCCCTTCGTCGAAGCGAAATATGTTCGCGTCGACGCCTTGCAGGAAGGTCAGCCGAGCTTCTTCCAGGGCAGCATCCCGGGCTTCTTCGGCGGCGGCAGCAACTTCAGCTGCGATAACGCTTTCCTGAATGCGCATAGCCGTTCGATGCTGACCAACGTCGCATCCTCTTGCGCCTTTCGCGTGGCCAATCCGGACCCCGCCGCGCCTGCGGGATCGACCGTGATCTTCGTCGATCCTGTCACCGGCACTCGTCGCTTCGACCCCACCCGCACCTTCACCATGTCGCGTTTCAACACCGACTTTGGCGGTCGCGGCGAACAGCATCGTCGTGAGACCTATCGTATCGTCGGCGGTGTCGAAGGCACGTTCAACGACGACTGGAACTACGAACTGTCGTTCAACTACGGCCGTCTCGAAACCAGCATGAAGTCGCTCAACAACCTGAAGCTGTTCGACCTGAACGGCAATCCGGACGGCTTCTTGCTCGCCATCGACGCGGTGCGCAACGCCAGCGGCCAGGTCGTCTGCCGCGTCAACCAGGTGACCGTCACCCGTCCGGACTGCGTTCCGATCAACGTCTTCGGCACCGGCGCTCCGACCCAGGCTGCGCTTGACTTCGTCAACACGACGTCGCTGCGCAAGGAAAAGGCCGAGCAGTTCGTTGCGCTGGCCAGCGTCAACGGTGACCTTTCGCAGCTGTTCGAACTGCCCGGCGGTCCGATCGGCTTCGCTCTCGGCGCCGAGTATCGCGAAGAAACCGCGGAATCGGCCTATGACGAACTGACGGCCTTCGGCGGCACCTTCCTGAATGCCATCCAGCCGTTCGCGCCGCCGAAGCTGACGGTCAAGGAAGCCTTTGGTGAAATCAGCATCCCGCTGCTCGCCAACATGCCCTTTGCCGAAGAACTCACGCTCGGTGCTGCAGCACGCGTTTCGGACTATAACTCCTCGGCGGGCACCGTCTGGGCGTATAACTTCCAGGCGCTGTGGGCCCCGATCCCCGACGTTCGCTTCCGCGCAGCTTATGCACGGTCGGTGCGTGCACCGACGCAGAGCGATCTCTTCTCACCGCAGTCGCAGAATTTTGCCCAGGTCGGCGATCCCTGCGACAGCATCAACATCAACAACAACCCGAACCGGGCAGCCAACTGCGCCGCAGCAGGTGTCCCGACGAAGGCCAATGCCGCTGTCGTCGCGGCTTGCACCGGCACGGCTTCGGCACCGGTGTTGGACGGTCCCTGGGTGAACTGCCTCGCGCGGTCGTTCAGCACGAGCTTCACCTCGGGTGGCAACTCGGCGCTTAACGTCGAAAAGGGCAAGAGCCTGACGCTGGGTGCGGTGTTCGAACCGAGCTTCCTGCCCGGTTTCAACTTCACGGTCGATTATTACAAGATCAAGGTCGACAGCCTGATCGCGGCGCCGAGCCTCGCGAACCTGCTGTCGCTTTGCTTCGACGATGCGTCGCCCTATGCCTCGAACCCGTTCTGTTCGGTCACCGGGGCCGATCCGACGGGTCTATATCCGCGTGATCCGGCGACCGGTCTGTTCGCCGATTTCGCGGCCCAGGTCGGTGGTGTGAACTTCGCGGCGCAGAAGACCGAGGGCATCGACTTCGACGTCCAGTATCGCCGGACGTTCGATAATGGTCATCGCGTGTCGTTCCGCGCCATCGCGACCCATCTGCTGCGCCTCGACAACTACACGAACATTCTGAACCCGATTGTCCCGAACCGTCAGATGAGCGAACTGGGCGACCCGCGTTGGGCCGCGAACGCCAGCGTCAACTACGATTTCGGCGAACTCGATATCGCTTGGACTGTTCGTTATCTCGGCAAACAGACGATCGCGACTTACGAAACGCAGAACAGCTATCTCGGCGCCTGCCCGGCCAACGGACAGATCCCGGGCGGCGGAACCTGCACCGCAGGTACGGTTGTCAAACTGCCGCCGCTCAACGCCGACGCCAACCCGAAAGTCTATCACCCCGACGCCTTCTATCACAATTTCCGGGCCAACCTGGAAATCGACAAGAAGTTCAATTTCTACGTCGGCATCGATAATGCTTTCGACAAGAAGCCGCCGTTCAGCCTGCTCGGCACCGCCGGTGGCGATCCGTACGACACGTTCGGCCGCTACTTCTACGCCGGCGTCCGCGCCAGCTGGTAAGCCAGTCGGCTTCGGCCACGGAAACGGGCCGCCTTCCTTCGGGAAGGCGGCCTTTTTCTTTGCCTGCGATCGAAGGAAGCGGCCGGGCGACGACGCCTCCGCGCGGGTCTCAGCCCCAGATGCGCTCGAACCGGGCGCCGAGTCCGGTCAGCAATTCATATTGCGACAGCCCGGTCGCCGCCGCGGTGACCGGCAGGTCGTAATCGAGCGCCAGCCAGTCGCCCTCACCGATCGCGCCGGCACCATCCGCGTCGAAGGCGGTCAGGTCCATCGACACCCGCCCGACGAGCGGCAGGGCATGGCCGTTCCACGTCGCTCCGCCGCTGCCCGCGTGGCAGCGCAGATAGCCGTCGGCATAGCCGAGATTGGCGACCGCGATGCGGGCTTCGCGCGGCGCGGTCCAAGCTGCGCCATAACCGACCGTCTCGCCGGCGCGCACATCGCGCACCTGCAGCACCCGCGTTTCGGGAAAGACCACCTGGCGAATATGCCCCGCCGCTTCGGCGCGCGCGATGCCGCCATAGAGCGCGAGGCCGGGGCGCGTCAGATCGAAGCCATAGTCGACACCGAGGCAGATGCCCGCGCTGTTCGCCAGGCTGTAGCGCCGCGCGGGTATCGCATCGCGAAGCGCGCGAAACGCCGCGAGCTGGCGCGCATTCTGGCCGCTGTCCTCATCGGCCGAGGCGAGATGGCTGAGCAGCGTTTCGATGACGACGCCATCGAGCGCGCCGCCGACCGCCTCTTCGACGCGCAGCCCAAGGCGGCTCATGCCGGTGTCGACCATGACGTCGCACGGCCGCCCGTCGCCGCCGGCGCGCCAGCGTGCGACCTGTTCGACACTGTTCAGCACCGGACGCACCGGCAAGGCCCGCGCCGCGACTATGTCGCTCGCCCCGACGCCGTGAAGCACCGACAGCGCCACCCCGGCGGGCAACGGCATCAGCGCCGCCGCCTCGGCCCAGGTCGCGACGAAGAAGTCGCGGCAGCCCGCGGCGGCGAGATGGTGCATCACGGCGCGTGACCCGAGACCATAACCGTTCGCCTTGATCGCAGCGCCGCACGCCGCGCCGCCGCCCTGCGCGGCCAGCCAGCGCCAGTTGGCGACGAGCGCGCCGGCATTGAGGCGGAGGCGGAGCGGCGGGGCGATGTCGATCATCCTCTCGCCCCTAGCCGCGATTGGCGGCAGCGCCAATGGCTGTTCAGGCGGGCTGCCCCGGTGACGGTGCGACCTTGTCCCACTGCCCCTCGACCGGGTCCTTGAGCATGAAGGCGGCGACGAGGAACGCCACCAGCACCACGCCCCAGGTGTACCACAGCCCGGCATAGGCATCGCCGGTCTTGGCGATGATGAAGCTGGCGATCAGCGGCAGGAAACCGCCGAAATAGCCGGTCCCCAGATGATAGGGGATCGACAGCGACGAATAGCGGACGTGCGGCGGGAACATTTCCGAGAGCAGCGCCGCGACCGGGCCATAGGTGAAGCCCGACAAGGCGCTGAGACCAAGCAGCGCGAACAGGATCACCGCGATGCCGAGCGGCCCCGGGATCTGCTTCTCGAAATTGTAACCCATCGCCTCGAGCGCAGGTTTCAGCACCGCCGGGTCCTCGCCCGCGACCTCGCGCCCGCCGATGTGAACCTTGACGGTGTCGAAGGCGTTGTCGCTGCTGACCACTTTGTACGGCACGCCGAGCTTGGTGAGTTCGCCGAGCGTCTTGCCGCACGCGGTCGTCTGTTTCGATGCGAAGGGGTCGAAGCTGCACTGCGAGCCGGTGACCACCACCGGCGCCTTTTCGGCCGCGGCGGTCAGCGCGGGATTGCCGACGCTGCCCATCAGCCAGAACAAGGGGAAGAGCAGCACCAGCGTCGCGGCATAGCCCCAGACGATCGGCTTCTTGCGCCCGATGCGGTCGGAGAGATGCCCCGCCCACAGGAAAAAGCCCATGCCGAGCGCCGCAGCAAACCCGACGATGATCTCGGCGGCGGTGTCCTCGACCTTCATCGGGCCTTTCAGGAAGGCGAGGCCCGAGAACATCGCGGTGTACCAGATCACCGTCAGACCAGCGGCGATGCCGAACAGCGCGATGAAGATACGGCGCGGGTTGCCCGGAAAGGTGAAGCTCTCCTTGAGCGGGTTCTTCGCCAGTTCGCCCTCGGCCTTCATCGCCTGGAACACCGGGCTTTCGGACAGCTTGAGCCGCATCCACAACGAGATGGCGAGCAGGATCAGCGACAGCAGGAACGGCACGCGCCACCCCCAGCTTTCCCACACCGCGTCGGACATCAGCGCCTTGCACCCGAGCACGACGATCAGGCTGAGCACGAAGCCGCCGACGACGCTCGCCTGGATGAAGCTGGTATAGAAACCGCGCCGTTCGGGCGGCGAATGTTCGGCCACATACACGGCGGCACCGCCATATTCGCCGCCGAGCGCCAGCCCCTGGAGTACGCGGAGCAGGATGACGATGATCGGCGCCGCGATGCCGATCGTCGCCGCCGACGGGATCATGCCGACCCCCGCCGTCGCGATGCCCATCAGCGTGACGGTGACGAGGAAGGTATATTTGCGCCCCAGCCGGTCGCCGAGAAAGCCGAACAGCACCGCGCCCAGCGGGCGAAACCCGAAACCGACCGCGAAGCCCGCCCAGACCAGCAGGATTTCGAGCGTCGCATTGTCGCTGGGGAAAAAGGCCTTGCCGATGATCGCCGCGAGCGTGCCGTATATGAAGAAATCATACCATTCGAAGATCGTCCCCGCCGACGAGGCGGCGATGACCATGCGGATATCCTTCTTGGTCGGCGTATAGGCTGTGCCATGGCTGGCGACAGCGGCTGCGTCGGTCATATGCTCTCCCTTTGGCCTCTCGGGCCTTTCCCCTTCCCGTTCGCATCGAGCGAAGTCGAGATGCCTGGAGGGCATGCGCGACGCCAACGTGTCTCGACTTCGCTCGACACGAACGGTTTGCTACGTCTAGTCGGGCGCGAGCGCTGCGCAAGCCTTCTTGGCGTAGCGTCAAACCGGTGGCAGACTGCGCCGCATGACCCAGTTCATCGACCTTTCGATCCCGATCACCAACGACGTCGTCTCCGACCCCCCGGTGATGCGCCCGCACATCACCTACATGACCCACGAAAACACGTGGCAGCAGATCGCGATGTTCTTCCCGGGCCTGACGCAGGAAGACCTGCCCGATGGCGAAGGCTGGGCGGTCGAGAGCCTGACATTGAGCACGCACAACGGCACCCATATGGACGCGCCCTGGCATTTCCATTCGACCACCGACCGCGGCGCCACGCCGGCGCCGAGCATCGACGAGGCGCCGCTCGACCTCTTCTTCCGCCCCGGGGTGAAGCTCGATTTTTCGGACCGCCCCGCGGGCCATGTCGTGAACGCCGCCGAGGTCGAAGCCGAACTGACGCGCATCGGGCATAGCCTTCAGCCCTTCGACATCGTGCTCGTCCAGTCGGGCGCCATCTATGGCACCGACAATTTCACCGATCAGGGCTGCGGCATGGGCGAGGAAGCGACGCTCTACCTGACCGAACGCGGCGTACAGGTCGTCGGCACCGACGCGTGGAGCTGGGACGCGCCGTTCAGCCACACCGCAAGGCGCTGGGCCGAAACGCGCGACCCGAAGATCATCTGGGAGGGTCACAAGGCGGGGCGCATCCAGCCCTATTACCAGATCGAGAAACTCACCAACCTCGCGGCGCTGCCGCCGACCGGCTGGACGCTAAGCTGCTTCCCGGTGAAGATCGAACGCGCCAGCGCAGGGTGGATAAGGGCGGTGGCGTTGGTGGAATAACGCTAGCTATGGGCGGCGACACACTCTCCATGCTTGACAAACGCGGTAGTCATGGACGTGGTGACTTCCAGAATTTCTCCACGCGAAGATATTTTGGCAACTAAGCCTCCGGGAGGATAGCTCAGCACGAGGTACTCGCCAGACACGGCTTTGACCGGCTGGTAGCTATCGCACCCTTTGGCATCACAACGCCGATAGATACCGCTATCGGGGTACCAAGTTGCCCAGACGGCATTGGGACCATCCGCGCATCCCTCTGCGTTGCAAAACCTTGCGGTTTTGAATTTGCAGCTCAGTGGGCCGGCAATTACCGGCTTACGTTCGTCGAACGCCAATACGTCGTGCTGCATTGCGTTCTGAGGCACCTCCTTGCCACAGGCAGCTAGCGCAAGCACAGCGAGTACTGTCCACCTCTTCATACCAAATTCACCGTCGCCAGCATCCACAGCGTCCAACCGCCCAACGCCAGCAACGTCCCGAAGGTCGCGACGACGCCGATCTGGCGCGGGATCGGTGCCTTGCCCGGCTCAATCTTCGCATAAAGCCCCGCGATATGCGCGACGCGGCCGATCAGGAAGATCGCGCCGATGACCATCAGCGCCATATGATTGGCCCGCGCACTTTCGAGCAGGCCGAGCAGGATGATTGTGATCGGCGCATATTCCGCGAGATTACCGTGGCTGCGGCTCGCGCTGATCAGCTTCGCGTCGCCATGATCGCCAAAGGCGGCCTGTACGCGCAGCCGCTGGCGCACCGTGTCGATCGCGGTCGCGAGCAAAAGCAGCGCGCAGACGGCGGCCACAAAGGCGGTTACCGGTAAAGTCATGATCGTTTCTCCCCCTGCCCCGCGTCCCAAAGCTCGTCATTGCGAGCGCAGCGAAGCAATCCAGAGCGGTTTACGCTACTCTGGATTGCTTCGCTACGCTGGCAATGACGGTATTTCGGGTAGCGCGATCAGAACAGCCGCGATCCGTTGGGCACCACCCGATCCGGCGCGAACAGGATCACCGCGCCTTCCTCGTCGGCGAAGCCGAGCGTCAGCACTTCGGACATGAACTTGCCGATCTGGCGCGGCGGGAAGTTGACCACGGCTGCGACCTGCCGCCCGACCAATTCGTCCAGCGAATAACGGTCGACGATCTGCGCGCTGCTTTTCTTCACGCCGATCGCGGGGCCGAAATCGATCTTCAGCTTGAAGGCGGGTTTGCGCGCTTCGGGAAAGAGTTCGGCCTCGACGATCGTGCCGATGCGGATATCGACCTTCAGGAAATCGTCGAAGGTGATCGAGGGGGCGGCGGGCGTGTGGTTGTCGTGATTCAGGTGCATTGTCCAATTCCGTCATTGCGAGCGAAGCGAAGCAATCCAGAGCGGTTTGCGCCCACTGTGGATTGCTTGGTCGCTTCGCTCCTCGCAATGACGAAATGCGGGAGCGCTATTCCATCTCCAAAATCACCGCGTCGACGGCCAGGCTGTCGCCCTGCGCCGCGTTGACGGTTTTCACCGTGCCGGTCTTTTCGGCGCGCAGGATGTTCTCCATCTTCATCGCTTCGACCGTCGCGAGCGGCTGGCCGGCTTCGACCTTGTCGCCCTCACCCACATGCAGCGCGACAAGCAGGCCGGGCATCGGGCAGATCAGGAACTTCGACAGGTCGGGCGGCACCTTTTCGATCATATGCGCGGTCAGCGGCGCGATGTGCCAGGGCAGGACGCGGACATTGTGGATGCGCCCGCGCGTCGTCATGCGCCAGCCGGTGCGCGTCTTCGCGACCTTCACCGCCAGTTCGCTGTCGTCGATATCGGCGACGACGAGCTTGTCGCCCGGCGTATATTCGAGCGCGATATCGACCTTGTCGCCGTCGACCTTGATGTGTTTTTCGCCGACCTTGACCTTGTGCGGGGTGCCGTCGATCGTCACCTGCCATTTGGCCGGCGGGTTCAGCCGGTCGCCGAGTTGGCCGTCGGTGCGCCGCGCGCGGTCGGCTTCGGCGCTGGCCATGAAGCCCGCGATCGCCGCCAGCGCGCGCGTCACATCGGCGTCGGTGTCGGCGCCGTGGAAGCCCTCGGGATATTCCTCGGCGATGAAGCCGGTGGTCAGTTCGCCCGAGCGGAAGCGCGGATGCTGCATGATCGCCGACAGGAAGTCGATATTGTGGCCGAGCCCTTCGAGTTCGAACCGGTCGAGCGCCGCGACCTGCAGGTCCGCGGCCTCGTCGCGCGTCTTGCCCCAGGTGATCAGCTTGGCGATCATCGGGTCGTAGAAGATCGACACCTCGCCGCCCTCCTCGACCCCCGCATCGACGCGCACGCCGTCCTCGCCGCGCTCGTCGCCTTCCCACGCCGGAACCGGGGTGCGATAGCGCACGAGCCGCCCGGTCGAGGGCAGGAAGCCGCGATAGGGATCCTCGGCGTAGACGCGGTTCTCGATCGCCCAGCCGTCAAGCTTGACGTCTTCCTGTTTCAGGTCGAGCTTTTCTCCGTAAGCGACGCGGATCATCTGCTCGACCAGGTCGATACCGGTGATCGCCTCGGTCACCGGATGCTCGACCTGAAGCCGCGTGTTCATTTCGAGGAAATAGAAGCTCTCGCCCGTCGGGTCGGCGCCGCTAACGATCAGTTCGACCGTGCCCGCGCTATAATAGCCGACCGCCTTGGCGAGCGCGACGCACTGCTCGCCCATCGCTTTCCGCATCTTCGGCGTGACGAAGGGCGAAGGCGCTTCCTCGACGACCTTCTGGTGACGGCGCTGGATGCTGCACTCGCGCTCGTTGAGGTAGAGCGTGTTGCCATGCTGGTCGCCCAGGATCTGGATCTCGATATGGCGCGGGTTGAGAATGAACTTCTCGATGAAGACGCGGTCGTCGCCGAAGCTGTTGAGCCCCTCGCGCTTGGTCGCCTCAAAGCCTTCGCGGACGTCCTTTTCGTCATAGGCGAGGCGCATGCCCTTGCCGCCGCCGCCCGCCGAGGCCTTCATCATCACCGGATAGCCGATTTCGTTCGCGATGCGCACCGCATGTTCGGTGTCGTCGATCTCGCCGACGAAGCCGGGGACGACATTGACCCCCGCCGCGAGCGCAAGCTTTTTCGACTCGATCTTGTCGCCCATCGCGGCGATCGCGTTCACCGGCGGGCCGACGAAAGCGATGTCTTCCTTCGCCAGCGCCTCGGCGAAGCTGGTGCGCTCGGACAGGAAGCCGTAACCGGGGTGCACCGCCTCGGCGCCGGTTTCCTTGCACGCGGCGATGATCTTGTCGGCGATCAGATAGGATTCGGACGCCGGCGACGCGCCGATATGCACGGCCTCGTCGGCCATCTGCACAAACGGCGCGCGCGCATCGGCGTCCGAATAGACGGCGACGGTGGCGATGCCCATGCGGCGCGCGGTCTTGATGACGCGGCAGGCGATTTCGCCGCGGTTGGCGATCAGGATTTTCTTGAACATCAATATTCCTCGACAAGTGCCTTGAGTTGTTCGGTACGTTCTTTGGTCAGCCGCGCCATGCAGCCGCTGTGCAGCATCGGCGCCATGCTCCCGCCGCGTGCGGCGAAGCTTTCGGAGAGGCAATGCTGGTCGCGATAAGTGATCCACGCCCGCTGCGCCGCGAGCAGCGTGTCGTAATGCGACGGCTGACTGTCGTAACTGCGGTCGATATCGTTGTCGCGCAGCTTCAGCGCCGCGACGGTCAGCTTATATTGCGCGTTGAGCGCGGCGTCGGCGGCGTCATAATCCTTGCCCGCGCAGAAATTCATCTCGACCTGATATTGCGGGTTCTCGCAGTCGACCTCGGGGCCCTGCGCCGCGGCGACGAGCAGCATCAACGACATCAGCATCATTCGCCCGTCTCCTTCGCGACCGGCTCGGTCCGATAGATTTTCGAGACCTGCCGTGCCCACACCAGGATCAGCGCCAGCGCGCCGATCCACAGCAAATTCTCGGCCCACAAGGGCGACGCCGCGCCGCCCTCGGACCCCATCCGCACCCCCTGCATCCGGTTCGCGCTATAGCCGCACGCGCAGGACGCAGGCAGCAACAGCACCGAGGTCAAAACAGCAAGGAGCGGCTTGCTGGTCACTATTCCGCCGCTTCCATCCGCATCGGCTCTTCGCTCACCATCGGCACGATGCCCAGCTTCGCGAACAGCGCCGCGTCCTTGCTGTCTCCCGCGTTCGCGGTGGTGAGCAATTTGTCGCCGGTGAAGATGCTGTTCGCGCCCGCCATGAAGCACAAAGCCTGCGTCGCTTCCGTCATGCTCTCGCGCCCCGCCGACAGGCGGACCATGCTCAGCGGCATGGTGATGCGCGCGACCGCGACGGTGCGGACGAACTCGATCTCGTCGATCTGCGCCAGCGGGGTGTCGGCCAGCATGTCGCCCAGCACGGTGCCCTTCACCGGCACCAGCGCGTTGACCGGCACGCTTTCGGGATGGCGCGGCAGCGTCGCGAGCGCGTGGATGAAGCCGACGCGGTCGGCGCGCGTTTCGCCCATGCCGACGATCCCGCCCGAACAGACGTTGATGCCCGCATTGCGGACCTCTTCGAGCGTGTCGAGCCGGTCCTGAAAGGTGCGCGTCGAGATGATATTCTCGTAATTCTCCGGGCTCGTGTCGACATTATGGTTATAATAGTCGAGCCCCGCGACCGCGAGCGTCTGCGCCTGCTCCTTGTTGAGCATGCCGAGCGTCATGCAGGTTTCCATGCCCATCTGGCGCACTCCCTCGATCATCTCGACGATCGCGGGCATGTCGCGGTCCTTGGGGTTGCGCCAGGCGGCGCCCATGCAGAAGCGCTGCGACCCGGCATCCTTCGCCTGCGCCGCCGCCTGCAGCACCGCGCGCACGTCCATCAGCTTGGTCGCCTTCAGCCCGCTGTCGGCATGCTTCGACTGCGAGCAATAGCCGCAATCCTCGACGCAGCCGCCGGTCTTGATGCTGAGCAAGGTGCACAGCTGCACCTGCCCACGCGCATGATGGCGGCGGTGGACGCCCTGCGCCTCCCACATCAGCTCGTCGAACGGCAGGTCGAACAGCTCGGCGATTTCCTCGCGGGTCCAGTCGGTACGGCTCTCAGTCACGCGATAGTCTCCAATGCCTGCGCCAGGTCGGCGATGATGTCGTCGATATGCTCGATGCCCACCGACACGCGCACGACGTCGGGGCCGGCCCCCGCCTGTGCCAGTTCGTCGGCGTCCAATTGGCTGTGCGTGGTCGATGCGGGGTGGATGATCAGCGAGCGCGTATCGCCAAGATTGGCGAGGTGGCTGAACAGCTTGACCGACGACACCAGCCGGATCCCGGCATCATATCCGCCCTTGAGCCCGAAGGTGAAAACCGATCCGGCGCGGCCGCCGAGATATTTGTGCGCCAGTTCGTGATACGGGCTTTCGCGAAGCCCCGCATAGGACACCCAGCTCACCGCCGGATGCGCCTGCAGCCATTTGGCGAGCGCGATCGCATTGCTGCAATGCCGGTCCATCCGCAGCGCCAGCGTCTCCATGCCGGTCAGCGCGAGGAAGGCGTTCATCGGCGCGAGCGCGGGCCCCAGGTCGCGCAGGCCCAGCGTGCGCGCGGCGAGGATGAAGGCGAGATTGCCGAACGCCTCGGTGAACTTGAGCCCGTGATACGACGCATTGGGTTCGCTCAGCGTCGGATATTTGCCGCCCTTCGCCCAGTCGAAAGACCCCGCGTCGACGATCACCCCGCCGATGGCATTGCCATGGCCGTTGAGGAATTTGGTGGTCGAATGGACGACGATGTCGGCGCCATGCTCGATCGGGCGGCACAGGATCGGCGTCGCCATCGTGTTGTCGACGATCAGCGGCACCCCGGCATCATGCGCGACCTTGGCGATCGCCTCGATGTCCTGCACGACGCCGCCCGGATTGGCGAGGCTTTCGATGAACACCGCGCGTGTCTTGTCGCTGATCGCCGCGGCGACATTGCCCGCATCGTCGGCATCGACGAACTGTGTGTGCCAGGCCATCTTGCGAAAGCTCTGGCCGAGCTGGTTGAGCGACCCGCCATAGAGTTTCTTGGCCGCGACGATCTCGCAGCCCGGCTCCATCAGCGTGTGAAACGCCAGGAATTGCGCGGCATGCCCCGACGCCACCGCCAACGCCGCCTGCCCGCCTTCGAGCGCGGCGATCTTGCCTTCCAGCGCGCCGTTCGTCGGGTTCATGATCCGGGTGTAGATATTCCCGAATTCCTGCAGGTTGAACAGGCGCGCCGCATGATCGACGTCGTCGAAGACATAGGATGCGGTCTGATAGATCGGGGTAATCCGCGCCTTGGTCGTCGGATCGGGAGCGGTCCCCGCATGGACCGACAGCGTTTCGGGCTTCTGTCCGGTCATGCGGCATCCTCCAGCGGCGGCATATTGTGGCCGAGCAGGCGCAGCACATCGGCCGCGCATTCGACGACGTTCGATCCGGGACCGTAAATCCCCTGCACCCCGGCGTCGCGCAGATAGTCGTAATCCTGCGGCGGGATGACGCCGCCCGCGATCACCTTGATGTCGGTGCGGCCCGCTTCGCGCAGCTTGCCGATCAGTTCGGGGATGAGCGTCTTGTGCCCGGCGGCGAGGCTCGACGCGCCGACGACGTCGACGCCGCTGTCGAGCGCCAGCACGACGGTTTCCTCAGGGGTCTGGAACAGCGGCCCCGACACGACGTCGAAGCCCATGTCGCCGAAGGCCGAGGCGATGATGTTCGCGCCGCGGTCGTGCCCGTCCTGCCCCATCTTCGCGACGAGCAGTTTCGGTTTGCGTCCCATGCGGCGTTCGACCGCCGCGACGCCGTCGAGCACCTGCTGCCAACGCGCGTCGCCCTCATAGGGCGCGGCATAGACGCCCTTCACCGGGGTCGGCTGGGTGCCGTAACGCTCGAAGCTTTCCTCCATCGCCGACGAGATTTCGCCGAGCGTCGCGCGGGCGCGCGCCGCCTCGACCGCGAGCGCGAGGAGGTTGTTCTCGATGCTCGACTGCCCCGCCGCGCCGTCGCGCAAGGCTTTCAGCGCCGCCTGGCACACCGCTTCGTCGCGGTTCGCCTTGGTCTTGTTGATCCGCGCGATCTGGCCCTCGCGCACCTTGGCGTTATCGACCTCGAGCGTTTCGAGCAGGTCTTCGTCCTTGAGGCGATATTTGTTCACGCCCACGATCACATCGTCGCCGCGATCGACCCGCGCCTGCCGCGATGCCGCCGCGGTCTCGATCATCGCCTTGGGCCAGCCCGCCGCGACCGCCTTCGCCATGCCGCCTTCGGACTGGACGCGGTCGATGATTTCCTGCGCCGCATCGACGAGTTGCTGGGTCAGCGCTTCGACATAATAACTGCCGCCGAGCGGGTCGACGACCTTGGTCATCCCGGTCTCTTCCTGGATGACGATCTGGGTGTTGCGCGCGATACGCGCCGAGAAATCGGTCGGCAGCGCGATCGCCTCGTCGAGCGCGTTCGTGTGCAGCGACTGGGTGCCGCCGAGCATCGCCGCCATCGCCTCGATCGTCGTGCGCATCACATTGTTATAGGGATCCTGTTCGGTGAGCGACACGCCCGAGGTCTGGCAATGCGTGCGCAGCATCTTCGACCGCTCGTCCTGCGCGCCAAGTGTGGTCATCGCGCGGTGCCACAACACCCGCGCCGCGCGCAGCTTGGCGATTTCCATGAAGAAATTCATGCCGATCGCGAAAAAGAAGCTCAGCCGCCCGGCGAACTTGTCGATGTCGAGCCCAGAGGCGACGCCATATTTCACATATTCCATGCCGTCGGCGATGGTGAAGGCCAGCTCCTGCACCTGCGTCGCGCCGGCTTCCTGCATATGATAGCCCGAGATCGAGATGCTGTTGAACTTGGGCATCTCGCGCGACGTGTAACCGAAGATGTCGCTGATGATCCGCATGCTCGGTTCGGGCGGGTAGATATAGGTGTTGCGGACCATGAACTCCTTGAGGATGTCGTTCTGGATCGTGCCGTCGAGCAATTTGCGGTCGACCCCCTGCTCTTCGCCCGCGACGATGAAGAAGGCGAGGATCGGGATCACCGCGCCGTTCATCGTCATCGAAACCGACATCTGGTCGAGCGGAATGCCGTCGAACAGGATTTTCATATCCTCGACGCTGTCGATCGCGACCCCCGCCTTGCCGACGTCGCCGGTAACGCGCGGATGGTCGCTGTCATAGCCGCGGTGGGTCGCAAGGTCGAAAGCGACCGACAGGCCTTTCTGCCCCGCCGCGAGGTTGCGGCGATAGAAGGCGTTCGATTCCTCGGCGGTCGAAAAGCCCGCATATTGCCGGATCGTCCACGGCCGCCCCGCATACATCGACGCGCGCACGCCGCGCGTGAAGGGCGCGAAGCCGGGGATGCCCGGATCGACCGTCACGTCTTCCGCCGTGTAAAGCGGCTTGACGTCAATCCCCTCGGGGGTGTGCCAGGTGAGGTCCTTGCCTTTGACTTCCTTGGTCGCCGCGGCGGCCCATTGGTCGAGCGTTGGTTTGTCGGTCATATGCGTATCTCTACTCTCTTTTCGTCATGCCGGACTTGATCCGGCATCCCGCTTTGCGACGTCGATCAGCGGGACCCCGGATCAAGTCCGGGGTGACGATGTGATGAATCTCAATGATCGCCCTTCGGCGTCTCCATGATCTCGGTCAGCACCCCGCCCATATCCTTGGGGTGCAGGAAGAAAATCAGCGTCCCATGCGCACCGATACGCGGCTCGCCGAGCACGCGCTTGCCCAGCGCCTCGAATTCCGCCTTGGCCGCATGAATATCGAGGACTTCGTAGCACATATGATGCTGCCCGCCCGCCGGGTTCTTCTCGAGGAAGCCCGCGATCGAGGTATTGCCGGGCAGCGGCTCGACCAGCTCGATCTGGGTGCCGTTGAGCGCCCCGTCGGCGCCGGGTGTGTCGACGAAGCACACCTTCACCCCCTGCTCGGGCAGGTCGAAAGGCGCATGGATCTTCGTCGCGCCCATCACGTCGCGGTAAAAGACGATGCTATCGGCGATCGACGGCGTCGCAACGCCAATATGGTTCAAACGTCCCAGTTTCATAAAGCCCTCGATATCCATCCCAAGGTGATCGCGATCCCGATCGCGACGAAAAGCAACGCCAGTCCCGCGACCAGCAACGCGGCGCCGCGTGCCACCGCAAAGCCGACGGGGTTGGCGTCGCGCGACAGGCCGCCGGCCAACCCGCTATCGACCATGCCGCTCGCGCTCCAACTCTGCGCCATCGCCCAGACCGCGCGCGCGACGACCCATGCGCCGATGGTCCAGCAGACCGAGATGGCGGCCCAGAGCCATTCCATCACGCCGACTCAGCAACCCGGAACCTGGTCGGTGCCGACCAGCGCATATTTTCCGTCCTTCAGCACATAGCGCTGCGTGAACGACCGCGTGCCGGTGTAACCGACGGTAAAGCTGTTGTCGGGTTCGGCGGCGACGATCCTGCCGTCATATTGGCCGTCCACCTGCCCGGTCCCCGCGCCCGAACTCATCGCGTCGGTGAAGCCCGCCCGGTCGACCGGGCCACCCGGCGCCAGTTCGGTCAGCGTCGCGGTGCTGATCGCGCAGCCCTGCCACACTCCGCCGCCTGAGGTGACGAGATAGGGGTTCTTGCCGATAGCATCGCTGAAGGCCCAGGCCGTCGCGGCATTGCCGACGGTACCGACCGCGCCCAAATCGAGCCATTCGCCGACCCGCTGCCAGCCGCCCTCGGCATCGCGCAGATAATGGACCGCGTTGATGCCGCCGTCGCTATGCCCCGCATCCTCCAGACTGCCGGTGCTGAGCAGCGCCCACAAATGGTCGCCGATCTTGTGCATCGCCACGGGGCGGAAATGATAGCTCCGCTCGTCGATCACCCGCACCGCGTCGAGGTCGCTCGACGAGGCCATCGGAGTCTCGAACGCCTCGACAAAGGCTTCGGCAAGATCGGGGGTCGCCTCGTCGGCGAGCTGGATCGGGAAAGCCTTGTCCGCCGCCTGTCCGGTGGTCGGAGCGACCAGCGCGAGCGCCAGCATGGGGAGAGCGAATTTCAACGTCATGAAGGCACCTTGCAAGACCGCATCAGCAACGAGAAATAGCGGAAATCCTTGTCGGAAAAACCCAAGCTCTTGCCGTCGATGGTCAACTCGCGATTGGCGATCACCGCCGCGTAAAGCGGATCGTCGGCGTTGGTGAAGCCATGGATGCGACCATCGGTCAGCGTGCCTTCGAAAACACGCGCCTCGATCGCGCCCGAGGACAGCGTCACAGGGTGGTCGCGCGTCGCCGCGACCGATACCCGGACAAAACCGCCCTGCGGCGAGCAGGTGATATAGGTGTCGCTGGCGACGTGATGCAGCCCGCTGGTGACGGTGACCGGGTCGCTGCCGCGCTCCCATTGGTCCGCGGTATCCTGGGCGATTGCGTTGGGCGCGACGAGGCATGCGATAGCGGCGACAAGAAAGTCAATTCCTCCCCGCTTGCGGGGAGGTGGCAGCGCGAAGCGCTGACGGAGTGGGTTCGCGTCCTTGCGCAACGCCGCGTCAGGACGCCAGCCCCCTCCACCATTCGCTTCGCGAACGGTCCCCCTCCCCGTTCCGGGGAGGAATTGGTTGGGGCGGCCAAGTTTCAAATCAAATCCTCATTACTGCCACAACGGCGCCGACGGAAACGAGCGAACCCATCAAGGCGCAAAATACAACATCGACCCAATAGCTGCGCGATCCATGCGGGACATTCTCCCATCGCATGTCCCGTCGGTTCCATGCTTGGCGCGTCCTAAAAGCTCTGGCGCCCTGCCAGAACCAGAAGATTGCAAAGACCAGAAGCGCAATCGCAGCGAGCCAATCCATAGTCACAGCGGAATATTGTCATGCTTCTTCCACGGATTCTCCAACTGCTTGTTCCGCAGCTTGCGCAGCCCCAGCGCGATCCTTTTGCGCGTATTATGCGGATGGATCACCTCGTCGATATACCCCCGCGACGCCGCGACGAAGGGGTTGGCGAAGCGGTCCTCATATTCTTTCGTGCGCTGTGCGATCTTCTCGGGGTCGCCGATGTCGCTGCGGAAGATGATCTCGACCGCGCCCTTCGCGCCCATCACCGCGATCTCGGCGGTCGGCCAGGCATAATTCAGATCGCCGCGCAGATGCTTCGACGCCATCACGTCATAGGCGCCGCCATAGGCCTTGCGCGTGATGACCGTGATCTTGGGCACAGTCGCCTCGGCGTAGGCGAACAGCAGCTTCGCGCCATGCTTGATGATGCCATTATATTCCTGCGCGGTGCCGGGCAGGAAGCCGGGCACGTCGACGAAGGTGATGATCGGGATTTCGAACGCGTCGCAGAAGCGCACGAAACGCGCCGCCTTCTTCGACGAATTGATGTCGAGCACCCCCGCGAGCACCATCGGCTGGTTCGCGACGATGCCGATCGTGCGTCCCTCGATGCGCCCGAAGCCGCAGAGGATGTTGCCCGCATGCGCCGGCTGCACCTCGAAGAAATCGCCCTCGTCGACGGTTTTGCGGATCAGTTCGTGCATGTCGTAGGGCTGGTTCGCATTGGGCGGGATCAGCGTGTCGAGGCTCGGCTCGGCGCGGTCCCACGGGTCGTCGGTCGGGCGCTCGGGCACCCCGCTGCGGTTGTTTTCGGGCAGGTAGTCGAAGAAGTCGCGCGTCGCGAGCAGCGCCTCGATGTCATTCTCGAACGCGATATCAGCGACCGAGCTTTTGGTCGTGTGGGTGATCGCGCCGCCCAGTTCCTCCTGCGTCACCACCTCGTTGGTCACCGTCTTGACCACGTCAGGGCCGGTGACGAACATATAACTGCTGTCCTTCACCATGAAGATGAAGTCGGTCATCGCCGGGCTGTAAACCGCACCGCCCGCGCACGGGCCCATGATCAGGCTGATCTGCGGCACCACACCCGACGCCAGCACGTTGCGCTGGAACACCTCGGCATAGCCGCCGAGCGACGCGACGCCCTCCTGGATGCGCGCGCCGCCGCTGTCGTTCAGGCCGATCACCGGCGCGCCGACCTTCATCGCATTGTCCATGACTTTCATGATCTTCTCGGCGTGACGCTCGGACAGCGCGCCGCCGAAAACCGTGAAGTCCTGGCTGAACACATAGACGAGGCGACCGTTGATCGTGCCGCTGCCGGTGACGACGCCGTCGCCCGGAATCTTCTGATTTTCCATGCCGAAATCGGTGCAATTATGTTCGACATAGGTGTCGAGCTCTTCGAACGAGCCATGGTCGAGCAGCACGTCGAGCCGCTCGCGCGCGGTCAGCTTGCCCTTGCTGTGCTGCGCATCGATGCGCTTCTGCCCACCGCCCAAAGCGGCAGCGGCGCGGCGGCGTTCCATTTCGGCGATATTGGCGGACATGCGTCTCTCCGGATAAATCGAACATGCCGTCTGCGCCGACCGGGGCCGCGATGCAAATGCGAATTTGCAAAGTTGCAAAGTGGTAGTTTGCAAAGTAACCTGCGCCTTATGACCCCAACCCGCCTTTACGCTGGGCGACAACTTCGCCAACTTCGGGAAACCCGCGCGATCCGCCAGGCCGACTTCGCGGCGCAGCTCGGCATCTCGGCCTCCTACCTCAGCCAGATCGAGCACGACGACCGCCCGCTGACCCCCGCGCTGCTCGACCGGCTGCAACGCCTGTTTCCGCTCGAATGGGAAGAGGTCGCAACCGACACCGGCGACCGCCGTCAGGGCGCGCTGCGCGAAGCCGCCGCCGATCCGCTGTTCGCCGCGTCGCCGCTGCCCCCCGAACAGATCGAGCGGGCGGCGCTGCAGCAGCCGCAGCTCGCTGACCAGTTCGTCGCGCTCCACGCCGCCTATCGCCGCGCGGGGCAGCGGTTGCAGATCATCGACGAGGCGCTGACAGGCGGCACCGCCGAGGGCAGCCGCCTGCCGTGGGAGGAGGTGCGCGACTGGTTCCACGATGCGGGCAATTATGTCGACAGCATCGACCGCGCCGCCGAGGTGCTGGCGGCACAATTGCGCGGCAAATCGCCCTCGCCTGCGGTCGAGACGATCGAGCGGCGGCTGCGCGATGCGCTCGGCATTTCGATCGTTTATAACCAGACGCAGGCGCTGCGCGATTATGACGCGACGATGCGCCATCTGGTGATCGACCCGTCGCAGCCCGCCGAAAGCCGGCGTTTCCAGCTCGCGCACCAGCTCGCCGCGCTGGCGCTGGCGAACGAGATCGCGGCGGTGGTCGAAGCCTCCCCGCTGCGCACTGCGGCGGCGCGGCAATTGCTCCACGTCGGGCTGGCCAATTACGCCGCGGGCGCGGTGCTGATGCCCTATGCGCCGTTCCGCGCCAGCGCGCGCAGCGTGCGGCACGACATCGACCGGCTGCGCATGGACTATGGCGTCAGCTTCGAGCAGGCGTGCCACCGGCTCTCGACGCTCCAGCGCCCCGGCGCGCGCGGCATCCCGATGTTCTTCTGCCGCGTCGACATGGCGGGCAATATCACCAAGCGGCACAGCGCGACGCGCCTGCAATTCGCGCGCTTCGGCGGCGCCTGTCCGCTGTGGGTCGTGCATGAGGCAGCGGCGATCCCCGACCGCATATTGTTCCAGCTCGCCGAGACCCCCGACGGGCTGCGCTATGTGTCCATGGCGAAGGGGCTGGTCAAACCCTCGGGCAGCTATGCACGATCCCCACGCCGCTACGCCGTCGCGCTGGGATGCGAGGCGCAATATGCGGGCGAGTTCGTTTATGCCGACGGGGTCGATGTCGCCGCGCCGCAGGCGGCAACGCGCATCGGATCGTCGTGCCGCATCTGCCCGCGCGACGATTGCGACCAGCGCGCCTTTCCGCCGAGCGACCGACCCATTTTGGTCGATCCCGACCGGCGCGACGTGGTGCCGTACCGGATCGGCTAGCCGTCGATCACCAGCTCTTCGTCGAGGAAATCGAGAAAGGCGCGGATGCGCGTCGCGGCTCGGTCCTCGGGCGCGTAGAGCGCGTGGATATCCTCGCCGTCGCCGGGGTGATAATCGGGCAGCAATTCGACCAGCCGCCCCGCCGCGAGATCGGCGGCGACATGAAAATGGCCGTGGCGCGCAATGCCGCCGCCCGCGACCGCCATCTGGCGCACGAGGTCGCCCGAATTGCCGAAGAAGCTGCCGGGAACCGGTCGGTGGACGACGCGGCCACCAACAAGGAAGGGCCAGCTGTCGATCGAGCGGCGGAAGCTGAAACGCAGGCAATCATGTCCGTCGAGATCTTCGGGCGTGCGCGGCGTGCCGCGGCGCGCGAGATAGGCGGGGCTGGCGACCAGCACCATGCGACTGTGGCCGAGCTTCTTGGCGCGCAGGCTGGTGTCGCGCAGCGGGCCGATGCGGATCGCGATGTCGGCGCGTTCCTCGACCAGATCGACGATCGTGTCCGAGAGCGCGAGGTCGAGGATAATCTCGGGATAGCGCGCGGTGAAGCGCGGCAGGATCGGCAGCAACGGCACCCCGATCGACGGCGATGCGTTGACGCGCAGCAATCCGCGCGGCCCCTGTTTCTCGCGGCCGAGGTCACTCTCAACCGTTTCGATCTCGGCGAGCAGCACGCTCATCCGGTCGCGATAGGCACTGCCTTCGGCGGTCAGCGCCAGCGAGCGCGTCGTGCGGCGGAACAGGATCGCGCCCAACCTCTGCTCCAATCGCGCGATGCTGCGGCTGACCGCCGAGGGGGTGAGCCGCAGCGCCTTTGCGGCCGCGGCAAAGCTGCCGCCACTCGCCACCGCCAGGAAGGTCTCGATATCGCCGAACCGATTATCCATCGCCATTCCTGATTATGAATCACTTCTGAAATGATAAGTGACATTCTAATCAACAATGAGCGGCGACGCTATCTTCGTCTCCATCAGCAGGCCTTTATCCAAGGAGACACGTCATGGACCTGAAACTCAAAGGCAAGACCGCCCTCGTCACCGGATCGACCGCCGGCATCGGCTTCGCCATCGCCAAGCGCCTCGCCGAAGCGGGCGTCGAGGTCGTCATCACCGGCCGCAACCAGGCGAAGCTGGACGAGGCCGCAGCCGAGCTGGCGCAGACGGGGACAATCCGCCCCGTACTCGCCGACCCCGCGACCGCCGAGGGCGCCGCAGACTTGATCGCCGCGGTTCCCGCGGTCGATATCCTCGTCAACAACCTCGGCATCTATGAAGCCAAGCCCTTCGCCGAGATCAGCGATGCCGACTGGCACCATATTTTCGAGGTCAACGTCGTCAGCGGCGCGCGGCTGTCGCGGCATTATTTCCCCAAGATGCTCGAGAAGAACTGGGGCCGGGTGATCTTCATCGCGAGCGAAAGCGGGCTGCTGCCGCCCGCCGAGATGATCCATTACGGCATGACCAAGACCGCGCAGCTCACCATCGCGCGCGGCCTCGCCGAGCAGACCAGGGGTAGCGGCGTGACGATCAATTCGGTGCTGCCGGGGCCAACGCGCTCCGAAGGCATCGTCGATTTCATCCAGTCGGTGGTGTCGAACCCCGAAGCGCCCGAAGCCGAGCGCGAAACGGCCTTCTTCGAGGAACTGCGCCCGCTGTCGCTGATCCGCCGCCTGATCGACGCCGATGAGATCGGGGCGACGGTGGCGTTCCTGGCGAGCCCGCTCGCGGCAGCGACCAACGGCGCGGCGATCCGCGCCGAAGGCGGGATCGTTCCGACGATTGCGTGATGGAAACGCCCCTCCCGCTTGCGGGAGGGGTTGGGGGAGGGCGTGTCCAAAGACGCCTACCTTTGGAAGGAAACAGGCCTTCCCCTAACCCCTCCCAATAAATGGGAGGGGGATTTTCAGACCTTCACAATCCCGCGCCCGATCAAATCATGCGCCGTCGCGAGGATCGCTTCCTCGGGCGGGCGCATCGTCCAGCCGAGGCGCTGCATCGCATGGCGGCTGTCGCCGCCGCGGACATTGCCGAGTTCGGCGACGACCTGCTTGAGTTCGGGCCGGACGATCGCGAGCGCCTTGAGCAGCCAGTCGGGCATCTTGCGCGTCGGCACCTTGCGCGCCTGTTCGCCGAGATTGGCGGTCAGGATGTTCGCGACATCGACGAATTTCAGGAACGGACCCGAGCAGACGAAGCGTTCGTCCCGGATCCCCTCGACCGTCAGCGCGCGATAATGCATGTCGGCGACGTCGCGCACGTCGATGATACCGAAGCCGACGTCGGGGCACATCGGCACCTTGCCTTCGAGCAACTGCTTCACGACCTCGATCGAGGTCGACAGGTCGTCGCTAAGCAGCGGCCCGAACACCGCCGCCGGGTTGACCGAGGCGAATTCCATATCGCCGCCCTCGGCCGCGACCCAGTCGCGCGCCGCGCGCTCGGCGACGGTCTTCGAGCGTGGGTAGGGCATGACCTCGGGGTTATCGAGATTGCTCCAGTCGGCCTCGTTATAGAGGTCGCGGCCCTTGCCATGCCCATAGGCGACCGCCGCCATCGACGAGGTCAGGACGAAGCGTGTCACCCCGGCAGCGCGCGCGAAACGCAGCGCCCTGAGCGCCCCCTCGCGCGCCGGGATCACCAGATCGTCGGCCTGTTTAGGAACATCGAGCGGAAAGGGCGACGCGACATGTGCGACATGTGTGCAGCCCGCCACCGCCTCGGCCCAGCCCGCATCATGTTCGAGGTCGGCGGCGAAGAAGCTCAGCTTGCTGTTGTCGACATTGAGCCAGCCGCGGACCTCGGCCTCGCGTTTCAAGCTGCGCACTGTCGTGTGGACGTGCCAGCCGTTTTCGATCAGCTGTCGGATCAGGAAGCCCGCGATATACCCGCTGCCCCCGGTGACCAATACCGTGCCCGCCATGCGCCCCTCCCCTCGCTTGTCGCAAAGAGGATAGCACCAGCCGTTCCCCGGCGAAAGCCGGGGTCCATTGCGACTTCCGGGCCCCGGCTTTCGCCGGGGATCACAGCTTTATTTCAGCAGCACCAGTTCCTCGGCCATGCTCGGGTGCAGCGCGACGGTGTTGTCGAAATCGGCCTTGGTGAGTCCCGCCTTCACCGCGATCGCCGCCGCCTGCAAAATCTCGGGCGCGTCGGGGCCGATCATGTGGAGCCCGACGACCTGGTCGGTCGCGGCATTGACCACCATCTTGTACAGCGCGCGCTCGTTACGGCCGGCGAGGACATTTTTCATCGCGCGGAAATCGCTGGTATAAACGCGGATGCTGCCCAGCTTGTTGCGCGCCTCGGCTTCGGTCATGCCGACCGCGCCGATCGGCGGGTGGCTGAACACCGCGCTCGGGACATTCTGATAATCGACCACGGTCGGCTTGCCGCCGAACACGCTGTCGGCAAAGGCCTGCCCCTCACGGATCGCGACGGGCGTCAGCTGGATGCGATTGGTAACGTCGCCGACGGCATAGATGCTCGGCACCGAGGACTGATTGCTTTCGTCGACCTTGATCGCGCCATGGTCGTCGAGGTCGACGCCGACCTCCTCCAGCCCGACCCCCTTGGTGTTCGGCACACGCCCCGCCGCGACGAGCACCGCATCGGCGACGATCGGCTCGCAGCCGCCCAGATGCACGGTCAACGTACCGTCGTCATTCTGGACGATCTTCTCGAAGGGCGCGTTGAATTTGAAGTCGATGCCCTTGGTCATCGAAATCTGCAGCAGCCGGTCGCGGATCTGCTCGTCGTAACCGCGCAGGATCGTGTCGCCGCGATTGACGATCGTCACCTTGCTTCCGAACTCGTTGAAGATGCCGGCGAATTCATTGGCGATATAGCCGCCGCCTGCGATCACCACGCGCTTGGGCAATTTATCCAAGTGGAACACCTCGTTCGAGGTGATCGCATGCTCGCTGCCCGGAAACTCGGGAACATGCGGCCAGCCGCCGGTCGCGACGAGGATGCGTTCGGCGGTCAGTTCGGTGCCGTCGGCGAGCCGCACCTTCTGCGGCCCCGCGATCGTCGCGCGCGTCTTGAAGACGGTGACCTTATGGTTTTCGAGCGTCTGGCCATAGAGGCCTTCGAGCCGCGTGACCTCCGCCTGGACATTGTCGCGCAGCCGGTCCCAGTCGAATTTGCAGTCGGGGACGTCCCAGCCGAAATGGCGCGCATCCTTCAGGTCCTCGGCGAAATGGGCGCCATAGACGAGCAGTTTCTTGGGCACACAGCCGCGGATGACGCAGGTGCCGCCGACGCGATAATCCTCGGCCACCGCGACGCGCGCACCGTGCGACGCGGCGATGCGCGAGGCGCGTACCCCGCCCGACCCGGCGCCGATGACGAAGAGATCATAGTCGAAATTGCTCATGGACGGCCCCTGAAGGATGGTGGCTGCACTTCGCAGCGAGCGCCTATGTGGTTACGCGGCGGCAGCTTGCCAATCGAATTTTACGCTCAGACTGTCCAAACTCGTCATTGCGAGCGAAGCGAAGCAATCTCCAGCTATCGACCACGCGCAAGGCCGATGGCTGGAGATTGCTTCGTCGCCTTCGGCTTCTCGCAATGACGAAGGCTATTCCCCCAGCGCCGCCGCCATCAGCGCCTGTGTCGCGGCGTCGAACTCGACGGTGCCTTCGGACAGGCCCTTGGCCATTTCCTTGCCCAGTTCGACCCCGAACTGGTCGAAGGGATTGATGCCGAGCAGCACCGCATTGGCAAAGACGCGATGCTCGTAAAAGGCGATCAGCGCGCCGAGGCTGCGCGGGGTGACCTGGTCGAGGAGGATCGTCGTCGACGGCCGGTCGCCGGGGTAGTTGCGCGCGCCGTCGCTGCTCGCGCGCCCGGTCATCAGCGCCGCGCCCTGCGCGATGCAGTTGGCGACGAGCGTTTCGTGATGCGCCTCGTCGAGCAGATGATCGGGCTCGCGCGCGACGACGAATTCGACCGGGATCAGGTGGGTGCCCTGATGCAGAAGCTGGAACACCGCATGCTGCGCATCGGTGCCGACCCCGCCCCAGGTGATCAGCGCGCTCGCGCGGTCGAGCGGCTTGCCGTCCAGCATCACGCCCTTGCCGTTCGATTCCATTTCGAGCTGCTGGAGATAGGAGGGCAGCAGGCGCAGCCGTTCGTCATAGGCGAAGACCGCGCGCGTCTGGCAGGCGAGGCGGTTGGCGTAGATCTGATCCGCAAAAGCGGCGAGCAGGCCGACATTGTCGGCGCCGTCGCACAGGCGAAAATGGCGGTCCATCTCGGCTGCGCCCTCGAGCATGTCGGCGAAGGCGTCCCAGCCGAGCGCGAGCGCGGCGGGAAAACCGATCGACGACCAGAGCGAATAGCGTCCGCCGACCGATTCCGCGAAGGGCAGGATGCGCGTCTCGTCGACACCCCACTCCATCGCGCGTTCGGGCATAGCGGTGAGCGCGATGACGCGCCCGAACGGATCGGGCACCCCGGCCTCCTCCAGCCATTGCAGCGCCGAGGCGGCGTTGAGCAGGGTTTCGGTCGTGGTGAAAGTCTTCGACGCGACCGCGATCAATGTGCAGGCCGGATCGAATTTGGCGAAGGCCTCGTCGAGCGCGGCGCCGTCGACGTTCGAGACGACCGCGACGTCATAGCGCGCCCCGCCGCGCCCCAGGGCATCGACGAGCAGGTCGGGGCCGAGCGCCGACCCGCCGATGCCGATGTGCAGCAAATGGCGGATTTCGCCGAACGCACCGGCCTCGATCGCGTCGATCAGCATCCGCATCCGCTGGTGCAGCGCCTGTGCGCGGTGGACGGATTCGGGCGCGCCGTCGCCGCGTTCGGCGCTATGTTCGGCGGCGCGGTCCTCGGTCGGGTTGGCGATGCCACCCGCGAACAGCGTCTTGCGGCGTCCGCCGAAATCCTGCGCCGCCGCGAGGTCCGACAATATGGCGATCGCGGCGTCGTCGAGATGGGTCTTGGCGAAGTCGAAGCGGATGTCGGCGACATTGCGGACCAGCTTGCCCAGTCGCGCCGCGGGGTCGGCGGCGACGAGGTCGGTCAGCCGCTGCGGCTGCCAGTCGGCGAGCGCCTGCCAGGCTTGATCGGATCGGGTCATATATCGAACTTCCCTCTCTCCGTTCGTGTCGAGCGACGTCGAGACACCCCGAAGCACGGCGCCAGGCCGACGGGCATCTCTACTTCGTTCGATGCGAACGGGATGAATAACGGCTCAATCCATAGGTCCGCGGTGCCGCGCACGCCAGTGCCATCCGCCGATATTTGCTTGCGCGAAGACCTATTCATCGCCAAATGCCGCGCCATGACCGAAGCCAGCCTGACCGCCAATACGCCGCCCCCCGCCGGCCCCGCGAACCCCACGCCCGCCCCCGCCCCGATGAGTGCGAAGGAAGAGGCGATCGACACGGTGCGCTTCCTCGCCTGGTTGGCGATCGCGGTGCTGATTTTCCGAAGCTTTTTCCTGTCGCCGTTCAATATTCCGTCGGAATCGATGCAGCCACGGCTGCTGATCGGGGACTATCTGCTCGTCAACAAGATGGCCTATGGCTATTCGAAATACAGCCTGCCGTTCAGCGTGCCGCTGATCCCCGGGCGCATCTTCGCCAAGACCCCCGAGCGCGGCGACGTCGTCGTGTTCAAGGCGCCGCCGGTCAACGACAATGATTATATCAAGCGCGTGATCGGCCTGCCCGGCGACACGGTGCAGGTCCGCGACGGCATCGTCTGGCTCAACGGCAAGCCGCTGCCGCGCGAAAAGATGGCCGATTTCGTGATCCCGGTGACCGCGAACATGATCGACGCCGCGCGCAACGAAGGCACCCTGCCCTGCTTCGCGATGCAGTTCGAGGAAATCGCCGCCGACGGCCAGCGCCAGTGCCGCTATCCGCAGTTCAAGGAAACGCTGCCCAACGGCAAAAGCTATGCCGTGCTCGACATCATGAGCATCGCGCAGGACAATACGACGCTGGTCACCGTGCCCGAAGGGCATTTGTTCCTGATGGGCGACAACCGCGATCGCAGCGCCGACAGCCGCTTCCCCGCCCAGGAAGGCGGCGGCATCGGCCTGGTCCCCGAGGAAAATCTGGTCGGCCACGCGCTGGTCGGCATGTTCTCGACCGACGGCTCGGCAAGCTGGATCAACCCGATCAGTTGGTTCACCGCGGCGCGCTGGGAGCGCATCGGGGAAGGCTTTTGAGCGGCGCCTCCGCCGACATCATCGCAGCCATCACCGGGGCCGAACCACGCGACCTCGGCCTCTATCATGAGGCGCTGACCCACGGCAGCAGCGGCGCCGCAGACTACCAGCGGCTCGAATATCTCGGCGACCGCGTGCTCGGCCTCGTCATCGCGTCCGAACTCTTCCGCCGCTTTCCCAGGGCGACCGAGGGCGAGCTGTCGTCGCGCCTCCATGTGCTCGCCTCGGGCGAAACCTGCGCGCGGATCGCGCAGGGGCTCGACCTCAACGCGCATGTCCGCTTCGGCACCCAGGCGATCGGCGACGGCGGGCGGTACAGCGACAATATCGCCGCCGACGTGCTCGAGGCGCTGATCGGCGCGCTGTGGCTCGACCATGGCGACGAGCCCGCGCGCGCCTTCATCGTCAAATATTGGGGCGAGATGATCGACGGCCAGGTGTCGGCGCCCAAACACCCCAAGGCGGCGCTGCAGGAATGGGCCGCCGCCAAGGGCCGCAAGCCCCCCGAATATCGCCTGATCCGCCGCGAAGGCCCCGACCATGCCCCGCGCTTTCGCGTCGGAGTGATCGTCGGCAAGCTCGCCGAGGCCGAAGGCGAAGGCGCATCGAAACAGGCGGCTGAAAAGGCCGCGGCGATCGCGATGCTCGCGATCCTGGAAGGATTGAAAGAATGACCCATCGTTGCGGTTTCGTCGCCGTCGTCGGGGCGCCGAATGCGGGCAAATCGACCATCGTCAACGCGCTCGTCGGGCAGAAGGTCGCGATCGTCAGCCCCAAGGCGCAGACGACACGCACCCGACTGATGGGCGTCGCCATGGACGGCGAGACGCAGATCGTGCTGATCGACACCCCCGGCATTTTTGCCCCGACCCGCCGGCTCGACCGCGCGATGGTCGCCGCGGCGTGGAACAGCCTCGACCAGGCCGAGGCGATCCTGGTGATGATCGATGCCGCGGCAAAGCTCGGCGAGCGCGCCGAACGCGTTCTGCAAGGGATCGAGGGACGACCCGAGAAGAAATTCCTGGTCCTCAACAAGGTCGACCTGACCAAGAAGGACAAGCTGCTGACGATCGCGACCCAGCTCAACGAGCGGGTTGCGTTCGACGAAACCTTCTTCATCTCGGCGAGCACCGGCGACGGGGTTCCCGAACTCAAGGCGACGCTGGCGGCGCTGATGCCCGAGGGACCCTGGCATTTCCCGGAGGATGAGGTCAGCGACGCCCCCGAACGGATGCTCGCCGCCGAAATCACCCGCGAGCAACTGTATCGCCAACTCCATGAGGAACTGCCGTACCAGTCGACCGTCGAGACCGAGAAATTCACGACGCGCAAGGACGGCAGCGCCGAAATCCACCAGCAGATTCTGGTCGCACGCGACAACCAGCGCGCGATCATCCTCGGCCACAAGGGTGAGCGGATCAAGGAAATCGGCAGCAAATCGCGCGCCGAGCTCGCCGAATTGCTCGGGCGCAAGGTGCATCTGTTCCTGCATGTGAAGGTGAAGGCAAACTGGGACGAGGACCGCGGCGTGTACCGCGACATGGGGCTTGACTGGGTGGATTGAGGCGGGGCCATGCCCAGCGACCCGTTGAACAACCCGGCACCCGTCCTCGTTCAATATTCCTCAATGGGATAGCCTTGGGCGTCATATCGATCACGCTGACACTGATCCTGGCCTGGGGCTATATTTCGGCAACTGGCGTAGAAACGGTTGTTCGCGGTCCGGTCGTTCGTATCGAGCAAATCGGGACGAGGCAATTGCAGACCCGTACCGTCGTGCGGCTGGCTAATGGGTCAGAAGCCGTCGTGCTGCTGCCTAGCCGAACAAATTGCAGCACTGGATCGGCAATCAGGATCATTCAGCGCGACAACTCCCTCGGCCGGACTTTTCACGCCGCACTGGTGGCCTGCGCCAACTGATAAAATGCTGATCCGAGCATCACCCGAGATTGAATGGCGCGGATCAATATTTGTCGCTAATCGATCTGCAGCCGCTTCGATCAAGGGGAAAAATCTTGCAACGACCGCCGTCGATCATCCTGTTTGAACGCCTCTTCTGGTCGTCGACCTTGGTCAGCATCGTAACCACCTTCATCACCTGGAACGAGATGGCGACGGCGTTCGACCGCGAGGCCGGCGTCGGCCGATCAAGCGGGTCGTTCGGCGTGGTCTTTGTCATCCTCGTGATCAGCTTGGCGATCGTTTTCGCGCTCTGGTACGCCATTGCGCGGCGCGGCAGCAACGTCGCGAAATGGATTTACGTCGTGCTGACCGCGATTGGTGCACTGCAGACAATTGCCGGGCTGTTCAATCCCGACGGGTTGGGGACATTGTCGCTCGCAGGCTCGCTGCTTTCGACCGCACTTTCGGTCGCGTCGGCAGCCGTGCTGTTCCGCGCCGACGCCGTCGCATGGCTGTCCGGCAAGCCGCCCGTCGACCCCGGGATTTTCAGCTGACGCGCTAAATCCGCCGACAATCATTCGGCGGCGGTTGCCCATCGAACCGTTCACCGATCCAGCCGATCGTTTCCTGGGCGCTGTCGCGCGCCGCGTCGACATGGCCTCCGGTCATGTCGATCCAGCGCAGCGCCGTGCCGCGCCGGCAGACGGACTTGGCGAATTTGCGCGTCACCGCGGGCGCGATGATCGTGTCCTTGCTGCTTTGCGCGATGAGCAGCGGGCCGGGAACGCGCGCGGCGTCGACGCTGTTGGCGCGGGCGAAGCTTCCCCACGGCTCGATTTTGGCGATATCCTTGTTCTTCGTCGCGCGCACGATGGTCAGCACGCCCAGGATCGTACCGAGCTTCGGCTTCTTTTCCAAGCTGATGCAGTTGTTTTCCGCCAGCCGGTGGATGATGCCCTGGTTCGTGCGGTTGGCGACACCGTCCATCGAATAGCCGTAAAGCGTCGACCAGCTGTGCAGCGTGAACGACAGCAGCAGCGCGCGCGCATTCTTGTCGCTGCCGTCGCGCAGATTGGCGGCAAGGTCGGTCGGCGGCGCGGCCGCGGCGGTCGCGACGAGGTTCAGGTCGGGGGCGTAGGAGCGCGCCGTGATCGCGGTCCACAGCGCGGCGTGCGCACCCTGCGATTCGCCCCACACGGCAAAGCTGTTGCCCGCTGCCGCGCCGGGGATCGCCCGCGCCGCGCGCACCGCGTCGAGCACCGAATTCGCGGTATCGGGGCCGACGAGGAACGGATGCATCGTCGGGCTCGCGAGGCCGATATAATCGGGCGCGACAACGACATAGCCCTGCCGCACCGCATCGATTCCAGCCGTCACGGCAAAGAAATTGGGGCTGAGCGACGGTGCGCATTTTTCGGCGACACCCCACGCGCCGTGGGTCCAGGCGATAACGCGGCGCGGCCGCGGCGGCACCGCCTCGCGCGGCGCGGCGACGATGCCGGTGACGCGCAGCCGTTCGCCCTTCTGGTTGGAGGTCCAATATTGCACGCGCCACGCCTGCACCCCCGGTGGCGTGTCGACGACCGGCTCGGCAGCGATCAGGCTGCCCGCCTGCTGCGCGGCTGCGGGGACGGCGAACGAGGCCGCGAGGAGCAACAGTAAAACCCACAAACGGCGCATCGGACACCTCCCGGTTGGGCGCATCCTATCACGACTTCCGGCAGGCGGGAACTGCGCGGAGCAGCGAATAATATCTGCGCTTTTCTCGCGCAAAAACGTCATGCAGCGGTAATATAACAATATTGGTGACGATATTTTCGCGATGTCACCAAATAAAAGTCCGCGCCAGACATGCTGCATGATAATCATCACCATCCGCATCTTGCGGCACAACAGGGGGAGTATCGATCATGTCGCCCAATAGTCCCGTTCCCGTTCCACCGTCCGAAGTCGCGATCAAGCTGCCGCAGGACCAATATTGCCACGCCGAAGCGCCGACCGAATGGTGGTGGCACACCGGCACGCTCGTCGCCGGCGAGCGCGTCTTCGGCTTCGAAATCAACGCCGCGAGCTTCGCGCCGCTCGCCTTTACCGAAATCATGCTGTCCGACGTCGCGAACCAGATCCATTATCAGAGCACCGCGACCCACACCCCCGGCGAATGGGCCGAAACCGACCCGAGCAAGGATTGGTACGTCAAGCTCGGCAATCCGGGGATCGATCATGACTGGGCGTGGATGACCGCGCCGCAGGCCGACCCGTCGAACATGACGGTCAAGGCGCAGTTTCAGGACGAGGCGACGGGATCGACGATCCTCTTCGACCTGGTGATGGCGCAGCAGGGTCCGCCGCTCATCGTGTGGGGCACCGGGTGCAATCCGACCCCGGCGAACCCCGGCGGGGTGAAGACCAACAATTATTATTATTCGTTCACGCGGCTCCAGGTCAGCGGGTCGCTGGCGATCGGCGATACGGTGTTCGCGGTCACCGGCCAGACGTGGATGGACCATGAATATGGCCTGTTCGGTTCTTCAGCGAACCCCATCCTGTGGTATCTGCAAGACATGCAGCTCGACAATGGCGTCCATATCTCGAGCTATATGACGGTCAGCGCCGAGACCCCGCCGCAGGGCGGCCAGCCGCACCAGTCGAACGCGACGATCCAGTTTCCCGACGGCACGACCTATTTCCTCGAGGATTGCATCACGACTCCCGGCGAGGCGACGTGGACCGCGCCGAACGGACAAGTCTTCTTTCTCGAATTCCTCGTGCAGATTCCCGATTTCGACGCGACGATCACGATCACATCGTCGATCCCCGATCAGGTCTTCGACGCCTTCAACGCCAATGTCTATGAAGGCGTGGCGACCGCTGCGGGGACGTTCGCGGGCGCACCGGTGACCGGCACGGCGTGGAACGAGCAGCGGCCTTAGGGGTCCACCAACCCGTCATTGCGAGGAGCGTAGCGACGCGGCAATCCAGAGCGGTGCAAGGCCGCTCTGGATTGCTTCGCTTCGCTCGCAATGACGAGGTTTACTATTCCGCCACGGCCTTCTTTGCGGGCGCCTTTTTCTTGGCCGCCGGCTTCTTCGCCGCCGCCTTCTTGGGCGCCGCCTTTTTCTTGCCCTTTGCAGGCCCCTTCGCGGCGCGCGCGTCGATCAGCGCGATCGCTTCCTCGAGCGTCAGCGCGGCGGGTTCCATCGACTTCGGCAAGGTCGCGTTGGTCGTGCCGTCGGTGACATAAGGACCGAAGCGTCCTTCCATCAGCTTCATCTCGCCGCCGCTCGTCGGGTGCGGGCCAAAGGTATTGAGCGGTTCGGCCTTGGTGCGCCCGCGCCCGCCGCCCGCCGCCGCTTCGGCGATGCGGACGACCGCGGCGTTCATGCCGATGTCGAAGATTTCGGTCGTCCCGGTCAGCTTCGCATATTTGCCGTCGTGGAGCAGATAGGGACCGTAACGCCCCAACCCCGCCATGATGACCTTGCCGCTTTCGGGATGGACGCCGACCTCGCGCGGCAGGCTCAAGAGCCGCAGCGCATAGTCGAGGTCGAAATCCTCGCCCGGGATGTCCTTGGGGATCGACGAACGCTTCGCCTCCTTGCCGTCGCCGAGCTGGATATAGGGGCCGAAGCGTCCGCTGCGCTTGGTCACTTCCAGCCCTGATTCGGGATCGTTGCCCATTGTCTCGGGACCCGTGTCGGCGCCGTCGCTGCCGCCCGGCTGCGCGAATTTGCGCGTGAACTTGCAGTCGGGATAGTTGCTGCACGCGATGAACGGCCCGAACTTGCCGCCGCGCAGCGCCAGCTTGCCGGTGCCGCAATTGGGGCACAGCCGCGGATCGCTGCCGTCGCCCTTGTCGGGGAAAAGATAGGGGCCGAGGAATTCGTCGAGCGCCGCGGTGATCTCCGACGGCTTGAGTTCCATCACCTCGCCGGTGCGCGGCTTGAAGTCGCGCCAGAAGGCATCGAGAACCGCCTGCCACTGCGCGCGGCCGCCCGACACATCGTCGAGCTCTTCCTCGAGCCCGGCGGTATAGTCATATTCGACATAACGGGTGAAATAGCGTTCGAGAAAGGCGGTGAGCAGTCGCCCGCTCTCTTCGGGCATGAAGCGGTTCTTCTCGACCGTCACATAGGCGCGGTCCTTGAGCACCTGCAGGATCGACGCATAGGTCGACGGGCGCCCGATGCCGAGTTCCTCCATCTTCTTGACCAGGCTCGCTTCCGAATAGCGCGGCGGCGGCTGGGTTTCGTGGCTTTCGACCTCGACCCCCGTCTTGGCCGGCGCATCGCCCTTCGCCATCGCGGGCAGCAGGCGCGCATCGTCGTCGTCGCCCGCGTCGTCGCGGCTTTCGTCATAGAGTGCGAGGAAACCGGGGAATTTCACGACCTGCCCGGTCGCGCGCAGCATCGTCTTGCCGGTGCCGTCGCTCAGGTCGATGCTCGTGCGTTCGAGGCGTGCCGACGCCATCTGGCTCGCCATCGCGCGTTTCCAGATCAACTCATAGAGTCGGCCATGGTCGCCGCTGCCAGCCTTGTCCTTCGAAAAATCGGTCGGACGGATTGCTTCATGCGCTTCCTGCGCATTCTTCGCCTTGGTCTGATACTGGCGTGGCTGGTCGGGGACATAGCCGCCGTCGTAGCGCGTCGCGATCGCCTTGCGCGCGGCGCTGATCGCGCTGCCGTCCATCTGGACGCCGTCGGTACGCATATAGGTGATCGCGCCGTCCTCGTAGAGGCCCTGTGCGATGCGCATCGTGTGGCTCGCCGAGAAGCCGAGCTTGCGCGCGGCTTCCTGCTGCAGCGTCGACGTCGTGAAGGGCGGCGGCGGGTTGCGCGTCAGCGGCTTGGTCTCGACATTCTCGACGGTGAAATGCCCCGCCTTCACATCGGCCTCGGCGGCGCGGGCGTCGGCTTCGCTGGTGATCGTCAGCCGCTCGATCTTGTCGCCGCGCCAGCGTGCCAGGCGCGCCTTGAACGGCGTGCCCGACATTTCGAACAGGCCGGTGATCGACCAGTATTGCAGTGCAACAAATGCTTCAATCTCGCGCTCGCGCTCGACGATCAGCCGCAGCGACACCGACTGGACACGCCCCGCCGACTTGGCGCCGGGCAGCTTGCGCCACAGTACCGGCGACAGGGTGAAACCGACCAGATAATCGAGCGCGCGGCGGGCGCGGTAGGCGTCGATCAGATCGTCGTCGAGCGCGCGCGGCGCCGCCATCGCGGTGAGCACCGCATCCTTGGTGATCGCGTTGAATGTGACACGGTCGACCTTGGCCGGCAGCGCCTTCTTGCTGCGCAGCAGCTCCTGCACATGCCAGCTGATCGCCTCGCCCTCGCGGTCAGGGTCGGTCGCGAGGATCAGGCGCTCGGCACCCTTCGCCGCGTCCTGGATTTCCTTCATCCGCTTCGTCTTGTCGGGATACAGCTGCCACTGCATCGCGAAACCGTCGTCGGGATTTACCGACCCGTCCTTGGGCGGCAGGTCGCGAACATGGCCATAGCTGGCCAGCACCTTGAAATCGCGCCCGAGATATTTCTCGATCGTCTTCGCCTTGGCGGGCGATTCCACAATAACCAATTGCATGTAAAAGCGTTGTCCTGCTGTGCCTCACGTATGTACGCGCGAGGGTGGCGGGCGTCCGGTCCTGTCGTCAAGAGGATTTCGGCGCGCCCGCCCCAGCAAAGTGGTTGTGAAAATCAGCGCAGCGGCGCGAGCCGTCCGATCAGCATCGCGCTCGCCAGACTCGCCGCCTTGGCGGCGCCTTCTTCGTAATTCCCCGGCTTGGCGGTGAAGGCGAACTTGCGCGTCTTGCCGAAGCGCAAGCCCCCGAACCCCGCGACCGCGGCGAGGCCGCCCACGACATTGCCGGCCGATTGCATCGCCTTGTCGGTGCCGCTCGACGCGTCGCTCTTTTCGACGAACTCGCCCTCGACCGCGACCGGCGCCTTGACGGTGATCACCGACTGCTTGCCGCTCGGCGCGATCAGCGTGATGCGCGAATAGTCGGCGCTGACCGACAGCGCGCTGTTGACCTCCAACCCGCCGAAGCTGAACGCGCCGGGGCGCTTTTGCTGCGAAAAGTCGATCAGATAGACGACATCGATCACCCCGACACCCGCCTGCTTGGCATAGGTGGTGAGCGCCCCGACCGCCTGCCCAGCCGCCATGTTCATCCCGATGCTGCTCATCCCCGACCCGACGAAGTCGCCGGGGATCATGTGCAGCCCGGGCAGCGCGGTGGGCTTGTAATAGGTCGCCTTGCCCTTGCTGCCCTTTTCGAGCGCGATGTTGATGTCGAGCGGCGCCTCCTGCGGCTTGGTCTTAGCGAGCGCCGCATGGCCGAACAGGTCGGCGGGCGACTGCACCGCATAGCCGCTGGCGGTCAACTGCGACACGAAATCGGCATAAGCCGCGTCGGTGACCGCCTGCATCATTTCGGGGGTAACCCCGACGAGTTCGCTCTTCGCCTTGGTGGTACCGCCGAACGCCCCCATCAACCCGCCCGACGCCGCGGTCTGGTCGGTCGATTCAAAGATGAAGCCGATATTGAAGGCGCCGACGGTGACGGTGGTGACACCCTTCGCATTGGCCGGGCCAGCGATTTTCACCGGTTCCTTGTCCTTGGCGATCACGGCGACAGGCTGGAGCAGCATCGCCGTGATGGCGACGGCCGACAGCAGTTTTTTCATGGATTGGTCCTCCGACCCTCACGGACCGGATGCATCCGGCCGGCGAGGTTCCCCGAAGCGACCCATGCCCCCGCATCGGTCAGATGCGGGGGCAAGTCAACGGCTTACTGGTCCTGCCATTTGAAGTCGGCGGGCAGGATGCATTTGCCCGCATCATATTGGCCAACGCTGCGGATGACCTCGCTGTCCTCGGGCTCGATCCGTCGCCCGCTGATCTGGCTGTCGATCACCCGGCGGACGAGCGCGTCGAGCCGCGTCACCAGATAACAGTCGATCGCCGGCGCCGCATGGGCATTGCCGACGCCGCTGTCGTCGGTCAGGAACAGATAGCGCGACTGGGTCGCTGCGGCCATCGCGCGCATCGCATATTCGGCCTCGTCGGCGACGCCCGAGGCGGCGACCGGGGTGATATGGATACGCCTGGCGCGCGCCGCCTCGGCAGCGGCCCAGGTGCGGCCGAACTGTTCGTTGTGCGGCGGCGCGTCGGCGACGAGCAGCAGCGATTTCACCGCGTCGGGTCGCCATTCCTGACCGACCGCGCGGATCAGCGCCTGGTCCATCGCCTCGGGATAATCGCCGCCGCCGGTCGCATATTGCGCCGCCAACGTGCCCTGCGCGCGGCCGATGTCGCGGTCGAAGATCACGGTGCGGGTGACATATTCGTCGCCGATATCGCGATAGAAGACAAAACCGACGCGAATATCCAGATCGCGGTGCTTGGCGGTGATCGACGCGATGATCGCGCGCATTTCCGACTGCAGGTATCGGATCTCGTCGCCCATGCTGCCCGTCGTGTCGATGACGAGCATCAGGTCGAGTTTGGTTGCCTTGGTCGCGGCCTGGCTGGCGGTCAGACCGACGACCTGCCCACCCGGCGCATCGGACACGAGCACCGGCCGCGCGTCGGCGATGCTGCGCCCGGCCTTTCGCGCCGACACGGTGATCCGCTCGCTCAGCCGGTCGAGCCCGGGGAAGAAGACCGCGCTGCCGTCGGCCTGCGTCGCCATGGTGATGCTGTTGCCGTCGCTGCAGGTGACGACGACGTCGGCGAAGGGGATCGGCTGGCCGTTGCGGTCGTTCACCTTCACCGTGACGACGCGCATCGTGTCGACGCGCGGCAGGGCTCGGATGTCCTGGCCCAAGTCGGTGCGGTTGACATAGGCCGCATAGAGTTCCGGATTGAGCAGGTCGTCATGCTCGCCCGCGGTCAGGATGCCCGATTGTGGCTGGGGCGGAATATAGCGCGGCGGCACCGGCACGGGTCGCCCCGTATAGTCCGACGACGAGCCGGGAACGGGCGACGTCGACGCCGGCGGCGGGGCGGTCGGGGCCACCCGTACCGACTCGCCGCTGCCGACCGCGCTGACCGCAGCCGACGATCCGGATCGCGCCGAGCCGGTGACGACGACGTCGGCGGCAGCGCTGTCATAGCTGGGTGGTGGCGGCGCCATCGGCGGCGGAGGGGGTGGCGGAGGCGGCGGAGGTGGCGGCGGCGCCATCGGCGCATAGTCGGCGCTCGACTTGTCATCGCGCTCGCGCTTGCCGCCCTTGGTCATGGGCACGCCCGTCTGTTGCGGCCGGGGCGGCTGCACCTCGGCATCGAGGCGCGGCAGCGGGTCGGCGTTGCGGCAGAAGCCCTGCTGCGGCGCACCCGGCTTGGCATAAGCGATGGTCAGGGGCGCGGGGGCGAGGCCGCCCGCGAGAACGGCGATCATCGTCACGCCCGTCAGAAATCGGCTTCGCATCATCGAACTCCCCGCCATGTGATACAATATCATGAACCTGTGGTCCGGCCGCTGAACCGTGGCTGAACCGCGATGAATGGTTAGATTGCCGCAGGTTAGGCCGCTGTGCGGGTCATCACAGCCGTGAAATCCTGGCGCCCGCGTGGCGCTCGATACGCCCCGCGAGTTCGAGTTCGAGCAGGATCAGTTGCACCGTCGCGGCTGCGCAGCCCGATTGGCGGACGAGCTCGTCGACCGCGACGGGGGTCGGCCCGAGCAGTTCGACGACGGTCCGCCGGTCCCCTTCCCCGGCGTCGCGTACGACGGGCGTCGCGGCATAGCTGCGCACCGGTTCGCGCACCATGCGCGCATCGATCGGCCCCAGCGCCTCGAGCACATCGTCGACCGTCTGAATCAGCGTCGCGCCTTCGCGGATCAGCAGGTTGCAGCCCTGCGCGCGCGGGTCGAGCGGCGATCCGGGCACCGCCATCACCTCGCGCCCATAGTCGCCGGCGCGGCGCGCGGTGATCAGCGACCCCGACTTGGGCGCCGCCTCGATCACCAGGGTCCCGTGCGACAGTCCGGCGATGATCCGGTTGCGCGACGGAAAATGGCGCGCCAGCGGTTCGGTGCCCGGGGGCTGTTCGGCGATCAGCAACTGGTCGGCGCCGAGCTTTTCCTGCAGCGCCGCATTTTCGGGCGGAAAGGCGATGTCGATGCCGCTCGCGATCACCGCCGCCGTGCGCCCGCCAAGCGCGCCGACATGCGCCGCGGTGTCGACCCCGCGCGCCAGCCCGCTGACCACCGTGATGCCCTGCGCCGCTAGTTCCGCCGCCATCTGCCGCGCGAAGCGGCACGCGATCGCCGAGGCGTTGCGCGCGCCGACGATCGCGACGCAGGGATGCAGGAGCATCGCGGTATCGCCGCGGACAATCATCACCGGCGGGGCGCCCTCGACCTCGCGCATCAGCGGCGAATAATCCGCCTCGTCACTGAAGACATGACGCGCGCCAAGCGAGGCCACGCGCTCGATCTCACGCTCGGCGATTTCGGAAGGCGCGATACGCGCGCGGCCCGCGCCGCCGCGCAGCACAAGATCGGGCAGCGCGGCGAGCGCCGCCTCGCCCGACCCGAAGCGCGCCATCAGCTGGTGCCAGCTGACCGGGCCGACATGCGGCGTGCGGATCAACCGCAGCCGCGCCAGCCTTTCGGCGTCGGTCATTCGGCGCTTTTCATTGCGCCGACGCGCGGTTCGGTTCCCGCGCGCAGCCGCGCGATATTCTCGCGGTGGCGCCAGAGCACGATGGCCGCGAGTCCCGCCAGACCGATCGCATAGATGGGATAGCCGAGCGCCAGCGCGGCAAGCGGCGCAGCGACGGCCCCCAGCATCCCGCCGAGCGACGAGATGCGCAGCAGCAGGACGGCGCCGAGCCAGACGCCCGCAAACACCAGCCCGATCGGCCAGGCGAGCGCCAGCGAGAGGCCGAGCAGCGTCGCAACCCCCTTCCCGCCCTTGAATTTCAGCCAGACGGGGTAGCAATGGCCGATCATCGCCGCCGCGCCCGCGACCATCGCGCCATGGTCGCCGGTTTCGGGGAAAAAATGCCGAGCGAGCAGCACCGCGACCGCGCCCTTCGCACCGTCGAGGATCAAGGTCGCCGCCGCCAGCCCCTTGCGCCCGGTGCGCAGCACATTGGTCGCACCGATATTGCCTGACCCGATCTGGCGCAAATCACCCGCACCGAAGGCTCGCGTCAGGATGACCCCGAAGGGGATCGATCCGAGCAGATACCCCGCCGCGATCAGCAAAGTGATGGTCATGATGCTCCCTGCTCCCTTTCGTTCCTTTTGACGGGGTTGGGGAAAGCAATCAACGGATTCGGAGAATGTCGTTACCGAAACGGATGCACAACCGAGCACCGGTCATCAACAAAGTCCGTCATTGCGAGCGAAGCGAAGCAATCCAGCGCAGGCGCAAACCGCCCTGGATTGCTTCGCTTCGCTCGCAATGACGAACCTGCGGGAGTGGAGGGGGGTACCATTGACCTGCCACCGCCGCCTGCTAGGCGACACCCATGCAATCCCCTGCCCCCGCCGCCCCTATCCTCTTCTTCGACTCCGGCCTCGGCGGCCTCACCGTGCTCGGCCCGACGCGCGCGCTGCTGCCGACCGCGCCGATCGTCTATGCCGCCGATTATGCCGGCCTGCCCTATGGCCAGAAGAGCGAGGCCGAACTCGCGGCGCGCGTTCCCGCGCTGCTCGGCCGCCTCGTCGAACGCTACCAGCCACGCCTCGCGGTAATCGCGTGCAACACCGCCTCGACGATCGCGCTGACGCATGTCCGCGCCGCCCTCGACCTGCCGATCGTCGGGACCGTGCCCGCGATCAAGCCCGCCGCCGAGATAACGAAGACCGGCGTCATCGGGGTGCTCGGCACCGAAGCGACGGTGCGCCAGCCCTATGTCGACGATCTCAGCGCGCGCTTTGCCGCGGGCAAGACGGTGCTGCGCCACGGCAGCCCCGGCCTCGTCACCGCCGCCGAAGCGAAGCTGCGCGGCGACCCCGTGGATAAGGACGTCATTGCGCGCGCCATCGCCGGCCTGACAAGCCAGCCCGGCGGCGACAAGCTCGACGTCATCGTCCTCGCCTGCACCCACTTCCCGCTGCTCGCCGACGAATTGCAGGCCGAGGCGGGATCGCACGTCCGCTTGATCGACGGGGCGCAGGGCATTGCCCGCCGCATCGCCCACCTGACCGACGGCCAGCCCTGGCCCGCCGCGGTCGCCCCCGGCCTCGCGGTCTTCACGCGTAGCGACGAGCGTCCGCCGCCGCCGCTGGCCGCGCTGGCGCCCTACGGCCTCGATCGCATCGAACTGATCTAGCAGCTCGATCACACTGATTTGGCGCAGAAGTTGCGAATCGTTCGCACTGGATTTCGGGTTGTTTCGGCGTTATTGGCCGCCGTGTTAATAGCCGCCCGGAGGGAGCGGCCCAATGGCTTGGACTGGCACCTGACTGCGGGGCTGATACGTGAACTATAACGATATTTTCGCACGCGCCATCGACCGGCTGCATGAAGAAGGGCGCTATCGCGTCTTCATCGACATCCTCCGGAATCGCGGGTCCTTTCCCAACGCACGCTGCTTCGCCGGTCACAACGGCCCGAAGCCGATCACCGTATGGTGTTCGAACGACTATCTCGCCATGGGCCAGCATCCCAAGGTCGTCGCCGCGATGGAAGAAGCGCTGCATGACGTCGGCGCCGGTTCGGGCGGCACCCGCAACATCGGCGGCAACACCCATTATCATATCGACCTCGAAGCCGAACTCGCCGACCTGCACGGCAAGGACGGCGCGCTGCTCTTCACGTCGGGCTATATCTCGAACGAAGCGACGCTCGGTACGCTCGGCAAGCTGCTGCCCAACTGCATCATCTATTCGGACGAGCTCAACCACGCCTCGATGATCGCGGGCATCCGCAACTCGGGCTGCGAAAAGCGCGTTTGGCGTCACAACGACCTCGCACATCTCGAAGAGTTGATGGCCGCCGACGATCCCGAAGCCGCCAAGCTGATCGCCTTCGAAAGCGTCTATTCGATGGACGGCGACGTCGCCCCGATCCACGCGATCTGCGACCTTGCCGACAAATATAATGCCCTGACCTATTGCGACGAAGTCCATGCCGTCGGCATGTACGGCCCGCGCGGCGGCGGCATCAGCGATCGCGACGAAGCCGCCGATCGCATCACGATCATCGAGGGAACCCTCGGCAAGGCGTTCGGCGTGATGGGCGGCTATATCGCCGCCGACAAGAATATCATCGACGTGATCCGCAGCTATGCGCCGGGCTTCATCTTCACGACCAGCCTGTCGCCGGTGCTCGTCGCCGGTGTGCTCGCGAGCGTGCGCCACCTCAAGGCGTCGAGCGTCGAGCGCGACGCGCAGCAGGAAGCCGCCGCTTACCTCAAGCAGAGCTTCCGCGACGCCGGCCTGCCGGTGATGGATTCGACCACGCACATCGTCCCGCTGATGGTCGGCGATCCGGTGCGCGCCAAGAAGATCAGCGACATATTGCTCGCCGAATATGGCGTCTATGTGCAGCCGATCAATTTCCCGACCGTGCCGCGCGGCACCGAACGGCTGCGCTTTACCCCCGGCCCGGCGCATGACGAGGCGATGATGCGCGACCTGACCCAGGCGCTCACCGAAATCTGGGATCGTCTGGAACTGCGTAAGGCCGCGTGAGCGCCGCACCGGGTTTTGACGAGGTTGTCCGGGGACGCCGCAGCATTCGCGGCTTCCTCGACAAGCCCGTTCCCAAGGCGCTGGTCGCCGAGGTGATCGAAGTCGCGATGCGCGCGCCCTCGTCGTTCAACAACCAGTGCTGGAATTTCTCGGTCGTCACCGGCGATCCGCTTGACGCGATCCGCCGGGGTAACACCGACGGCATTCTCGCCGGCAAGCCCGACAGCCGCGAATTCCGCCGCTTCGACGGCATCGCCGACGACCATCGCGCACGCCAGATCGAGATCGCCAAGCAGCTCTTCGGTGCGATGGGCATCGCGCGCGACGACAAGGACGCGCGCCAGGACTGGGTGCTCCGCGGCTTCCGCCAGTTCGACGCCCCGGTCAGCGTCGTCGTCACCTATGACCGCATATTGCTCGGCAGCGACATCGCGCCGTTCGATTGTGGTGCGGTGAGCAACGCGCTGGTCAACGCCGCCTGGTCGCGCGGGCTCGGCTGCGTCATCAACAGCCAGGGCATCATGCAAAGCCCGGTGGTGCGCGAACATGCCGCGATCCCCGACGACCAGGTGATCATGATCTGCGTCGCGATGGGCTGGCCCGAAGCGGATTTCCCCGCCAACGCCGTGGTGTCGAACCGCAAGAGCGTCGAAGAAGCGGTGCGTTTCGTCGGGTTCGACGACTGACGCTCAGCACGCCGGGCGCATCATGCCCCAGAAATGCGGGCCGCCGCCCGGTACATCCCATTCGACCTGCGTGACGAACCCCAGCCGTTCGTAGAGCGGCACATTTTCCGGCGTCGCGGTTTCCAGCCAGCACGGCAGTCCCTCGGTGTCGGCGACCGCGGTCTGCGCGCGGATGATCCGGCCGCCATGGCCCTTGCCCTGATGCGCGGTCCGCACGCCGACATAATGAAGATACCAGAAGCGCGCCTTTGGGCGGTGCGCGTCGATGCCGGCCTGCACCTTCAGTCCGCGCGGCAGGGCGGTACCGAACGTCGCGACGAGCGGGATGACGGTGCGCAGGAACTCCAGTGTCCCGCTATGCGCCTGCCCCGGCGCGCGCCAGAGCGCCGCCGCCGCGTCGCCTTCGGATCGCAGCGCTACTCCCGCGCGCATGTCGGCGGGTACCAGCACGCGAAACAGGCCGCGCAGCGCCCGCGCACGATGATCGGGGTCGGGCAATATCCACGACAGCGCCGGGTCGGTCTGGAATGCCTGTGCCAATGTCTCGATCACGGCCAGCTGGTCGGCCGGACCCGCCGGCCCTATTGTCTCGCTCATCATTCCCTCCGTCGCCGAAGGGAGCAGGTCGCGCGCGCTTTGGCAATATCAGCGTCGGCCCCTGTCGAACCGCAGCGACCAGGCATAGCCGCGATAGAGGCGCGTCACGACCAGCCGGCCGCCCGTGTCGGCCGACAATTCACGCATCGCGTCGATCATCAAAGCACGCGGCGCGACATGGAAACGCGCCAGCCAGCCGAACAGCGCAGCGCGGAACCAGCCGGGCAGTTGCTCCTGCTGGCCGAAATCGACGATATGCAGCACCCCGTTCGGCGACAGATGGCGCACCGCCTCGCCGATCGCGCCCTGCCAGTCGGGGATCATCGACAGCGTATAGCTCTGAAAGACCCGGTCGAAGTGCGGGACGCCGAACAGCGCCTTGGGGTCGAACCCGGTGGCATCGGCCTGGGCGACGGTCACCCGCCGCTCCAGCCCCGCCCGGGCGATCGCGGCGCGCGCGCTTTTCAACATCTCGGCCGAAATGTCGATGCCGTGAATATGCGCGCCGGGCCAGCAGCGCGCCGCCGCGATCAGGTTGCGCCCGGTGCCGCAGCCGACCTCGAGCACATGACCGCCGACCGGCGGCTGCAATTCATCGATCAGCCGATCACGACCGAGCAGATAATATTTGCGGGTCAGGTCATAGATATGGCGCTGGCCGCGATAGACATTGTCCATCAGCGCGGCATGCCCCTGTGCCGCCGCCACGATCAGGCTTTCAGGACATAGAGATGGACGCCGCCATAGATCGCCGAGCGGTCGCGCCGCGTATAATCGCGCGATTCCTCGGCGCGATAGTCCCAGCGGTCGAGCAGCGCGTCGGGCAGGCGTCCGGGCAGCAGGCTTGGCTCGGCGGCGGTGCGGAACAGCACCCGCGCGCCCGGTCGCGCGGTGCGCAGGACCTCGCTCCACAACGCAAGCAGTTGCGGGTCGCTCATCCAGTCCTGCGCGTCGAGGAAGATATAGCGATCGAAGCTGGCGTCATCCGCCGCCGCCAGCATGTCGGTCATGTTGGCGTGAAGCATCGTCACCCGTTCGGCGCGCGCCTTGACCGCGGCATAATTGTCCGCCTGCAGATAGGGCGGCAGCGGCGCCTGCGCGTCACGGCCATAACCGCGCCCGAACGCCTGCCAGGCGAAATAATTGTCCTTGAGGTCGAAATCGCAGCTCAGTTTCTCGAGCCGCGCGCGCAGCACATCGGCCATCGGCTTGCCGCCCGCCAGCGCGTCATATTGCGCGGGCGGAATGCCGAGTCCGAACAAGGACGAGCGCTGGTCGGTGACCCAGCGCACGAACTTCCTGTCGAAGAAGGGCGCGAATTTCGTTTCGAAGATGTGGCGCTGCTCGTCGATGTCGCGCGCCTCGAGCAGCGCGCGCGGATCGGCCTTCATCAGCCGCGCCAGCAGATGCGCGACGCCGATAAAATTGCCGAGCAGTCCACGCTTGTAGAGCCCGGTCGCGAAGCCGTTGATGCGGCGGCGGCCCACAAGGTCGCGGCCCTCCCAGTAACGGCGGCTGACGTCGTCGAGATGCGGGCGCACATACGCCTTATACGCCTCGACATTGTCGCGGCTGTCGGCCTCGGCGAAAAAACGGCGGAAGCGCGCATAATCGGGCAGCCGGGCCGCCGCGATGCGCTTGAGATGACCCAGCGCGACATGCGCGGTGTTGAGGTCCACCGCGACGATCTCGGCGGGATCGGCGACGAGGTAGGAGAAGACGTTGCACCCGCCGCTCGCGATCGTCGCGATGCGGTTGCCGGGTTCGATCGCCAGCGCCTCCATGTCGACGACCGGGTCTTCCCAGATCTGGGCGTAGACGAGCCCGCGAAAGGCGAACGCGAAGGCGCGGTCGAGCAGGCGTTGCTTCTGCTCGGCATCCTCGCGAACGACGGCGGCGGCGATCTTGCGATTGGGCTGGCTGGCCATGGCAGGTCTCCCGGAGAAAGGTGGATCCGGCCCCGCCCATGGCAGCGATTCTTGCGATTCCCGCGTCGGTTCGATGACAAATCGGGGACGGCGGAAAAAACTCGCACCGTCATCCCGGCGAATCCATGGCGTCGCGCTGCTGACCGTAAACCCTTCACGTTTGCGGTCAGCAAGCTTTTGGGCGTGAATTGCCAATTGTCGCCGGAAGCCGCGCCCCGCTGCTAGATCGGCCGAATGTCGCCCCGGATGCGATCGAACCGCGCGGCGACGTGCCGCGCGTAGGGCAGGCCGTGGTCGCGAATCACGAGCGCATCGCCATCCCACTCGACAATCCCTCGTCGTTCGAAATCCGTCAGGGCGCTTCGAGCCGGCGCGAGCTCATCGAAACTCAAATGCGCGCGCCCGTTGCACAACAGGTCGCGAATATGCCGCGCCCGCCGCTGCTCTCCCGCCTCGACCCGGACGCCTCTCACCGCGGTGAGTCGCCCCCCGCCGACAAGATCGCGATAGGAGCCGGACCGCTTCTCGTTCTGGACGATCAGATCGGGAAACTTGCTGATCGCGCTGGCGCCGAAACCAAGCAAAATGGGGGCGGCGTCCTCGGTAAAGCCCTGAAAATTGCGATTCACCCGGCCTTCGCGAGCTGCGAGGGCGAGCGAATCGTCGGGCCGGGCGAAATGATCGAAACCGACCGGGACATAGCCAGCCGCGGTCAGCCGTCGATAGCCAAGCTCGGCCTGCTCGAAGCGAAGGCGCTGGTCGGGCAGCCGGCTCGCGTCGATCCGCCGCTGGCGCGCGATCATCTGCGGAAGATGGGCGTAACCGAAAAAGGCGATGCGGCTCGGCGCCAGCGCGAGCGCCTCGTCGATCGTCGATTCGACATCGGCCAGTTCCTGTCCGGGCAGGCCGTACATCAGATCGAAATTGATCGCGTTGATATCGCGCAGGCGCAGCGCGGCGACGACGCGCTCGATGTGCGAAAGCGGCTGGATGCGCCCGATCGCCTGCTGGACGTGCGGCGCGAAGGTCTGGATGCCAAGGCTGACCCGCGTGACATGCGCCGCCGCGAGCACCAGCGCCCATTCGGGTGAAAAGCCGCGCGGATCCAGCTCGATAGAAACGTCGGGCCGATGCGCATCGAAAACAGTGAGCAGCAGGTCGAGCAAGCGCACCAGTTCGACCGGCGCGATCGCATTGGGACTGCCGCCGCCGAAAGCGATGCGGCTCACGCGCCCGCGTCCGCCCAGCCGCTTCGCGACGAGCGCGATCTCCGACCTGAGCGCCGTCAGATAATCGTCGAGCCGCTGCTTGCGACCCGCCGCGCCGGTGTTGCAGCCGCAATACCAACAGATGCTCTCGCAAAAGGGGATATGGACATAGAGCGAGACCGGCGTCGCCGGTTCGACTGCATCAAGGGCGCGCGCATAATCATTCGCACCAACATCTTCGGCGAATTCCATCGCCGTCGGATAGCTGGTGTAGCGCGGAACCGGCTTTGCGAGCAGATCGGGATGATAGGACCACATGCACGCACCCTATGCCCGAACCGGCACCACGACATTGATCGGGATCAACGGCGACGGAATCAGCAGCAGCCCAACGACCCCGCCCGCTTGCCGCGACGTTCGCCGATCACGTGGCAGGCCTTGGCGCAGTCGCGCCGCGGTTTCGGGTCGGCGGGATCGCCCGGTACGATCATCCGGTGCGCCGCGCCGCCGCACGAGGGAATGGTCAGGACGCGCGCTTCGGCTGCACCGGGCGGCTGCATCAGCACCGCCGCGGCCAACGCCAGAACGAAATACCGCGCCATCATGGGACGTCCTTCTCCTCATCCTCGACGAAGATGCGCAGCGCCGCGCCGTCAAGATCGTCGAACTGCCCGCCGCGCAGCGACCAGAAAAAAGCGGCGAGGCCTATGAGCCCGAGGCCGAGTGCGACCGGGATCAGGACGAGCAGCCCGTTCATCGCGCCGAGCGCTTCAACCGCAACGCATTGCCGACGACGATCAGCGACGATCCCGACATGGCGATGGCGGCAACCAACGGTGTTACATAGCCGAGAAAAGCGAGCGGAACCGCGATGACATTATAGCCGATCGCGAGCGCGAAATTCTGTCGCACAATCGCCTGCGTCCGCCGCGCCACCCGGATCGCCTGCATTACCGGCATCAGCCGGTCGCCAAGGAAGATGCAATCGGCGGCATTCTTGCCCGCATCGCTCGCCGAGGCCGGCGCGATCGAGGCATGACCGGCGGCCAGCGCCGGGCCATCGTTCAGCCCGTCGCCGATCATCAACACCTTATGTCCCATTGCGGCCTGCCGCGCGATGGCGGCGAGCTTGTCCTGCGGGCTCATGCTGGTCTGGGCGGTCAGGCCGAGCGCGCGCGCCACCGGCGCGACAGCGGCGGCACGATCGCCCGACAAGATCGTTGGCATGACGTCGGCGCGCCGCAGGGCCGCGATCGTGTCGGGGGCGTCGGGACGAAGCGTGTCGGAGAAGCGGACGATGATCGCCGGCACGCCGTCGATCGCCAGTTCGGTCGCGAGCGCGCTGTCGGCGAGGGTCTGCGCGGGTCGACCCAGCGTCACCCGCCGCGTCCCCCACCGCGCCTCGATCCCGGCGCCGGGGGTTTCGCGGATCGCCTCGACCGCAAGCGGCGTCACGCCCGCCGCCGTCAGGTCGCGGGTCAGCGCCTCGCTCAGCGGATGACGGCTGGCGCGCGCCAGCGCGAGCAGCAGCGCGCGGGCGGTGGCGTCGGCGGCATCGAGATTGGCCGCGACCGGTCGCCCGAGAGTCAGCGTTCCCGTCTTGTCGATCATCGCCCGATCGACCTCGGCCAGCCGTTCAAGCGCCGATCCGTCCTTCACCAGCACCCCGACCCGCATCAGCGCGCCCGCCGCAACGATCTGCGCCGCTGGCACCGCGAGGCCGAGCGCACAGGGACATGTGATGATCAGCACCGCGACCGCGATCAGCAAGCTGTGGTGCCAGCCGGCCCCGGCGATCATCCAGCCGGCGAAAGCGAGCAAAGCCAGGGTGTGGACCGCAGGCGCATAATAGCGCGCCGCGCGATCGGCGATGCGGACATAACGCGACTTGCCCTGCGCCGCCTCGCCCATCAGACGCGCGATGTCGGCGATCGCGGTGTCGGCGCCTGCCGCGGTGACCAGGACACGGACCGGCGCCTCGATATTCAGCGTTCCCGCGTGAACAGGATCGCCGCTCAGCACCTCCCGCGGCGCGCTTTCGCCGGTCAGCAGCGACAGGTCGATCTGGCTGGCACCGCCCACGATCACGCCGTCGGCCGCCAGCCGCTCGCCCGCGGCGACCAGCATGACCATGCCGGGTTCGATCGCGGTGGCGTCGACCCAGCGGCTTGCTTCGTCCGGGTCGACGACCATCGCGCCGGTGCCCATGTTGCGGAGCAGCGCCGTCACCCCGCCCCGCGCGCGGTCGCGCATCACGCTGTCGAGCCAGCGGCCGCAGAGCAAGAAGAACAGCAGCATCACGACGCCGTCGAAATAGGCGTGCGGGCCGTGCGTCGCAGTTTCGTACAGGCTGAGCGCGGTCGCGATCAGCACCCCGATGCTGATCGGCACGTCCATATTGGTCCGGCCGTGGCGAACCGCGCGCCACGCCGAACGGAAGAAAGACCGCCCGGCATAAGCGACCGTCGGCAGCGCGATCGCCGCCGACAGCCAGTGGAACAGGTCACGAGTCGCGCCGCTTGCGCCTGACCAGACCGACACCGACAGCAGCATGATGTTCATCATCGCGAAGCCCGACACCGCGACCGCGCGCAGCAGCGCGCGGCTGTCGGAGGCGCCGCGATCGGCCTCCGGCGGACCGTCGCCGATCGGATGCGCCTCGAACCCGAGCCGCGAGAAGGCGCCGATCAACTCGGGCGTTTCGGCGTCGGGGGTGCAGGACAGATGCACGCGCTTTTCGGTGAAATTGACCCGCGCGGCGGCGATCCGCCGGTCGCGCACCAACCCCTGCTCCAGCTTGGCGATGCAGCCCGCGCAGCGGATGTCGGGCACCGCGAAATCGCGTTCGATCAACGAGTTCGCGACCGCGGTCATTGGAGATCGATCCGATAGCGCGCCTCGTCGGCACCGTGATGCACCGACAGGTCGATCTGCCAGCGCCCGGCTGGCAAGGCCTCGGCCGAACGCAAAGCGCCGCCTGCAGCTGGTACGAAGCGCATCGCGCGCGCAGGCGCTTGACCGAGCGGATGACGGAGCGTCGCAACGATGCGCAGCCCGTCCAGCGGCGCGCCGTCCTTGCGGACGATCAGCCGGACATGCCGGTCAGAGTCGACAGTGACGCTCTTGTCCCAGCCGAGCCGCTCTTGCGCCGCGGCCCGCGCGAGCCATTCATTGTAATGTTGGCTCGCAACATAGCTGTTGTCGACCACGGTGCCGCCAAAGGTCGACAGCGCAAAGCTCGCCATCACGATATTGACGCTGATGACGACGCCGAAGAAGGCGATCAGGATGATCGCCGCATGGCGCCCGGTGAAGGGCTTTCGTTCGCGCTTGTCGGTCATGGTTCGGTCCCCGGCCGGTCGAACTGGATGGTCTCGCTGTCGCCGCGCGGATCGTCGTCGAGCGCGCGCACCGCGATCATGAATTCCTGCCGCGCCGGGCCCGCGCCAGGAGCGACGATAAACAGCCGCGCGCTCGTCACCCGGTCAGGCGCGAGCGACATGCGCAGGCTCTGCTGCGCCGTCTCGCGCGCGCCGCCTTCGATCCACAACCGCGCGCCGGGCAGGCCGCTCAGCGTGACCTCGATCGTGCGCGGGCGGAGTTCCATGTTGCGCAGCTTCAGCGTGTAATTGTTGCGGATCGCGCCGTCGGAAAGCTGGACATAGAGCGGGCTGCGCTCGTGCTGGACGGCAAGATCGAGACGGGTGCGCTGGCCGAGGGTGAAGAGCATCGCGAGGCCAATCGCGCCCCACAGGCCGAAATACAGTAGCGTGCGCGGGCGGAAGAGCGTCTTGCGGATCGGCGGCGCGACCCCGCCCGCCTTTTCGGTCGCGGCGTCGTCGAGCGTGCAATAGTCGATCAGGCCGCGCGGTCGGCCGACCTGCGCCATCACGCTGTCGCAGGCGTCGATGCACAGCGCGCAGGTGATGCAGCCGATCTGCGGCCCCTCGCGAATGTCGATGCCGGTCGGGCAGACCGCGACGCACTGGTTGCAATCGACACAGTCGCCAAAGGCGCCGGGGTCCTTCTCGGCCTTCTTGACGCTGGCGCGCGGCTCGCCGCGCCAGTCCTTATAGGTCACCAGCAGCGATTTTTCGTCCATCATCGCGGTCTGGATGCGCGGCCAGGGGCACATATAAATGCACACCTGTTCGCGCAGGAAGCCGCCGAGGACAAAGGTCGTCGCGGTCAGCACCGCCACCGTGACATAGGCGACCGGCGCGGCTTGCCCGGTCCAGAAATCATGCGTCAGCGTCGGCGCGTCGGCGAAATACATGATCCACGCACCGCCGGTCCAGAATGCGACGGTCAGGTAGACCGCATATTTCAGCGTCCGCTTGACGATCTTCTCGGCCGTCCATGGAGCGTTTGCGAGGCGGATCTGCGCGTTGCGGTCGCCGTCGATCAGCCGGTCGACATGCTGGAACAGGTCGGTCCACACCGTCTGTGGACAGGCATAGCCGCACCACGCGCGCCCGACCGCGCTGGTGACGAGGAACAGCCCGATCCCCGCCATGATGAGCAGGCCCGCGACATAATAGAATTCATGCGGCCAGATCTCGATCTGGAACATGTAGAAGCGCCGGTTCGCCAGATCGACGAGCACAGCCTGGTCGGGCGCATGGGGGCCGCGATCCCAGCGGATCCACGGCGTTCCGTAATAGATCGCCAGCGTGACCGCCATGATCGCCCATTTGAAACGCCGGAAAGGGCCGTCCACCTTCTTGGGGTAGACGCCCTTGCGCGCCGCATAGAGCGATCCATGCTCGCCGGTCAGGTCGTCAGGGCTGGCCATCGGCTCCCGGTCCTTCCGCCGCGGCGGCGGCCAAGGCCGGCGCCGGCGCCTTTTCGCCGCCGCCGAGCGAATAGACATAAGCGGCGAGCATCTTGATCGTCCCCGGGTCGAGCCGGCTGTTCCAGCGCGGCATCACGCCGTTGCGCGGCTGAGTCACCGTCGCAGTGATGCTGGCGCGGTCGCCGCCATAGAGCCAAATCGCATCGTTCAGCTTCGGCGCGCCGACCTCGCGCCCGCCGTTGCCGGTCGAGCCATGGCATACCGCGCAATTCGCCTCGAACAGCACCGCGCCGCGCGCTGACGATGCGCTCCGCTTTTCCTGATGGCTGATCGTGCGGACAAAGCTCACCACGTCGGCGATCTGCGTTGGCTCGAGGATGCCGTCGCGTCCGAAGGCGGGCATCTGGCTGGTCCGCGTCGCCTTGTGATCGGGATTCCTGATGCCATGGGTGATCGTATATTCGATCGTCGCAAGATCGCCGCCCCACAGCCAGTCGTCGTCGGTCAGGCTGGGATAGAGCTTCTTCACCCCCGCGCCGCCCGCGCCGTGGCATTGGACGCAATGGACACGAAAGGCGGCCGCCCCGCCCTGCACCGCCGCCTGCATCAGTTCGGGTTTTGCGGGCAGGTCGGCGATCGAGGTCGCGGCGATCGCGTTCATCACCGGGGCGCGGCGCGCCGCGTCGGCCTGCATCTCCTGTTCGAGCTGGCCGCGACTGCTCCAGCCGAGCACACCCTCGGTCGCGCCATGGATCATCGGCCAGGCGGGATAGAGGATGACATAGACGATGCCCCAGACGATCGTCGCATAGAGCGACCACAGCCACCAGCGCGGCATCGGCGTGTCGAGTTCCTCGATGCCGTCCCATTCGTGACCCGACGTGTGCGTGCCGGTCACTTCGTCGATACGCTTATGATCGGCCATGCTCGTCGTCCTTGAAGATCATATTTGCCGCTTCGTCATGGTGACGGCGGGCGCCCTTGCGAAACGGCCAGGCGATGAAGAGGAGGAACATCGCCACCATGACGATCAGCCCCCAGCTGTCGGCGAAATGCCGCACCTCGTCATAACTCATCGCGCCGCTCCCGAAGCCGCGGCAGGCGCGTGCGCCTGTTCCTGCGGCGCCGCCTTTTCGACATCGACCAACGTGCCGAGCATCTGGAGATAGGCGATCAGCGCATCCATTTCGGTCACCTGGGCGGGGTCGCCGTCGAAATCGCGCACCTGCGCCTTCGGATAGCGTTTGACGAGGTCACCGGCCCCCGCGTCGGGATCGGCCTGCGCGCGGATGTCGTCGTTCGCCTTGGCAATGTCCTGCTTCGTATACGGAACGCCGACGCGGGTGAGCGCGGTCAGGTCGCGCTTCATGTCGCCCGGGGCAAGATCGCGCTCGGCGAGGAAGGCATAACCGGGCATGATCGATTCGGGGACGACGCTGCGCGGGTCGATCAGATGCGCCTTGTGCCATTCGTCCGAATAACGACCGCCGACGCGGGCAAGGTCCGGCCCGGTCCGCTTCGACCCCCACTGGAACGGATGGTCGTACATGCTCTCGGCCGCCAGACTGTAATGGCCATAGCGTTCGACCTCGTCGCGGAACGGGCGGATCATCTGGCTGTGACAGGTGTAACAGCCTTCACGCATATAGATGTTGCGCCCGGCAAGCTCGAGCGGGGTGTAAGGACGCATCCCGTCGACCTTCTCGATCGTGTTGTCGATCCAGAACAGGGGCGCGATCTCGACGATGCCGCCGATCGCAACGGCGATCAGCGAAAAGAAGCCGAGCAGGCTGACGTTGCGTTCGAGCTTCTTGTGACTGAAGCGTTTTTCGGCGGGTTGGATCGCCATTTGCCTTGGCTCCTTATTCGGCGGGAACGGGCGCCAGCGGACGGTCCGCGGCGGCGTTGTACGGCGTTTCGGTCATCGGTTTTTCCTCGCGGACCCTGCCCGCAAGCGTCGCCCAGACGTTGAAGACCATCAGCAGGAAGCCGGCGAGATACATCGCTCCGCCCGCGGCCCGGATCAGATACATCGGGTGCATCGCCGCAACGGTCTCGGCAAAGCTGTAGACGAGGTAGCCGTCGGCCCCATATTCGCGCCACATCAGCCCCTGCATGATCCCCGCCACCCACATCGAGGCGGCGTAAAAGACGATCCCCAGCGTCGCGAGCCAGAAGTGCCAGTTGACCATGCGCAGCGAATAGAGGCGCGGGCGTCCCCACAGGCGCGGCACCAGATAATAGACCGCGGCAAAGGTGATCATGCCGTTCCAGCCGAGCGCCCCGGCGTGAACGTGCGCGATCGTCCATTCGGTATAGTGGCTCAAACTGTTGAACGCCTTCACCGACAGCATCGGCCCCTCGAACGTCGCCATGCCATAGAAGGCAAGCGCGACGACCATCATGCGGATGATCGGGTCGGTACGGATCTTGTCCCACGCGCCATTCAGCGTCATCAGCCCGTTGATCATGCCGCCCCAACTCGGCATCCACAGGACGACCGAAAACACCATGCCCAACGTCTGCGCCCAGTCGGGCAGCGCCGTGTAATGGAGGTGGTGCGGCCCGGCCCAGATATAGAGGAAGATCAGCGACCAGAAATGCAGAATCGACAAGCGATAGCTGTAGATCGGCCGTTCCGCCTGCTTGGGAACGAAATAGTACATCATCGCGAGGAAAGGCACGGTCAGGAAAAAGGCGACCGCATTATGCCCGTACCACCACTGCGTCAGCGCATCCTGCACCCCCGCAAAAGCCGAATAGCTTTTTGACCCGAAAATCGTCACCGGAATCGAAAGATTGTTGACGATGTGCAACATCGCGATGGTGACGATGAAGCTCAAATAGAACCAGTTGGCGACATAGATATGCGGCTCGCGGCGTTTGACGATCGTGCCGACGAAGACGATGAAATAGACGATCCAGACGATCGTCAGCCACAGGTCGACATACCATTCGGGCTCGGCATATTCGCGCGCCTCGGTGACGCCCATGACATAGCCGGTGGCGGCAAGAACCAGAAAGAGCTGGTAACCCCAGAAGACGAAGCGCGCGGCGCCGGGAAAGGCGAGCCGCGCGCGACAGGTGCGCTGCACCACATAAAAGCTCGTCGCGATCAGGGCATTGCCGCCAAAGGCGAAGACGACCGCCGACGTGTGGAGCGGGCGCAGCCGCCCGAAGCTGGTATATTCGATCCCAAGATTGAGCGCGGGAAAGGCGAGCTGCAACGCGATATAGAGGCCGACCGCCAGCCCCGCGACGCCCCAGAAGATGGTAGCGATGACGCCCCAGCGCACCGGATCGTCGTCATAGACGCCTTCGTCCGCGGGCATCTTCAGCAGCCCGCGCGCCATCCCCGCATAATCGGCGCGTGAGACGCGGAACCACAGCGCGATCATGCAGGTGATCGCGATGATGATCATATGAACCGCAAAGGGCGCGTCGACAGCCAGCGTCGCGAAGACCAGCGCCAGCAGCGCGAGCGCCAGCCAGCCGCCAGCCTTGAAAACCAGATCGTCCATCATCGCGAATCCCTGTTCGGCGCGGCTCCATCGCGCGCGTTCACGATCGTCCATGGCGGTGCGAGCGCCACCGAACATTGACCTGGATCAACGAAAAATGTTGCGGCGCATCAACGGGGCGATTTGCCCCAGAAAAAGACCATGCGCGGGCGGTCAGCCCGCGAGGGTCTCCATCGCCGCACGGTCGATAATGACGATCTCGCGGCGCGACGGCAGGTCGAGCAGGCCCGCGGCGCGCATCCGGGTGAGCTGACGGCTCGTCGTCTCGATCGTCAGCCCCAATATGTCGGCGATCTGCTGGCGGCCGAACGGAAGCTCAAAACTGCTCCGCGCGCCACCGCCGCACCCTTGCCCCGACAAGCGCTCGGACATTTCGAGCAGGAAGGACGCGACCTTCTCTTCGGCTGATTTGCGGCCGAGCAGCATCATCCAATGCCGCGCGCGGTCCAGTTCGTCGAGCGTGCGGCGCAGCAGCTTGTGTTGCAAATCGGGGTGCGCACAGGCGAAATCGTCGAAACTCTTGCGATTGAAGATGCAAACCTCGGCATCGGTCATCGCGGTGGCGCTGTACGGGCTTTCCTTGCCGAACGGGCGGCCGATGAAATCCGACGGAAAAACGACGCCGACGATCTGTTCACGGCCGTCAGCGGACGCGACGACCAGTTTCAGCACGCCGTCGAGGACATTGGCCACGACGGGTGCATCATCGCCCTCCCACAACAAGGTATGGCCCGCCTTCACGCGCTGGCGCCGACCCAGCTTGCTGAGCAGCACCAGTTCGTCGGCGTCGAGGCTTGCGCAAATTGCCCGGTTGCGGACGACGCAGGTGGTACAGTCGATCACCCCTCCCCCGTAGTCGACTACGGCGGTCGTGGGAAGGGACGATGGGTTTGCCGCCATCGCCATGCGCGCCCGGCGCGCACCCGTGACGGGTGCGTCGATCATGCCAGATGGCCGGAAACCGGCCGCACCGCCATCGGGACATAGGCGATCAGGAACAACAGGAACGCCGTCGCCCACAGCGCGCCCGCGAGCGCGATGACCCGCAAATATTCGAACGGCAGCAACGGCGCGATCACGCGCAGGAACGTGCCCGAATGAACCAAACTATAGATGAGGACGGTCGCGCGGTCGGCCACGAGCGGGCGACCGGTGTGCCCCCGCGTCGCGCGCGTCATCACCGCCAGCGTCATCGTCCCCATCGCCCCAGCGCCGAGCGCGTGGACGGCGCTCGACACGGGCAGGAGCGGATATAGCATCGCGCTCCCCAGCAAGATCAGTCCGACCGGCAGCCAAGCATAGGAAAGATGAAGGACAAAGACGATCGGGTCGCGCAACGCCTTCAACCCGGCCCAGCGCGTGAGGCGGACTGCCTGAAGCCCCCCCGCGACGATCAGCAATCCCGCCGCGACGGGGCTTGCCGGGCCGGCGACCCACGCCGCGAGCGCGAGCGCAGTCGTTCCCATCGCGATCATGTCGAAACGGTTCGGCATGGTCGGCAGGCCTTCATTGGCGCCCTGCCGTACCAGCCAGTTGCGCGTGAAGGCGGGGATGATGCGCCCGCCGATGAGCGCGATCAACAGCAGGACCAGCGCAAAGCCAATGTGCATCCCGAGCATCGGATCGGCGAGCGCGCCCATCATCGCGGCGTGATCGAGCGCCGAGGCGGCGGCGAACAGAAAGAGGATGATCAGGATCGGCTTGTTGCGATTGCCCGAGGCGAAAATCTCGCGCGCCGCATAGGCGAGGAGGATGAGGAGATAGAGGCTGTCGAGCGCTGCGCCGATCAGCGGCGGCACCGTCGCCGAAAAGAGGATTGCCAGCCGCGCCGCCAGCCACAGGCCGACCACTGCGGCGATGCGCCACCCGGTCACCGTCGGGCGCCCCGTCCAGTTGGGTATGGCGGCGCTGACAAAGCCGCCGATGATCGCGCCCAGATAGCCGAACAGCATCTCGTGCTGATGCCAGGCGAGCGGCGCCATCGCGGTCGGGAGCGTCCAGCGGCCGCCGAACGCGCCAACCCACAGAATCACGACGAGCGCCGCCCACAACGCGCCGCAGGCGAAGAGCAGGCGATAGCCGCCCTGAAGCCAGAGCGGCGCCCCGGCCCCCGAGCCGCCGGCCGCCTCCGTCACGTTCGCGCCTATGGTCATTCCGGCGCGATCGACTGACCGGCGCGCGCCACCATTTGGGTCGTTTCGAAAGCCGAGGGGCAGGCAAGCGCCGCGGTGGCCATGGCCGGATCGCCACCCGCGCCGGGCCGGCAATGGTGCGGCGCCATGCTCAGTCGTCTCGACGGAGAGAGCGAAGGAGAATACGAAACCATTGGCCGACGGCTTTCGCGACGCCGACGCCGTCGCGGCCACAGTGGCGCGCGCGCCGCACGTCGAGCGGCCCCGATCCGATCACTTCGCCGCATTCCGGGCAGAACATTTTCTATCCTCCATGGGTTTGCCTCGCCTCCCCGCTCTCCGAGATAGCAGAGTAGCCGCCAATGAATTTGCGCTGGATCAAACTTCTCCGCATCCGGTTCGGTGACGCCCAGGGTCAGGACCCATTGATTTACGTTGATGGCGGTGATTCAGGCTCGCTGCGAGGAGCCTGAATAGAACCTATTTCTCCGCCATCGCTCTCGCCGCAACCGTCATCTTCTGGCGCTGTCTAATGTGCCCCGACCCTTGGCCAGCCATCGGCCTGACCCCACAGGATTGGGCCGGCTCAATCCGGGATTGCGCTCTTTGTCTCCAGAATCGTCCATAGGCCAGCCCGGTTGGCTCGGAGATCGGCGAGTGTGTAGCGGTCGAGGACTTGCATGAACGCCGCCAGCGCTTCGTGCAGCACCCCCGTCAGCCCGCACGCCGGAGCAATGATACAGTTCGCGCAATCGACCAGGTCAAAGCCATCCTCGGTATGGCGTACGACGTCCCCGATGTTGATCGCCTCGGGTGCGCGGGCGAGACGGATGCCCCCGAAACGCCCACGCACGCTTTCCAGATAACCGGCGTTCACCAGATCGTTGACGACCTTCATCAGATGATTTTGCGAAATGCCATAGCTTCGCGCGATATCGCCGATCGAAGACAGCCGGTCGTCGGGCTGACTACCCAGATAGAGCAGCACCCGGATCGCATAGTCGGAGTAGCGCGTCAGGCGCATCGCACATTCCTTTCACCGGCTCGTCGCCAATAATATGCATTTCTATTGCATGTTTCAATCGATCGCCATACATGCGCGATTAATACATGTTTAATCGAGTCGGGCCGCTTTTCCCATATCCACAGGAGATCCCATGTCACAGCCGCTCAGCGATCGCACCATCGCGCTTGTCAAAGCCACCGTCCCGGCGCTCGAAGCGCATGGTCTCGACATCGTCCACGAAATGTACGCGCGCATGTTCGAAAACCCCGAGATCCGCGACCTGTTCAACCAGTCGCATCATGGGGATACGGGATCGCAGCCGCGCGCCCTGACCGGGGCCATCCTCGCCTATGCCAGCAACATCGACAATCTGGCGGCGCTCGCGCCCGCCGTCGAGCGCATCGCCCAGAAGCATGTCGGGCTTCAGATCCTGCCCGAACATTATCCGCATGTCGGCGACGCGCTGCTCGGCGCGATCAAGGCCGTGCTCGGCGACGCGGCAACCGACGAAATCCTGGTCGCCTGGGGGGAAGCCTATTGGTTCCTCGCCAACATCCTGATCGCGCGCGAAGCCCGGGTCTATGGCGAGCAGAAGGCGACGACCGGAGGCTGGAACGGCTGGCGCGATTTCCGTGTCGAGACGGTGACGCGAGAGAGCAGCGTGATCAAATCCTTCACTTTGCGCCCCGCCGATGGCGGCGCGGCCATGGCCTTCAGGCCGGGTCAGTATCTGACCTTCTGGTTCGAGATTCCCGGACATCCGCCGGTCAAGCGCAACTATTCGATCTCGGCCGCGCCCAATGGCGAAACCTATCGCATCTCGGTGAAGCGCGAGCCGCAGGGCCTTGCATCGGGCTGGCTTCACGACAGCGTCGATGTCGGCACGATCCTGAAAGTCGCGGCGCCCGCCGGCGAGTTTTTCCTGAGCCAGTCGCCGCAGCGCCCCGTCGTCCTGCTGTCGGGCGGCGTCGGCCTGACGCCAATGGTGTCCATGCTGGAGGCTCTCGTCGAGGGCGGCGGCGATGTCCCCGTCCAGTATATTCACGGCACGCACGATCGCGACACCCATGCGATGCGCGATCATGTCCGCGCGCTGGCGGCGAAGGGGCGTACGGTTCGCGTCATCGACTTCCACCAGACGCCGCTGGCCGACGAGGTGGCGGGCCGCGACTATGACCATGCAGGCCTGATCACCGAAGAATGGCTGGTCGCAAACACCCCGGTGGGCGAGGCGGACTTTTATATCTGCGGTCCGCGCCCCTTCCTGCGTGCCGCAGTGGCGGCGCTGTCGCTCGCCGGTGTGCCGTCCGACCATATTCACTACGAATTTTTCGGTCCGGCCGACGAGCTGCTCGCCGCCTGAAGAGGAGCTGCCGAAAGATCGGAGGGCCGGCAGAGTCGCCATTCCTTCGAATGGCACGCGGACTCAAATCGCTATTCCCGTGGAGCAGTAGCGTGGGGGCGCCCGCGAAGGCCGGGATGACGGCTAGGTCAATCCCGGCAATAGCCTTCGCCGTCCTTGACGATCAGGCATTCCTTCTTGCCCGCCAGCCATTTCAGTCCGGTTTCGTCACCATTGCCGCGGCGCAGGCTCAATTCCTCGTTGCCGCGCTTGAACTTGATGCCATGCTCGCTGTCGTTGCCGTCATAGGTCCCCTTGGTGTCGAGGTCCGACTGCATCTCCAGCTTGTATTTGCCGGGTTCGCCGGGCGTGATCGTCACGAACATGCCCTCGACCCCCGTCCATTTTCCGGCCCAGCTCGCGAAGCGGTGCGGCGCGGTCGCGGGGTCGGCTTCGGGATCGGTCGCGTCTTCGGCGGGAACGCTTTCGTCCGGTACCACCGTGGTTTCGGTCGGCGCGGGCGCGGGGGCCTCGGCCTTTTCGCAGCCGGCAAGCAACACCATCGCGGTGGCTCCGAACAGGATCATGCTCTTCTGCATCATATATCTCCTTTGCCCTTACAACGCACCGGGGCCGATTAATATCCGGCCAAAATTTCCGCATATTTCTGCGGGTCGACATTGCCCCCCGACAGGGTGACCAGCGTCGCCTTGCCCGGGGTCACCTTGCCCGCGAGTACCGCCGCGAGCGCCGCCGCGCCGCCGGGCTCGACGACGAGGTGCAATTTCTCGAACGCCACGCGCATCGCATGACGCACTTCCTCGCGCGTCACCACGACGCCGCGGACCCCGCGCGCCTGCAACACCGTGAAATTGATCGGCCAGGTCTCGGGCGTCTGCAGCGCGTCGCATTCGGTGGGATAGGCTAGGTCCTCGACTGACACTATCTCGCCCGCCGCCAGGCTGCGCGTCACATCGTCCCAACCCTCGGGCTCGACCGCGACGATCTCGGCATCCGGACAGGCGAGCGCCAGCCCCGCCGACAGGCCACCGCCACCGCAACAGGCGATCACTTTGTCGGGGCCATCGATCCCGCGCTCTGCCATCTGCGCGCGCGCCTCGATCCCCGCGGTCCCCTGCCCTTCGATGATCCAAGGATCGCCATAGGCATGCACCAGCGTCCCGCCGCGTTCCTCAAGTAGCTTCGTCGCCACCGCGTCGCGCGATTCCGTGACGCGGTCATAGAGCACCACCTCTGCCCCCAGCGCGCGCGTTGCCGCCAGTTTCATCGCCGGCGCGTTGCTCGGCATCACGATCGTCGCCTTGATCCCCAGCCGTTTCGCCGCCCAGGCGACGCCCTGCGCATGATTGCCGCTCGACACGCCGACGACGCCCGCGCCGGCCTGCTCAGGGGTCAGGTCGGACAGCCGGTGCCAGGCGCCGCGAATCTTGAAGGCGCCGACGGGTTGCAGGCATTCGGCCTTGCACCAGATCGTGACGCCGTCGATGTCGAGCGGCAGCAACGGCGTTCGCGGCAGCAATGCAGCGACTTTCGCCGCGGCGCGTTCGACCCCAGCGAGGCTTGGCGCGCGCGCCGGATCGAGCAGGGGTTCGGGGCTTTGCTGTGTCATCGCTTCGTCCTATAGGGCCGGTCATACAAGACAAGCCGCATAGACAGGCGCAGGAGATTTTCATGAGCAAGGTTTTGGTGATCGGCGCAGGCGGCGTCGGTTCGGTCGCGGTGCACAAGATGGCGATGAACCCCGACATCTTTCCGCACATCACGCTGGCGAGCCGCCGCAAGTTCAAATGCGACGCGATCGCCGAATCGGTGAAGGCACGCACCGGCGTCATGATCGACACCGCCGAGGTCGACGCCGACCATATCGACGCCACCGCGGCGCTGATCCGCTCGATAGGCGCAACGCATGTCGTCAATCTCGCGCTTCCCTACCAGGACCTCACCATCATGGAGGCGTGCCTGTCGACCGGCGCCCATTATATGGACACCGCCAACTACGAACCGCGCGACGAGGCCAAGTTCGAATATCACTGGCAATGGGCGTATCAGGACCGCTTCAAGGACGCGGGGCTGATGGCGCTGCTCGGCTCGGGCTTCGACCCCGGGGTGACGAGCGTCTTCACGACCTGGCTCAAGAAGCATCATTTCGACCGCATCGACACGCTCGACATCCTCGACTGCAATGGCGGCGACCATGGCCAGCATTTCGCGACCAATTTCAATCCCGAGATCAACATCCGCGAAGTCACCGCGGTCGCGCGCCACTGGGAGAATGGCGACTGGGTCGAAACCCCGCCGATGTCGGTGAAGCAGACGTTCGACTTCGAGGCGGTGGGCGAGAAGACGATGTACCTCATGTATCATGAGGAGATCGAAAGCCTGAAAACGCACCTGCCCGAAATCCAGCGCATCCGTTTCTGGATGACCTTCGGCGAAGCCTATATCACCCACCTGACCGTCCTGCAGAATGTTGGCATGACGCGGATCGATCCGGTGATCTACGAAGGTCGCGAGATCGTCCCGCTGCAGTTCCTCAAAGCCGTGCTGCCCGAACCGTCGAGCCTCGGCGAGACCACCAAGGGCAAGACCAACATCGGCGTCATCGCGACCGGCATCGGCAAGGATGGCCAGGCCAAGACGCTCTATCTCTACAACATCTGCGACCATGAGGACGCCTATGCCGAGACCGGCAACCAGGCGGTGAGCTACACCACCGGCGTGCCCGCGATGATCGGCGCCGCGATGATGGTGACGGGCGCCTGGGAAGGCACCGGCGTGTTCAATATCGAGCAGTTCGATCCCGATCCCTTCATGGACATGCTGAACAATCATGGCCTGCCCTGGCAGGTGAAGGAATTGGACGGACCACTGGATTTCTGATCGCCGCGATCCCAACCCACTTTTGTCATTCCCGCGAAAGCGGGAACCCAGTAGCGACGGCAGAACTGGGTCCCCGCTTTCGCGGGGATGACGAAGGGCTGTTTTCGATGAAAATTCTTACTGCAGCGTTTGCCCTGCTCGCCGCCCTCGCGACCCCCGCCGCCGCGCAACCCGACGACGCTTACGCCCCCGCCCGCGCGATCGTCGCCGATATCGGCAAGATCGTCACCCCGAACGGCGTGCAGGATACCTTCGAGGTCACCCTCGGCGGCGCGCGGCAGGTCGTCAATGTGCGCGGCGCCGACCGCGACAACCCGATCCTGATCTTCGTTCACGGCGGCCCCGGCGCGGTCGAAATGCCTTTTGCCTGGGCGTTCCAGCGTCCGTGGGAGGATGTCTTCACCGTCGTCCAGTACGACCAGCGCGGCGCCGGGCGCTCCTATCCGCTCAACGACCCCGCGACGCTCGCGCCGACGATGACGGTCGAGCGCTACCGCGACGACGCCATCGAACTGATCGAGCTGCTCCAGAAGCGTTATGCCAAGCGTAAGGTCGTCCTGCTCGGCCACAGCTGGGGCTCGATCGTTGGCCTGTCGGTCGCGGTCAAGCGCCCCGACCTGCTCTATGCCTATGTCGGGGTCGGTCAGGGCATCGATTTCCGCGAGGGCGAAAAGGTCGGCATGGCATGGACCCGCGCCAAGGCGGTCGCGGCCGGAAACGCCGAGGCTGTGGCCGCGATCGACGCGCTCGCGCCCTATCCGGCGGGCGACTTCACCATCGCCAAAGCCGACGGCTGGCGCAAATATGCGATTCCCTATGGCTCGCTGATCTATAACAAGCCCGACTTGACCTGGTATTTCCAGACCCCGCGCCTCTCGCCCGAATATAGCGAGGCCGATCGCCAAGCCTGGGGCAAGGGTAGCGAATTTTCGGTGACGACACTCTGGCCGCGCCTCGCCGACGTCAGCTTCCGGCCGGTGAGGAAGATGGATGTGCCGATCGTCTTCCTGCTCGGCCGCCACGACTATACCGTCCCCTCGCCGGTCGCCGCCGACTGGTTCGCCAAGGTCAAGGCGCCCTCGAAGACGCTCGTCTGGCTCGAACATTCGGCGCATATGCCGATGGTCGAGGAACCGGGGCATTTCTTCGCCGCGCTGCTCCGCGACGTGCTGCCCCTCACCAAAGTGCCGAAAGACAAGAAATGACCGCTTATCTTGCGCCGATCGGTCTGCTCGTTATCTCGAACATCTTCATGACGATCGCCTGGTACGGGCATCTCGGCGACGTCTCGCGCCCGCTATGGCTCGCGATCCTGCTCGCGTGGGGCATCGCCTTTTTCGAATATTGCCTCGCCGTCCCCGCCAACCGCATCGGCCACGGCGTCTATTCGACCGCCGAGTTGAAGACGATGCAGGAGGTGATTACCTTGATCGTCTTCGCGGGCTTCGCCGTGTTCTGGCTCGGCGAGAAGCTGACGATCAACCATCTCGTCGGCTTCCTGCTCATCGCCGGCGGCGCCTTCTTCATCTTTAAGGGGCCGATCGCGGCCTGACAGGAACATTCGACCCATGGAAACCAGAGCCGGCGATCCCGGAGCCTTTGCGCAGTTCGACCTTACCCGCGTTCCCTCGCCCGCCTTCGTCGTCGATGCGGCCAAGGTCCGCGCAAACCTCGCAGTGCTGCGTCGGATCGGCGACGCGTCGGGCGCCCGCGTGCTCGCGGCGCTCAAGGCGTTTTCGATGTGGTCGCTCGGATCGACCGTCGCGGGCGCGCTCGACGGCGTCTGCGCCTCGGGGCTCTACGAGGCGCGGCTGGGGCGCGAGGAATATGGCGGTGAAGTCGCGACCTATTGCGCCGCCTACAAGGCCGAGGACCTGCCCGAAATCGCCCGCCTGTCGGACCATCTGATCTTCAACTCACCCGGCCAGATCGCGCGCTTCCGCCCGCTGCTCGACGATCTGCGCGCCAAGGGCGAGCGCTTCGACATCGGCCTGCGCATCAACCCGCTGCACAGCGAGGGCGAGGTTGCGAAATACGACCCCGCCGCGCCGTGCAGCCGGCTCGGCTTCCCGATCGACCAGCTCCGCCCCGAGCATATGGACGGCATCGACGGCATCCATATGCACGTGTTGTGCGAACAGGATTTCCCCCCGCTCGCGCGCACCTGGGCGGCGGTCGAGCCTGTGCTCGCGCCTTTTTTCGGCCAGCTCAAATGGATCAACTTCGGCGGCGGTCATCATGTCACCCGTGCTGACTATCAGGTCGACGACCTGATCGCCTTCCTGAAGGGCGTGCGCGAAGCAACCGGCTGCGACGTGATGATCGAGCCCGGCGAGGCCGTCGCGCTCGACGCCGGGATCCTGATCGGCGAAATGCTCGACCTGTTCGACAATGGCATGAACATCGGCATCACCGACATCAGCGCGACCTGCCACATGCCCGACGTGATCGAGGCGCCCTACCGCCCGGCGATGCTCGGCGAGGAAACAGACGGCGCGCCGACCCGCCTCGGCGGTCCTTCCTGCCTCGCCGGCGACGTGATCGGCGACTATCGTCTACCCGGCGGCGCGGCGATCGGCCAGCGTTTCGCCTTTCTCGACCAGGCACATTATTCGATGGTAAAGACCAACACATTCAACGGCGTACCATTGCCGTCGATCTGGTTGTGGGACAGCGAGAGCGACGAACTCCAACTGGTCCGCGAGTTCGGTTATGAGGATTTCAAGACGCGCCTGAGCTGACGCCTCCTAGAGGATGAAGTCGCCGAGTCCCGGCGGCGTTGTGCCCAACTGCGAAATCTCGATGATGAAATCGGCCATTCCATCACCGTCGACGTCGCCGCTGACATGATAGGTCGTTCCCGCGCGCGGGCCCTCGTCCCAGACCCCGAGATAGTCGTAGCGCAGTTCGCCCGCCGTGCCGCTGAACGCGTTGGTACCGATGAAGCTGAAGGCATTGTCGGCCCCCCCGGCGATCGCGTCGATCAGGCTGAGGTCGATGACGTCGCCGTCGGGCGTCGAAAAATAGATGCGGTCGATCTGCGTCGTGCTCATCCCTGACGGAATGAAGACATAGCGGTCGGCGCCCTCGCCGCCGTCCATCACGTCGAGCCCCGGACCCGGGTTCAACACGTCATTGCCCTCGTTGCCGAGCAGCGAGTCGTTGCCTCCGCCGCCGTTGAGCGTATCATTGCCATAGCCGCCCGCGAGCACGTCGTTGCCCGCTCCACCGATCAGCGAATTATTCTGGGCATTGCCCTGGATATTATTGTCGAGATTGTTGCCGATGCCGGTCACCGCCAACCCCGCGCCCGCCCGGAGGTCGAGAAGCTCGAGATTGGCGCCGAGCGTGTAGTTGATCGAAGAGACAACCCGGTCCTCGCCACCATTCGTCCCTTCGACGACGATATCGAGCACATTATCGACATAATAGATGTCATCACCGGTCCCGCCGGTCATCGTGTCGGCGCCCGCGCCGCCGTCGAGCAGATCGTGGCCATCATTGCCGTTCAGCACGTCATCGTCGGCGAAACCGTAGAGACTGTCGTCGCCCCCCGCGCCCGACAGCGTGTCGTCGTAGGGGGTGCCATTCAATTCGTCGTCGCCCGAGCCGCCGACCTTGGTCGCGCCGCCCAGCGGGATATTGATGAAATTGGCCTCGCCGAAGTCCGAAACACGCAGATGGTCGGAGGCGAACAGGCTTGGCGGCTTGAACTGGATCAGCGTCGAATAGCCCCCGGGACCCGCGCCATCGAAATCGGCCTGCAGCAGGACGGTGCCGCCCGTCGCTTCCACCAGCCGGAAGTGCCCGGTCAGAAACGGGTTGGCACCGTCCCAGTTGGTCAGCGCCGACAGCAGCGGCGACAGGTCGACGACGTCCAGCCCGGTCAGCGACGACTGCCTGCCCACCGTACCGAACTGCGAAACGACCAGCCCCGCCTGCCCCGCCGAACCCGGGGTCGCGTCCATGAAGACGATCGTGTCCTGTTCGGGACCGGTGCCGAGGCGCAGGTCGACGCGCCCGGTGCCGGTGTCGCGCAGAATGAAGGTATCGGCGCCGCCATAAAGATCGACCGTCGCGATATCGGCATGGGCGCTCCGATAATCGACGATATCGTTGCCGGGATTCTGGACATTCTCGTCGCCCCAAATCAGCAGGTTTTCCCGCAGGCTCGACGCCACCGGGCGATTGATGACGATCAGGTCGTCGCCGCGCCCGCCGTAGAATTTGTCGTTGCCGCCGGCACCGCCGACGCCCGGACCATCCTCATCGTAAAGCTGGTCGTCGTCGTCGCCTCCGTGCAATTCGTCGGCGCCCCCGCCCCCATAGAGGATGTCGTTGCCGGTGCCGCCCAGGACGATGTCGCTGCCACCGTTGCCTCGGAGCGTATCGTTGCCGCCCTCACCGTTGATCACGTCGTTGCCGCGGCCGCCGGTGACGGTGTCGTCACCCTCGCCGGCGGTGATCCGGTCGTTGCCGTCGAAGCCGTCGATCGTGTCGGCATCGGGAGTGCCGGGAAGAATATCGTCGCCAGGGCCGCCGGGAATCGCCGCCATGATTGTCTCCTCACCGTCATCGCGCCGGTCGGACAGCCGAACCGACTCTTATGGATAACAGAAGGTTATCGGACGATTAGGGCCATTTCCATCATAAAATCAGGACCCACTTTCCGCCAGCGCGGCGTGGATGTCGCTCACCACCACCGATCCCTCGCCGACCGACGAAGCGACGCGCTTGACCGATCCCTTGCGAACGTCGCCGATCGCATAGATGCGCGGCCAGCTCGTCTCGTAACGGCTCGGCATGCGGTCGAGCGCCCAGCCGGCCCTGACCAGTTCGATCGGCGCGATGTCGGTGCCGGTCTTCACGAAGCCCCGATCGTCGCACACCATTTCCTTGGGCAGCCAGGCGGTGTTCGGGGTCGCGCCGAGGAACAGGAACAGGAAGCCGCAATCGCAATGATCCTCGGCGCCCGTCTCGCGGCAGCGATAGGTCAGGCCGCCGAGGCGATCCTCGCCGTGCAACGCCACGACATCGGTCGACCCGATGATTTCGATGTTCGGATGTTCCTCGAGCCGTTTGACCAGATATTCGGACATCGTCTCGCGCAGGCTCTTGCGGCGGAAAATGACGTAAACCTTCTTCGCGACGCTCGCGAGATAGATCGCCCCCTGCCCAGCCGAATTGCCCGACCCGACGACGGTGACCTCGGCATTGCCGCACAGCTGCGCCTCCATCGGGGTCGCACCATAATAGATGCCGCGGCCTTCATAGGCCTCGACACCCTCGATCGGCAGCCGCTGATATTGCGCCCCGCTCGCGACCACCACCGCGCGGCTGCGCAGCTTGCGGCCGTCGACGAGGTGCAGGCAATAGGCATCGCCGTCGCGCCCGATCGACGCCGCGCGCACCGGCGACACCAGCCGCGCGCCGAATTTCTGCGCCTGCACCGTCGCCCGCCGCGCCAATTCGTTGCCCGAAATGCCGGTCGGAAAGCCCAGATAATTCTCGATCTTCGACGAGGTACCGGCCTGTCCGCCGGGCGCGAGCGAATCGAGCGCGATCACCGTCAGCCCTTCGGACGCGGCATAGACCGCCGCCGCCAGCCCGCCCGGGCCGCTGCCCACCACCAGCACGTCGGCGGTCGCGCCGTCGGGCAGCAGGTCGAGTCCGAGCGCCACCGCAAGCTGCTCGGGGGTCGGCTGCACAAGCGGCTCGGTCGCCCCCAGGATCACCAGCGGCAATTGTTCGTCGGTCAGTCCGCGCTCGGCCATCAAATGGCCCGCGACCGGCCCGTCGGCAGGGTCGAACCAGCGATGCGCGACGCCATGTTTCATCAACAGGTCGCGCAGCGCATAGACGCCGCGGTCCATCGCCGCGCCGATCACGATGATCGCGGCGAAGCCGCGGCTGTTGCCGAACTCGCGCCGCGCCGCAAAGACGCGCACAAAGACGTCGGAGAAATGGCTGTTGCCCGCGATCAGCCGCTGGAAATCGGCGTGCGCGATACGCAGAATATCGCCGTCGGCGCCCATTTCGATCCGCGACGAATGGCGTTGTCCGGTCAGCACCGACAGGTCGCCCGCAAACTGCCCGCGCTCCATCCAGCCGACGCGCTTGGGCCCCTCGTCAGTCGTCGCGAAGATGTCGGTGTGTCCCGACAGGGTGAGGATACAGTCGGGCGCCATCGTCCCTTCGGCGAGGATCAGATCGCCCGCTTTGTGCGATTCGACCGTGCCGAACGCGAGCAGTTCGTCGATCTCGGCATCGGGAAAGGTGTGATTGACGTCGGCGGGTGCGGTCATGCGGCGCGGTCCTTCGGCGGGAGAAGATGCCCGCAATAGCCGGAAACCGCCCCTTTGTCCCCCGGTTACCGTGCGTCAGGCCCGCTTTGGCGCGACTGTTACCGCTGCGTTACAAAATTGCGCGATAGGGTCTTTACAGGGGGGACCCCCCTGCATATATCGCCCTCCGCTGCCCCAGGGGGACTTCCAATAACCGCAAGGCAGCCTCGGATGTTTAACGTATTTTTTGGGGGTCCCTTGAGTTGCACCAGCATCATAGCGCCCACGGGCTGATTCAGGCACTTTCGCCGGTCGAACCTGTCACGCTTGTCCGCCCGCACGCTGCGGCGCGCGCAGCGCGTTTCTTCATCGAGCGATTTCCCGGCACGACCATGTATGCGGTCAAGGCGAATCCGTCGCCCGACCTGCTGCGCGTGCTGTGGGATTCGGGTGTCACGCACTATGACGTCGCCTCGATCGCCGAGGTCCGCCTCGTCGCGCGCAACCTGCCCAAGGCGACGCTCTGCTTCATGCATCCGGTGAAGGCCGAGGAAGCGATTTCCGAAGCCTATTGGAAGCATGGCGTGCGTACCTTCTCGCTCGACACGATGGACGAACTCGAAAAGATCGTCCGCGCGACCGAGGGCGCTCAGGATCTCAACCTGCTGGTCCGTCTCCGGGTTTCGTCCGACCATTCGAAGCTCAGCCTCGCCGCCAAGTTCGGTGCCGAGCCCGAGGATGTCGCCGAACTGCTGATGGCGACCCGCCAGGCCAGCGACGCGCTCGGCATCTGCTTCCACGTCGGCAGCCAGGCGATGACCCCGCATGCCTATGCGCAGGCGATGGAGCGCGTTCGCGCCGCGATCGTTTCGGCGTCGGTGACGGTCGACATCATCGATGTCGGCGGCGGCTTCCCCTCGTCCTACCCGGGCATGGAGCCTCCGCCGCTCGGCGCCTATTTCGAAACGATCCACCGGACGTTCGAAAGCCTGCCGATCAGCTATTCGGCCGAACTGTGGTGCGAACCCGGCCGCGCGCTCGCCGCCGAGTACAGCAGCCTGATCGTGCGCGTCGAAAAGCGCCGCGGCGACGAGCTGTACATCAACGACGGCGCCTATGGCGCGCTGTTCGACGCCGCGCATGTCGGCTGGCGCTTCCCGGTCACGCTGCTGCGCGAGCCCGAGAGCGACGCCGAAATGACGGCGTTCAGCTTCTACGGCCCGACCTGCGACGACCTCGACCATATGGCGGGTCCGTTTTTCCTGCCGGCGGACATCAAGGCGGGCGATTTCATCGAGATCGGCATGCTCGGCGCCTATGGCTGCGCGATGCGCACCAAGTTCAATGGCTTCGGCGCCGACGAGACCCATGTCGTCAGCGACGAGCCGATGGCCAGCCTCTACACCGGGGAAGCCGAGCCGGAGCGCCGGACCGCGACGGTAACCAAGCTGTTCTGAACCGGACGGCGAACGAAAAAGGAAGGGCCGGCGCTGCGAAGCGACCGGCCTTTTTTTTCAGTCGTGGCGCCGCCATTCGCCGGGCTTCAGATCGCCCAGCGTCCAGTCGCCGATGCGCCAGCGCACCAGCCGCAGGGTCGGGTGCCCGACCGCGGCGGTCATCCGCCGCACCTGCCGGTTGCGCCCCTCGGATATCGTCAGGCTGATCCAAGTGTCGGGAATGCTCTTGCGCACCCGGATCGGCGGATCGCGCGGCCATAGGCCGGGGTCGGCGATCGCCTCGGCCTCGGCCGGACGGGTCAGCCCGTCCTTGAGCATCACGCCCCGCCGCAACGCCACCAGCGCCTCCTCGCTCACTTCACCCTCGACCTGCGCCCAATAGGTCTTGGGCATCTTGTATTTCGGGTCGGCGATCCGCGCCTGCAGCCGCCCGTCGTCGGTGAGCAGCATCAGCCCCTCGCTGTCGAGGTCGAGCCGCCCCGCCGGATAGACGTCGGGGACGTCGATGAAGTCCGACAGCGTTTGCCGCGTCGATCCCGCCGTGCTGCGATCGGTAAACTGGCTGAGCACGTCATAGGGCTTGTTGAACAGGATCAAGGTCACGGCAGCAAACTCCGCGCCACGGCCTCGGCGACCTTGATGCCGTCGACCGCCGCCGAGAGGATGCCCCCTGCATAGCCCGCCCCCTCGCCCGCCGGAAACAGCCCGGCGGTGTTCAGGCTCTGAAAATCGTCGCCGCGGGTGAAGCGCACCGGCGACGAGGTGCGCGTCTCGACCCCGGTCATCACGACATCGGGATGGTCATAGCCCGCGATCTGCCGCCCGAAGACCGGGATCGCCTCGCGCATCGCCTCGACCGCGAAATCGGGCAGGCATTGCGCAAGATCGGTCGGGGTCACGCCGGGACGATAGGAGGGGATGACGCTGCCTAGTTCCGTCGACGCGCGCCCCTTCAGGAAATCGCCGACGCGCTGCGCCGGCGCCCGATAGTTCGACCCGCCGGCAACAAAGGCGAGCGATTCCCAATGCCGCTGGAAGGCGATGCCCGCGAGCGGATCGCCGGGATAGTCGCGCGCCGGGTCGATCGCGACGACGAAGCCCGAATTGGCGTTGCGTTCGTTGCGCGAATATTGGCTCATGCCGTTGGTGGCGACGCGCCCCTCCTCCGACGTCGCGGCGACCACGGTGCCGCCGGGGCACATGCAAAAGCTGTAGACGGTGCGGCCGTTCTTGCAGTGGTGCGAGATATGATATTCAGCGGCGCCCAATATCGGGTTACCCGCATCGGCGCCGAAGCGCGACTTGTCGATCCACGATTGCGGATGCTCGATGCGGACGCCGATAGAAAAGGGCTTGGCCTCGACATGCACGCCCGCCGCCAGCAGCATCGCGAACGTATCGCGCGCGCTGTGCCCCACCGCCATGACGACGCGGTCGGCCTCGATATAATCGCCGCCGTTCAGATGCACGCCCTGCACCCGGCGTGTGCCGACACCGTCGGTCGCAATGTCGATCCCGTCGACCTTGTGCTGCCAGCGATATTCGCCGCCCAGCCCCTCGATCGTCTCGCGCAGGCTTTCGACCATCGTCACCAGCCGGAAGGTGCCGATATGCGGATGCGCCTCGGTCAATATCTCGGGCGGCGCCCCCGCCTTGACGAATTCGGTCAGCACCTTGCGGTCGAGATGGCGCGGGTCCTTGATCCGGCTGTAGAGCTTGCCGTCGGAAAAGGTTCCCGCCCCGCCCTCGCCGAACTGGACGTTCGATTCGGGGTGGAGCACCGAACGCCGCCACAGGTCCCAGGTGTCCTTGGTCCGCTCGCGCACCACCTTGCCGCGGTCGAGGATGATCGGCCGGAAACCCATCTGCGCAAGGATCAGCCCGACGAACAGCCCGCACGGCCCCGCCCCGACCACCACCGGACGCTTGATGCCCGCAGGCGGCGCGTTGGTGACGAACTTATAGGCGGTGTTCGGCGTCGGCTGGACGTTGCGGTCCTTGCGGAAGCGCGCGAGCACCGTGCGCTCGTCCTTCACATTGACGTCGATCGAATAGATCAGCTTGATGCTGGTCTTGTCGCGCGCATCGTTCGCCCGCCGCGCGACGACATATTTCACCAGTTCGCGCGGCCCGATCCGCAGCCGCTTGCAGATCGCGGCGGGCAGGTCCTCGGGCGCATGGTGCAGCGGCAGCGTCAATTCGGTCAGGCGAAGCATCGCCGCCCTCTAGCCCGCATCGGCGGGCGCGCCAATCGCCCTGTCCCAAAAGTCCAGCCCCAGCGCGACAAAGGCATGAAAGCCCGCGGCGCCGCCGCCGTCGACGGTCGGCCATTTCCCGGCGGCTAGGCCCGACGGCCGATCGCGCCTATAAGCAGGCGCTCAAATTCCACGACATAAGTGGGAGCCATATGCCGCAGCCCGAACCGAACCCGCCTGCCCAACTGCTGACCGACCGGCGCGTCGCGCTCCCGGTCGCCACCCTCGCGCTTCAAGCGGTTGCCGCCATCTACTTCGTCGTCGACGGCATCGACGACCTGTTCACCGAGCTGCGCCAAGGCATCACCGCCGAGATCGTCATGGAATGCATCGTCGCCTTCGCCCTGCTCGGCGGAGTCGTGATGGGGTCGCGCTACATCCGCCGGATCACCGCCGAACTGCATCGACAGGACCGGGCACTCGCCGATGCCCGCGGCGCGCTCGCCGACCATATCGCGCTGCGCTTCGACGAATGGGGACTGACCCCGGGCGAAGGCGAAGTCGCGCTGTTCGCGCTCAAGGGCTGCGACGTCGCCGCGATCGCCCGGCTGCGCGGCGCGGCGACCGGCACGGTGCGCTCGCAGCTCAGCCAGATTTACGCCAAGGCCGGGGTCAGCAGCCAGGCCATGCTGGTGTCGCTGTTCATCGAGGATCTGCTCGACGCACCGCGCCCCTCATAAACTTGGTCCGCGCGCCAATCGCCTCTTCCGTTTCACTTCGCAATCATTCTATCGTCGCCCAAAGAAACGGGCGGAGGAGAGACGCGGCGTGATTACCGGAACTGTTGCATGACCATGCTCGAAGGCATCCGCATCATCGACCTGACGACGGTCATCTTCGGCCCCTATGCGACCCAGATGCTCGCCGACCTGGGCGCCGAGGTGATCAAGGTCGAGGCGCCGGGGCTGGGCGATATCTCGCGCTACCTCGGCAACGGCATTCCCGACCCGACGATGGGGTCGGTCCACCTGACCGTCAATCGCGGCAAAAGGTCGATCGCGCTCGACCTCAAGAAGGCGGAGGACGCCGCGGTGCTGCGCGACCTGATCGCGACCGCCGACGTGTTCTTCCACAATGTCCGCGGCAAGGCGATCGCGCGGCTCGGCTTCGATTATGACGGCTGCAAGGCGATCAAGCCCGACATCATCTATGTCCATGGCACCGGCTTCGGACAAGACGGTCCTTACGCGGATTTGCAGGCCTATGACGACGTCATTCAGGCCGCGACGGGCACCACCAGCCTGTTGCCGCGCGTCGACGGCGACCCGCGCCCGCGCTATCTGCCTTCGCTGATCGCGGATAAAGTGGCGGGCCAATATGGCGCGCAGGCAATCCTCGCCGCGCTGATCCACAAATTGCGCACCGGCGAGGGGCAGGCGGTCGAGGTCGCGATGTTCGAATGTTTCACCAGCTTCATGATGGTCGAGCATCTGCGTGACGACACGCTCGACCCGCCAATCGGTCCGGCGGGGTACCCGCGCCAGCTCGACCCGACGCGCCAGCCCTTCCCGACCAAGGACGGTTATGTGGCGATCGTCCCCTATACCCCCGATTCGACCGCGCGCCTGCTCGCGCTGTTCGGCAGCGCGCCGTTGCTCGGCACCCCGGCGTTCGAGGCGGCGAAGGCGAAGGGAGAGCATATGCAGCTCGTCTACACCGAGATCGCGCACCAGACCCCGGCGAAAACGACCGACGAATGGCTCGCGCTGTTCGCCGAGAATGATATTCCCGCGATGGCGGTGCGCGACCTGCAGGACATTCGCGAGGACCCCCACCTCGCCGAGACGGGCTTTTTTCGCCACCGGACCCATCCCGATGTCGGCAGCTTTTACGAGATGCAGCCGCCGGTGAAATATGGCGCCGCGCCGCCGCGCGATATCGGCTTCGCTCCCCGGATCGACGGCGATGGCACCGCGATCCGGGCCGAGGTGGCGGCGCGGCAAAACCAATAAGCATCGTCATTGCGAGGAGCCGGAGGCGACGTGGCAATCCAGAGGCCGCGTAAACCGCTCTGGATTGCTTCGCTTCGCTCGCAATGACGAGGAAGTCTTGCATTGTGGCGGACCAGCCCTAGCATCGTCGCCAAACAAAAGGGGGAAGCAGATGACGCCGAATATTCTCGCGCCGGGCGCGGTGCTGATCCTGTGGACGCTAATCATGCTGGTGTGGGTCGCGGTATCACGATTCCGCGCGCTGGCGAAGTCGGGGATCGACCTGAAGGCGGCCCCTCCCGGCGGCCGCGGCGGCGACCTCGAAGGCATATTGCCGCCGCTCGCCAACTGGAAATCGCATAATTATACGCACCTGCTCGAACAGCCGACGCTTTTCTATGCGGTCATCCTGATCCTGCACGCGGTCGGCGGTTATCCCGCCTATGTTGTGTGGATCGCCTGGACCTATGTCGCGCTGCGCGTCATCCACAGTTTCTGGCAGGCGACGGTGAACCGCATCCCGGTGCGCTTTGCCATTTTTGCCGCGTCGACGTTGTGCCTGCTGGCGCTCGCCTTGCTGGCGGTGATCGCAACTTTGGGTTGAGGGGGAGAGAAGAATATGGAAACCAACGCGATATTGGGGCCGGTCGCGACGCTCGCGCTATGGTCGATGGTGATGTGGGTGTGGATGTACGCGACGCGCATCCCCGCGATGAGTCGCGCCAAGATCGACGCCGCGAAGCTGGTCGGCGGCACCGGCAAGAGCCTAGACGAGGTGTTGCCGCCCGAAGTCCAGTGGAAGGCGCACAACTATAACCATCTGATGGAACAGCCGACGGTGTTCTACGCGGTCGCGCTGGCGCTCGCGATCGGCGGTCTGGGCGGCGGCCTCAACACCCAGATCGCCTGGGCCTATGTCGGTCTGCGCATCCTGCACAGCATCATCCAGGCGACGGTCAACCGCGTGATGTGGCGCTTCGGCATCTTCGCGCTGGCGAGCCTCGCGCTGCTCGCGCTGTGCGTGCATGCGTTCATGGGCTTCGTGCTGCATTGATCTGGGACGTCGCCCTCGCGAAGGCGGGGGCGACGGCTATTTCGAAAACCGTCCCGCCAGTTCGACATGCGTCGACCAGCGGAACTGCCCGACCGGCTGCACCCAGTCGAGGCGATAGCCGCCCGCGACCAATATCTTCGCATCGCGCGCAAAGCTCGCGGGGTTGCAGCTGACATAGGCGATCGCCGGCACGGCTGACGCTGCCAGTTCCTTCGCCTGCTCCTCGGCGCCGGCGCGCGGCGGATCGAGGATCACCGCGCCGAAGCGGTTGAGTTCGGCCGGCACCAGTGGCCGCCGGAACAGGTCGCGATGCTCGCTCGCGACCAGCGCCCGCGCCCGGTTCGCCGCCCCCGTCAGCGCCGCGACCGCATCGCGCCCCCCCTCGGCGGCATAGACTTTCCGCCCCGCCTGCACCGACAGCGCGAAGGTCCCGACCCCCGCAAACAGGTCGGCGACCGCCGGTGCATCGCCGATCGCCCTCGTCACGGCCTCGATCAGCGCCTCCTGCCCGACCGCCGTCGGCTGCAGAAACGCGAAGGGCGGAACCTCGACCGCGATGCCGCCGAAGCGCACCGTCGGCGGATCGGGCTGCCACAGCGTCTCATACCCGTCGCCCTGGTCGATGACGAAGCGCGCCAGCCGGTTCGCCCCTGCGAAATCCTGCAGCGCCATCGCCGCGTCGAGGCCTTCGGCCTTCACGCCTTCGAGCACCAGTTCGACGCCTTGGTCGAGCATCTGCATCTTGACCTTCACCGGGCGCCGCGGCGGCGCGATCAGCACCAGCAATTCGCGCACCGGCGCGACGAGCGCGAACAGTTCGGGCAGCAACAGCGGGCACATCCGCATGTCAACGATCTGGTTGCTCTGCGCCGCGTTGAAACCGATCGCGACCTGCTTGCCGGTGCGCAGCGCGGTCAGCGCCGCGCGGCGGCGGCTGGCCGGCGGCGACAGCAGCGCGGGCAGCACCTCGCTGGCCGAAACCTCCTGCCCCGCCAGCCCGCCGATCACCCGATCGCGCACATAGTCGGCGAGCGCGGGTTCGGCGACGTGCTGCATCTGGCACCCGCCGCATTTGCCAAAATGACGGCACGGAGGTTCGGCACGGTTGGGGCCGGGGACGATGATGCCGTCGTCGCGGACATGGTCGCCCGGCACCGCGCCCATCACATGGCGGCCATCGGCGGTCACGCCATCGCCGCGCGCGGCGATACGGGTAATCAGGGCTGTTTCGGTCACGTCAGTCTTTCGCCAGGTCGTCGGCCGCCAGATCGTCGGCCACGAGGCCGGGGCCGATAGCCTGCGCGCGCGCAATATGCCAGCCCACTGCCGAAACCGCCGCATCAAAAGCATCGCCGCCGCGCGCCAGCATCGCCCCGCATGCCCCCGCGAGGACGTCGCCCGTCCCCGCCGTGGCGAGCCAGGGGCTGCCCGGCCAGGCCGCGACGACGCGGCCATCGGGCGCGGCGATCACGGTGTCGGCGCCCTTGTAGATGACGACCGCGCCCGCATCGGCGGCGGCGGCCTTGGCGCGATCGATCTTGCTGCCCGCCAGCCCCGGAAAGGCCTTGGCGAACTCGCCCTCATGCGGGGTCAGGATCGCGGGCACCGCGCCACGGGACGCGCGCAGGCGCGGCAGAGCGGCAGCGATGGCAGCGGCATCGAGCACAAGCGGCTTGCCCCCATCGAGCGCCGCCGCAACATCGCGGTCCAGTCCTTCGCCCACCGGATAACCCGGCCCGACGATCACCGCGCCGACCCGCGCATCGCCCAGCCGCTTGCCATAGCGCGCCGCCTCTTCGGCAATGATCGCATCGAAAGGCGCATCGTCGGCGCCGCTCAGCACGACATAACCCGCCCCGCTCCGCAGCGCCGCGGCGGCGGTCAGCCGCGCGGCACCGGACATTGGCCCCGACCGGACCAACACCATCCCGCGGTTGAACTTGTGCGCGGTGGCGCCGGGTGCGACGATCAAGGGCAGCGCCGCGCTCCGCATCGCTCGCTCGGCCGCGATCCCGATCGCCGCCAACAAAACCCGCCCGCAATGCGGCGCAGCCGGCAGCAGCACATGCGCGGGCTTGAGCGCCCCCAGGGCGAGCGTCACATCGGCGGACAGCGGCGGTGTCCAGTCGTGAACCCCATCGCCATCGACCCCGCTCGGCACATCGACCGCCAGCACGCGACGCCCGGCGAAGCTCCGCAAGATCGCCGCGAGGTCGCCGCCGATCGGCCGCGTCAATCCGACGCCGAACAGGGCATCGACGATCAGTGGCGCCGGGCCCGTATCGCCCGTCAGCGCCTCGACCGGCCCGCCCCACAGCGCCCGCGCCGCGCGCGCCAGATCGGTCGCCGGTCCGGCCAGCGCGGCAACCCGCACCACCGCGCCACGCTCGGCAAGCAAACGCGCCGCCACATAGCCATCGCCGCCATTATTGCCCGGCCCGCACAGGATCAGCACCGGCCCGCCCGCCGCCATACGCCATGCCGTGTCGGCCACCGCCGCGCCGGCCCGGTCCATCAATTCGGACAGCGAGGTCCCGGCCTCCACGCACGCCGCCTCTGCCGCACGCATCGCGGCGGTGGTCAGGATCGGGGCGTCGCGGGGAATGACCATTTCCTTGTCGTAGCGCGTTTGCCGTCGATGCAGAACATTATACGCGTCCTGGTCGCCGATGCCCCGAACCGGCACGCCCGGTTGTTGACGTCCCGCAAAGCCGCGATAGGTTTGTATTCCAGGGTTTCGGGGACAGGGGAATATCGCCGCATGACGTCCGCCTTTTCGATCGAACCGGGTTCCGGCAACCTTTGCGTGGGCGAAGCACGCTTCGCCCCCTATCAAACCCGTGCCGAGATCGAGCCGCAGATCACCCATCTCGTCGAAAGGTCGCGAGACCATGGCAATGGATATGCATGGCTATACCTGCACGGCCTGAGTTTTGGCGGCCACCCGGCGATCGTCTCGCTATGTTTCCAGGACTGGAACAAGCCGGCTGGGGCGTGACGCTGCCGGATGCGGCGGAAGAGGACGGCTGGCCAACGCGCGGCGCCATCGATGCCGAGATCGCCTTTGTTCGCAAGGCGCTGGCCGAAAATCTCGGCCTCGGTCCGAACTGGAAATCCCCCATGACCTTCAAGTGGGGGGAAATCTGGAGTGCGTTCGACGCAAAGGGAGGTTTCGCGAGCAACGGCCTCCGCTACCGGCCGGCCTGACGCCTCGCCCATATGCCGACAAGCGCCGCGGTCGCAGTCAGCAACAGGGTCAACACGCCCGCCGCGAGCGGATAGAGGCCATCCATTTCGTCGAAAGCGCGGCGCCCGGCGGGCGTATATTGCCCCCACCAGGCAAAAATGCCGAGGGGGACGGCCGCGACGACGAAGAGCGGTGCGAGCCATCGAATGACGCTCGCTTCAGGAAGTCCGCGCGTCCGACGCCAGGCCAGAGCGGCAAAAACCACGGAAAGAAACAGGCCGAGCAGCGACAGAATGTCCATGCCCCGCAAGGCTTAGTCGACCCCGCCCGTATCCGCCGGCAAACGATACTTGTCCGCTCCGATCGCGACCTCGATCATGCCTTCGCCGATGATCGTCACCGTCGCTTGTTCGGACCCGTCGGCCGAAATCACCCCGCGCCCGTCGGTGGTGATCTGCAAACGCCGATAACCGACGTCGCCGCGCCCGACCACCAATATGGTGCCCGCTTCGCCGTTCATTTCCTGCACCGTGCAGGTGCGGTCGAACAGCTTCGCGCCTTCGAGCGCGCATTCGATGCGCCCGTCATTCGCCGCATCACGCGATTGCTTCGCTTCGGTTTCGGCGAGCTTGGCATTGTCGGGGGCGCGGTCGCACGCCGCGAGCAACAACAGCGGCAGCGCCGCCAGTCCGATAGTCCTCAACCCTTGCCCCCCTTTAGCTGCGAAAGATCGCGCACCGCGCCGCGTGCGGCGCTGGTCGTCATCGCGGCATAAGCCTGAAGTGCTACCGAAACCTTGCGCGGACGCGCTTTCTCGGGCTGCCAGGCAGCCTCCCCCTTCGCCTCCATCACGGCGCGACGCTCGGCCAGCACGCTGTCGGCGACCGCAAGCGTGATCGTCCGCGACGGAATGTCGATGTTGATCAGATCGCCATTCTCGACCAGCCCGATCGTCCCGCCCTCGGCCGCTTCGGGCGAAACATGGCCGATCGACAGCCCCGAGGTGCCGCCGGAAAACCGCCCGTCGGTGATCAAAGCGCAGGCGGCGCCCAGCCCTTTCGATTTGAGATAGCTCGTCGGATAGAGCATTTCCTGCATGCCCGGCCCGCCCTTCGGCCCTTCGTAGCGGATGACGACGACGTCACCCGTCTCGACCTGCCCGGTCAGGATTCCGGCGACCGCAGCATCCTGGCTTTCATAGACCTTCGCAGGACCCGAAAATTTCAGGATGCTCTCGTCGACCCCGGCGGTCTTCACGATGCAGCCGTCGAGCGCGACATTGCCCGACAATACCGCCAGCCCGCCATCCTGGCTGAACGCATGCTCGGCCGAGCGGATCACGCCTGCCTCGCGGTCGAGGTCGAGGTCGTCCCAGCGCCGGTCCTGGCTGAACGCGACCTGCGTCGGCACGCCCCCGGGCGCCGCCATGAAGAATTTCTGGACCTCGGGGTCGTTGGTCCGCGAAATATCCCATTTGTTGAGCGCATCGCCCAAGGTCGCACTGTGCACCGTCGGCAGGTGCGCGTGAAGCAGCCCGGCGCGCTCAAGCTGGCCGAGGATCGCCATGATCCCGCCGGCGCGGTGGACATCCTCCATATGGACGTCGCTTTTCGCCGGCGCGACCTTCGACAGGCACGGCACGCGGCGCGACAGCCGGTCGATGTCGGCCATGGTGAAATCGACCCCGGCCTCGAACGCCGCGGCGAGCAGGTGCAGCACCGTGTTGGTCGACCCGCCCATCGCGATGTCGAGGCTCATCGCATTTTCGAACGCTTCGAAGGTCGCGATATTGCGCGGCAACACGCTGTCGTCGTCCTGCTCATAATGGCGGCGGCACATGTCGACGACGAGGCGACCGGCGTTCAAAAACAAAGCTTTACGGTCGGCGTGCGTCGCCAGCGTCGAGCCGTTGCCCGGCAGCGACAGTCCCAAAGCTTCGGTCAGGCAGTTCATCGAATTGGCGGTGAACATGCCCGAACAACTGCCGCAGGTCGGACACGCCGCCTGTTCGATCGCCAGCACTTCCTCATCGCTATATTTCTCATCCGCCGCGGCGACCATCGCATCGACGAGGTCGAGCGCGACGGTCTTGCCCTTGAGCACGACCTTGCCCGCCTCCATCGGGCCGCCCGACACGAAGACGACGGGAATATTGATGCGCAGCGCCGCCATCAGCATGCCCGGCGTGATCTTGTCGCAGTTCGAAATGCACACCATCGCGTCGGCGCAATGCGCGTTGACCATATATTCGACGCTGTCGGCGATCAGGTCGCGGCTAGGCAGGCTGTAGAGCATGCCGTCATGGCCCATCGCGATGCCGTCATCGACCGCGATCGTGTTGAATTCCTTGGCGACCCCGCCATGCGCCTCGATCTCGCGCGCGACCATCTGGCCGAGGTCCTTCAGATGGACATGGCCCGGCACGAATTGCGTGAAGCTGTTGACCACCGCGATGATCGGCTTGCCGAAGTCGCTGTCCTTCATCCCGGTCGCGCGCCAGAGGCCGCGAGCGCCCGCCATGTTGCGGCCATGGGTGGTGGTGCGCGAACGATATGAAGGCATTTTGAGCAGTCCTGATAATAATATTTCAAAATTCGGCGAAGAAAGGCGCCTCTACACACCTATTCTGCGATGTTCAATGCCAGTTTGTTGCACATGCGAGCAAGCCGTTCGGCGAACAGCGCCTGCCCCGCCGCGTCGCGCGCCAGATCCTGCCGCATCTCGATCCCGACATAGGGAATCCCGTTGGCCTCGGCATGCCGATTCATCGTCGCGTTCAGAAGCTTGCCCGAATAGGGAAGCTGGTCGCCGACGATCAGTCCCTCGCCCTCCAGCGCCGCGATCGCGGGCGCCGCCAGCCGGTCGTCCTCATTGTAGAGCACCCCGACCTGCCACGGTCGGACCTGATCCGGATCGCTCGCGAGCGATGGCGTAAAGCTGTGCAGCGACAGGATCATCGCCGGACGCTGCGCCGCGATCGTCGCGGCGATATGGTCGTGATAGGGCCGGAAGACGCGCGCGATCCGTGCCTCGCGGCCATCATGATCCAGCGCATTGCCCGGGATCGCGTGGCCGTCGCTGGCGATCGGCACCGCGCCGGGCGCGTCCTCGTCTCGGTTGCAGTCGACCACCAGTCGCGACACCCCGCCGAGGATCGCGGCATCGACCGCCGCCGCCTCGACCAGCAGCGCCGCGACCTCGGCCACACCAAGATCGATGGCGATATGCTGCGTCAGCAACGCCGGGTCGATGCCGAGGTCGATATCGGCGGGCACATGGTTCGACGCATGGTCCCCGATCAGCAGCACTCCGCCCGCGCGTGGGCTACCGAGCGCAACCCACGCCTCGCTCATCGCAGCGTCCCCGCCATCTGCCACCAATGCGGGTGGCTCTGCGCCAGCCTGACCGACGCCGCGTCGCGTTCGGCGAGCGCATCGAACAGCGCGAAGCAGGTCGCCCCCGAGCCCGACATGCGCGCGAGCCAGGGGCTGAGCCCGCCGAGTTCGGTCAGGACGCTGACGATCGCGGGGCATTGCGCGATCGCCGCGCGTTGCAGGTCGTTGCGCGCCGCGAACAATTGCGCGCGCCCCGCCGGATCGCCGAACAGCGCGCCGCGATCGATCCCGTCCCACGCCGCGAACACCGGCCCGGTCGCCACCGCCTCGCGCGGATTGACCAGCAGCACCGGGGTATCGCCGAGGCGCAATTCGGGCACCGGCGAGAGTTGCTCGCCTACCCCCACGCCGAGGCAGGTCGCGCTCGCGACGCACGCAGCGACATCGGCGCCCAGCGGGGCGACGACCCGCGCCAGCGTCGCGTCGCCCAATTCGGGCAGGAAATGTGTTCGCACCAGCCGTGCCATCGCCGCGGCGTCGGCCGAACCGCCGCCGATCCCCGCCGCGACGGGCAACCGCTTGGTCAGCTCGATCGCGAGCGGCGGCACCCGGTCGGCGCCATAGCGTTCGCGGAGCAGGGCAACTGCGCGCCGCACCAGATTGTCCGGCCCGGCGCTCAATCCCTCGGCAAATTCGCCGTCGATCGTCAGCCTATCGACCTCGGCCACCCGCGCCGCGATCCCGTCGCCATGGTCGACGAAGGCGAACAGAGTCTCGATCTCGTGATAGCCATCGGCCCGTCGCGCGCGGACATGCAGCGCGAGATTGATCTTCGCCCAGCCCGTCTCGGCAAACGCGGTCATGGTGCGGTCGTCGCGGGGGTCAGCCCGTCGCGCAGTTTCGCCGCGATCCGCGTCGCCATGTCCGCCTCGGCCAGCAACGCTGCGGCGCGCCAGGTGTAGCGCGCCTGGAACCGCCGCCCCGCCTGCCAATAGGCATCGCCCAGATGCTCGACGATCACCGCATTGCCCGGATCGCCGCCTTGCGCCCTTTCGAGCAGCGGCACCGCTTCATCGACACGCCCGGTCAGGAAATAGGCCCAGCCGAGCGAGTCGGTGACCGCCGCGCTTTGCGGGTCCTGCGCCCACGCCGCCTCGATCTGCGCGAGCGACTTGTCGACATTCTTGCGCCGCTCGATCGACGAGTAGCCGACGAAATTGAGGATGTTCGGATCGTCCGGGCGCAGCGCGATCGCCTTGTCGAGCAATGGTTCGGCCGCGTCCCAGTCGTTCGCCTGCAACAGCAGTTCGGCGCGCGCGATCAAGATGCTGCCGTGCAGCGCCTTGTCGAAATCATCGTCGCCCAGATCGGCCTCGAGCCGCGCATAGGCGCGCTCGGCGGCGCGCGGATCGTTCGAGCGCCGCGCGACATCGGCATAGCGCACCAACAAGGTGCGTGCCGGCTTGTCGGTTGCCACCGCCCGTTCGGCGAGCGCCACCGCCTCGGCCGTCTTGCCGTCATCGGCCAGCAGTTCGGCCTGCCGCATCACCAGCACCGCGGGCAGAGGCACCCGGCCGTCCTGCAGCACGCCGAGCGCATCATCCTGGCGCTCGTTGCGGTCGAGCGCCTCGACCAGCGCGGCCCGCGCCTGCCAGTCGCTGCCTTCAAGCCAGTAAGCGACGCGCGCGAAGAGGAGCGGAATCTTCGGATTGCTGTTCGGGGTGCGCGCAAAGCCATCGGCGAGCAGGCCGAACCAGTGCGCCACCCCGCCGCGCGGGTTGATCACCGGCTGGTCGGGCAGCAACAGCACCGGATCTTCGCGCTCGCCGGCCGCCAGCGCGATCCGCCCACGCAGCCGCTTCGCCGCATCACTCTCGCCCGCCTTGTCGAGCGTCGCGGCAAGGCGAACCGCGACCAACTGGCTCGTGCGATCGGTCAGCGTCACCTTGTCGGCGAGCCCCACCGCATCGGCCTTGCGCCCCGTCGCAAGCTGGACCAGCGCCGCTTCGAGTTGGAACGCCGGCTGCGGCAGTCCGCGCCCGCCAGCGTCGAGCAGATGCCGCTCGGGCGACTTTTCGCGCAGTCCCGCATCGATCCAGCTGTTCAGGGGCGGCGTCACCAGCCGCGCGATCGCATCGCCGCCGGTCTTGTCGGCGCGACCCGCGACATAGTCGCGCGCGGCTTTCCAGTCCGACCGGCGCAGCGCGTCGGTGACCAGCACCAGTTGCGCATCGAACCGGCGGTCGCCGCCGGCCCACAGCAGCGCCGCGGCGCCGCGCGCGGCCTCGAGATTACCCGCGTCGATCGCCTGTTCGAGCATCCGCCCGCGCAGCCCGGGCAGGTTGGGGATCAGGCTCGACGCCGCGGTCAGCGCGGCGAGCGCCTGCTGCGGATCGCCGGCATCCTCGGCCAGCCGCGCGCGGGCCAGTGCGTTCAGCGCGGCATCGCCGCCGTCGGCCGCCTGCGCAGCGAACGGCGCCAGCGCCGCGACCGCGATCAGGCCAAACTTACATATTCGGATAATTGGGGCCTCCGCCGCCTTCGGGGGTGACCCAGTTGATATTCTGGGTCGGGTCCTTGATGTCGCACGTCTTGCAATGGACGCAATTCTGCGCGTTGATTACGAACTTCGGGTCGCCTTCGGCTTCGCCAACGATCTCGTACACCCCCGCCGGGCAATAGCGCTGCGCGGGTTCGTCATAGAGCGGCAGATTATACGCGACCGGGATCGACGGGTCCTTGAGCTGCAGGTGGACCGGCTGGTCTTCCTCATGGTTGGTGTTCGACACGAACACCGACGACAGGCGATCGAAAGTCAGCACGCCGTCCGGCTTGGGATAGTCGGGCTTCGGCATCATGTCGGCGCGATAGAGGCTCTCGTTATCCGGATGATGCTTCATCGTGAACGGAACCTTGATCTTCAGCGTTTCGAGCCACATCGTCATGCCCGACAGGATCGTGCCCGCAAGGTCGCCCCATTTCTCGACGAGCGGCAGCACGTTGCGCACGACGCTGAGTTCCTTCTTCACCCAGCTGTCGTCATAGGCGTCCTGATAGGCGGTCAGCATGTCGCTCGTCCGCCCGGCGGTCACCGCCGCGAACGCGGCTTCGGCCGCCATCATTCCCGACTTCATCGCGGTATGGGTGCCCTTGATGCGCGGCACGTTCAGGAAACCGGCGCTGTCGCCGATCAGCGCGCCGCCCGGGAAGGCGAGCTTGGGCACCGACTGATAGCCGCCGTCGCTGATCGCGCGCGCGCCGTATGACACGCGCTTGCCGCCCTTCAGGATCCTGGCGATCTCGGGGTGGGTCTTCCACTTCTGCATCTCCTGGAACGGGGAGATGTGTGGATTGCGATAGTTAAGCCAGGTCACGAAACCCAGCGCGACCTGCCCGTTGGCCTGATGATAGAGAAAACCGCCGCCATTGGCATTGTTGTCGAGCGGCCAGCCCTGCGTGTGGATGACGCGGCCCTCGGCGTGATTCTCGGGCTTGATGTCCCACAATTCCTTGACGCCGAGGCCATAGACCTGCGGCTCGCAATCGCTGTCGAGCGCGAACTGTGGCTTGAGCATCTTGGTCAGATGCCCGCGCACGCCTTCGCCGAAGAAGGTGTATTTCGCATGGAGCTCGAGCCCGGGGGCGTAGTCGCCCTTGTGGCTGCCGTCGCGCGCGACGCCCATGTCGCCGGTCGCGACGCCCTTGACCGAGCCATCGTCGTTATAAAGGATTTCCGCGGCGGGAAAGCCGGGGAAGATTTCGACTCCCAGCCCCTCGGCCTGTTCGGCGAGCCAGCGGCACAGATTGCCGAGGCTGCCGGTATAGGTGCCCTTGTTGTGCATGAAGCCGGGCGAGATGAATTCGGGAAGCCCGAACTTCTTGGTTTTGGTCAGCACCCAATGCTGGTTGTCGTTGACCGGCACCTCGGCAAGCGGGCAGCCCGAGGTCCGCCAGTCGGGCAGCAGCTCGTCGAGTGATTTGGGGTCGATGACCGCCCCCGACAGGATATGCGCGCCGACCTCGGACCCCTTTTCAAGGATACAGACCGACAATTCACTGCCCGCTTCGTTCGCCAGCTGCTTAAGCCGGATCGCCGCCGAAAGCCCCGCCGGACCCGCCCCGACGATAACCACGTCATAGGGCATCGATTCCCGTTCGCTCACCGCAATAACCTTTCTGCCGTCCCGGCGCCGGACATTCATCGTGCCCTGCGCTCATTCTGTCACGAATTGCGATGCCCGCCAATTGACGCGTCCGTCAACTGCCTGTTTGAACAAATCACATGGGTGGGCCGAATTCAGCTTTGTTGGCGGAGAGCTATAACGACTGGTGGTCGCTGGCGGGCGTCGATGCGCTCGTCGGCGAAACGCCGGCGGGCTGGCTCGCTGCGCCGCCCGCGAACGATCCCGCGCCCGCGCGTCCGAAAATGGCGCCCGCGATCGCAGCCGAGCCCGAAGCCCCCCCCCTTCCCGCCGCCCTCCAGCGTCAGGAGGTCGTCGCAGCGCCCGTGGCCAAGGGCCCGGTCGAGTTGCCCGGGGATTGGGCGACGTTCCAAAGCTGGCTCGCCGACCATCCCGATGTGCCGGGCAGCCAGTGGGACGCGCGCCGCGTGCTGCCCGTCGGCGACGCCGGCGCACCGCTGATGCTGCTCACCGCCTGGCCCGAAATCGACGACCAGCGCGACGGCGAACTGTTCGCCGGCCCCGCCGGCAAACTGCTCGACGCGATGCTGCGTGCGATCGGGACGACGCGCGACGCCTGCTATATGGCCAGCCTTGCGGTCACCCGTCCGCCCGGCGGCCGCTGCGACGAGCGCGATCTGGGCGAACTCGATCGCCTGCTCTGGCATCACCTCCGCCTCGCACGGCCCGGCCGATTGCTGCTGATCGGCAGCGACATCGTGCGGATGGCGGCAAAGATCGCGCTGCCCGACGCGCGCGGAAACTTACTCGATATTAACCAAGATGGCGGCAAGGTGGAGGCGGTGGCAATCGCGCATCCCGCAATGCTGCTGGCCCGGCCCGCCCAGAAAGCGGCGGCCTGGGATAGCCTCAAACTGTTCAACCGGGGACGTTGACAGATGATCAAATGGACCGCGGCTCTCGCCGCATCGCTTCTTGTTTCAGTTGCAACGCCCGCGATCGCGGCCGACGCCGGAGACCCGCTCACCGCCGCGCCGCAGACGGTGCCGTCGGTCCTGTCGGGCAAGCAGAAACAGCTCTATTCGCAGGTTCTCGTCGCAATCCGCGCCCAGCGCTGGGCCGACGCCAAGGCGCTGCTCGACAGCACCGAAAGCGGTCCGCTCACCGACTTCCTGCGCGCCGAACTGCTCCTCGGGCCGAACAGCCCCAAGGCCGAAGTCGCCGACATCATGCCGATCCTGTCGCGCTCGCCGAATCTGCCGCAGGCCGAACAGCTCGGCCGCCTCGCCGCCAAGCGCGGCGCGACCGACCTGCCTAGCCTGCCCTATCAGACGCGCCTGTCCTGGTCGGGCAGCGCCCCACGCCGCCTCGGCGCCGACAGCGTCAGCGATCCCTTCGCCAGCGGCCTCGCCAGCAGCATCCCCGACCGCATCAAGAACGACGATCCCGCCGGCGCCGAGGCGCTGCTCAACGCGGTCCTCGACAAGCTCAGCCCCGACTCGCGCGCCGAGTGGCAGCAGAAAGTCGCCTGGTCCTATTATATCGAGAATGACGACCAGAACGCGCTGCGCCTGTCGCTCGCCTGCACCGCCAACGGCGGCGCCTGGGCCACGCAAGGCGCGTGGGTGCAGGGCCTCGCCGCCTGGCGGCTCCACGATTATCGCACCGCGCTGGCCGCTTTCGACCGCGTCGCCAGGGAAGCGCCCGACAGCGAACTCCGCGCCGCCGCTTATTATTGGGCCGCGCGCGCCGCGATGGCGGCCGGCGAACCCGCCGCGGTCCAGCCGCGCCTGCGCTCCGCGGCGACCAACGAGGAAACCTTCTACGGACTGCTCGCCGCCGAAACGCTCGGCCAGCCATCCAACAATCCGACCGTCCGCGCCGACCGCAGCGCCTGGCGCGCGCTCGAGGAACAATCCAATGTCCGCGCCGCGATCGCCTTCGCCGAGATCGGCGAGGACAAATATGCCGGCGACCTGATCCGGCATCAGGCGCGCATCGGCAACGCCGAACAGCATGAGCGGCTGATCGGCATCGCCGGCGCCCTGAGCCTGCCCGAGACCCAGCTCTATCTCGCCCACAACACCCCGCAGGGGCGCAAACTCGCCGCCGCGACGCGCTATCCGCAGCCGAAATGGGAACCCAATGGCGGCTGGCGGGTCGACCCCGCGCTCGTCTTTGCCCACACGCTGCAGGAATCGCGCTTTCAGCGTACCGCGGTCAGCGGCGCCGGCGCGATGGGGCTGATGCAGGTCCGCCCCGGCACCGCGCGCGACCTCGCGCGCTGGAACGGCGACGCATCGGGACCCGGCGACCTCAAGACCCCTGCGGTCAACATGGACTTCGGCCAGCGTTACCTCGAATATCTCAGCCGCGACGGCTCGACTGGGGGCCAGCTGCCGAAAGTGATTGCAGCCTATAATGCCGGCCCCGCGCCGATCGCGCGCTGGCAGACCGAGGTCCGCGACCAAGGCGATCCTTTGCTCTACATCGAATCGATCCCCTATTGGGAAACGCGCGGCTATGTTGGCATCGTGCTGCGCAACTACTGGATGTACGAAGCGCAGCAGGGCAAGCCCTCGGTCAGCCGCGCCGCGCTCGCGCAGGGTAAGTGGCCGCGCTTCCCCGATACCAAGGACCGGGTGCAGCTGACCTACGCCAGCGGCCTCACCAATGCCGATTGACGAAAGCCTGGCTTTCAAGCGGGTCCGCATCGCGGTCCTGACGATTTCGGACAGCCGCAGCGCGGCCGAGGACAGGTCGGGCGACAAACTCGTCGAACTGCTCACCGGCGCGGGGCACATCCTCGCCGACCGCGCGATCATCAGGGACGAAAAGGCGCTGATCGTCTCGCGCCTCCACAACTGGATCGACGATCCGGCGGTCGACGTCGTGATCACCACCGGCGGCACCGGGGTCACCGGCCGCGACGTGACGCCCGAGGCGCTGCACATGCTCGACGGCAAGGACATTCCGGGCTTCGGCGAACTCTTCCGCTGGCTCAGCTATCAGAGCATCGGCACCTCGACGATCCAGTCGCGCGCCTGTGCGGTGGTCGCGCGCGGCACCTATATCTTCGCGCTACCGGGATCGACGGGGGCGGTGAAGGACGCGTGGGAGGGCATTCTCTCCACTCAGCTCGACAGCCGGCACAAGCCCTGCAATTTCGTGGAACTGATGCCGCGGCTGACCGAATAACAACCATATTAGTCATCCCCGCGAAAGCCGGGACCCAGAGCGAAATTGCGCTAACCCTGGCTGCTGGAACTGGGTTCCCGCTTTCGCGGGAATGACGATGGAAGAGAAATGTTCTTCCTTTGTTCCATCCGGCGCGATATCCTCGCCAAGTGGAATCGCCCAAACCCCTCCCCCCGATCGCCGGCCGCGGCGCGCCGACCAACCTGCGCCCCACCCGCACCGGCTCTCTCGAACGCGCCGCCGACGGCGACTGGCTCGACGAGGCCGAGGCGATCGACGGCGACGCGCCGCGCCTGCGCACCACCGTCACCGTCGAGCACCCGAAAACCATCATCGCGCGCAACAATTCGCCCGACATCGGTTTCGACCGTTCGATCAACCCTTATCGCGGCTGCGAACATGGCTGCATCTATTGCTTCGCGCGCCCGACCCACGCCTTCCACGACCTGTCGCCCGGGCTCGATTTCGAAAGCCGCCTCTTCGCCAAGCCCGACGCCGCGAAGTTGCTGCGTGCCGAGCTTGCCAAGCGCAATTACCGGGTCGCGCCCATGGCGATCGGCACCAACACCGACGGTTACCAGCCGATCGAGCGCGAATGGGGCATCACCCGCGCGGTGGTCGAGGTGCTCGCCGAGACCAGGCATCCGCTGATCATCACCACCAAGTCCGACCGCCTGCTCCGCGACATCGACCTGCTCGCGGCCATGGCGAAGGACGGGCTGATCGGCGTCGCGGTCTCGGTCACCAGCCTCGACCCTGCGCTCGCCCGCACCCTCGAACCCCGCGCGCCGCACCCGCGCCGCCGCCTCGCCGCGATCCGCAGGCTGATCGACGCGGGCGTGCCGACACAGGTCAATATCTCGCCGGTCATCCCCGCGATCACCGATCATGAGATCGAGGCGATCATGGCCGCGGCGGCGGAGGCCGGCGCGATCCGCGCCTCCTATATCCTCGTCCGCCTGCCGCACGAGGTCGCGCCGCTGTTCCGCGCCTGGCTCGCGGCGCACTACCCCGACCGCGCCGACAAGGTGATGCACATGATCCGCGACATTCGCGGCGGCCGGGACAACGACCCGAATTTCGGGACGCGCATGAAGGGTCGGGGCGTGTGGGCCGACCTGATCCGCACCCGCGTCAAACGCGCCGCGCGCGAACATGGCATGGACCGGAAATTCCCGCCGCTCCGCTGCGACCTGTTCCGCCCGCCCGAACGCGACGGGCAGATGGAATTGTTTTAAAAGCTTTTCGCCACCGCGAGAGGCGGGGCCGCTACTTCGACACGCTGACGCTCGTAATATCCTCGATGAGAACAGTTTGGGTGGCGTCGCCCAGATAGCGCTTCTCGCGCGGATTTAGGCTTAGGCGTCCGACCAACTTTACCGCAAACCTTCCCCAAGGCGGCTCAGCCTTCCGCCAATCCGCTGCTTTTCGGGCTGCAGCGTCCAATTGCGCGCATGTGTCCCGAACGCATTTGATCGACGCGCCGTCGCCCTCTTGAAGCAGCTTTCCCGTCGCGTCCTGACATTGTTCAAACCGGCTATTCTCGAAGTTGGTGAACCAGGTGCAGGTCAGGCTTCGTTGCGGCCCGAAGGCTTCGCCATCGACGCTAAGCTTCGGCTCCCCAACGGGAACCGAGGACGCCAACGCAAAGATAGCCAGTTGCCACATATGATCGCCTATCCCCAGGCTCGATTTTCGAAATCCCGCCAGCATCGGCAAGATTAATAGGGACTGTCCCTATTTAATCACGCCGCAGCCAGCGACTTCAGCCGATAGTCCTTATAATCCTCGCGCAGCTGGCGCTTGAGCAGCTTGCCGGTCGCGGTGTGCGGCAGAGCGTCGACGAAGATCACCTCGTCGGGCAGCCACCATTTGGCGATCTTGTCGCCCAGATAGGCGGTGATGCTCGCCTCGCTGACCTCGGCGCCGGGCTTCTTCACCACCAACAGCACCGGCCGTTCGTCCCATTTGGGGTGATAGACGCCGACCGCCGCCGCCTCCTGCACCCCCGGTGCACCGAGCGCGGCATTTTCCAGTTCGATCGAGCTGATCCATTCGCCGCCCGACTTGATGACGTCCTTGGCGCGGTCGGTGATCTGCATGACCCCATCGGGGTGGATCAGCGCGACATCGCCGGTGTCGAACCAGCCGTCTTCGTCGGCCGCATCCTCATCGGCGCGGTAATAGCGCTGGATGATCCACGGGCCACGGATCTGCAGCCGCCCGCTCGTCTCGCCGTCGCGCGGCAGGATCTGATCCTCGTCATCAACGATCCGCAGCTCGACACCAAAGGGCGGGCAACCCTGCTTGGCGACATTGTCGACCTTTTCGTCGAAGCTCATCGCGTCCCAGTTCCACGGGCGCTTGCCCATGGTGCCGATCGGCGACGTTTCGGTCATCCCCCACGCGTGGGCGACCTCGATATCGTCCTTCATGAAGCGTTCGATCATGGCGCGCGGGCACGCCGAACCGCCGATGATCACCCGCGCGAGCTTGCCATAGCCGATGCCGGTCTTGTCCATATGCGCGAACATCGCGATCCACACCGTCGGCACGCCGGCGCTGTGCGTCACGCCTTCATTATGGATCAGGTCGCAAAGGACCTGCGCATCGTTGCTCGCCGAAAACACCAGCTTCGCGCCCACCGTCGCGGCGGCGAAGGGGATGCCCCAGCTGTTGGCATGGAACATCGGCACGATCGGCAGCACCACGCTGCGGTTCGACATGTCGAACACATCGGGCTGGATCTCGGTGATCGCATGGATGACGTTCGAGCGATGCTCATAGAGCACACCCTTCGGATTGCCCGTCGTGCCGCTGGTGTAACAGAGTCCGACCGGATCGCGTTCGTCGAGGTCGACCCACTCGAAACTGCTGTCCTCGGCGTCGATCAGATCGCGGTAGGATTTATAATCGCCCTGCGCGGGCGCATCGAACAGGATGAAATGCTCGACCGTCGGCAACTGGTCGCGCAGTCGCTCGACGATCGGCAGGAACATCGCATCGAACAACAGCACGCGATCCGCGGCGTGGTTGATGATGTAAACGAGTTGCTCATCGAACAGCCGCGGGTTCACGGTGTGCAACACCCCGCCCAACCCCGCGCTGCCGTACCAGCTGACCAAGTGATGGCCGTGGTTCATCGCCAGCGTCGCGATGCGGTCGCCCTTGGCGATGCCCAGCCGCGCCATCGCTGCGGCGAAGCGGCGCGCATCCTTGCCGACCTCGCCCCAGGTCGAGCGCGTTACGCTGCCGTCGGCCCAGCGCGACACGATTTCGCGCGACGCATGTTCACGCGCGGCGTGATCGATCAGGCTGGTGACGAGTAACGGCTGGCCTTGCATGGACATAGGGGCATCCTCTTTAGAATTTTGCCTAGGGATAGAGGCGGCAGGGCGCGCCGCGCAAGGCCAAAGGCGCATTTCCCGGCGTCACCGGCGCGCCTCAGCCGGGCAGCCCGTCCAGTTTCGCGACATGCTCCAGTTCGACATCCCAGTCCGCGCGGCTCGCACAGCTGATATGCGCGGTCGGCCGGATGGCGACCGGATCGTCGAGGCTCCCCGCCGGCACGACAAGCATGGCGCCGTCCATCTGCACGCTCGGCAGCGCGCTGCCGCATTCGCTGCAAAAGCTCCGCTCGTGGCGGGTGCCGGGAAGGCGCCAGGATTTGGCGGTCTCTTTCCCCGCCAGCCAGGCGATCGTCGCGCTCGACGAGAACAGGTTCGCTGCGTGCGCCGAGCCGCTATCCTTCCGGCACCGTGAGCAGTGACAGAGGAAAAAGGCGTCAAACTCGCCCGAAATCTCGAAGCGGACGGCGCCGCAGAGGCAGGAGCCACGGGTCGTTCGCGTCATCGGGCTAGCGCACCCGAAAATCGCGCGGTGCGACGAGCGACAGCTTTGGATCGGTCACCCCGGCGACCGTTTCGAGCCGCGCGACGAGGTCGGGGTCGAGCGCAAAGCGGCGCCCGAGGTTGATCCGGATATCCAGACCGGTATCGGGATCGAGCGTCGTGATGACGATTGTCCCGCGCGCATCCTCGCGCTGCTCGGCAAAGCGCGCGAGGTCTGCGATCGCGCTCGCCGTCTCGATCCGGCATTCGAGCTGCAACGCGGCGGTTGCGGCGATATCGGCGAGCGGCTGCGCCCCGCGCACCGTCACGCGCGGCGTCTCTTCGCCTTCGAGCAGATCGAGCTCGACGCTCAGCATCGCACAGCCGCCGTCGACCGCCAGCGCTTCCAATATCTTGCCCGCCTGCTCGTCGAAGCAGCTCGACTGGAACTGACCGCTACGGTCGGACAGCGTCAGGTTGAGGAAACGATTGCCGCGCTGCGACATGCGCGGGCGCGCGCTTTCGACCATCGCCGCCATCATCATCGGGATGCGTGTTCCCGGGGTCATCGCGACATTGGTGCAGATGTCACCGTAACTCCGCGCCCCACGCGCAGCGATGATCGCCTCATAATTCTCGACCGGATGCGCCGAGAAATAAAAGCCGAACGCCTCCTTCTCGCGCGTCATCCGCTCGCCGAGCGTCCAGGGTTCGGCGGTCGGGAGTTGCAGCGCCGGGGCTATCGCGATGTCGCCGCCGAACAGCCCGCCCTGCCCGGTCGAGCGCTCGTGCGCCGAACTGTTGGCGCAGGCGAGCAGCGCCTCGGCCCCGGCAAAAGCGCGCGGCCGTTCGGGCTCGACCGGATCGAACGCCCCGCCGCCCGCGAGCGCCTCGATCTGGCGCCGGTTGAGCTGTTTGGGGTCGATCCGTCCGGCAAAATCATCGAGGCTCGCGAAGTCGCCATGCGCGCGGCGCTCGGCGACCAGCGCTTCCATCGCCTTCTCGCCGACCCCCTTCAGCGCGCCGAGCGCGTAACGCACCGCCAATCCCTCGTCGGTTTCGCCGACCGAAAAATCGGCCTCGCTGTCGTTGATCGACGGCGGCGCGATGCCGACGCCCAGCCGCCGCATGTCGTCGATGAAGATCGAAAGCTTGTCGGTCTGGTGGCTGTCGAACGACATCGATGCCGCGAAAAATTCGTGCGGATGGTGCGCCTTCAGCCAGGCCGTCTGGTACGATAGCAGCGCATAAGCCGCCGCGTGGCTCTTGTTGAAGCCATAGCCCGCGAATTTGTCGATCAAGTCGAACAGCTCGTTCGCCGCCTTGGGCGCGATCTGGTTATGCTCGCCGCAGCCCGTGACGAAGGTCTCGCGCTGCGCGTCCATCTCGGCCTGGACCTTCTTGCCCATCGCGCGGCGCAGCAAATCTGCGCCGCCGAGGCTGTAGCCGGCGAGAATCTGCGCCGCCTGCATCACCTGTTCCTGATAGACGAAGATGCCGTAGGTTTCGGCGAGGATACCCTCGAGCAGCGGGTGCGGATAGGCGATCGCCTCGCGCCCGTTCTTGCGCGCGCCGAACAGCGGGATATTGTCCATCGGCCCCGGGCGATACAGCGCGACAAGCGCGATGATGTCGCCGAAATTGGTCGGCTTCACCGCCGCCAGCGTACGCCGCATGCCTTCGGATTCCAGCTGGAACACCCCGACCGTCTCGCCGCGCTGGAGCAGCTCGTACACGGCCACATCGTCCCATTCGAGCGTATCGAGATCGACGTCGATCCCGCGCAGCGCGAGCAGGCGCTTCGCTTCCTTGAGCACCGACAACGTCTTGAGACCGAGAAAGTCGAACTTCACCAGCCCCGCGCTCTCGACATATTTCATGTCGAACTGCGTCACCGGCATGTCCGACCGCGGATCGCGGTAGAGCGGGACGAGTTGGTCGAGCGGCCGGTCGCCGATCACCACGCCCGCGGCATGGGTCGAACTGTGGCGCGGCAGGCCTTCGAGCTGGCGCGCCATGTCGAACAGCCGGCGCACCCCGTCGTCCTGCTTATATTCGGTCATCAGCTCGGCGACGCCGTTCAGCGCGCGTTCGAGCGTCCAGGGATCGGTCGGATGGTTGGGCACCAGCTTCGCGAGCCGGTCGACCTGCCCATAGCTCATCTGGAGCACGCGCCCGGTGTCCTTCAGCACCGCCCGCGCCTTCAGCTTACCGAAGGTGATGATCTGCGCGACGGTATCGCGGCCATATTTCTCCTGCACATAGCGGATCACCTCGCCGCGCCGCGTTTCGCAGAAGTCGATATCGAAGTCGGGCATCGACACGCGTTCGGGATTGAGGAAGCGTTCGAACAGCAACCCCAGCTTGAGCGGATCGAGATCGGTGATCGTCAGCGCCCAGGCGACGACGCTGCCCGCGCCCGAGCCGCGCCCCGGCCCGACCGGGATATCATGCGCCTTGGCCCATTTGATGAAGTCGGCAACGATCAGGAAGTAGCCGGGAAAACCCATCTGGACGATGACCCCGACCTCAAAGTCGAGGCGTTCGACATAGGCCTGCCGCTCTTCGGCGCCGAGTTCGGGATAAAGCGCCAGCCGCGCCTCCAGCCCAGCGCGCGCATCGACAGCAAGCTGCGCCGCCTCGCCCTCGCGGTCGCCGGCGAGGCTGGGCAGGATCGGCGCGCGTTTGGGTGCCATGAAGGCGCAGCGCTGTGCAATGACAAGGCTGTTGCGCATCGCCTCGGGCAAATCCGAGAACGCGTCTTCCATCGCCTCGGCGGGCTTCAGCCAGGCTTCGGGGCTCGACACGCGCCGGTCCTCGCTCTCGACATAGGCCGATTGCGCGATGCACAGCATCGCGTCATGCGCGGCGTGGAATTGCGGCTCGACGAACGACGCCGGGTTGGTCGCAACGATCGGCAGCGCGCGCGCATAGGCCATGTCGATCAGCGCCTTTTCGGCCGCCTTCTCGGCCGCATCGCCGCGCCGCGACAGCTCGATATAGAGCCGCCCGCCGAACAGCGCTTCGAGCTGTTCGATATAATCGTCCGCCGCCGTCTTCTGTTCGCCCGCGAGCAATTTCACGAGCGCGCCCTCCCCGCCGCCAGTCAGGCAGATCAACCCATCGGTGCGTCCCGCGAGCTTGGCGAAGGTGACATGCGGATCCTGGTCGACCGGGCGGCCGAGATGCGCATCGGACACCAGCGCGCACAGATTGTTATAGCCCGCCTCGTCCTGCGCATAGAGAGCGATCCAGTCGATCTGCGGCGCGACATTGGCGAGTCGCGGCCCGGGCCGCGCGACGCTGAGGAAAATGCCGACGATCGGCTGGACGCCCGCCGCCTTGCACGCCTCGCCGAACGCCATTGCGCCATACAGCCCGTTGCGGTCGCAGATCGCTACCGCCGGAAATCCGCGCTCGCGCGCGGCTTTCGCAATGGCTTTCGGGTCGATCGCCCCCTCCAGCATCGTGTAACTGGAAAAGACGCGCAGGGGGACAAAGGGGCTGTAGGCCATCGAATGACGCTAGGCATATGTGACGATTCGGGGAAGGCCCGATACGGTCTCCGGCACTCATTTAATCGCGTCGCGCTCCGCCCATTTCCGCGCGATCACCGGCACGACATATCCGATCGCGAAGGCGAGAGGCACGAGCAGGAGAACGCCTGTCCACCCGAAATTTTCGCGCACCACAAAATAGACGGCAAGCCATGCGCAGATGATCGCGAACCGCTTCAGGACCATCCGCGTCGTCCGCTTCATCCCCGCCACCGGCTACTCCTCAGCCGAGCAATTCCTCGATCTCTTTACGCAGCGCTTCGGGCTTGGTCGTCGGCGCATGGCGCGACACCACCTTGCCGTCGCGGCCGACCAGGAACTTGGTGAAATTCCACTTGATCCCGCTGCCGAGCAGACCGGTCTGCTCCTTCTTCAAATGCTTGAAGATCGGGTCGGCATCGCTGCCATTGACGTCGACCTTCGCCATGAGCGGAAAGGACACGTCATAGGTCAAGGAACAGAAATTCGCGATTTCCGCCGCATCGCCGGGCTCCTGCGCGCCGAACTGGTTGCACGGAAAGGCGAGGATTTCGAGCCCGCGGTCCTTATAGTCGCGGTACAGTTCCTCCAGCCCCTCATATTGCGGGGTGAAGCCGCATTTCGACGCGGTGTTGACGATCAGCAGCACCTTGCCCTGATAATCGCCCAGCGATTGCGTGCCGCCGCCCGGCAGCTTTGCCGAAAGATCATAAAGTCCCATCTCGCCCTCTCCTCAGATCCGCCATGATGATTTCTTCCTCGATCCGCCCTTCGTGCAGGCGCAGGACGCGGTCCATCCGCGCCGCGAGCCGCTCGTTGTGCGTCGCGACCAGCGCCGCCGATCCATTGTCGCGGACCAGCGCGACGAACTGGTCGAACACCCGGTCCGCGGTTGCCTCGTCGAGGTTGCCGGTCGGCTCGTCGGCGAGCACCAGCAAAGGCCGGTTGGCCAGCGCGCGCGCCACCGCAACGCGCTGCTGCTCGCCGCCCGACAGCTTGCTCGGTTTGTGGTGCAACCGCTCGCCCAGCCCCAGCCGTGTGAGCAGTTCCTCGGCGCGCGCCTCGGCCTCGGCCTGTTTGGCACCCCGGATCAGCTGCGGCAGCACGACATTCTCGATCGCGTTGAAATCGGGCAGCAGATGATGGAACTGATAGACGAAGCCGATCTTCTCGCGCCGCGTCTTGGTGCGCTCGCCCTGGTCGAAGCGCGTCGCATCCTCGCCGTCGATCATGATCTTGCCGCCAAAGCCGCCTTCGAGCAGCCCGACCGCCTGCAGCAAGGTCGACTTGCCCGACCCTGAAGGGCCAAGCAGCGCCACGATCTCCCCCGGACGCAACCGCGCATCGATGCCGCGCAGCACATCGATGCGCGCGCCGCCCTGTTCGAAGTGGCGCGTCAGCGCGGTCAGCTGCAAAATATCATTCATAACGCAGCACCTGCACCGGATCGGTATTCGCGGCCTTGAACGCCGGATAGAGCGTCGCGAGGAAGCTGAAGACGATCGTCATCACCACCACCACCCCGATCTCGACCGGATTGGGTTTCGACGGCAATTCGGTCAGGAACCGCACCGATGGATCCCACAGATTCTGCCCCGACAAATAGCCGATCCCGTTCAATATCCCCTTGCGGAAATAGAGCGCGACAAAGCCGAGGATCAGCCCGACCATCGTCCCGCCGACCCCGATCGCCACGCCGATCGCGACGAAGATGCGCAGCACCGAATCGCGCGGCGCGCCCATCGTGCGGATGATCGCGATGTCGCGCGTCTTGGCGCGCACCAGCATGATCAGCGACGACACGATGTTGAACGCCGCGACGAGGATGATCAGCGACAGGATCACGAACAGCGCGACGCGCTCGACCTCCAGCGCCTCGAACAGGCTGCTGTTGGTCGACCGCCAGTCGGCGACGATCGCCGTCGCCGCGAGTTTTTGCGACAGCGGCGCAAGGATTTCGCCGACCTTGTCGGCATTTTCGGTCTGAACCTTGATGATTCCGATCTGGTCGCCGGTCAGCAGCAGCAACTGCGCATCGGCCATCGGCATGATGATATAGCTTTTGTCGAAGTCATAGACCCCGATCTCGAAGATCGCTCCGACCGAATAGCTGATCTCGCGCGGCACCGTCCCGAACGGCGTCGAGCGCCCGGCGGGGTTGATGATCGTGATCTGCGACCCGACGTTCGCGCCCAGGTTGCGCGCCAGTTCGGACCCCAGCGCCACCTCGCCCGACCCGTCGGTCAGGCGATTGAGATTGCCCTGCAGCACCTCGCCCTTCAGCACGTCGTTCTTGCGGATGTCGTCGACCAGCATGCCGCGCACCGCGACGCCCTCGACCCGGCCGTTGAAGGTGGTCAGCAGCGGTTGTTCGATGATCGGCGTCGCCGACGTCACCCCGGGCGTCGCGCGCACCTCTTTCAGCACGTCGCGCCAATTATCGATGCGGCCGCCAAAGCCCTGCACCACCGCATGGCCGTTGAGTCCGACGATCTTGTCGAACAACTCGCCGCGCACCCCGTTCACGACGCTCATCACGATGACGAGCGCCGCGACGCCGAGCATCACCGCGACGAAGCTGAACGACGCGGCGACGAAGATGAACCCCTCGCCGCGCGCCGGAAGCAGATAACGTTTGAAGATGGTGCGTTCATAGGGACGCAGGATCATAGGGTCGGTCCGTGAAACGCGCTGGAAAATGCCGTCATAGCGCCGCTTTAGGGGGCCTCCCGGTTGCTGGCAATGGGCGCCGTAAGCGGAGAGTCCTTGCGAGTGATTCGCAAAATCTGTTGCCCATCGGCCACAGGGCTTCGCAAAAGCATCGCAAGCTAACTGCCAGAGGGTGACAAGCGGCGCCCGGGAGCCTAGCCCGATGACTTCTGGATCACGCGGCTAAAGGCCCGGTTTCAGGGAGTGTGGACGCTTCGCCTCGTCCACGCAAAGGGGGATGGCGGTAGTTCGTCACAGGCGCCCGGGTCTCGAGATCGAGGCCCGGGCGTTGTGATTCTACCCCTCGCTCTCGCTGATATCCTCGAGCATGTCGGTATCGAGCACGCGCACCCGCCCCTGTTCGAGCGAGATGACTCCCGATTCCTCCCAGCTGCGCAGTTGGCGGTTGATATGCTCGCGGCTCATCCCCGCGAAATTGCCGAGTTCGGTCTGGCTGAGCTCGACGCGGTGCGTCGTCTCGATGCTGTCCTTGCGAATCAGGCGCTTGAGGTAGCGCGCCAGCCGCGGCCCCGACGCATAGGCGCGGTCGCTTTCAATCGTCTGGTCGGCGGTGCGCAGCCGCCGCGCGAGCTGCTGCATCAGCGACCAGGCGAAATCAGGGTGGCTGGTGGCAAAATCGCGCAGCGCGTTGCGACCGAGTTGGAGCGCGCTGCCGGCGCTCGTCGCGGTGACCGAAGCTGTGCGCTCGCCGCCGTCGAGCAGCGCGATCTCACCTAGCACCGCGCCGGGTTCGGCATAGGCGAGCACGATCTCGCGTCCCCCGGCGGTCAGCATCGACACGCGCGCCGTGCCTTCGGTCAGGATCAGCATCATGTCGCCGGGATCGCCCTGGACGAGCAATTCCCTGCCCTTGACGAAGTTGATCTGCACCGCGCGGCTCGCGATGTCGGCCCAATCCTCGACCGACAGGCCGGAAAATATGCTGTCGGGGCCCTGTAGCTCGGCGAGTTTCGCGTGATCCATAAGCCCCGTTGCCCCTGTTGCCCGGCGTTAGACCAGCCGGCTGTGCTTCACCGCCGCTTCGATGAACCCGGCGAACAGCGGGTGCGGATCGAAGGGTTTCGACTTGAGTTCCGGATGGAATTGCACCCCGATAAACCATGGATGATCCGGCCGCTCGACGATTTCGGGTAGCATGCCGTCGGGCGACATGCCCGAAAAAACGAGACCGCCCGATTCGAGCCGCTCGCGATAGGCGCCGTTGACCTCGTAGCGGTGGCGGTGGCGCTCGCTGATCGCATTGGCGCCATAGACCGCCGCGACATGGCTGTTCGGCGACAGCTTCGCTTCATAGGCGCCCAGCCGCATCGTGCCGCCAAGGTCGGTGTCGGCGCCGCGCTGCTGCAGCCCCTCATCGCTCATCCATTCGGTGATCATGCCGACCACCGGCTCGTCGGTCTTGCCGAATTCGGTGCTCGATGCCGCCGCGATGCCGCTCGTGTTGCGCGCGCCCTCGATGCACGCCATCTGCATGCCAAGGCAAATGCCAAAGAAGGGCACACCACGTTCGCGCGCGAAGCGCACGCTCGAAATCTTGCCCTCCGACCCGCGTTCGCCAAAGCCGCCGGGGACGAGGATGCCGTGCAGCGGCTCGAGATTGGCGGCGAGATCCTCACCGCTTTCGAACATCTCGGCGTCGAGCCAGCGGATGTTGACCTTGACCCGGTTCGCCATGCCGCCATGGACCAGCGCCTCGTTCAGGCTCTTGTACGCATCGGGCAGCGAGACATATTTGCCGACGACGCCGATCGTCACTTCGCCCTCGGGGTGCTGCTTGCGGTCCATGATGTCGAACCAGCGCGTCAGGTCGGGGTCGGGCGCATCGTGGATGCCGAAAGCGCGCAGCACTTCGTTGTCGAGGCCTTCGCCATGATATTGCACCGGCACCGAATAGATGCTGTCGGCGTCGAGCGCGGGGATCACCGCTTCCTTCCGCACGTTGCAGAATTGCGCGATCTTGGCGCGCTCGCCATCGGGCAGCGGCTTTTCGCAGCGGCAGAGCAGGATGTCGGGCTGGACGCCCAGCGACGCGAGTTCGCGCACGCTGTGCTGGGTTGGCTTGGTCTTCAATTCGCCCGCGGCGGCGATGTACGGCACCAGCGTGACATGGACCGACAGCGTCTTGTCGCGGCCTTCCTCGTTGCGCAGCTGGCGGATCGCCTCGATGAACGGCAGCGATTCGATGTCGCCGACCGTGCCGCCGATTTCGCACAGCACGAAATCGAGGTCGTCGATGTCGGTCCGCGCGAACGCCTTGATCGCGTCGGTGACGTGCGGGACGACCTGCACCGTCGCGCCCAGATAGTCGCCGCGACGTTCCTTGGTGATGATCTGCTGATAGATGCGGCCCGAGGTGACGTTATCGCTCTGCCGCGCCGCGACGCCGGTGAAGCGCTCGTAATGGCCAAGATCGAGGTCGGTCTCGGCGCCGTCGTCGGTCACATAGACTTCGCCGTGCTGATAGGGCGACATCGTCCCCGGATCGACGTTCAGATAGGGATCGAATTTCCGGATACGGACGCGATAGCCGCGCGCTTGCAGCAAAGCCGCGAGGCTTGCCGCCATCAAACCTTTGCCAAGCGAGGAGACCACGCCGCCGGTGATAAAAATGAACCGCGCCATGGGAGGAAAGACTTACTCAACAGGAGGGGGACGGCGCAAGCCGTCGAATCGCAAACGGCGGAAATAATTCCGCCGCGCACGAATGCGGGCAGCGGGAGGCGCCTTGCGGCGCCGCCGCTTATTTCTTGGCGGGAGCCGGCGGTGCGGCGGGGGGCGTATCGGCAGCGGCGGCCGCTGCGGCGGCGGCCAGCGGATCGTCGCTCGGCAGTGCCTGCGCCGGGGCGCCGTTCGCGGGGGCCTGCGCCGGGGCGGTCAGCCCGGTCGCCGCGCCGCTTGCGGGCTGCGCCGATTTCGACAGCGAGGTGTCGAGCGTGGTGCTGCCCGAACCGCCGACCGAAGCCATGGCGGCAAGCACGATCGACAGACCGACGAACGCCGTCGCGAGGATCGTCGTGGCGCGCGTCATGAAATCGGCCGCGCCGCGCGCCGACAACAGACCCGCGGGGCTGCCACCGACGCCAAGCCCGCCACCTTCCGACTTCTGCATCAGGATGACGCCGATCATCGCGGCCGCCACAACGGCCTGGACGACAAGCAGGAAGGTGAAGAGGTTCGACATCATATCATCCTGAAACGGGGTGCCGCAAATGGGCCAATCTGGCGGTGCACATAGAGATGGCGCGCGAAATCTTCAACCCGCAAGGACCAGCCAGGGTCCACGCAAGAAAAACGATGCTGTCGGCCCTCCCCTTTCCCATTCGTGTCGAGCGAAGTCGAGACACCCCGCGACCGCGCGCGACCGATCGGCATCTCGACTGCGCTCGATGCGAACGAACTTGGAAGCCTATTGAGAGAGACTCCCTCCCGCCGCGACGATCGGCAGGAACTTGCCCGCCGTCAGGCTCGCCCCGCCGACCAGCGCGCCGTCGACGTCGCCGGCGCCCAGCAGTTCGGCGGCATTGTCGCCATTGACCGACCCGCCATAGAGCAGCCGCAGCACATCCGATCCCGTGCCGATCCGTGCGGACAGCGCGGCGCGGATCGATCCGTGCATCGCCGCGACATCCTCGGTCGTCGGTACCAGCCCGGTGCCGATCGCCCAGATCGGTTCATAGGCGATCGCGAGCCGCGTCGGATCGAAACTGTCGGGCAGCGATTCCCGCACCTGCGCCAGCACATGGTCGATCGCGCCGCCCGATTCGCGGACCGTGCGCGGCTCGCCGACGCACAGGATGACATCGAGTCCGGCGCCCAGCGCCGCCTCGGCCTTCGCTTTTACATCCTGGTCGCTCTCGCCGCAGCCTTCGCGGCGTTCGCTGTGTCCGACGATCACCAGGCTGGCGCCGGCATCGGCCAGCATCGCCGCGGCGACCGCCCCGGTGAAGGCGCCCGATGCGGCGCTGTGGCAATCCTGCCCGCCGACCGCTCCGCCCGGCACGGCGGCGACCATCGCGCCGATCAGCGTGAAGGGCGGGCAAAGCGCGACATCGACCGCCTTGTGCTCGGCAGCGGCGGCGAAGATCGCCTGCGCCTCGGCGAGCGATGCCGACACGCCGTTCATCTTCCAGTTGCCGACCACATATTTGCGCCGCGCCATCGCCATTTCCTCTCGCTGTTGTTCCGGTTGCGACGCCCCTAGCGGCGGGCGATGGCGCTAGGCAAGACGCGCCTGCGGCGCGCCGGGCCACTTTCGCGCCTTGATGCCGCTGCCCGACCCGCCTAAAGCCGCACCGAATTGCGCGCCCGCGCACCCTATTCGAAAGATTGCCCCTTCGATGATTACCGCGATCCGCAGCCTCTTTTCCTCCACGATCGGCAAGATTCTCGCCCTCGCCTTCGTCGCGCTCGTCGGCGTTGCCTTCGCGCTCGGCGATATCGGCGGCAATTCGCCGCTCGGCGGCGGGGTCGGCGGCTCCAATGTCGCGCGCGTCGGCGATACCGACATCGGTTATGCCGAACTGCGCGACCAGGTGCGCCGCTCGTTCGATCAGGCACGCCGCGACCAGCCGACGCTGACGATCGACGCCTTTGTCGAGGCCGGCGGGCTCCAGCAGACGCTCGACCAGCTCATCGACGGCGCGGCCTTCACCCAATATGCCGACACCCTCGGCTTGGGGATCAGCAAGCGCCTGATCGACAGCCGCATCGCCGACCTGCCGGTGTTCAAGGGCGTATCGGGCAATTTCGACAAGACGGTGTTCGACGCGTTCCTGCGCCAGAACAACATCACCGAAGCCGCGCTGCGCAGCGACATCGCGCAGCAGATTTACGCCGAACAGCTCGCGGTCCCGGTCGGCAGCATGCCGCGCGTCGCGCCCGCCATGGCGCAGCCCTATGCCGCGCTGCTGCTCGAACGGCGCGAGGGCCAGGCGACCTATATTCCCTCCAGCAGCTTCGCCCCGACCGCCGATCCGGGCGACGCGGTGCTGCAGAAATATCTGGGCGAGAATCGCGCCCGCTTCAGCATTCCCGAGCGCCGCGTGCTGCAATATGCAGTGTTCGACCGCAGCATCGCGCCAGTCGCGGCGGTGACCGACAAGGAAATCGCCGACATCTACAAGGCAAACGCCGCGCGCTTCGCCGCGACCGAGACGCGCCGCTTCGCGCAGATCATCGCGCCCGACCAGGCGAGCGCGAACAGCATCGCGGCCAAGGTTCGCGGCGGTTCGTCGATCGCCGCCGCCGCGCAGGCCGCCGGCCTCACCGCCGGTTCGTCGGGCGACGTCACGCTGACCGCCTATTCGGGCATGACCAACAGCGCCGCCGCCAAGGCCGCCTTCGCCGCCAAGCGCGGCGACATCCTCGGCCCGACACAGACCGGCCTCGGCTGGACCATCGCGCAGGTCGAGACGATCACCGCGACACCGGCCAAGACGCTCGCCGACGCCACCCCCGAAATCCGCGCCCAGCTTCAAAAGAGCAAGGCCGAAGAGGCGATCATCAGTTTCTACAACGGCGTTCAGGACGCGGTGAACGAGGGCGTGTCGATCGACGAGATCACCACCGACCGCAAGCTCACGCTCGTCGAAACCCCGGCCTTGCTGCCCAGCGGCCGGGCGCCTGCACAGCCCGCCTTCGCGCTCGCAGCCGACCTCGCGCCGATGATCAGTCAGGCGTTCCAGGGCAGCGACGCGGGCGAGACCCATCTCGCGACGCTGGTCGAGAACGAGAAATTCGCCGTCTATGCGATCAAGTCGGTCGTCCCCGCGGCGCCGCCGCCCTTCGCGCAGATCCGCGCCGACCTCCTCGCCGACTGGAAGCTCGCACAGGGCCAGAAGGTCGCCCGCGACAAGGCGCGCGCGATCGTCAAGGCGGTCGAGGGCAAGCAGAGCTTCGCCGACGCGGTGCGCGCCGCCGGGCCGAACATCGGCAACGTCCAGACGATCGGCGGGCTTCGCGCCGAACTCGGCGCGGGCGGCCAGCGCGTGCCCCCCGAACTCGCCCTGCTCTTCTCGATGGCACAGGGCAGCGTCAAGACGCTCGAAATCCCCGGCAACCGCGGCTGGATGGTGATCGCGCTCGGCAAGGTCGAGCGTCCGAACCCGAAGGATATCCAGCCCGAACGCGTCGCCGCGATCGCCGGCCCGCTCGGCCCTGCCTTCGGCAACGAACTCGTCGCCCAGATGATGCAGGACGCCCGCAAGCGCGTCGGCGTCAAGCTCAACCAGAAGCTGATCGACCAGCTGCGCAAGGAACTGACCGGCGACGCACCGGTCGCCGAATAAGGGTGAGCCTGGAGGGTAGAGCTGCCGCGCTCGAAGCGCTGGCCGGGGGTCGCGGCGCGGTCGTCTGGCAGCGGTTGATCGCCGATGTCGAAACCCCGGTGTCGGCGGCGCTCAAGCTGATCGCGCCGGGACGCGGCGACTGGGTGCTCGAATCGGTCGAAAGCGGCGAGACGCGCGGCCGCTACAGCCTGATCGGCCTCGATCCCGATTTGATGTTCGAGGTACGCGGCGACGCCGCGCGCATAAACCGCGACTGGCAGCGTGACCGCGATAATTTCGCGCCCGTCGCCGCTCCGGCGCTGCAAGCGCTGCGCGACCTCGTCGCCGAATGCCGTTTCGATGTGCCCGACGCGCTGCCCAAGGCGCTCGCGACGCTGGTCGGCTTCTTCGCCTATGAAACCATCGGCCTCGTCGAGCGCATCCCGCGCGCGCCGGGCGCCGGGCTCGGCCTGCCCGACATGGTCTTCGTACGCCCGACGGTCATCCTCGTCTTCGACCGGCTCGCCGACGAACTTTTCCTGATCGCGCCGATCTGGCCCGACGACGATGCGCCGATCGACCGCGCAATCGACGCCGCGCAGGACAAGCTCGACGCCATCGCCGCGCGCCTCGCGACCGGCAATCCGCATGCCGAGCACGCGACCACGCTGACCGACCCGGCGACCATCGCCGCCAATCCCGCGACCACGCCCGAGCATTTCGCCGCAATGGTGGCGACCGCGAAGGACTATATTGCCGCGGGTGACATCTTCCAGGTCGTGCTGTCGCAGCGCTTCTCGACCCCGTTCGACCTGCCGCCCTTCGACCTCTATCGCGCGCTCCGCCGCATCAATCCGTCGCCCTTCCTCTATTTCCTCGACCTACCGGGCTTCGCGCTGATCGGCTCGTCCCCCGAAATCCTCGTGCGGGTACGCGACGGCGAGATCACGATCCGCCCGATCGCGGGCACCCGCCCGCGCGGGCGAACCAGCGCCGAGGACGCGTATAACCGCGAATCGCTGCTCGCCGATCCCAAGGAACGCGCCGAGCATCTGATGCTGCTCGACCTCGGCCGCAACGACGTCGGTCGCGCGGCAATCGGCGGCAGCGTGACCGTCACCGACAGCTATACCGTCGAATTCTACAGCCATGTCATGCACATCGTATCGAACGTCATCGGCCGCATCGCGCCCGACAAGGATGCGATCGACGCGCTGTTCGCGGGCTTCCCGGCGGGCACGGTCAGCGGCGCACCGAAGGTCCGCGCCTGCCAGATCATCGCCGAACTCGAGGCCGACGCGCGCGGGCCTTACGCGGGCGGCGTCGGCTATTTCGCCCCCGACGGCAATATGGACAGCTGCATCGTGCTGCGCACCGCGATCGTCAAGGATGGCGAAATGCACGTCCAGGCCGGCGCCGGCATCGTCGCCGACAGCGACCCCGCGTATGAACAGCGCGAGTGCGAGGCCAAGGCCGGCGCGCTGTTCGCGGCGGCGCGCGAGGCAGTACGGCTGGCGGGCATGCCGGGGTATGGGCAGTGAGCGCCGGCACCATTTGATCCGTCCGATAGGGTGCGATCCGGAGGCAACCGATTGCGGCCATAAAGCCCTCTCCCCTTGGGAGAGGGTTGGGTGAGGGTGTCTGGGGTGAGCTTTCAAGGTCATCGATCAATCCCCTCACCCAACTTCGGCTAGGTTGCTGCGCAACCAAGCCTGCGTATCCCTCTCCCGACGGGAGAGGGCGAAGCTCCTCTCTCCACCCCCTAAAGCCGCCGTTGCCGAAACCCTCGTCGATCTCGCGACGCAGAGGACTTATCACCGCTCCGCAAACGCGCTAGCTTCACCCCATGCTGAAATTCATCGTCCCCCTCGCCCTGCTGCTCGCAGCCGCTACGCCCGCCCAAGCCCAGATCGAAGGCGCCACCGAAGCCGATGCGATCCTCCAGGATTTCACCTTCGCGACCGGCGAGAAACTGCCCGAGATCAAGCTCCACTACACCACGCTCGGCACTCCACAGCGCGACGCGAAAGGTAGTGTCACCAACGCCGTGATGATTCTCCACGGCACCGGCGGCACCGGCAAACAATTCTTCCAGCCACAGTTCGCGAGCGAGCTTTTCGGCCCCGGCCAGCCGCTCGATACGAGCAAATATTACGTCATCCTGCCCGACAATATCGGCCATGGCGGCTCGTCGAAGCCCAGCGACGGGCTGCGGATGAAATTCCCCAAATATGACTATGCCGACATGGTCGCGGCGCAGCACCGCCTGCTCACCGAAAAGCTCGGGGTGCAGAAGCTGAAGCTCATCCTCGGCACCTCGATGGGCTGCATGCACGCCTTCGTCTGGGGCGAGACCTGGCCCGGCTTCGCCGAGCGCCTCGCCCCCTTCGCCTGCCTGCCGGTCGAGATCGCGGGCCAGAACCGCATGTGGCGCACCTTGTCGATCGACGCGATCAAGGCCGATCCGCTGTGGCAGGACGGTAATTACAGCGCGCCCCCCGCCGCCGGCCTGCGGACCGCCGCCGCGCTCAGCATGATCGCGGGCGCCAATCCCTATGCGCTGCAGGCGCAATATCCGACCCGCGAGGCCGCCGAAAAATATAAGGATGAGGCCTTTGCCCGCACCTATGGCCGCAACGACGCCAACGACACCATCTACCAGCTTGAAAGCTCGCGCACCTACAATCCCTGGGCCGACCTCGAAAAAATCACCGTCCCCGTGCTCTGGATCAACAGCGCCGACGATTTCATCAACCCGCCGCTCTACGGCATCACCGAAAAAGCCGCCCCGCGCATGCCGCGCGCCAAATTCATCCTCATCCCCGCCAGCCCCGAAACCAAGGGGCACAGCACGCATACCTGGGCGAAGTTCTGGAAGGACGATCTCGCGAAACTGATGGCGGAAAAGCCGTGAAGGCCCTCGTCCTCACCCGCTACGGCGGCCCCGAAGCCACCGAACTGCGCGACGTCCCGGCGCTGACGCCCGGGCCCGACGACATTCTCGTCCGCGTCCATGCCGCCGGGCTCAACCCCGTCGACTTCAAGATTCGCGACGGCAAACTCAAGGTCGTGCAGGGTTTTAAAATGCCCGTCGTCATGGGCAATGAATTCGCCGGGGTCGTCGAGGCGTGCGGCACGAAGGTCACCGGCTTTTCGCCCGGCGACCGCATCTTCGCGCGCGTGCCCAAGGAGCGCATGGGCGCCTTCGCCGAACTCGCGGTCGTCCCCGCCGATCATGCCGCGTTGCTGGCCGCCGGCCTCGATTTCACCACCGCCGCCGGCGTCCCGCTCGCGGGGCTCACCGCGCTGCAGGCGCTCCGCGACGAACTCCACCTCAAACCCGGCGGCCGCGTCTTCATCCCCGGCGGCGCGGGCGGGGTCGGCACCTTCGCGATCCAGCTCGCCAAATGGCTCGGCGCCGAAGTCACCACCACCGCTTCGCCGCGCGGCCGCGACCTCGTCGAGCGGCTCGGCGCCGACCGCGTGATCGATTATACGACGCAGGATTTCGCGGGCGAAGTCCGCGACATGGACGGCGCCTTCGACCTCATCGGCGGCGACACGCTCGCGAAATGCTTCGCCGTCGTCAAACCCGGCGCCACCGTCGTCTCGGTCGCGGGCCTGCCCGAACCGCTCACCGCGACAAAGGATCTCGGCCGCGGCCCGCTCCTCGCCGCGCTCTTCTGGTTCGCAAGCTTCGGCATCCGCGCCAAGGCCCGCAAGCATGGCGCGATCTACCGCTATCTGTTCATGCACCCCAGCGGCGCCGAACTCGCCGAATTGGCGGCGCTGATCGAGCAAAAACGGCTCGAACCCGTGATCGACCGCGTCTTTCCCTTCGCCGCCATCGCCGACGCGATCGCCTATCTCGAATCGGGCCGCGCCAAGGGCAAAATCGTCGTCCGGATGGTCGACTAGGCCCGAAAAGCCGGACTTGCGCCTTCCCAAGCTTCTATCCCTTCCCCCACTCCCGCAAAATCGCTACCGCCCCATCCCATGATCCTCGTCATCGACAACTACGACAGCTTCACCTTCAACCTCGTTCATTATCTGATCGAGCTGGGCGCCGAGGTGCGCGTCGAACGCAACGATGCGCTCACGGCTGCGCAGGCCCTCGCCAGCGGTGCCGATGCGATCCTCATCTCGCCCGGCCCCTGCACGCCCAATGAAGCGGGAATCAGCCTCGACCTCGTCGCCGCCTGCGCCGACGCCGCGCGGCCCTTGCTCGGCGTCTGCCTCGGACATCAGGCGATCGGCCAGCATTTCGGCGGCATCGTGCAGCGCGGCCATCTGATGCACGGCAAGACCTCGCCCGTCTGCCACGACGGCAGCGGGCTGTTCGCCGGCCTGCCCTCGCCGCTCACCGCGACGCGCTACCACAGCCTCGAGGTGGTCGATATTCCCGCCAGCCTTGTCATCAACGCGACCAGCGACGACGGCGCGGTGATGGGGTTCCGCCACGCCGAGCTGTCGATCCATGGCGTCCAGTTCCACCCCGAAAGCATCGCCACCGAACATGGCCATGCGATGCTCGCCAATTTCATGGCGAGCGCGGGCCTGCCGGTGCGCGAACGCCAGTCGGCATGAGCCGCTTCGGTCCCTTCCCCGATCCGGCCGCGCTGCTCGATCATGACGAGGCCGCGCACGCCTTCGCGACGATGCTCGACGGCGGCGGCAGCGACGATGATATCGCCGGCTTCCTGGCCGCGCTGTCCGACCGCGGCGAGACGATGGTCGAAATCGCCGCCGCGGCGCAGGCGATGCGCGACCGGCTGATCGCGATCGAGGCCCCTGCGGGCGCGATCGACGTCTGTGGCACCGGCGGCGACGGCCATCATACATTGAACGTCTCGACCGCGGTCGCCATTGTCGTGGCAGCATGCGAGGTTCCGGTCGCAAAGCACGGAAATCGTGCCGCTTCGTCGAAATCCGGTGCCGCCGATACCTTGGAAGCCCTCGGCCTCGACATGGACCGCGCCGACCATATGGCGCAGGAACAGCTTGCCGACCTCGGCATCTGCTTCCTCTTCGCGGGAACGCGGCATCCGGCGATGAAGCGCATCATGCCGATCCGCAAGGCGCTCGGCCGCCGGACCATCTTCAACCTGATGGGCCCGCTCGCCAACCCCGCACGCGTCACGCGCCAGCTCGTCGGCATCGCGCGCCCCGCCTATGTCGCCGTCTATGCCGAGGCGCTGCACCGGCTCGGCACCGAGCATTCGCGCGTCATCTCGGGCGACGAAGGCCTCGACGAACTGTCGCTCGCGGGCGGCAACGAAGTCGCGGTGGTCACCCCCGAAGGCGTCGTCATGCAGCGCAGCCACGCCGCCGACGCGGGCCTGCCGACACACCCGCTCGAGGAACTGCGCGGCGGCGACGCCGCTTTCAATGCGCGCGCGCTGCGCGGCCTGCTCCAGGGCGAACCCGGTGCCTATCGCGACGCCGTGCTCTACAACGCCGCCGAGGCCCTCCTCGTCGCGGGCGCGGTCCGAACGCGGACCGAAGGCGTCGAGGAAGCCGCCGAAGCGATCGACAAGGGCCTCGCCAACGCACTGCTCGACTGCTGGATCGCTTACAAATGAACAAGCTCACCCAAATCCTCGCCACCAAGGCCGAAGAGGTCGCCGAGCGCCGCCAGTCGCGCACGATGGCCGATCTCGACGCCATCGACGCCGGCCCGGTGCGCGGTTTCGCCGCCGCGCTGCAGGCAAAGATCGACGCCGGCTGCTTCGCGCTGATCGCCGAAATCAAGAAAGCTTCGCCGTCCAAGGGACTGATTCGCGAAGATTTCGATCCCGCCGACCACGCTCGTGCTTATCAGGCCGGCGGCGCGGCGTGCCTCTCGGTGCTCACCGACGCGCCTTATTTCCAGGGGCATGAGGAATTTCTGATCGCCGCGCGCACCGCGTGCGACCTGCCGGTGCTGCGCAAGGATTTCATGATCGATCCCTGGCAGGTCGCCGAAGCACGCTCGATCGGCGCCGACGCGATCCTGATCATCGTCGCCGCACTGGAAGACGCCGAGATGCAGGCCATCGAGGCCGCGGCGATCGAACGCGGCATGGATGTCCTCGTCGAGGTCCATGACGAAGCCGAGCTAAGCCGCGCGCTGACCGCGCTCCAGTCGCGCCTGATCGGCGTCAACAACCGTGATTTGCGGACGTTCGAGACCGACCTCGCGGTCACCGAACGCCTCGCGAAGCTGGTTCCGGCCGGCACCCTGCTCGTAGGCGAAAGCGGCATCGCCACCCACGCCGACTGCCAACGCCTCGCGGCCAGCGGCGTGAAGACCTTCCTCGTCGGTGAAAGCCTGATGCGACAGGCGGATGTGGCCGCGGCGACGAAAGCGTTGCTGGAGGGGTAGTGTCTGCTTTGGGGTGGGGAGCGGACATTCCGCCACGACCCGTTCCCCGGCGAAGGCCGGGGTCCAGAGCAGTATGACGCCCTGGACCCCGGCCTTCGCCGGGGATCAGCTCTTCTATGCCCCCTTCCGCCCGGAACCGGTTTTCGTAACCCGCAGCAGAACCAGCTCGCCCCCCATCACCGACCGGTATCCTATACGAACCGGTAATATCTCGCCGGTTACAGCAGGCGGTTACAAGAACCGGATCGACACCGGGAACCAGGGAAAGAAGGATGGCGGGAATCAATCGGCTATCATGGCTTTTGGCGCTGCCGATGGCCGCCCCGTTGCTGGGTCAGGCGGCATCGGCGCAGGAAAGTGGCTCGGCCCAAGCGGCCGAATGGCCGAAAACCATGTATCAATGTCGTCACCGCGCGCCCCTCGACGGCTTCGGCGGCACGCTCGAATTCGACACGCTGTACACTGAAGCGGGCGCGATCTTTTCCGAAAGCGGCCGATGGACGTCCGATTATCTACCCAGGCGCGCCCCGCCCCTCCCGGCCGGCCTGATGGCGGAACAGTCCATCATCCTCCCCGCCGGACAGCCAAGCGGCATGACGGTCATGATCGAATGGCCCGGCGGCAATGTCTGGGACAAGACGCCTACGCCCGATCCGTCTGCCAAAGCGATGATCCGCATCGTCAATATCGACGGCGTCGCCCGGTCGATGCGGAAAAAGGAGCGCTGGCACCAATCGGTCGTGGTCCGCAACAGCGAAGTCCTCCCCTACGCGAACGGCAATGACCGCATGCTTTTCCTCAGCCCGCTCGAACCCGCGCTGATCAGCAATTATGGCGATACCTCCAACATGGACCTGACGATGCCGGTCGCGAACCTCCTGGCTTGGGGCAGCGGGCTCGAAGCGCTGACGGTCTTCGATATATTCGTCGAACCCCGGAAATATGACCCGCATAGTTTTCCCAACGGACCCGCCGGACCGATGCGGGTCGTCGGCGAATATCACATCGACATGACCGCGCTCGCCGCAGGCTTCGACAAGATCCGTGCCGAGCACCGGTGGTGGCGCGCCGGCCTCGCCGATTTCAAGACGCGCTGCGAAGCGACGCAGGTGTCGGACCCATCGCTGGAAATCATCGTTACCTGACCGCCTGTCATTATCTCTCCTTGCCTTTCCTCCGCAGCGTTGCTTGGCTTCATCGCCATGACCCAACGCCCGACTCATCTCGACGAAAGCGGCGCCGCCCATATGGTCGACGTCGGCGCCAAGCCCGCAACCGCGCGCCGCGCCGTCGCCACCGGCCGCATCACCATGTCCCCTGCAGCGCTCGAAGCCATCCGCACCGGCAACGCGCCCAAGGGCGACGTCCTCTCGACCGCGCGCATCGCCGGGATCATGGGCGCCAAGCGCACCGCCGACCTCATCCCGCTCTGCCATCCTCTCGCGCTCACCAAGGTCGGCGTCGAGTTCGAATGGGAGGAAACCGGCATTTCGGTCACCGCGACCGCCGCGACCACGGGGCCGACGGGGGTCGAGATGGAGGCGCTCACCGCCGCCTCGGTCGCGCTGCTCACCCTCTACGACATGGCGAAGGCGCTCGACCGCGCGATGGTGCTCGGCGATATCCGCCTGCTCGAAAAGAGCGGCGGCCGCTCGGGCGACTGGCACGCCGAATGAGCAAGCTGCTCCCCGTCGAGGAGGCGCAGGCACGCCTGCTCGCGCTCCGCACGCCGCTTCCTCCAGAAAATATCGCCTTTTCCGAATCGCTTGGCCGATATCTTTCGCACGATATCATCGCATTGCGCGACCAGCCTGCGGCGCCGCTTTCGGCGATGGACGGTTATGCGATCCGTTTCGCCGACCTGCCGGGACCATGGACGATCATCGGCGAGGTCGCCGCAGGCTCCGCGCCCGTCCTGCCCCTCGGCGCGCGTCAGGCGATCCGCATCTTCACCGGCGCGATGGTCCCCCACGACGCCGACACGGTCATCCTGCAGGAAGATGTCGCCGCCGACGGCACGGTCCTGACGCTGACCGGCGATGGCCCGGAGGCCCAGGGCGCCCATATTCGCGACCGCGCCAGCGACTTCGCTACCGGCGCCACGCTCGTCGCCGCCGGAACCCGGCTCAACGCCGGTGCGATCGCCGCGGCGATCATGGGTGGCGACGCGCAGCTTGTGGTCGGCGCCCGCCCGCGTGTCGCGATCCTCACCACCGGCGACGAACTCGTCCAGCCGGGCCGTGCGCTCGCGCCCGGCCAGATCCCCGACAGCAACGGCACGATGCTCGCCGCGATGCTCGCCGCCGAGCCCGCCGTGGTCAGCATCCCGCTCCACATCCGCGACGACCGTGAAATTTTATCCAAGGTATTAAAAGACCTGGCGCGACGTCACGACGTCATCGTCACCGTCGGCGGCGCCTCGGTCGGCGATCACGACCATGTCCGCGGCGCGCTCGACGATGCCGGCGGGCGGCTCGATTTCTGGAAGATCGCGATGCGCCCCGGCAAGCCGCTGATCGCGGGCACGCTCGGCGACGCGCTGCTGCTTGGCCTGCCCGGCAACCCCTCGTCGGCCTTCGTTACTGCGACCCTGTTCCTGCTCCCCCTCGTCCGCCATCTCGCCGGCGCGCGAGCCCCGCTCCCGCAACTGCGCAGGGCCCCGCTCGCGGCCCCCCTCGGCCCCGGCGGCGCGCGACGCGACTATTTGCGCGGACGGATCGACGACGGCCTTCTCTCGCCCTTCGACGGACAGGACAGCGGCCGCACCTTTCCGCTCGCTGCGGCGAATGCGCTCGTCATCCGCGAGATCGGTGCGCCGTCCCGCGCGGCGGGCGACGCGGCGGATTATATCGACATCGCTTGACAAGTTCGCTTCTGTTCCATTATCGTTCTCCTTATGTCCGAAACCGGCATCATGGAGAACGCCCGATGTTGACCGCCAAGCAGCATGAACTGCTCCACTTCATCCAGCAAAAGCTCGACGCGAGCGGCATCTCGCCGTCGTTCGAGGAGATGAAGGAGGCGCTCGGGCTCAAGTCCAAATCGGGAATCCACCGCCTGATCAGCGCGCTCGAGGAGCGCGGCTTCCTCCGCCGCCTCCCCAACCGCGCCCGCGCGCTCGAGGTCGTCAAGCTTCCCGAGGGCGGCAAGGCGGCCGTCAGCACCGATCGCGACAATGTCGTGCCGCTGCGCAAGCCCGCCCCCGCGATGCGTCCGATCGCCGCGAACGACATCGTCGAGGTTCCGCTCCACGGCAAGATCGCCGCGGGTGTGCCGATCGAGGCGTTCGAAAATCATGACAATCTCGCGGTCCCCGCGGCGCTGCTCGGCTCAGGCGAACATTATGCGCTCGAAGTGTCGGGCGACTCGATGGTCGAGGCCGGCATCTTCGACGGCGATTATGCGCTGATCCAGAAGGTCAGCACCGCGCGCGAGGGCGATATCGTCGTCGCGCTCGTCGACGGGCAGGATGCGACGCTCAAATATTTCCGCCGCGAGGGCAAGATGATCCGTCTCGATCCCGCGAACAGTGCCTATGAGCCGCAGCGCTACGCCGCCGAGCGCGTCATCGTGCAAGGGAAGTTGTCGGGACTGCTTCGTCGTTACCACTGACCTGCGGCGGGCGGCGCCACATATGCTCGTCGCCCGCGCCTAACGCCGTCACCGCGCGCGGCCGCTCACCGAGGTAAAGCGCCAGCCCGCCGGTCTGCGGCAGCGTATCGCGATCGATCGTCAGCCAGCGGCCGGCGCATTCGCGCGGCAACCAGCGTTCGCTGATCACCACATCGGCGGCGGCGCACGCCGCCGCCATGTCCGCCCCCTCGATCCGGTCGCGCCCGCGCGCCGCGAGGATGGTGCGGCCATCCTGCGTCCAGCGACAGAAATCGCGGTTGCAGGCGACATGATCGAGGTCGGTGAGCGCGGCGAGCGGCGCATCGATCCCCGCCGCCTCGGCCACCGCGTCGCGCACATAATCCCCCGCCCGCTCACGCAGCAACGCATAGCTGCCGTCGGGTTGCGCCGCGGCGATATGCTTGCCGTCGCCGGTAATCAGCACATCGGGCCGCGGCTGGGCGAGCAGGACGGCCATGCCGAGGACCAGCGGAACCGCCCCCGCCCAGCGCCAGCGCGTCCGCCACAGCAGCAGCCATATCCCGCCGAAGATCGCGAGTCCGAAACCCCAGGGCGGAAACACCGGCAGCGTCGCCACCGCGCCGGGCGCCTCGGCGACGCTGTGCGCGAGCCAGATCAGTCCGTTCAGCGCCTGCTCGGCGACCCACCAGAAGGGCGCACCGAGCCCGACGCTGTCGAACAGCAAAGCCAGCGCCTCGGCGGGCATGATGACAAAGGTCGTCAGCGGGATCGCGACGACATTGGCGAGCGCGCCATAGAGCCCCGCCTTGTGGAAATGGAACAGCGCAATCGGCGCGAGCGCGACCTCGACCGCGAGCCCGGTGATCACCAGTCCCGCGACCCCGCGTCCCAGGCGAAACACCCATGGCTCCTCGCGCCGCGCCATGAACCGCTGCATCGCGCGGCTTTCGTGCAGCGCGACGATCGCGGTGATCGCCGCGAAACTCAGCTGGAAACTCGGCCCCGCCAGCGACTCGGGACGCCAGATCAGCACGATCAGCGCGCCCGCCGCGACCAGCCGCAGCGTCAGCGCCTCGCGCCCGAGCAGGAACGCGATCAGCACCAGCAGCGCGGCGATGAACGAGCGCAAGGTCGGCACCTCGGCCCCCGCGAGCAGCGTATATCCCCCGCCAGCGAGTGCCGCGACCGCCGCCGCCAGCGGCAGCACATAGCCCGCCAGCGCCAGCCGCCGACTGAGCGCGAGCAGGCTCATCGCGATCAGCATCGCAAAGGTCACCACCGCGGTCACATGCAGTCCGCTGATCGACAGCAGATGCGCCAGCCCGCTCCGCCGCATCGCCTCCTCGTCGGCCTCGCTGATCGCGCCGCGATCGCCCGCGACGAGCGCGGCGGCGATCCCCCCCGCCGATCCGTCGATCTGCCCGTGGATATGATCGCTCAGCCGCGCCCGCAGCGTCTGCACGCCGTCCCCCGCGCCCGGCGCCCGCCCGATGTCGCCGAGCACCGTACCGACCGCGCCGATCCGGTCGAACCAGGCGCGCTGCGCGAAATCATAGCCGCCGGGCAGGCTCGCGGTCGGCGGCGGCATCAGCCGCGCGCGCAGCCCGATCGCCTCGCCCGGCGCGATGCCCTTGCCCTGTTCGCCCGCCGCGGTGATCCGCAACCGCGGCGGCAGATCGGGTCGCTTCAGTGGCCGCACGATCAGCCGGACCTGGTCCTTCGCCGGCAGCGGCTCGACGCTTTCGACGCTCGCCGAAAATTCGGTTACCACCGGCAGCGCCAGCACGGGCGCCGACACCCATAGTGCTCGCCCCCACACGAGCAACAACCCCAGCGCCATCACCGCGCATCCGACGACGACCGCGCGCCCGAACCGGCGTTGCCAGCCGATCAGCAGCCCGGCGAGCGCCCCGGCGCCCAACACCAGCAACAGCCCGATCCAGTGGGTCCGGGTGGGCAGCGCGAACCAGGCGGCGATCCCCGCGCCGAGCGCGACCGGCAGCCAAAGCGCGATCCGTTCGCGCTCGGCATCGAGCCGCGCCTCGACCGACTCGCCCACCCGCCGCACCATCGCCGCCGCGCGCAAACCAATGGGCGTTTGAAGCGGCCTTGTCGCCATGCTAGGGGCACCCCCGATCCCCGTCCCCGCCGTCCGCGGGGACCCGCAAAACTGAGTGAAAGAGGCCGTTGTGGCAACCGAAAATCAAACCATATCCGGCGAAGCGACCGGCGCTGATGTGGTGACGCGCTTCGCGCCGTCGCCCACGGGTTTCCTCCACATCGGCGGCGCGCGCACCGCGCTGTTCAACTGGCTGTTCGCGCGCCACCACGGCGGCAAGTTCCTGCTGCGCATCGAGGATACCGACCGCGCGCGCTCGACCGACGCGGCGATCGACGCGATCCTCGACGGGATGAGCTGGCTCGACCTCGATTGGGACGGCGACACCGTCTATCAATTCGCCCGCGCCGGCCGCCATGCCGACGTCGCCGCGCAGCTGCTCGCCAAGGGCGATGCCTATCGCTGCTATCTGACGCAGGACGAACTCGCCGCGATGCGCGCCGAGGCCCAGGAAAAGCGCCTGCCCTTCCGCGTCCGCAGCCCCTGGCGCGACCGGAACGACGGCGACCCCGCCGTGCCGCACGTCGTCCGCCTGCGCGCGCCGCAGGACGGCGCGGTGACGATTCCGGACAAGGTCCAGGGCGATGTCACCGTCCAGAACGCCGAACTCGACGACTTCGTCCTGCTGCGCAGTGACGGCACCCCGACCTATATGCTCAGCGTCGTTGTCGACGACAATGACATGGGCGTCACCCACGTCATCCGCGGCGACGATCATCTCAACAACGCCTTCCGCCAGCTCGCGCTGATCCGCGCGATGGACTGGCGCGAGCCCGTTTACGCGCATGTCCCGCTGATCCACGGCGCCGACGGCGCGAAGCTGTCGAAACGCCACGGCGCGCTCGGGGTCGACGCCTATCGCGACGAATTGGGCTATCTGCCCGAGGCGGTGAACAATTATCTGCTCCGCCTCGGCTGGGGCCATGGCGACGACGAGATCATCAGCCGCGCGCAGGCGACCGAGTGGTTCGACCTCGCCCATGTCGGCCGTTCGCCGTCGCGCTTCGACTTCAAGAAGCTCGAAAATCTCAACGGCCATTATCTGCGCGAAGCCGACGACGCCCGCCTCGCCGCGCTCGTCGCCCCGATGACCGGCACGCTTCTCGGCCGTGATCTCTCCGCCGCGGATCAGGCGCTGCTCGCGCAGGCGATGCCGGCGCTCAAGCCGCGCGCCAAGACGCTGCACGAGATCGCCGACGGCGCGACCTTCCTCTTCGCCGACGAACCGCTGGTGATGGACGAGAAGGCCGCAGCGGTGCTACAGGACGCACCGGAGGGGATGCTCGCTTCGGTCGCCGACCGTTTGCGCGCGCTGTCCGGCTGGTCGCAAGAAATGGTGGAGGCCGCAATTCGCGAAGAGAGCGAAGCGGCCGGCGTCGGGCTCGGGAAACTGGCCCAACCGCTGCGGGCGGCCCTCACCGGGCGGACCGTATCGCCGGGGATTTTCGACGTGCTGCTGCTGCTGGGCCGCGATGCCAGCCTGGCGCGACTTGACGCAGCGCACAATAATCCGGCAGGGGCGTAGCCACAGCGACTCCCGCCGCCACAACAGGGGAAGAATATGACCGACCAGACCGCAAAGATCACCCTGGGGGACACCACCGTCGAGAACCCCGTGCTCAAGGGCACCGTCGGCCCCGACGTCATCGATATCCGCAAGCTTTACGCGCAGACCGGCGCCTTCACCTACGACCCCGGTTTCACCTCGACCGCGAGCTGCGAATCGAACCTGACCTATATCGACGGCGACGAGGGCGTCCTGCTCCATCGCGGCTACGCGATCGGCGACCTCGCCGAAAATAGCAGCTTCATGGAAACCTGCTACCTGCTGCTCAACGGCGAACTGCCGAGCGCGGACGAACTCGCCACCTTCGACACCACGATCACCCGCCACACGATGCTGCACGAACAGCTGTCGACCTTTTATCGCGGTTTCCGCCGCGACGCGCACCCGATGGCCGTGATGTGCGGCGTCGTCGGCGCACTCAGCGCCTTCTATCCCGACTCGACCGAGATCCACGACCCGCGCCAGCGCATGATCGCCAGCCACCGGCTGATCGCGAAAATGCCGACGATTGCCGCGATGGCGTATAAATATTCGGTCGGTCAGCCCTTCGTCTATCCCGACAATTCGCTGAGCTACACGGGCAATTTCCTGCGCATGACGTTTGGCGTGCCGGCAGAGCCCTATGAGGTGAACCCGGTCGTCGAACGCGCGCTCGACCGCATCTTCATCCTCCACGCCGATCATGAGCAGAACGCGTCGACCTCGACCGTCCGCCTCGCCGGCTCGTCGGGCGCCAATCCCTTCGCATGCATCGCGGCGGGCATCGCCTGCCTGTGGGGCCCGGCGCATGGCGGCGCCAACGAAGCCGCGCTCAACATGCTGCGCGAAATCGGCCGCCCCGAACGCATCCCCGAATATATCGCGCGCGCCAAGGACAAGGACGACCCGTTCCGCCTGATGGGCTTCGGCCACCGCGTCTATAAAAACTACGATCCGCGCGCGACGGTGATGCAAAAGACCGTGCGCGAGGTGTTCGAGGCGCTCAAGGTCAACGACCCGGTCTTCGAAGTCGCGCTGCAGCTCGAGGAAATGGCGCTCAACGATCCCTATTTCGTCGAGAAGAAGCTGTTCCCGAACGTCGATTTCTATTCGGGCGTGATCCTGTCGGCGATCGGTTTCCCGACGACGATGTTCACCGCGCTCTTCGCCCTCGCCCGCACCGTCGGCTGGGTCGCGCAGTGGAACGAAATGATCTCGGACCCCGCACAGAAGATCGGCCGCCCGCGCCAGCTCTACACCGGCCCGACGCAGCGTCCCTATGTGCCGGTCGACAAGCGCTGATACGGCGACAGACGAAAACGAGAAAGGGGCCGGTTTTCGGCCCCTTTTTTGTGGGTGATGGCGACGGCCGGTAACGACCAAAAAGAGCCGTTCCCCGGCGAAGGCCGGGGCCCAGGGCGTTGGAGAGCAGGCGTTTGCTGATTACGCTCTGGACCCCGGCCTTCGCCGGGGAACAAGAGTTACGGCCAATGTCCGCTACCCACACCCGACGCAATCGGTTAGCCGCAAGCGCTAAACCCCATCCCGCGCCGGCAAACTCAGCGTAAACCGCGCCCCCTGCCCCGGCGCGCTGTCGACGGTCAGGTCGCCCTCCATCGCGCGCGCCAGTCGCCGCGCGATATAAAGGCCTAGTCCCGACCCACCGCTGTCGGTGCGACCCAGCCGCTCGAATTTCTCGAACACCACCGCCTGCTGCCCGGCGTCGATCCCCTGCCCCTGGTCGGCGACGGTGACCATCGCGCGGTCGCCCTGGCGGTCGAGGCGGATCCAGATCAGCGAATTCTCGGGCGAATAGCGGATCGCATTGCCCAGCAGGTTGAGCAGCACCTGCAGCACGCGGCGGAACTCGCCGGTCGCCGGCATCCGCTCGTCGGTCGGCGGAGCGTCGATGCGGATGCCCTTTTCTTCGGCTTTCATGCCCAGCAATCCGACCGCGCGACGCGCCAGGTCGCCAAGATCGATCTCGTCGCGCGCCGCCTTGAACCCCGGACGCTCGATATTCTGGAGGTCGGCGAGGTCGTCGACCAGCCCGAGCAGGTGGCGCCCGGCATGCGCGATATCGCCGGCATAGCGGGCGTAATCGGCGCGGATCGGTCCGTCGAACTGGCCCGAAATCGTCTCGGCGGTCGCGATGATCCGCGCCAGCGGCCCGCGCAGCGCGCCGTCGATGCGGCGTCCAAAGGCCGGATCGGACAGCGGCAGCGAACCAAAGGCGGGGTCGGAAAGCGCCGCCGGGGCGGGTGCCGGGGTCGAAGCCCCCGCCTCGGGCAGGGCGGTCCCGCGAAAACCGGTGAACCGCCCGGTGGCGTCGAACAGCGGATCGGCGGCGAGCGTCGTCACCAGCCGCCCGCCGGGACCGTCGGTCCGCGCCCGCTGGCCGGTGAACCGCGCCTGCCGCGCCAGCGCCTGCAGCACCGGGAAATGCCCGTCGTCGTCGGGCTGGAGTTCGAACAGCTCGGACAGCGAGCGCCCCTCCCAGCCTGCTACGACCGGCGGCGCATCGGTCCCGCCGCGCAGCGAGACGAGCCGGAGCTGCCCGTCGCATTCCCAAGTCCACGCCCGCGGTGAGGCGACCGCGGCTTCGGTGATCGGCGGAATCTGCGGCTGGGCGACCGGCCGCGTCCGCCAGTCGGTGATCTCGAGCGTCGCGCCATCGGCGTCGGGCACGATCCGGACGAGCGCATGGATGTCGCTATGGTCGTCGGCGGCGATCAGCGGCCGGTTGATTTCGCGCTGCAACCGCTGCGCCAGCGCGACGAGCCGCGCCAGATTGGGCAGCGCCAGCGGCTTTTCGAGCGCTCCGCCGGCGCGTTGCTGCAGGCGCAGCAGCGCCGGGTCGCCGCTGACCAGCGCCCCGCTTCGATCGATCCGGCCCCGAATGACGCGCTCGCTCATCGCGCACCGCCTTCGTCGCCCAGCGTCGCGGCGCGGGCTTGCAGCGCGGCGGCATAATCGTCGGGCGCGGCGCTCGCCACCGCGCGGTTCGCCAGCATCGCCAGCGACCCTTCCAGCGGCGCCAGCGCGGTATGATCGCGCAGCAACGGCGCGAGCAGCGGCGCGAGCTGCGCCGGCTCGGCGGTGATCAGCGCCAGCGCCATGTCGGCATAGCGATAATTCTGTGCCGCCGCGGCGAGCGCGATCAGCGCCGGCCAGTCGTGGCGCGCGATCGCCGTGGCCGCGCTGTCGGACTGGACGCCGACGGCGGCAAGCGCCGCATGATAGCCCATGGCAGCGCGGTCGATGCCCCGCGCGGGGTCGTGCGCGGCCAGCGCCCCCCGCACCGCTTCACCGAGCCGCGCGGCCTGCGCGGGATCCTTGCCCGAGCGGACGAGCGCCCAGGCGGCGACGTCGAGCAATAGCGAGCGGAACAGGTCGGGATCGAGATCGTCGATCGCCACCACCGGATGGCCGATCGCATCGAACCGCCGCCGATCGGCGATGCGCAGCGCTAGATAGCCGCGGTCGACTTCGGACAACGGGTCGTCGGCGGGCGCGGGCGCCGCGAGCGCCCCTCCGCCCGTGTCGCTCGAAGCCGGCGCCGCGACCACGCTGCCATGCCGGTCCGATAGCTCGCGCCAGCGATGCTCCTCGGCGCGCGCGAAACACAGGCCGGCAAGCTGGGGCGCACCGGGCAGCCCGTGCGCCGACCAGTCGTGCCACAGCGCCGCCGAATCGACCGCGTCGCCGAGCAGGTCGGCGGCATCGCCGACCAGCCGCCGCGCGACGCCAAGCGCCAGCGCGCGCTGCTCCTCCGAAAGCCGCGTCGCGCCGGGCGCGGCGAGATATTCGGCGGTTTCGTGCAGGCACGCCGACAGCGCCAGATTCACCGACGCCAGTTGGGAAAGAAGCGATGCTTGCACCATGTCAGCTCGCGGATAGCAGCTTGGCGTTAATGCGCGCTAAACCTTGAAGCGCTTTGTTTTCTCAGCCCGCGGGACGCCGCGCAAGGCGCAGCCAAAGCAGGATCTGGAACAAGGCGAGCAGCGGCAATATCGCGAACATCAGCGGTGCGATGCCGAAAATCAGCGCCGGTGCCAGCATCATCCACGCCTGATCGGCGTCGGGCAGCAGCCAGTGAAACCGCCGCCGCTCGCCCGAATCCTCGTAAAGCCAGCGCGCCAGCAGGATCGTCGCAGCCAGACACGGCGCCAGCGCCGCTTCGGAAAAGGGCGGCATCCTGTGGTCGGCGCCCGCCAGCGACAGCAGCCAGGGAAAGACCGCGAGCAAGACCCAGGCGAAGGTCCGGATGACCTCGCGCACCCGGTCCTGCGCCGCGCTCTCGGCACGGAAAGCGGACAGGAAGCGCATCGCCGCCAGCCCCAACCCGCCGAGGATCGCGACGAGCGCCCCCGCCGCCGCCAGCCCGCTCGCCGCGAGCAGCGCGACGATCACCCACAGCAGGCCGGTGACATAGGGCAGATAACGTGCCGTCGCGGGTGACTTGACGAGCATCGGGCCGAACAGGCGCACGATCGGCATCATGATCGCCGAGCGCCCCAGCCCGATGCCGCCATATTCGACCTGCTGCAGGCTCGATTGTTCGAGCAGCGCCGCGGTTGGCCGGTCGGTGACGATCGCGATGTCACCCTGTTCGAACAGCGCCGGCTCGCAATAGAGCCGCCGCGCGCCCGACTGCACCGCCATCCGCAGCAGCGTCAGGATCATGTCCCATTCGCCCGGCATCTCGGCGAGTTCGCGCACCATATGGTCCGAAATGCTCGCGAGTCCGCCCCAGCGCCGAGTCGCATCGATCCGCTCGAAACTCTGGGTCAGCGGGGTGTCGCCGGTGACGAGGATCGCCGGCGACCCCGGCTTGGCGATCGCGGCGTAATGCATACCCCCCGCCTGCAGCCCGTCGGTGACGAGGATGATGCGGTCGTCGCCTTCGACCAGCGCGAGCAGGTCGGCGGCGGCGCGCACGGGGGTCACCTTGACCCCGCGGCGGCGGATGCGATCGCAGGTCGCCAGCAGGTCGGCGGGCACCGCGCCGACCGCGACCGCGACATGGGTGACGCCGACGTCGGCGAGGCGTGCCGCCTGCCGTTCGATCAGCGTTTCGCCGGCGACGGTGACGAGCGCGCGCAACCCGCCATCGGGCAGCGTTTCGCTGGCGCCGATCAGCGCGATCAGGGCCATCGGCGGGCGCAAGGCTGCTTGGGTCTCACCCGCCCGACCTTTAGGGGCGAGCCGCCGATTGGCAAGCCCCGCGTTCGCGGCGGCGTGACGTCACTTTTGGCGTTCGGCGCCCCTGTTTTGGCGTGGAAATAATCCTGTCAAAATCGCCCGAATCGCTGGCCTTTGCCCGCCCCATCGGCTAGACCAAAACCACCTCCCGAAAAGCAGAAAAAAGGCCGGGTCTTGACCGAAGAAAATACGCCTACGCCGCCGCCCAGCGACGGCATTTCGCCGATCAACATCGTCGACGAAATGAAGACCTCCTATCTCGATTACGCGATGAGCGTGATCGTCAGCCGCGCGCTGCCCGACGTGCGCGACGGCCTGAAGCCCGTGCACCGCCGCATCCTCTATTCGGCGTTCGAAAGCGGCTATGTCGCCGGCCGCCCCTATCGCAAATCGGCGCGCATCGTCGGCGACGTCATGGGTAAATATCACCCGCATGGCGACAGCTCGATCTACGACGCCCTCGCGCGCATGACGCAGGACTGGTCGATGAGCGTGCCGCTCGTCGACGGCCAGGGCAATTTCGGCTCGATGGATCCCGATCCGCCGGCGGCGATGCGCTACACCGAATCGCGCCTCGCCAAGGTCGCGAACACCCTGCTCGGCGATCTCGACAAGGACACCGTCGATTTCCAGCCCAACTATGACGGCTCGGAATCCGAACCCACCGTCCTCCCCGCGCGCTATCCGAACCTGCTCGTCAACGGCGCGGGCGGCATCGCGGTCGGCATGGCGACCAACATCCCGCCGCATAACCTCGGCGAAGTGATCAACGCGACGCTCGCGACGATCGACGATCCCGACATCAGCCTCGAAGACCTGATGGCAATCATCCCCGGCCCCGATTTCCCGACCGGCGCGATGATGCTCGGCCAGGGCGGCGCGCGCAACGCCTATGCCACCGGCCGCGGCTCGATCATGATGCGATCGACCTATGTCATCGAGGAAGGCCGCGGCGACCGCCAGTCGATCGTCCTCACCGCCATTCCCTTCCAGGTCGGCAAGTCGGGCCTGGTCGAGAAGATCGCCGAGGCGGCGCGCGACAAGCGCATCGAGGGCGTCGCCGACATCCGCGACGAATCGAACCGTGAGGGCGTGCGCGTCGTCATCGAGCTGAAGCGCGACGCGACCGCCGAGGTCGTGCTCAACCAGCTCTGGCGTCACACCCCCGCCCAGTCGAGCTTCCCCGCCAACATGCTCGCGATCCGCGGCGGCCGCCCCGAAATGATGGGGCTCAAGACGATCCTGTCGGCGTTCATCGACTTCCGCGAGGAGGTCATCACCCGCCGCTGCAAGTTCGAACTCAACAAGGCACGCGACCGCGCGCATATCTTGCTCGGCCTCGTCGTCGCGGTCAGCAACCTCGACGAGGTCGTCCGCATCATCCGCGGCTCGCCCAGCCCGGCGGCGGCCCGCGACGCCTTGCTCGCGCGCGAATGGCCGATCGGCGACATCGCGCCCTATATCCGCCTCGTCGAGGCGATCGACGGCGAGATGGACGATAGCGCTTCGTATCGCCTGTCCGAAGTCCAGGTGAAGGCGATCCTCGATCTCCGCCTGCACCGCCTCACCGCCCTTGGCCGCGACGAGATCGGCAAGGAACTCAAGGAGTTGGCGGACGAGATTGAGGGTCTGCTTGCGATCCTCGCCGACCGCGAAAAACTCTATGCCGTGATGCGCGAAGAGCTGGTCGCGGTGCGCGACGAATTCGCCAAACCGCGCCGCACGTTGCTAGCGCCCGCCGCCGACGGGATCGACGACGAGGATCTGATCGAGCGCGAGGAGATGGTCGTCACCGTCACCCTCGACGGCTATATCAAGCGCACCCCGCTCGACACCTTCCGCGCCCAGCGCCGCGGCGGCAAGGGCCGCGCCGGCATGGCGACGAAGGACGAGGATGTCGTTACCGAGCTGTTCGTCACCTCGACGCACACCCCGGTGCTGTTCTTCTCGACCCTCGGCAAGGTCTACCGCATGAAGGTGTGGCGCCTGCCCGAGGGCGGGCCGGCGACGCGCGGCCGTCCGATGATCAACCTGCTGCCGCTCGGCAAGGACGAGACGATCTCGACCGTGCTGCCGCTGCCCGAGGACGAGGATGAATGGGGCAAGCTCCACGTCATGTTCGCAACCGCCAAGGGCAATGTGCGTCGTAACAGCATGGACGCCTTCACCAACGTGCCCTCGAACGGCAAGATCGCGATGAAATTCGAAGGCGAGGACGAGGATGATCGCCTGATCGGCGTCGCCTTGCTCGACGAAAGCGACGATGTGCTGCTCGCCAGCCGCCAGGGCAAGGCGATCCGCTTCGCCGGCGACGATGTCCGCGAATTCCAGAGCCGCAATTCGACCGGCGTGCGCGGCATGCGCCTCGGCGAGGGCGACGAGGTGATCTCGCTGTCGATCCTCCACCGCGTTGGCACCACCGGCGACGAGCGCGAGGCCTATCTGCGCGCCGCTCCGTGGAAGGACAACGAGAATGAGCCGACGCTGACCCCGGACCGGATGGCCGAACTGACCGCGCGCGAGCAGTTCATCCTGACGATCTGCGCCAACGGCTATGGCAAGATGTCCTCGGCCTATGAATATCGCCGCACCGGTCGCGGCGGTCAGGGGATCACCAACATCGACAATATCGGCCGCAACGGCCTCGTCGTCGCCAGCTTCCCCGCGGTTCAAGCCGATCAGTTGATGCTCGTCACCGACCAGGCCAAGCTGATCCGCATGGGACTCGATTCCTTGCGCGTCATCGGGCGCGGCTCGGCGGGCGTGCGGCTGTTCGACGTCGCCAACGACGAGCATGTCGTGTCGGCGGCGCTGATCGGCGACAGCGACGAGGACACCGAGGAAGGGGACGACGAAACGCCCGCGGTCGACGACGCCGCCGAACCCGCACCCGACGGCGCGACCGAATGACCGCGACCACCGCCTTCAAGGTCCTGACCGCCCAGCAATGGACCGACTTCGAACGCGAACGCGTGTTCCGCGGCGCCACGGTGGATATCGCCGACGGCTATATCCACCTGTCGACCGCCGAGCAGCTCGAAGAGACGATCGCCAAATATTTCGCGGGCCAAACCGGTCTGATGATCGCCGAGGTGGACCTCACCTGCCTCGGCGACGCGGTCCGCTGGGAACCGGCGCGCGGCGGCGCGCTCTTCCCGCATATCTACGCCGAACTGCCGATGCATGCGGTGGTCGGGCTGCAGAGGCGCGGCTGACAGGATCGCCCTTGATCGAAGGCTCGTCGCCTTTGGTCGCATCTTGCTTCGCACGGCCCACCTCCCCTACCAACGTCGGGCCCTACCAACGTCGGGCTTTGCGATGTCCGCGCTCAGGGGAGATTTGACGATGCGCCTGTTCTTGATTGCCGCCCTGCTGGCCTCGGCCGCTCCCGTTGCCGCCTATGCGCATGACGCCGCGCCCGCCACCGCCGCCCAGTCGAAGCCGGTGCCCAAGGAAGAATTGCTCAAGCCGCCCGCCGACGCGGTCCATTATGTCGTCGTCTCCGAAGCCGGCAAGCATGGAAGCCAGTGGCGCTGGCAGCTTCCCGACGGCCGCACCGCCTATCGCTGGTCGCAGGAACTGCGCGGCTGGATCACCGAGATGGATCAGGTCACGACCTTCGCGCCCGGCGGCGCGGTCGAGGCGATGACCATCCGCGGCGTCACCATGTCGGGCGACGCCGCCGAGGACTATCGCGTCGCGAACGGCCGTGCGACCTGGAAGACCGCGACCGATTCGGGCGAAGCGCCCGCCGGCGGCTGGTATATTCCGGCCGGCGGGGTCGGGATCGCCAGTGCCTCGCTCATCGACGCGCTCGCCGCGGCGGGCGATTCCGGGCTGGATTTTCTGCCGAGCGGCAAGGGACGCATGACGCTCGCCGGAACGCAGACCATTCAGGGCCCGAACGGCCCGAGAACCGTCCAACTCGCTTTCATCAGCGGCATCCTTCCCTCGCCGCTCCCCGTCTGGCTCGACGACAAGAAGCGCTATTTCGCCGACATCAGCTATATCTCGACGATCCCCGCCGGCTATGAGGGCGCACTCAAGCAACTCCGCAACGCGCAGGAGGCCGCGACCGCCGAGGCCGTCGCCGGCATCGCCAAACGCTTCCTGACCCCTGCCGCCAAGGCCCCCGTCCTGTTCGACAATGTCCAGCTGTTCGACGCCGACAAGGGCGCATTCCTGCCCGGCCGCGCGGTGCTGGCACAGGACGGCAAGATCGCCGCGATCGGCGCCGCGGGCTCGCTCAAGGCTCCCGCCGACGCCCGCGTCATCGACGGCAAGGGCAAGACGCTCGTCCCTGGCATCTGGGACAGCCACCTGCATATCGGCGACGATTGGGATGTGCTGTCGAACATGGCGAACGGCATCACCAGCTTCCGCAGCCCCGGGACGACCTTCGACCGCGCGGTCGAGGCGACGAAGCGCCGCGCCGACGGCACCTTGCTGATGGGCGAGCCGTTCATCTCGGTGATCATCGACAAAAAGGATCCGCTCGCGGCGCAGGGCGCCGAGGTGGTGAGCAGCGAAGCGGAGGCCATCGCGGCCGTGCGCCGGGTCAAGGCCGCCAGCCTGTGGGGCGTCAAATTCTACACCTCGATGAACCCGGCGTGGATCGCCCCCGCGGCGGGCGAGGCCCATAAGCTCGGCCTTCACGTCCATGGCCATGTCCCCGCCGGCATGAAACCCAGCGAGGCGGTGACCGCCGGCTACGACGAACTCACCCACCTCAATTTCGTGGTGATGGAAGCGATGCCGCGCGAGGTGATCGACAAGGCGAACACAAGGCAGCGGATGGAAGGGCCGGCGCGTTACTTCAAGGACGTCGACCTCGACGCCCCGCTGATGAAGGGCTTCATCGCGAACCTCGCCGCCAAAAAGACCATCGTCGATCCGACGATCGTCATCTTCGAAGGCATGCTGACTCAGGACGGCGGCAAGCCGCATCCGGCCTATGCCCCCTATATGGGCATCATCTCGCCCGTCATCGAACGGTCCGCGTTTACGGCCGGCGGCTACCCGCTGGTCGAGGGGCTGACGCGCGACGACTACCGCAAAAGCTACGCGAAGATGGTCGAACTGGTCGGCCGGCTCCACAAGGCCGGCGTCCCGATCGTCGCCGGCACCGACGGCTGGGGGATCGAGTTGATCCGCGAGCTGGAAATCTATCAGCAGGCCGGCTTCACCCCCGCCGAAGCCTTGCAGAGCGCCACGATCCTCCCCGCCCGCGTCGTCGGCGCCGACACCCGCACCGGATCGATCGCGGTGGGCAAGGAAGCCGACATGGTCCTCGTCGACGGCGACCCCGCGACCGAAATCGGCGCGCTGCGCCGCGTCGTGACGGTGGTCAGCGACGGCTATGTCATGGACGCGGACGAATTGCGCAAGGCGGCGGGATATAGCGGGCGGCCGAAGTAGCGCGGACCTTTCTCGTCATCCCGGACTACGTGGCCAGCTAAGCCGCTCTACGGTTTTGACGACCGTTTCGGGGTGGAGAGCAGGCGTTACCGATCCTCCCTGTCGCGCAGCGATGGGGAGGGGGACCGCTGCCGTAGGCGGTGGTGGAGGGGCGGCGACGTCGCGCTATCGCCCCTCCGTCAGCGCTTCGCGCTGCCACCTCCCCATGGCTTCGCCACAGGGAGGATTTNATCTCCGCAATCGGTCGTTTCCGGCCCTTCGTCATCCCGGGTTCGACCCGGGGTCCGCCTATTCCTTGTCCACCGCGCCCCCACCGCGGCGCATTCGCGCGACGAAGCGCGCCGATCGTTTCGTCGAAAAGGCGCCGGTCCCTTTGAGCCGTCGCCCCTCGATCCATATGGCCATGGCGACGTAGCCCAACACGCCGGCCAGTCCCAGCGCGATGGCAAGGGCGAGCGAAGGCGCGATACTCGCCAGTCCCATCGCCATCGCGGGAGGCACGAGTGAAATCGCCCGGTGCTTGAGCGTCTGGGTCCCGGACCAGTCGACGCGGATCCATTCCCGGTCGATGATCCGGCGGACACGATCGATAATCGGCATCGCGACAGCTTCTCCCGCCTACCGCTTCCGCGCATTCCACGCGCGCACCGCCGCCATCGTCTGTTCGATATGCGCCTGCGGCTTGCTGTCAGTGTAGCTCAGCAGGATCGTCCCGTTCGGGGCGATGACATAGGAGGTGCGGCTGGACAGCGTCGTCCCGTCGGGGCGCTGCATCGTCGCGTCATAGGTCGCCGCGACCTTGGCCCCCGGATCGGCGGCGACGGCGAACTTGTCGCGGCACTCCGACCGCGAAAATTCGGCGACGCGGTGGATATTGCCCGCGGTCACCCCGATGACGCGGGCGCCGAGCTGGTTGAAACGGCTGTTCGCTTCGGCGAACAGGTGCGCCTCCACCGTGCAACCGGGCGTGAAGGCCGCCGGAAAGAAATAGAGCACCACCGGCCCGTTGCGCAGCGTCTGTTTCAGCGACAGGCTGAATTCCTTGCCGCCCTGCGCCGCGTGCAGCGTGAAATCGGGTGCCTTCGCACCCTGCTTGAGGGCCGCGATGCCCTGCGCCGGAAGCACGGCAAGCGACAGGCCCAGGCCGAACGACATTGCGATTTTCGTCAGGGTTTTCATCAGCGGTCTCCACGAAAGGCGGAAAACTTGCTCCGCCCGTCGACCTTACCGCGAAATTCGCCGGTGCATGGCAAAAAAATCAGCCTTACCCGCCACGACCGACGGCAGCGGGCCGGTGTCGGCCCGCTGCCGCCGCCGGATCAGCAGCGACGACCGCCGCGGTCGATCTCGCGGCCGATCAGCGCACCCGCGGCGCCGCCGATGATCGTGCCGGGAACGCGGTCGCCATAACGATCGACTTCGCGGCCGATCAAGGCGCCCGCCGCTCCGCCGACGATCAGGCCCGTCGTGCCGCTGCCGCGTCGGCAATGATAGCGGCGATCGCGATAGTCGCTGCGCCGATAATCGCGGCGATAGTCCCGCCGATAGTCGCGGCGATAATCGCGATACCGGTCATTGTCGCGGTGACCATAATAGGACTGGCGGTGGTGCCGGTCGCGCGCATCGGCGTCGGCGGGCAGCGCCGCGAGGGTGCTGGCACCGATCAGCGCCGTAAGCGCCAGTTTCTTGAGCAGGAACATATGTCTTCTCCGTCTTGGTCCCCGCGGATCAAATTAGGGCTGCGAAGATGGCGCCCGGCTGAACTGCGGTTGCGCAAAGGCTCCATTCGCATCGGCTCGGCCAGCTTTCGGGGCGGTTTGGCGCGCCCGATTGACCCCGCGTCGCAAGCGGTGCAGCATCGTGCGATGACCCTTCGCATCACCCCCAGCGGTCAGTCCTGCGGCGCCCGCGTCACCGGCGTCGATCTGACCCGGCCGCTCGCCGCCGATACCGTCGCGGACATCCGCGCGGCCTGGCTCGACCATCATGTCCTCGCCTTCCCCGACCAGAAGCTGGGCGACGACGATCTTGAGCGCTTCACCCGCTATTTCGGCGGTTTCGGCGACGATCCCTTCATCAAGCCGATCCCCGGCCGCGACCATGTCATCGCGGTCAAGCGGCGCGCCGACGAGACCGCGCCGCTTTTCGCCGAAAACTGGCACAGCGACTGGAGTTTTCAGGCGCGGCCACCGGCGGGAACCTGCCTGTTCGGCATCACCATCCCCCCGGTGGGCGGCAACACCGAATTTGCGAACCAGCATGCCGCGCTCGACGCGATGCCCGCCGAGATGCGCGCGCGGGTCGAGGGGCTGCAGGCGATCCACAGCGCCCGCGCCGGCTACGCCCCTTCGGGCATGTACGGTGCGAAGGACAAGGATCGCAGCATGGATATTCGCTCGGGCGACGAAGCGCTCGAAACGCAGCGCCATCCCTTCGTCCGCGACCATCCCGAAACCGGCCGCAAGGGCCTGTTCGGCTGCGCGGGCTATATCATCGGCTTCGACGGGCTCGACGATAGCGAGGGTCTGCCGCTGCTCTACGAACTGATCCAGTGGCAGGGGCGCGAGGAGTTTCGCTACAGCCACGAATGGGAACCCGACATGCTCGTCATGTGGGACAATCGCTCGGTGCTCCACCGCGCCACCGGTGGTTACAACGGCCACGACCGGCTGTTGCACCGCACGACGATCGCGGCGTGGGACGGCTAGAGAAACTGCGCGACTTTCCCCTGCGTTTCTAAAGGCTTCGTGGCTCAATCGGGCTCAGGTGAGCGCCAGTCCGCCGTCCACATCGACGATCGCACCGGTCATGAACGGGTTCACGGCGCAGGCCAGAATCTGGAAGGCGATCTCTTCGGGGCTGGCGACCCGCGCGACCGGCTGCGGCGGTGGCGGACTCGAAGCCGGACGGACCGATCGCAACAGCGGCGTGTCGACCAGCCCCGGCGAAACGCAATTGACGCGAACCGGCGCGAACTCGCTTGCCAGCACCCGGGTCAGCGCCTCGACCGCGACGGTCGCGGCGGCCACCGCCGCACGGCCGGCACGCGGTCGGCGTCCGCCCGCTCCCGACGTCAGCGTCAGCGAACCGCCCTCGACGATTTTCGCATGCCTCGCGATCAGATAGCTGCCCCAGAATTTCGAATCGAACGTCGCTTTCGCGTCCGCCAGCGGCAGGTCGCGGATCGGCCCCGACCGGAGCTGCGCGGCGGTGACGATGACATGATCGAACGGTTCGCGGCTGGCGAAAAACGCTTCGACCGCGGCCTCGTCGAGCATATCCAGCGCCGCGCCTTCTCCCCCGACCGTCGCCACCGCCGCGGCCAGTCTGGCCGCATCGCGCCCGGCGATCGTGACCGACGCGCCGTGCCGCGCCGCCATCGCGGCGACCGCCTGCCCGATCCCCGAACTGCCTCCGACGACCAGCACATGCTGTCCCGCCAGCCCGTCAAAGCCCGTCATATGCCCTCCAGCGCGCCACCAATCATTAGCATGCTAAGCTCTATGGAAGCGCGCGGCAAGGATCAACGGCGACGGGCGCGACCCGCTACCTTTCAGGACCTCTGGCCTTTCAGGCGGTCACCCGCCCGGCATCGCTTTCGCGCGACAGCGTGCTGACCACGCCCCATGCGATCAGCGCCTGCCCGGTGAAATAGAGCGGCCAGACGAGCCACATCGTCACCGACCTCGACAAGGTTCCGCCTTCGCCGGCAAAGATGAACAGGTCGCTGGCCAGGAAGATCATCGCGCCGATACCGGTGCGGTAGCGCGGGAACCGGCTCGCCCAGGCGGTCGCCGCCATCACCGCGACCCCGCCGGTATAGGCCATCGCCGCGATCATCTGCCCCGTCTCGGCCGCGTGCGTCAGGCCCCAGGCGATCACCAGCGCGAGCGGCACCGTCGCCCAGACGAGCAGCCGTTGCGATCCCGACAGGCTCGGCCGCCGGTTGCGCAGGTACAGCGCGATCGCGATAAGGTGCCCGGTCGCGAACGCTGCCGCGCCCTGCAACATTCCCAGCGCGTCGAGCAGATAATCCCCGAGTGCTCCGAAACCGAGCGCCGCCGCGATCAGCCAGCCGTCGGTACTCCGCGCATTGGCGGCGGCCCATAGCGCCAACAGCGCGACCCCCGACGTCTTCCACGCCCAGATCGCCGGTCCGTCAAGATGCTGCAGCACCGCCCAGAAAAAACTGACGCCGCCGACCAGCGCCGCGACCCACAGCCACCGCGCCCGATCCCAACCGCTGTCACCCGACATACCGCCCCCTTTGCATCTTGTGCTCAAGACGCCTACTGCGCGGCGCACCAACTGCAAGTCAACGATTAGGGTAAAGAGTGGCGCACGACATCCACATCATCGGCGGCGGCCTCGCCGGCTCCGAAGCCGCCTGGCAGCTCGCCGAGGCCGGCTATCGCGTCCGGCTGTCCGAAATGCGCGGCGGCGGCGATATGACCCCGGCGCATCAGGGCGACACGCTCGCCGAGATGGTCTGCTCGAACAGCTTTCGCAGCGACGACGGCGACAGCAACGCCGTCGGCCTGCTTCACCGCGAGATGCGCAGCCTCGGCTCGATCATCATGCGCGAGGCCGATGTCCACAAGGTCCCCGCCGGCTCGGCGCTCGCGG
>NZ_LMGF01000004.1:336201-354885 GCF_001427085.1 Sphingopyxis sp. Root1497
CGTCCGCGAACGCATCGACACGCTGCCCACCGAAGGCCTCACCATCGTCGCCACCGGCCCGCTGACCGCCGCCGGCCTCGCCGACAGCATCGGCAGTGCGACCGGCAAAGACGCGCTCGCCTTTTTCGACGCCATCGCCCCGATCGTCTACCGCGACAGCGTCGACATGGACATCGCGTGGATGGCGAGCCGCTGGGACAAGGTCGGCCCGATCGGCGACGGCAAGGACTATATCAACTGCCCGATGGACAAGGAGCAATACCACGCCTTCGTCCAGGGACTCGTCGACGGCGACAAGACCGAGTTCAAGGAGTGGGAATCGAGCACCCCCTATTTCGAAGGCTGCATGCCGATCGAGGTCATGGCCGAACGCGGCCCCGAAACGCTGCGCTTCGGCCCGATGAAGGGCGTCGGCCTTGACAATCCGCGCACCGGGCGCTGGCCCTATGCCGTCGTCCAGCTGCGCCAGGACAATGCGCTGGGTACACTGTGGAACATGGTCGGCTTCCAGACCAAGCTCAAGCACGCCGCCCAGGTCGAGCTGTTCCGCACCATCCCCGGACTCGAAAAGGCCGAATTCGCGCGCCTCGGCGGGCTACACCGCAACAGTTTCATCCGTTCGCCCGAACTGCTCGACGGCCAGCTCCGCCTCAAAACCGCGCCGCACATCCGCTTCGCGGGCCAGATCACCGGCTGCGAAGGCTATGTCGAAAGCGCCGCGATCGGCCTCGCCGCTGCGCGCTTCGCCGCCGCCGAACTCGGCGGCCGCACCCTGCCGCCGCCGCCGCCCGAAACCGCGCTCGGCGCGCTGCTCGGCCATATCACGGGCGGCGCCGACGCCGCGAGCTACCAGCCGATGAACGTCAATTTCGGCCTGTTCCCGCCGCTCGCCGAGGATGTCCGCAAGAAGGACCGCAAGCTCGGCTATACCCAGCGCGCGGGTGCGGCGCTAGCCGAATGGATGAAGCTGTCAGAAGGCGTCGCGGCCTGATCCTCCCTGTGGCGAAGCCATGGGGAGGGGGACCGCGCCCGCAGGGCGTGGTGGAGGGGCCGCGACGGTAGCGCCAAAGCCCCTCCGTCAGCGCTTCGCGCCGCCACCTCCCCNCCACAGGGAGGATCATCACCTCAGCATTTGCATTTCGCCACCGCCGCCCTTTTCGGCGCGGTCGTCGCGAACTCCGCCCGGCTCAGCCCCCCCGACTTGTCCTTGTCCGCCCCCGCGAAGCGCTCGCCGGTCGCCGCGGCCCATTCCTCGAAGGTCAGCAGATTGTTGCCATCCTTGTCGAGTTTGCGGAACGCCGCGGTGCGGGTCGACATCATCTCTACGCGGCTGACCACTTCGTTGCGATCGCGGTCGTAGCGGTTGAAGCGCCGCTCCTCGCGCGACGCGTCCTTGGCGGCGGGAAGCTCTGGCGGCGCCGCGCCGCGTTTCGGCGCCCCCGCGCCCGCCACCGGGATCGGCCCCGGATCGGGCGGCGCGTCGGGGATCACCGCCTCCTCGGCGATCTGGCTATAGCCCTTCCAGATAAAGACGCCGCCGCTGAGCAACAGCGCGCTGGCGATACCGCCGATCAGGAACCGCGAAACCGCCATGTCCATCCCCCTCGCCCGAAGCGGCCAAGGCTATCACGGAGCTGCGGGCGCGGGCAACCGGATGCCGCGCGGATCGGACCAAGCCGATGATCGAATGACCTGTTCAAATTCGGCAAGATGATTGCTATATTCGATCAATGCAAAATTACCTGCCCTCGCTGAAACAGATGCAATATCTCGTCGCGCTGCACGAACATGGCCATTTCGGCCGCGCCGCCGACGCGTGCAACGTCACCCAGTCGACGCTGTCGGCGGGCATCCGTGAACTCGAAACACTACTCGGCCAGACCCTCGTCGAGCGCACCCGCCGCGTCGTCCGCTTCACCACCCTCGGCAACGCGATCGTCGCCAAGGCGCACCGCGTGCTGCGCGAGGCCGAGGAACTCGCCGACATGGCCGCCGCCGCCGCCGCGCCGCTCGTCGGCGAATTGCGGATGAGCGTCATCCCGACGATCGCGCCCTTCCTGCTCCCCGGCATGCTGCGCCTGCTGCGCAAGACCCGCCCCGCGCTCAAGCTCTTCCTGCGTGAGGAACCGAGCGCGCAGGCGTGCGAATCGCTCCACCACGGCGCGGTCGACTGCGTCCTCCTCGCCCTCCCCTATGCGTGCGGCGACGTCGAGAGCGAGGCGCTGTTCGACGACGCTTTGTTCGTCGCTTTCCCCGGCGACCAGTCGGAGGATCTTCCCGCGATGGTCAGCGCCGACCAGATCGACCCGGCGCAGATGCTGATGCTCGAGGATGGCCATTGCCTCAAGGACCATGCGCTCGCCGCGTGCAACCGCCCCGAACTGCGCGCCGGCGCGCGGATGATGGGGACGTCGCTGCACACGCTGGTGCAGATGGTCGACAACGGCCTCGGTATCACCATGCTGCCGCAGATGGCGATCGAGGCCGGCATCCTCGACCACACCGACATCGACACCCGCCCGCTCGATTCGGATCACGACTGGCGGACGATCGCGCTGGTCTGGCGCAAGGGCAGCCCGCGCGCCGAAGAGTTTCAGATGCTCGCCGAGATTTTCCGGCAGCATAAGGCGGGGTGAGCGCCCCAACCAAATACTCCGTCATTGCGAGCGAAGCGAAGCAATCCAGAGCGGTTTACGCAGACTCTGGATTGCCGCGTCGCTTCGCTCCTCGCAATGACGGCTTCCTAATCCCACCGCTCGGCACGTTCATGATCGCTGCCACGCTGCTCGACCCATGCCGCCCGCCCGTCGCCGAACGTCTCGCGCTTCCACAGCATCACATCGGTCTTCAACCGGTCGATCAGAAACTCGACCGCCGCCAGCGCCTCGCCGCGATGCGGGCTGCTCGCCAGCACCAGCACGATCGTCTCGCCCGGTGCCATGCCGCCGACGCGGTGGATCAAGGTCAGCGCCGAAATTCCCCAACGCTTTTTCGCCTCGCTCGCCAATTCCTCCAGGCCCGTCACGGTCAGCACCGGATGATGGTCGAGGAACAGCTCGGTCAGCCCGCCGTCGCCGCGCACCCGGCCGACAAAGCTTGCGCTCGCGCCGTGCCCGCCGGCATCATGCGCGGCCAGTTCGGCGGCGACGTCGATCGCCGCGGGCTGGACCGCGACGCGGATCATCCGCCGGTCACCGGCGGAAACAGCGCGATCTCGGCAACGCCAACGATGATGGCATCGGGACCGACCATCTGCCCGTCGACCGCCGCGCGAATGCGCGCGGGTTCGGCGAAGGCCAGCCCGCCGCGATCGTCGCGCGCGGCGAGCCAGGCGATCAGGTCGGCGACCGTCCGCACATCGTCGGGAAGCGCGACCGCCTCGTCGGCGCCCCCCATCCGCTCCCGCACCCAGGCGAAATAGCTCAGCGTCAGCGCCATGCGCTCAATCCATATGCTTCAGGCCGACGCGCAGATAATCCCAGCCGGTGATCAGCGTCAGCACCGCGGCGCCCCACAAGGAGGCGAGGCCGACCGCCTTGATCCAGACCATCGCGGGCAATGCGCCGGCGAGGATCAGCGCCCCGAAGGCGACGAGCTGGAACGTCGTCTTCCATTTGGCGAGTTGGGTCACCGGCATCGACACCTGCAGCGTCGCGAGGAATTCGCGCAGCCCCGACACGATGATCTCGCGCAGCAGGATCATCAGCGCGGCGATGACATGATATCCGGTGATGTCCCGCGTGAAGACGAGCAGCAGGATCACCGCCGCGATCATGATCTTGTCGGCGATCGGATCGAGGAAGGCACCCAGCCGCGACACGATCCCGCGCGAGCGTGCAACATAGCCGTCAAAATAATCGGTAATGCCCATCAGGCAATAGAGGACGAAGGCGAGCGCATAGTCGATCGGCTTCGGCTGCATCGACCCTTCGACCACCCCCGGCCACAGCAGGAAGAGCAGGATGGGCACCGCCAATATACGCGACAGCGTCAGGATATTCGGAAGGCTGAGCATGACCCCTGTTTCCCGCTCGCGCGGCCTTTTGGCTTTGACCCTGCTGTCCCTAGCCGATAAGCCCGCCGGGCGACAACCATAATGCCTGTAAGGCCCGAGGCGGTCGGACGAATTTTGACGGGATGGACCAATATATGACCGGCACCTTTGCGCTGTTGAAGCAACGCCGGTTCCTGCCCCTCTTCGTCACCCAGCTGCTCGGCGCGTTCAACGACAATCTGTTCAAGAACGCGATGGTGCTGTTCGTCGTCTATGGTGTCTACAACGACGAGACGCAGGAAACGCTGTTCAGCGCGGTCGCGACCGCGGTGTTCATCCTGCCCTTCTTCCTGCTTTCGGCGCTCGCGGGACAACTCGCAGACACCCGCGACAAGGCGCGGATCATCCGCATCGTCAAATTCTGCGAGATCATCATCATGATCGTCGGCGGCACCGGGCTGGTGCTCGCCTGGATGGGCTGGGGCATCGAGTTGCTGGCCATCCCGCTGATGATGCTCGCGCTGTTCGCGATGGGGATTCACTCGACCTTCTTCGGCCCGATCAAATATGCGATCCTGCCGCAACATCTGAAAAGCGACGAAGTGCTCGCCGGCACCGGGCTGGTCGAGGCGGGCACCTATATCGCGATCCTCGCCGGGACGATCCTCGCCGGGGTCATCGACGTCGAATGGGCCGCGCTCGGCGTCGTGCTCGTCGCCGCGCTCGGCTATATCACCTCGCGCCAGGTGCCGCCGGCCCCGCCCGAACATGAAGAACATGGCATCGACTGGCACATCATCCGCTCGTCGAAAACGCTCGTCAGCGGCACGATGCATATCCCGCGCCTCTATCTCGCGATCCTCTCGATCAGCTTCTTCTGGACGATCGGCGCGGTGCTGTTCATCCAGTTCCCGCCGCTGGTAAAGAACATCCTCCACGCCGACAAAAGCGTCGCCAGCCTGTTCCTCGCGGTCTTCTCGATCGGCATCGCGATCGGCTCGGTCGCGGTCAACCGGCTGCTCAAGGGCCAGGTCTCGGCCAAATACAGCCCCGCCAGCGTGATCGTGATGGGCGGCTTCGTCCTCTGTTTCTATTGGGTGTGCCGAAACTGGGAACAGGACCCGGCGGGGGTCATGTACGGCGTGTCCGGCCTGCTCGCGCACGCCGACGTCATCCCGTTGCTCGCCAGCCTGCTCGGCATCGCGATCAGCGGCGGCATGTTCGTCGTCCCGCTCTACGCCTTCCTGACCACCACGGTCCCCAAGGACCAGACCGCGCGCACCGTCGCGGCGAACAATATCGTCAATTCGGGCGCGATGGTCGCGGGCTCGCTGCTCGCGATCGGGCTGGGCTTCGCCGGCGTCGGCGTCGTCGACCAGCTGCTGATGAGCGCGGTGATGTGCCTGATCTCCGCGTGGCTGGCGGTGAAATTGCACAGGGCGTGCGACTGAAGGCAAACTGTCGGTACGCTGTAAAGGTCGACTTAGGGGTACGAAGCGGGCGTTCCTTTAAACCGTCGCCCCCGCGAAGGCGGGGGCCGCTAGCGGCCTATTTCCGTATCGCTGCGTAAGCCGACAGCGGCCCCCGCCTTCGCGGGGGCGACGTCATGTTTTGGTCGCTTCCCGCGCCTCAGATCAAAAACATCATCGTCGCGGTAAAAAAGATCGCGAAACTCTGCAGGAACAGCTTCAGGTCGGTCGACCCGACCACCGGTTGCGGGCGCCGGTGCTGCGCAAGATCGTAACGCAGCGCGCCTTCCCAATCGGCCGGCGCGCTCATGCGGGCGATGACCAGTTGCCGGCGGCCGTGCGAACGCAGCCGGTCGCGGATGTCGATACGCAGTTCGGGGTCGAATTCGTTCATGCCCCCAAGCTAATGCGGGGTTAACGAGTCGGTAAGGTTAAAAAATCGTTAACGCCGGCCTGTCCCGCCCGGGGACGCGCGGCACAGCAACCGTTAACGCGGCATCGGCCGCACCTTCACCGCCCGCTTGTCGGCCAGCCCGCGCTGGAACGGCAGGCAACGCTGCGGCTTCATCCGCGGGCCGAGGCAATAGCGCACCTCCGACAGCCAGCCGTCGCGGTCGGTCGCCACCGCCAGCATTTCGGGCCTTATGCCCCGATTGCGCGCCACGAACGCCTGGCGGATCGACCCCGCCGTCTGCGGCCGCGCCGCCAGCGCCGTCATGTCGGGAAAGTTCACGGTGCGGAACAATATCTCGGCGGCGCGGAAATAGGAGGCCGGATCGGGGCTCATGCAGGTGCCATGCTTCGCCCATTCATGCTGCAGCAGCTGCGCCGACGGCGTCATGCACATATGGCGGCGCAGCACCGGCTGCGGCACGATCTTCGCCGGCCGGCACCATTGCGGATAGCCGGGGTTCGCCGCCTCGGGCCACAGCCCATGCAGCACCCAGCCGAACCGGCCGTTCTCGCCCGAACATTGGAACCGGTCGCGCGCGTCCTTCGCGTTGCGCACCCCCGCGCAATGCTCGGGCGACCAGCTCAGGCTCAGGAGGTAACCCGCGATCGGCGGATTGCGCACCGGTTCGCCGCGCTTCGGCTGTTCGAGGCGCGGGATGATCGTGCGGTCGGGGGCGACGCACGATGGCGCCTGTGCCAGCGCGACGGTGGGCGCCAGCGCCAGCAGCGCCGCCGCAGCAGCCTCAGGCCAGCGCAAAATCGAGCCCGATGTCGGCGGCGGGCGCCGACTGGGTCAGCCGCCCGACCGAGACATAGGTCACCCCCGTCGCGCCGATGTCGCGGATCGTATCGAGCCTTACCCCGCCCGATGCCTCGACCGGCACCCGGCCCGCGACGATGGCGACCGATTCGCGCAAAGCGACGAGGTCCATATTGTCGAGCAACAGGTGCGTCGCCCCCGCGCTCAGCGCCGGTTCGACCTGGTCGACCCGGTCGACCTCGACGATGATGTTCGCGATTCCCGCGTCGACCGCGCGGCGCACCGCCGCCTCGACCGATCCCGCGACCGCGACATGATTGTCCTTGATCATCGCGGCGTCCCACAACCCCATGCGATGGTTGGTCGCGCCGCCCATCCGCGTCGCATATTTTTCCAGTACCCGCAGCCCGGGGATCGTCTTGCGCGTGTCGAGCAGCGTCGCCTTGCCTTCCAGCGCATCGACATATTCGCGCGTCAGCGTCGCGATGCCCGACAGATGCTGTACCGTGTTCAGCGCCGAGCGTTCGGCGGTGAGCATCGCCCGCGCGTTGCCCGACAGCCGCATCAGGTCGGTCCCGGCGGACACGCGCGCGCCTTCTTCGACCAGTATCTCGATCTCCATCGCCGGATCGAGCGCGCGAAAAAAAGCTTCGGCGATCGGCAGCCCCGCGACGATGATCGCATCGCGGCTGTCCATCACCCCGCTGAAGCGCGCATCGGCGGGGATCACCGCCAGCGACGTGATATCGCCGCCTTCGCCCAGATCTTCGGCGAAAGTGGCGCGGACGAAGGCGTCGAGATCGAAGCCGGGCAGGGAAAAATCGCTCATGCCGTCCGCGATAAAGCGGCGCCCGCGCAAATCAACTTGACGTTTACGTAAACTAGCGCTGACATGGGCGATATGCGTGAAGATCGACAAAATAGACAAGCTGGAGAGACCTGATGCTATCCCCCATTTGCGCGATGCTCGGCATCGAATTCCCCCTCCTCGCCTTCTCACACTGCCGCGACGTCGTGGTCGCGGTGTCGAAGGCGGGCGGCATGGGCGTCTTCGGCGCTGCCTCGCTCCCGCCCGAACGGCTCGAGGAGGAACTGGCGTGGATCGACGAGCATATCGGTGGTCGCCCCTATGGCGTCGACCTGATCGTTCCGAACAGTTTCGCCGGCAAGGGCGAGGAAAACGCCGCGCTGCCACCGATCCCGGACGAGCACAAAGCCTTCATTTCGGGGCTGCTGCAAAAGCATGGCGTCGATGACAGCGACCTGTCGCTGCCCGGCGCCGCACGTACCAGCCTCGGCGACAATATGTCCGATGCCGGCGCCGCCGCGCTGCTCGAAGTCGCCTTCCGTCATCCTATTGGCCTGATCGCTAACGCGCTCGGCGTGCCGCCGCCGCTGATGCTTGAACTCGGCAAGCGTAACAACGTCCCCGTCGCCGCGCTCGTCGGCACCCGCGACCATGCGCTGGCGCAGGTCCGCGCCGGGGTCGACATCCTCGTCGTCGCGGGCGGCGAAGCCGGCGGCCACTGCGGCGAAGTCGCGACGATGGTGCTCGTCCCCGAAGTCGCCGCCGCGGTCGAGGCGGTCGGCGCGAACACGCCGATCTTGGCTGCGGGCGGCATCGTCACCGGGCGCCAGATGGCGGCGGCGATGGCGATGGGCGCGCATGGCGCCTGGACCGGCTCGGTGTGGCTGACCACCGCCGAGGCCGAGACCAATCCCGTGGTGAAGGAGAAGATGCTCGCCGCCTCGTCGCGCGACACGGTCCGCTCGAAAAGCCGCACCGGCAAACCCTCGCGCCAGCTCCGTTCGCCCTGGACCGACGCATGGGAAGCCGAAGGCGCGCCGAAACCGCTCCCGATGCCGCTCCAGTCACTGGTCAGCGAACCGGCGCTGCGCAAAGTCGATAAATTGTCCGAAGGCGGTCATGAGGGCGCGAAGCATCTGGCAACCTATTGGGTCGGCCAGGGCGTCGGGCTGATGAACGAGGCGATGGGCGCCGGCCAGGTGGTGCAGGAATTCAAAGAGGATTGGATCGCCGCCTGCGAACGGCTGAACGGCTTTATCGGCGACTAAAAAAATCCCCGCCGAAGCGGGGATTTTCCTTTATTCGCTGACGGTCGCCTTGACGATCTTGCCGGGCTCGCGCGGCGGCTCGCCCTTGGGCAGCGCGTCGACATTTTCCATGCCTTCGATCACTTCACCCCAGACGGTGTACTGCTTGTCGAGGAAACGCGCGTCGTCGAAGCAGATGAAGAACTGGCTGTTCGCGCTGTTCGGGTTCTGCGAACGCGCCATCGAGCACACGCCGCGAACATGCGGCTCGGCATTGAATTCCTGCGGCAGGTCGGGAAGCTTGCTGCCGCCCATGCCGGTGCCGGTTGGATCACCGCCCTGCGCCATGAAGCCGGGGATCACGCGGTGGAAGACGACGTCGTCGTAAAAGCCTTCGCCGGCGAGCTGGCTGATGCGCTCGACGTGCAGCGGCGCGAGGTCGGGGCGCAGGCGGATGACGACATCGCCGGTCGACAGCGACAGGGTGAGGGTCTGTTCGGTCATGAAAAACTCCTGTGAAGCGGGATTGGCGGTCCCATAGCCAAGGGCGGCGCAGATGCCACGCAAATTTTGCCGATCATCGCGCACGTCGTTGCCTTCGCGGCGGGCCGGGACTAGGGGGAAGACCGGTTCGCAGCCGGGTTTTCCGGCATAGGTAAGGGAGGACCGCGCGATGGATAAACGCGAAGACTCCCTGCCCCCCGACGATGTGCTGGTCGATACCGCCCTGCCCGAAACCGAGCTCGACGAGGATGACCGGCTGAAACCCGAATTCGTCCGCGACGTCATCGAACTCGCCGAGGCCGGCGAAGCCGAAGCGGCGCGCGAGCGCATCGGCCGCCTGCATCCTGCCGACATCGCCGATCTGTTCGAACTCGCGCGCGCCGACGAGCGGCCGATGCTCGCTGCCGTCTTGGGTGACCTTCTATCCGCCGACGTGCTGGCGGAAATGAACGATTATGTGCGCGAGGAGCTGATCGACCTGCTCGCGCCGGAGCAAGTCGCCGAACTGGCGTCCGAGATGGATACCGACGACGCCGTCGCGATCATCGAGGACATGGAGGCGGACGACCAGCAGGCCGTCCTCGACGCGATGGAGCCCGAGGACCGGGCGGCGATCAAGGACGCGCTGTCCTTCCCGGAAGAGAGCGCCGGCCGCCTGATGCAGCGCGAGTTCGTTGCGGTGGCCGAGCATGTCACGGTCGGCGACGTCATCGACCGGCTGCGCGAGGACACCGACCTGACGAGCGATTTCTGGGAAATCTTCGTCGTCGATCCGATGCACAAACCCGTCGGCACCTGCCAGCTCAGCTGGATTTTGCGCACCCCGCGCGAGATTGCGATCAGCGACGTGATGAAACGCGAGCAGACGTTGATCCCGGTCGACATGGACCAGGAAGAGGTCGCGCTGCGCTTCCAGAAATATGCGCTGATCTCGGCGGCGGTCATCGACCGTTCGGGGCGGCTGGTCGGCATGATCACCGTCGACGATGTCGTCCACATCATCCAGGAAGAGGCGGGCGAGGATATTTTGCGCCTGTCGGGCGCCGGCGACGGCGACATCAACGAACCGATCCGCGAAACCTATGTGGCGCGCGTGCGCTGGCTGGTCGCCAATCTCGGCACCGCGCTCGTCGCCTCGTCGATCGTCGGCTTCTTCGGCGGCGCGATCGAACATATGGTCGCGCTCGCGGCACTGATGCCGATCGTCGCCGGGGTCGGCGGCAACGCCGGAACGCAAACGCTGGCGGTGACGGTGCGCGCGCTCGCGATGAACCAGCTGACCGATTCGAACAGCTGGCGCGCAGTACTCCGCGAGGTGAAGATCGCGCTGCTCAACGGCGGCACCATCGCACTGATCGCAGGGACGGCGACCGCGCTGTGGTTCGGCAATCCCCAGCTCGGCGGCGTCATCGCCGCCGCGATGATCGTGAACATCTTCGTCGCCGGCGTCGCCGGGGTCGCGATCCCGCTGTTGCTCGACCGGCTCGATCAGGATCCGGCAGTCGCGAGTTCGGTTTTCGTCACCATGACGACCGATTCCATGGGCTTTCTGGCCTTCCTCGGCCTCGCGGTGGCCAGCGGGCTTACCAGCCTGAACTGACAAAGCGCTGGAATCGCAATCGATTCAAAAGAATCGAAAAAAATTTCTCCGTCCGCATTTTTTTCGGGAACTTATCCACCGCCTTGGCAGTTTCCCATATGAGCAGCGGTCATCGCCCCCCCGCAGCGCTGCTCAGCAACATTGGCCCGGTGCGTTTTCCCTCCCCCCCCCTCGAAGCGCGCCGGGCCATTTTGCACACAGATTTCACGAGGTTCTGATCATGTCGAATGTCCGTATCGTTCTTGCCGCTTTGCTTGCCAGCTTTCTGGTCGCTGGCTGCAACACCGTGAAAGGTGTCGGCCGCGATATCGAGTCGGTTGGTCAGGCGGGAAGCGACGCGATTCACTGATCCCGTCGAGTCCTTACCCTAAACCTCTTCGAGAGGTTCGACAGGCGCCGTTTCGGCGCCTGTTTTGCGTCGGCGCTGGGTGAACCAGATCGCGAGTAGCGACAACTCGTAAAGCAACACCAGCGGGACCGCGAGCAACAACTGGCTGACCGCGTCGGGCGGCGTGAAGATCGCCGCGATGAAGAAGGCGCCAACGATCATGTAGCGGCGCGCCGAAACCAGTTGGGCGCGTGTCACGATGCTCGAGCGCTCAAGCAGCATCAACAGGATCGGAAGCAGGAAGGCGATACCGAACGCCATGATGAACTGCATGATGAAACTGAGGTAATTGCCCGCCGAGGGAAGGGCTTCCTGGGTGATCCCGCCCATATTGCCCTGAAAACCAAGCAGGAACTTCAGTGCCACCGGGATGGTGATGAAATAGGCGAGACAGGCCCCTGCCGCGAACAGGATCGGCGTCGCGATCAGGAAAGGCAGCAAGGCCCGCTTTTCCTGCCGATAAAGCCCCGGCGCCACAAATTTCCAGAGCTGGTTGGCGATCACCGGAAAGGCGATCATCACGGCGGCGAACAGCGCGACCTTGATCTCGACGAAAAATGCCTCGCCGAGTTGGGTATAGATGAGTTTGCCCTGCCCGGCTGCGACCAGCGGCTGCACCAGCACGCTATAGATCGGCTTGGCGAAATAGAGGCAGACCGCGAAAGCGGCAGCCAGCGCCGCGAGCGACTTGAGCAACCGCGAGCGCAACTCGACCAGATGATCGAGCAAGGGCATCTTGCCGCCGGCGCCCTCCTCTTCCGCCGTCACCGGGGTTTCGACGCTCATGGAAGCGGGCCATCCTTCGGCGGGATGGCATGGGTCTCGGCGGGCTGCGCGGCGGCAGCCTGATCAGCCTCCGCGCTCGATTGCTCGGATGGCGTTTCGGCGGGGACACTCGCCGCCGGAATCATGGACGAGGCGCCATCGCCATCGACGCGCGGAAATTCGCGCATGATGGCTTCATTCTGCTCGCGCCATTTCTTCTCAAGTTCCTCGAGTTCGGCCTCGCGCATCATCGTGTCGAGACCCGAACGAAAATGACGCGCCATGCCGCGCGCCTTGCCGACCCATTTGCCGACGAAGCGCATCGCCTTGGGCAGGTCCTTGGGGCCGATGACCACCAAGGCAACCACCACGACGAGCAATAACTCGGTGGGCGCGACGTCGAACATCTACTAAACTTCCCCCAGCCGGCGGTCGGCGATCAGAGCTTGTCCTGTTCGCTGGTCGGCGTCGGCATCGGGGTGGCTTCGGGCGTGCGCTGCCCTTCGATGTGCTTCATCGGCGGGGCCGGCGTATCGTCGTCTGCCATGCCCTTCTTGAAGCTTTTCAATCCTTTGGCAACGTCGCCCATCATGTCGGAAAAACGGCCCTTGCCGAACAAGAGCAGCACGATGACACCGAGGATAAGCCAGTGAATCAGGCTGAATCCGCCCATGAAAAATCTCCTTTGCGCCCGACCCGAGCGTCTGTTGATGTCCTAATTAGGCGTCTTCGCCGTCTTTTACTAGGTCCAGTTCGCCCATCGCTTCCTCGAAAGCGAGATCGACCGGATCGAGCAGACCCGCCGCGCGCAGATCTTCGATGCCCGGCAAATCCTTGCGGCTGCTAAGTCCGAAATGCTGCAAAAATGCGTCGGTGGTCTTGTAGATGAGCGGGCGCCCCGGAACTTCGCGCCGGCCCGCCGGCGCGATCCACTCGGCCTCCATCAGCACGTCGAGCGTGCCCTTCGACGTCTGGACACCGCGAATTGCTTCGATTTCGGCGCGGCTGACCGGTTCGTGGTACGCCACGATGGCGAGCACCTCGGACGCGGCGCGCGACAATTTGCGCGGGTCGTCGCGTTCGCGGCGGAGCAAATGCGCCAGATCGGCAGGGGTCTGGAAATGCCAGTGACCGCCGCGCTCGACGAGTTCGATGCCGCTTCCCGCGTGGCGCGCGGCGATCGCATGGATCACCGCCTTGACGTCGGCCACCGGGATTTCCTCGGCAAAGCGCGCCGCGACTTGCCGTGCGTCGAGCGGTTCGTCGCTGGCGAACAGCATCGCCTCTATCGCACGTTCGCGGTCGTCGATCGTCATGTCGGTTGTTGTCCTATCTGGGCAGCCCTCAGATACAGCGGTTCGAAGGCCCCCTCCTGCTTCAGGTCGACGCGGCCCTGCCGCGCCAGTTCGAGCGCCGCGACGAAGCTGGACGCGATCGCCGAGCGGCGCAAGGGGCCGTCATAGTCGGGCGGCAGGAAATCGGCGAGTTCGGCCCAGTCGAGCTTGACCCCAATCAGCCGTCCAAGATGGTGCAACGCCGCGTCGAGCGTGATGACAGGGCGCCGCGACACGATATGGACCACCGGCTCGGTACGCAGCTTCACCTGTCCATAGGCCGACAGCAGGTCGTAGAGGCTCGCATCCCAGCGGCGCAACCTTACGTCACGCAGTCCCTCGGGCTTGGCGCGCAGGAACACGTCGCGCCCGACGCGATCGCGCGCGAGCAGGCGCGCCGCCGCTTCGCGCATCGCGGCCAGCCGCTGGAGCCGCAGTTGCAGGCGCAGGGCCAACTCGTCGGGCGACGGATCCTCGAGCGGATCCTTGGGGAGCAGCAGCGCCGATTTGAGGTAAGCGAGCCACGCCGCCATCACCAGATAGTCGGCGGCAACCTCCAGCTTGGCGCGCATTTCGGTGATGAAGGTCAGATATTGCTCGACCAGCGCGAGAATCGAGATTTGCCGGAGGTCGACCTTCTGGCTGCGCGCCAGCGTGAGCAGCAGGTCGAGCGGGCCTTCCCAACTGTCGAGCGACAGCTGGAGCGCATCCTCACGCTCGGCCGCGGGCGCCACATCATAGTCGAGCGGCAGTTCCTCCATCGGCGGATCAGGCCCTCATCACGCCAGCGCCAGCAGCGCGTCGCGCTGGTCGACCAGCAGCGCGAACTGGCGTTCGTCGTGGGTGCCCGCGATGCGGTCCATCGCGCCTTCCAGCCGCGCCCGCGAGACGGTGCTGATCGGGTCGAGCGCGCCCGCGATGCCGATCATGTCGCCCATCTTGCCCCAGCAATTGAGCGCGATGTCGCAGCCCGCCGCGACCGCCGCCGCCGCGCGAGAAGGAACGTCGCCCGAGAGCGCCTCCATGTCGAGATCGTCGCTCATCAGCAGCCCGTGGAAACCGATGCGCTGGCGGATCACGCTGTCGATGACGACCGGCGACATCGTCGCGGGCCGGTCGGGGTCCCAGGCGGTGAAGACGACATGGCAGGTCATCGCCATCGCCGCGTCGCGCAGCGCCGCAAAGGGGGCAAGGTCGGTCTGGAGGTCGCGGTCGAGCGCGGTGACCACCGGCAGTTCCTTGTGCGAATCGAGCAGCGCGCGGCCATGGCCGGGGATATGCTTGACGATGCCGACGACGCCGCCGTCCTGCAGCCCGCTCAGGATCGCGCGGCCGAGCGCGGCAACGCGCATCGGTTCGCTGCCGAGCGCGCGGTCGCCGATGACATCGCTCGCGCCGGGCTGGCGCACGTCGAGCAAAGGCAGGCAATCGACCGTAATACCGACTTCGGACAGCATCGATGCGAGCGCCATCGCGTTGAGCCGCGCCGCTTCGATCGCGCTCGCCGGCGCGCGTTCGTACAGCGCGTCGAACGCCGCCCCGCTCGGGAAAGCCGGCCATTCGGGCGATTTCATGCGCGCAACGCGGCCGCCCTCCTGGTCGATCAGGATCGGCAGGTTTTCGCGCCCGTCGAGATCGCGCAATTCGTCGGTAAGCCTGCGCAATTGCTGACGATTATCAATATTGCGCCCGAACAATATATAGCCCGCCGGGTCGCTGTCGCGAAAGAAGGCGCGCTCATCGTCGGTGAGACTGTGGCCCGAGAGGCCGAAAATCGCGGGTATCATCGTGCGTCAACCTCCATCGGTCGGCACCCCCTCAGGCGCGTGCATGGCACAGCCCCTATATCGAACCAAAGTCCGCTGCGGCCAAGCGGGGCGAATCAGCGGACGACGACGCAATTTTCACCCGCCACGCGCAATTTTCCGCACAGGCTCTGGGCGTTGGCCGCCGTCCCGGCGACCGCGCGCAGGCGATAGACCTGGCCGCTGTCGACCGTCGCCGGCGACACCGACTTGGAAAGCTCGGACAGATAGGCAAAGCGTTTGGACAGGTTTGTCCATGCCTTGGCCGCGGCCGCCTCGCTGCTGAACGCGCCGAGCTGGATCATCGCCGATCCCGAAGCCGCCGGTGCCGCCTTGGCCGGTTCGGCGGTCTTCGCCGAGGTCGCAGCGGGTTTGCCCTTGTCTTTGTCGGTGGCGGTGCGCGCCGCTTTGGCGGCTGCGATCTTGTCGGCCTCGGCTTTCTTCGCGGCCTTGGATGCGGCTTCGCGTTCGGCGGGGCTGGCGGCGGGTTCCTCAGGCATCCGCGAGGCATCGACCTTGCCCGACGGCTCCGCGCCCTCGCTCGCGGCGAAACTCGCGTCGCCCTCGCCCTCGAAGGTCTTGGCGGCGTCATTCTTCGGCGCGACCTTGTAGTCGCCCTTCTGCGCGACGATCAGTTCGCCCTCACCGCGCGCCCCGCCATTCTGGATCCACCAGAGGCCTCCGAGAACCGCGCCGATCAGCAACAGGCCGCCGAGCACCATGACGAGCAGCCGGGTCGGCGAAACTTCACCGTCATCCTCGAACTCGTCGGCCGCCTCGAGCCAGGGCAGACGATCCTCGTCGCCCAGCCCCAGTCCGGCTTCGCCCTGCCCCTTGTCGCTGTCGCCCGCCATCAATGCATCTCCTCGAGCGCTTCCACACCCATCAGGTGGAGCCCGCCCCGGATAACCTGCCCGATTCCATCGGCCAAATAAAGGCGGGTCGCGGTCAATTCGGCGTCGTCGGCAATGATCACACGCGCCTCGGGCCGGTCGTTGCCCATATTCCACCAGGCGTGGAAGGCTGCGGCGACGTCGCCCAGATAAAAAGCGATCCGATGCGGCTCGCGCGCCGCCGCCGCCGATTCGACGATTCGCGGATACTGCGCGAGCAATTTCACCAGTCCCAGTTCCTGCTCGTCGAGCCGCGCGGGGTTCGGCTGTGCCGCCGCGATTCCCGCTTCGGCAACCTTGCGCTTCAACGACGCGATCCGCGCGTGGGCGTATTGGACATAGAAGACCGGGTTGTCGCGCGATGCCTCGACGACCTTCGCGAAGTCGAAGTCCATCTGCGCGTCGGCCTTGCGCGTGAGCATGGTGAACCGCACCGCGTCCTTGCCGACCTCGTCGACGATATCGGCGAGCGTGACGAAGTTGCCCGCGCGCTTCGACATCTTGAACGGCTCGCCGTTCTTGAGCAGGCGGACCATCTGCACCAGCTTGACGTCGAACTTCTTCCTGCCCTCGGTCATCGCGGCGACCGCGGCCTTGATCCGCTTGACCGTACCGGCATGGTCGGCGCCCCAGATGTCGATCAGTTCGTCGGCGGTTTCGGCCTTCTGGAAATGATAGGCGAGATCGGCGCCGAAATAGGTCCAGCTGCCGTCCGATTTCTTGATCGGCCGATCCTGATCGTCGCCAAACCGCGTCGAGCGGAACAGCGGCAGTTCGACCGGCTCCCAATCTTCGGGCGTTTCGCCCTTCGGCGCTTCGAGCACACCGTCGTAAACGAGGTCGTGATCGCGCAGCCATTTTTCGGCGTCTGCCGGCTTGCCCGCCGCCTGCAGTTCGGCCTCGGACGAGAAGAGATTGTGATGGATGCCCAGCTTGGCGAGATCGGCGCGGATCATGTCCATCATCGCGCTGACTGCCTCGGCACGGAACAGCCCAAGCCAGGCGCTTTCGGAGGCGCCGACGAAGCGGTCGCCATATTCGGCGGCCAGCTTCTGCGCGACGGGGATCAGATAATCGCCGGGATAAAGCCCCTCGGGCACCGCGCCGACATCCTCGCCGAGCGCCTCGCGATACCGCAGGTGCACCGACCGCGCGAGCACGTCGACCTGCGCGCCGGCATCGTTGACATAATATTCGCGGATGACGTCGTGCCCGACATATTCGAGCAGCGCGGCGAGCGCGTCGCCGACGACCGCGCCGCGGCAATGACCGACGTGCATCGGCCCGGTCGGATTGGCGGAGACATATTCGACGTTGACCGTCCGCCCCTTCCCCGTCGCCGAGCGGCCATAATCGTCGCCGCTGGCGTGGATCAGCGCGAGTTCGGCGCGCCAACTGTCGTCGGCCAGACGCAGGTTGATAAAGCCCGGTCCGGCGACACTCGCCTCGGTCACTTCGTCGAGCGCGCCGAGTTCGGCGACGAGCAGGTCGGCGAGCGCCCGCGGGTTCATGCCCGCGGGCTTGGCGAGCACCATCGCGGCGTTGGTCGCGACATCGCCGTGCGAGGGGTCGCGCGGCGGTTCGACGCTGATCGACGAACGATCGAGCCCGTCAGGAAGCGCGCCGCGCGCTACCAGCGCATCGAGGGCGGTGCCGATATGGGCGGAAAAACGGCTGAACAGGGTCACGAGCATGGCCTATCTTTGAACAAAGCTGCTGGCGCGCGCCCTATAGCAGCTTGGGCAACGCGAAAAGCCCTGCGTCGCCCGATGGCGCCGCAGGGCGAACCGAAGCGAACGGCGCGAAACGGCGCCGCCGCGATGCCTATCGTCGGACGTTATATTCGAGCTGGTCCTGCGTCAGCTGAAAGCCAACGAGCAGTTCGAAGCTGGCGCGCGCGACGGCGGCGCGGACCTCGGGGATGCTCAGCGGATCGATCGCGGCATCCTGGTCGCCCGCTTTGCGCTTGCGCGTGATGCGTTCCATGATGTCGGCGGGCAACGTCGCCGCCGCGCGGTCGACATAGGCCGACGCCTGGCCGCGACCGGTGCCGCGGGTCTGGCCGTCGGCGAAGCTGACGGTCACCGCACCGATCCGCTTGGCGACAACGGCGGTGCCGCCCTGCACGACGGTCGAGAAATAGGGGATGGTCACCGAACGCGCCGGGCCGGCATCGCGGCGCGTCGCGACGACATCGAAACTGGCGAGCTGATAGACCTTTTCGCCGGTGTCGTTGCACTGGGGTGTCAGGTTGGTGATCGTCGCCACGACGTCGATCGCCGCCGCGTCGCGGCTGGTCGCCGGGTCGAACAGCGTGACGTCGCCGGTCTGGAGCGGAACCGCCACCGCGGGGCAGGCCGACCGCGTCGCGGTGATGCCGACGCCGCCCGACAGGTCCAGCTCATTGTCCTTCGCGCAGCCCGCGACCGTCGCCATGGCCGCCGTGCCGCACAGCACAGCCAGAAACTTACGCGACGGGGACGAAATGGACATCATGATGGTCAAGGCTTTCCACTTGGCTGGAGCGACGAGGGCGATTGATCCCTGCTCCATGCGCGCCGCTTCTTATCGGGGCGATGAACGGGGCGCAACGGTGCGAAGTTGCTTTACCGCACCGCGACCGCTGCGCTAGAGCGCCCGCGAGATGAACGCACCCCGTAATAT
>NZ_LMGF01000004.1:354893-390938 GCF_001427085.1 Sphingopyxis sp. Root1497
TGCGCGGGGGTCGACCGCGCGATCCGCATCGTCGAACTGGCGATCGATCGCTATGGCGCGCCCGTCTATGTGCGGCATGAGATCGTCCATAACCGCTATGTCGTCGACACGCTGAAGGCCAAGGGCGCGATTTTCGTCGAATCGCTCGAACAGGTTCCCGACGGCGTGCCAGTCGTGTTCAGCGCCCATGGCGTGCCCAAGGCGGTCCCCGCCAAGGCCGAGGCACGCGGACTCGATTATATCGACGCGACCTGCCCCCTGGTGTCGAAAGTCCATCGCCAGGCCGAACGCGCGCATGAAAGCGGCCGCCACATCATTTTCGTCGGCCATGCCGGCCACCCCGAGGTGATCGGGACGCTGGGGCAATTGCCCGAGGGGGCCATGACCCTGGTCGAATCGGTCGACGATGTTGCCGCGCTGTCGCCGCCCGATCCCGAAATGCTGTCCTTCCTGACCCAGACAACCCTCTCGGTCGACGACACCCGCGACATCATCACGGCGCTCCAGCACCGCTTTCCCGCGATCGCAGGACCGCGCGGCGAAGATATATGTTATGCGACGTCGAACCGGCAGGAAGCGGTGAAGGCGATCGCCGGCCGCTGCGACCGCATGATCGTGATCGGTGCGCCCAACAGCTCGAACAGCGTGCGACTGGTTGAGGTCGCCGAACGCATGGGCACGCCCGCGCATCTCGTCCAGCGCGGCGGCGACATCGACCCCGCATGGCTGGCCGATATCGGTACGCTCGGTATCACCGCCGGCGCCAGCGCGCCCGAGCAACTGGTGCGCGAGGTCATCGACGCCGTCGCGGCACACCGCCCGATCATCGAAGATATAGTGGTAACCGCCGAAGAGAATATGGTGTTCAAGCTGCCGCGTGGCCTCGAGCCGGCAGCGGCCTGATGGCGGTCTATACCGGGGTCGACCCCGACGATCTCGCCGCGCTCGTCGCCCGCTACGACATCGGCACCGCCCTGTCGTGCAAAGGGATCGCCGAGGGCGTCGAAAACAGCAATTTCCTGCTCGAAACCACCGCCGGGCGGTTCATCCTGACCCTCTATGAAAAGCGGGTGAAGGTCGAAGAACTGCCCTTCTTCGTTGACCTTCTCGCGCATCTCGCCGCCAGCGGCTGCGCGGTGCCGCCGATGATCCGCGACCGCGACGGCCTTGCGATCCAGCGCATCTCGGATCGCGCCGCCTGCATCATCCAGTTCCTGCCCGGCATTTCGCTGAACCATCCGACACCGGGACAGTGCGCTTCGGCGGGTGCGGCACTGGGCGGCATGCATGGCGCCTTGGCGAACTATGCGGGCGGACGCGAAAACAGCATGGGGCATCGTCACTGGCGCGCCATCGCCGAGGCAACCGGTGACCTCAATGCGGTGCGCCCCGGCCTCGCCGCGATCGTCGGCGATGAACTCGACTATCTCGACGCGCACTGGCCGACCGATTTGCCGGCGCATGTCATCCATGCCGATCTGTTTCCCGATAATGTGCTGATGCTCGGCGACCGGGTCACCGGGCTGATCGACTTCTATTTCGCCGCGACCGATTTCCGCGCTTATGACGTCGCGGTCACCCATGCGAGCTGGACCTTTTCGGCCGACGGCACCCTCTGCGACGCCGCCCGCGCCAAGGCGCTGATGCGCGGCTATGCCGGCGCGATCACGCTCAGCGATGCGGAACAGGCGGCGCTGCCCCTCCTCGCCCGCGGCGCATCGCTGCGCTTCCTGCTCACCCGCGCGCACGACTGGGTGCATACCCCCGCCGATGCGCTGGTGACGCGCAAGGATCCGTCGCCCTTCCTCGAACGGCTGCGCCGCTATCAGGCTGCCGACGCCGATAGCCTCTTCGCTGCCGCATGACCGACCCGGCGAGCAAAACGGTGATCGTCGCGACCGACGGCGCGTGCAAGGGCAACCCCGGCCCCGGTGGCTGGGGCGCGGTGCTGCGCTGGGGCGACGTGGTGAAGACCCTGTCGGGCGGCGAACCCGATACGACGAACAACCGCATGGAAATGATGGCGGCGATCGAGGCGCTGGCGGCGCTCAAACGGCGGTGCAACGTCGAGCTGTCAACCGACAGCGTCTATGTTCGCGACGGTATTACCAAATGGGTCTTCGGCTGGCAGAAAAACGGCTGGAAGACCGCGGCGAAAAAGCCGGTCGCCAATGCCGATCTGTGGCAGCGACTGGTCGCCGAGGCGGCGCGCCACCAGATCGAGTGGCTGTGGGTCAAGGGCCATTCCGGGCACCCCGACAACGAACTCGCCGACCAGCTCGCCAGCGACGCCGCGCTGGACATCATGCGAAAGGCGCGGGCGCGCTGAACGCCCGCGCCCGATCGCCTATTCGGCTTCTTTGGTTTCGGCGCCGGGACCGTTCTTCTTGATCGATTCGATGGCGTTCACCGCGGACGCCTTGCTCGAATAGCCCTCGGTCCAGAACATCGTTTCGCTGTTATATTTGAAATAGGCGACAAACTCGCCGGCCTTGTTCTTCTTGATCTCGAAATAATGGGCCATCGGGGGTTCTCCAAAGATGCAGCCGCCGGTCCGTGCGGCTAACCCATGTTAGCCCGGCGATTGCCGTGCGCAAGCGTGCCGTTGAGATATCAGGCGAAGCGTGCCCGCGCATAAGGCGATGGGTCGACGCGCGCGATCGCGCCGTCAGGCGCAGGCGCGCCAAGTTGCCAGGCGAGCAGACCCGCGATCGCCGGCGCGGTCTGGATGCCGAAACCGCCCTGCCCCGCACACCAGACAAAACCCGGCACGTCGGGGTCGGGTCCAAGGACCGCAAGCCGGTCGGGCGCAAAGCTGCGCAGTCCGGCCCATTTGCGCTCGACCGCCGCGATCGGCCAATCGACGACCGTCTGGAGCCGGTCGATCGCCAGGGCGACGTCGAGTTCCTCGGGCGCGGCGTCGCAGGGATCGCTTGGCGTCTCGTCGTGCGGGCTCAGCCAGATGCGCCCCTCGCCCTCGCCCTTGAAATAAAAATCACCACCGACATGCCCGATCAGCGGCAGCGCGGCGGGTGTAGGAACCCCGAGCCGGACCTGCGCGATCGTGCGGCGATAGGGACGGATACCGACCGGCGCGACGTCGCAAGCGCGGGCGACCGCATCGGCCCAGGCGCCCGCGGCGTTGACGATCAGCGCGGCGCGGATTGTGCCCTGGCCGGTTTCCACCCGCCAGCCGCCTTGTTCGCGGCGCGCCGAGATCAGCGGCGTGCGCACCGACAGCAGTGCTCCTGCCCGCTTCGCCACGCGCAGATAGGCGGCATGCAGGGCACCGACATCGATGTCGCGGCACGACGGCTCATAGGCCCCCTCGCTCCAGTCAGGAAGCAGCCCGGGGATATGGTCGGCGAGGTCGGCTGACGACAGGCGCGACACCGCGACGCCCTTCGCCTCGAACGCGGCGACAAAGGCATCGACCGCCGGCGCCTCGTCACGACGCCCGATCATCACCGCCGTGCGCGGCAAGAGGAAGGGGCGATCGGAAAAATCGGGATGCGGGTGGGCGAGCGCTTCGAAGGACGCCGCCGTCAGCGGCTGGACGCCGGTTCCGCCATAGCTTTCCTGCCAAAAAGCCGCCGAGCGGCCCGTCGCATGATATCCAGGTACATCCTCTGCTTCAATCATCAGCACACGCCGATGCAACGCGAGCCCGGCGGCGAGGCTGGCGCCCGCGATCCCAGCGCCGACGATCAGGACGTCGATGTCGGAAGGGAGCGCGCCGGTCATCCCCGCCGCATATCTTCTGGGTCCCGGAATGCAAGCATGCGCGGCGCTCGACATGGTTACTATTTGGTAAGCCATGACCTCTATGGGATCGGGGCATGAACGGCCATTTTCCTCAGTTGATCCTGATGCTGCTCGCGGCGATCCTGATGATCTGCTCGGCGATCAGCGATCTGCGCTGGCGCGAGATTTCGAACAGCCTCAATGGTCTTATCGCCATCCTCGCCATTCCCTTCTGGTTTGCCACCGGATGGCCGCTGTGGCCCGATCTCGCGATTCTCGTGGGGGTTGCCGCCACGATCTTCGCCGCTTTCCTGGTGATGTACATGTTCAACGCCATGGGTGGGGGCGACGTGAAAAACGTCTTTGCCGTATTCCTGTGGGTGCCGGTTCCGCTGACGATGCCGTCACTGATGGTGATGGCGCTGTCCGGGGCGGCGGTGTCGGCCGCCATGCTCGTCTGGCAGATCGTCAAGCGTCCGGAGGCCAAGCCGCAGGTCCCCTATGGCGTTGCGATCGCCGCTGCGGGCCTTTGGGCGCTTCACCAACAATATCTTAACCAGTTTCAGGCTATCGCATCGAGTTGAGGGCAAGCACCGCCGCGTCTGGCGAGTGTTAGGAGGCGAAAAATCGTCATGGATACGCGAAAGATAATGCTGATCGTCGGCGCGCTGGTCATTGCGATCGGGGCCGCGTTCGGGGTCAACCAGATGATGCGCGGCGCATCGGCACCGCAGGCGCGCGCCGCCGCGGCACCGGAAGCACAGGGTCCTATGATCCTGGTCGCCACCCGCCAGCTGCCCGTAGGAACGATTATCGGCCCCGACAGCTTCCGTTTCCAGCCTTGGCCCAAGGAACTGGTCGAGAAGGCCTATTTCCTGAAAGAGAAGACCGACGTGAACGGTCTTGTCGGCACGGTGGTTCGCTATCCGATCACCGCCGGCCAGCCTCTGACCCAGGGCGCGCTCGTCCATCCCGACGATCGCGGCTTCCTCGCCGCGGCGCTTGGCCCGGGCATGCGCGCGGTGACCGTCAAGGTCAGCCAAGAACAGGGCGTCGCCGGCTTCGTCTTCCCGGGCGACCGCGTCGACGTAGTGCTGGCCCAGGAAATCAAGGTCAAGGAAGGCAGCGCCTATCCCGACGACCAACTGTTCACCGCCGAAACGATCGTGCGCAACGTCCGCGTGCTCGCCACCGACCAGCGCTATGACGCCGAGGACGAGACGGGCAAGACCCCGGTTCGCACCTTCGGCTCGGTGACGCTCGAAGCGACGCCCGAGATCGCCGAAAAGATCGCCGTTGCACAGGACATGGGCAAATTGTCGCTCGCCCTGCGCCCGCTGGCCGAAAGCGCCGGCGAACTCGACGCCGCGATCGCTTCAGGCGAAATCAACGTGCCGACCAAGGGCGGCACCGCCGCCGAAAAGAAGATGATGGCCGAAGCCGCCGCACGCCCGACCTCGGGTCGTGGCTCGGCGACCACCGGCGGCGATGTGTCGCGCTTCTGGGTCCCAGTCAGCGGCCGCGTGTCGGCACCGCGCCAGCAGCCGAACAACAACTACGGCGGCGGACAGAACTCGAATTATGGAGGTGCAGCACCGGCGGCACCCCGCGGTCCGATCGTGCGTGTGACGCGCGGCGAAAAAGTGACCGAAGTTCCGGTTGGGGGTAAGTAAGATGAGCAGCAAACCCAAGTTCAAGGCAGCGGCGCTGGCCCGCACCCTGGCCATCGGCCTGGTGGCAGCCACGCTGGTAACGGCCCCCGCCCACCAGGCGTTGGCACAAGCGGTCCAGAATGCCAGCAGCAGCGTCGACCTGTCGGTGGGACGCGGCCGGCTGATCAGCCTTCCCGCCGCGATGACCGACGTTTTCGTCGCCAACGACGAAGTCGCCGACGTTCAGGTCCGCTCGAGCCGCCAGCTCTACATCTTCGGCAAGAAGCCGGGCGAAACGAGCATCTATGCCACCGACGCCAGCGGCCGGGTCGTCTATTCGACCGTCGCGCGCGTCGGCAACAATATCGAGACCATCGACCAGATGCTTTCGCTGGCGATGCCCGAGGCGACGATTTCGGCGAACACGATGAACGGCTTTGTGCTGCTCACCGGCACCGTCCAGTCGCCTGACGACGCCGCCGAGGCCGAGCGGCTGGTCCAGGCCTTTGTCGGCGATCAGACCAAGGTCCTTTCGCGTCTGCGCACCGCGACGCCGCTGCAGGTCAACCTGCAGGTCCGCATCGCGGAGGTGAACCGCTCTCTGGTCAAGGAAATCAGCGGCAACCTGCTGACCCGCGACAAGGACGGCCCGTTGGGGAACGGTTTCCTCGGCGGCGTGTTCGGCGGTCGGTCCGCCGGCGAGATCAACTATCCGCTAGCCCCGACCGCAGTTTTTCCAGGCAGCCCGGTTCCGCGACCGTATAACCCGGTGACGGGGCAGCCGATCGATACGATTTATCAGGGTACGACCTACGGCATCTCCAATCCGGCCGGCATCCGTAGCCTCGCCGGCGCGGGTCGCCTGTTCGGCCTCGACCTGATCGCCTCGCTCGATGCGGGCGAACGTTCGGGCATGGTCGTGACGCTGGCGCAGCCGAACCTCACCGCGATTTCGGGTGAAACCGCCGACTTCCTTGCCGGAGGCGAATTCCCGGTTCCGATTCCCGGCAACTTCGCCGGCACGACGATCGAATATCGCAAATATGGCGTCAGCCTGGCTTATACGCCGACAGTCCTGTCGAACGGCCGGATCAGCCTGCGCGTTCGCCCGGAAGTGTCGGAACTGTCGACCGAAGGCGCGATCGAACTGCAGGGCTTCCAGGTTCCCGCACTGACCGTCCGCCGCGCCGAGACGACCGTCGAACTGGGATCGGGCGAAAGCTTCATGATCGCCGGGCTGATGAACAATCGTTCGATCGGGGCCATCGACAAGATGCCGGGGCTTGGCGACATGCCGCTTCTCGGCATGCTCTTCAAATCGGACAGCTTCCGCCGCGGCGAGACCGAACTGGTCATCATCGTGACGCCCTATCTGGTCCAGCCGGTCTCGGCCAACGACATCAAGCTGCCCACCGACGCCTATCAGGATGCCAACGATGCCGCGCGCCTGCTCATCAACCAGACGAGCAACGGCGTGACCGGCGGCGACCGCCCCAAGCCGCGCCTCGACACCTCGCCAGCCGACGCCGATCGCCTGCGCGCCGGGGCCGATGTGTCGCCGGGCTTCAGCATCAAGTGACGCGCTGGTTTTCAGGAGCAAGATTATGAACAAGATCGCAACTTGGACGACCCTCGCAATAGCCGCGACGCTCGCCGGCTGCACGGGCGGCGCCCATTCCAATACGGGTCTCGATTCGGTCCATCAGCCGATCGTCCGCAACAGCATTTATCAATTCGATGTCGCAACCAGCGGCGGCGAATTGCCGCCGAGCGAACAGGGACGCCTGCAAGGCTGGCTCGACGCGATGGGGGTGCGTTATGGCGATCGCATTTCGATCGAGGATCCTTCGCCCTATGGCGCAAGCGTGGCCCAGGCGTCGATCCGCGCGATGATCGAACGCCGCGGCATGCTGCTCAGCAACGCCGTTCCGGTCACCACCGGCACGGTGGCGCCCGGCAGCCTGCGTGTCGTCGTCACCCGTGCGACCGCTTCAGTCCCAGGATGCCCCGATTGGTCGAGCAAGTCGTCGATCAATTTCAACAATGCGACCTCGTCCAACTATGGCTGCGCGACGAACAGCAATCTCGCCGCGATGGTCGCCGATCCGAACGACCTGATCAAGGGCGCCAGCAACGATCGTCAGGATCCCGCGTCGGCGACGCGCGCGATCAAGACCTACCGCGAGAGGCCGCCCACGGGCGCCGGCGAACTCAAACAGACGTCAACCAGCGGGGGAGGCAACCAGTGAACGCGCCATTTAAAATTGCCGGCTTGCGCGAACCCTTCAACGCCTTCGTGTGCGATGATGATACGCTGGAGTTGATCCGCGCGGCCGCCAACGACATGGGCTGGCCTATCGAGAAGTGCAACAAGGGCGGCCTGCGCAACGCGGTCCAGTCGCTGTCGGTCTCGGCGAGCCCGAACATCCTGTTCGTCGACATGTCCGAATCGGGCGATCCGATCAACGACATCAACGCGCTGGCCGAAGTCTGCGAGCCCGGTACGGTGGTGATCGCCGCCGGCCAGGTGAACGACGTGCGCCTGTATCGCGACCTGCTGTCGAGCGGAATCCAGGACTATCTGCTCAAGCCGCTGTCACTCGACCAAGTCCGCGAATCGCTGACGATGGCACAGGCGATGCTGTCCGCACCGAAGCATGCCGACATGATGGACGACAAGCCGCATCACATGATGGCGGTAGTTGGCGTTCGCGGCGGCGTCGGCGCCTCGCTCGTATCGACATCGCTCGCTTGGGCGATGAGCGAACAGGCCGGTCGCCAGACGGCGTTGCTCGACCTCGACATCCATTTCGGGACCGGCGCGCTGACCCTCGACCTCGAACCGGGCCGTGGGCTGATCGACGCGATCGACAATCCGAGCCGCATCGACGGCCTGTTCATCGAACGCGCGATGGTGCGGGCATCGGACAAGCTCAGCCTGCTGTCGGCCGAGGCACCGATCCACCAGCCCGTGATGACGGACGGTTCGGCCTTTTTCCAGCTGGAAGAAGAATTGCGCAACGCATTCGAGATGACGATCGTCGACATCCCGCGCCACGTGCTGATCCCCTTCCCGCACCTGGTGTCGGAAGTCGGAACGATCCTGCTGGTCGCCGACGTGACGCTCGCCTCGGCGCGCGACACGATCCGGATCCTGTCTTGGTTCAAGCAAAACGTACCGGGTGCCCGCGTCATCCTGGTCGCCAACAAGTTCCAGACCGCAATCGGCGAGCTGTCGCGCAAGGAGTTCGAATCGTCGATCGAACGCCAGATCGACATCGTGATTCCGTTCGACCCCAAATTGGTCAGCCAGTCAGCAAAGCTTGGCAAATCCTACGCCGAGATTTGCAAGGGCACCAAGGCCAGCGCGGTGTGGAACCAGTTGATGCGGCTTATCCTCGATGGCGCGGACACCGAGGCTGATGAGGCCGTGGCACCGTCCGCCAAAGGCAAGTCGGGCGCCTCGCTGCTCGGCAAGCTTGGCGGGATCGGCGGCATGATGGCCAAAAAGGGCACGAAATAAGGACGATGGCGGCCGGGTGACCGGTCGCCAGCCGCCCTTGGGACGAGAAGCGGACGAAAACCGACTATGGACCTGTCAGTCATCCTTATCATCGGTGGCGCCTTTCTGGCCTTCACCATGCTCGTCCTGTTCAGCGGCCCCTCGATGGGCAAGGCGAAAACTCGGCGGCTGGCGATGGTCAAGGACCGCCACGCCGCGTCGACCGAAGCGGTGGTCGCAGCGCAAATGCGCAAAACGATCCAGTCCGGAAGCAACAGGGGCAGTCAGAGCCTGTCCAGCTTCATGCCGCGTCGCGAAGAGATGGAAAAACGGCTCCGCCGGACCGGAAAGACCTGGACCGTCAGCCAGTATATGATGGCGTCGATGGCCCTGTTCGTGGTCGTTGCGGGCTTGCTGCTGCTGATCCGCAGCCCGTTCCCGCTAGCCGCCCTGATTGGTGTGATCGCCGCGCTCGGCTTGCCCTATTTCGTGGTCAACCGGCTGATCAAGAAGCGCGTCGCCAAGTTCAACACGCGTTTCCCCGACGCGATCGACCTGCTCGTCCGTGGCTTGAAATCGGGCCTTCCCGTGACCGAGACCTTCCAGGTCGTCAGCCAGGAATTGCCCGGCCCGGTCGGCGAAGAGTTCAAGGGCGTCGTCGAACGCATCCGCATCGGCAATACGATGGAAGCGGCTTTGCAGGAATCGGCCGAGATGCTCGGCACGCCGGAATTCCAGTTCTTCTGCATCACGATCGCAATTCAGCGCGAAACGGGCGGCAACCTCGCCGAAACGCTCGCGAACCTTTCCGACGTGCTCCGCAAGCGCGCGCAGATGAAGCTGAAGATTCGCGCGATGTCGTCGGAAGCCAAGGCTTCGGCCTATATCGTCGGTGCGCTGCCCTTCTTCGTCTTCGGTATCGTCTATTCGATGAACCCCGAGTATCTTCATGGCTTCTTCGTCGAAGAAAGGCTGATCATCACTGGACTCGGCGGACTGGTATGGATGAGCCTCGGCGCCTTCATCATGTCGCGCATGATCAGCTTTGAAATCTAAGGGGCGCGACGAATGAACACCACCCTGCTCCTCGCCTCGTTCACCGGTTCGACCAGCGGTCCGACCATCATGGGCGTCGATGTCATCTGGGTCGCGACCACGCTCGCTGCGGTCGGCGTCGGCGCAGTACTGATCGCGCTTTATGGCGCGCTGACCGTGCGCGATCCGATGGCGAAGCGCGTCAAGGCGCTGAACGACCGCCGCGAACAGCTCAAGGCCGGTATCACTGCGTCGACCGCGAAGCGCCGCGCGAAACTTGTCCGAAAAAACCAGACCGCTGATAAGATGCGCACCTTCCTCGGCAAGCTTCAGGTGCTGCAGGAAGACCAGATCAAGGATGTGCAGCAGAAGCTGGCGCAGGCGGGTATTCGGTCAAAGGATCTCGCGGTCGCGGTTATCTTTGGGCGCCTGATCCTGCCGATCGTGTTCGGCGGCGTCGTCGCTTTCCTGATCTATGGCGTCGACATGTGGCCCGACCTGACCCCGTTCAAGCGGTCGGGGGCGACGATGGCGGCGTTGTTGTTGGGTTACAAGGCCCCTGACCTGTTCGTAGAGAACAAGCGGTCGAAGCGCACCGACGCGATCCGCAAGGGCCTGCCCGACGCGCTGGACCTTCTCGTCATCTGCGCCGAAGCGGGTTTGACCGTCGACTCCGCTTTCAGCCGCGTGTCCAAGGAACTGGGCCGCGCCTATCCCGAACTGGGCGAAGAGTTCGCGCTGACCTCAATCGAGCTCGGCTTCCTGACCGAACGCCGCCAAGCGTTCGAGAACCTTGCCTATCGCGTCAATCTCGATTCGGTGAAGGGCGTGGTCACGACCATGATCCAGACCGAGAAATACGGCACGCCGCTCGCCTCGGCGCTGCGCGTCCTGTCGGCCGAATTCCGCAACGAGCGCATGATGCGCGCCGAGGAAAAGGCCGCTCGCCTGCCCGCGATCATGACGGTGCCGCTGATCCTGTTCATCCTGCCGTGCCTGTTCATCGTGATCCTTGGTCCGGCCGCCTGTTCGCTCAAGGACGCGCTCAGCGGAATGTGACAATGCCCCTCCCGCCGCGCGGGAGAGGTATTTGCTCCAGATCAGCCGACCTGCTGCTCGATTGCACCGAAAATGCTGTGGTGGCGATCGTCGTCCATCCAGATGCGGACCGTATCGCCCTTCTGCATGAAAGGCGTCTTCGCTTCGCCCTCCAGAATCGTTTCGACCGTGCGCACCTCGGCGAGGCAGCAATAGCCCAATCCGCCCTGCGCGATCGGTTTGCCCGGTCCGCCATCGGCATCGCGGTTCGACACCGTGCCCGAGCCGATGATCGTACCCGCGCCAAGGTCGCGGGTCTTCGCCGCATGCGCGATCAGCGCACCAAAATCGAAAGTCATGTCGACCCCGGCATCGGCACGGCCGAGCGGCTGGCCGTTGAGGTCGACGCACAGGGTGCCGTGAAGCTTGCCGTCGCGGAACCGCTCGCCAAGCGCGTCGGGGGTGACGAACACCGGCGACATTGCGCTCGAGGGTTTCGACTGGAAGAAACCGAAGCCCTTGCCGAGTTCGGCCGGAATCAGCCCGCGCAGCGACACGTCGTTGGTCAGCCCGACGAGCAGGATATGGCCGCGCGCCGCGACCGCGTCGGTACCGGCGGGCACGTCGCCGGTGACCACGACGACCTCGGCCTCCATGTCGCAGCCCCACGCGGGATCGCCGAGCGGGATCGGGTCACGCGGCGCGAGAAAGGCGTCGCTGCCGCCCTGATACATCAGCGGATCGTGCCAGAAGCTGTCAGGCATTTCGGCGCCGCGCGCCCGGCGCACCAGCGCGACGTGGTTCACATAGGCGCTGCCGTCGGCCCATTGATAGGCGCGTGGCAGCGGCGATGCCGCATCGCGCTCGTGAAACCGATCCTTGGGGATCGCGTCATGGTTGAGATCCTCGGCCAGCGCTGCGAGGCGGGGGGCCGCATAAGCCCAATTGTCGAGCGCCGCCTGCATCGTCGGGACGATCTGGCCAGCGTCGGCATACCAGGCGAGATCGTCCGAAACGACGACCAGCCGCCCGTCGCGACCCTTCTTCAGCGAGGCTAGTTTCAAGCGGATTTCCTTTGTCTGGCGATGCGGGGGGAACCGTCATCGCCAACCAAGGAAGCGATGATCAGCGTTGCATCGTGATCGAGGCGAAACAGGTAAACCCGCTCTGCCCCGCCCGCAAGCGCCGGATATATTCCAGATAGGCCTGCGACTGGCTGGAGGTCGTGCCCGGCAGCGTCTGGCCGCGAAAGGCGCGCTTCACCTCTTCGCCGGTGAACGGCCGCGGCGAGCCGGGAAACGCACCCTTGGTGCCCGCGGCGACCAGATTGCCCCTGCCGTCGATATATTTGCCCGCACCCGACACGTCGGGCACCGGGATCTGGCAATTCATCACCGATACCGCGGTCTGAGCAAAGGCGGGACGTATCGTCAGTGCCGCCGACACGCCGACCGCGCCGAGCGCGAGCATCCGGCGCCGCGACGGAACGGCTTCCATGGCTTCATCGGAATTGGGCGCCCCCGCGCCATTCGGCTGATCCTGCTGTTCCATGATCGGCGCATAAACCATGGACGACGCGGGGAAAAGCAAAAGACCGCATGTGCGCCGCCACTTCCCGTTTCGGGACATTTGGCGACAAGGCGTTAATGGCTGCAAAGCCGCTTGCGCCGCGCCCCCGCTTCGTGCGAGGCCGAGCGCCGATGTTCGACCGCCTCTCCAGCCTCGTCGTGGCGCTGACCCTGGTCGCCATCGCGGTCATCCTTGCCGCGCTGGCCGGCGGCGACGCATTGGCGATCGCGATACTGGCCGCTGCGGGCGTCGCCGCCGCCGCGCTCGTCTATTCGGCGCTGCCCAGCCCCGTGATGGCCGAGAGCCGCGCCGACACGGCGCCGTCCCCCGCCCCGCCGCCGGCGTCGCTGCTCCGCCATCCCGATTTCGCGCTGTGGGCCGACCAGGAAAAGGAACCCCTGCTCGGCTGCGATGACAATATCGTCACCCTCGCCAACGACGCCGCTATCCGTTTACTCGGCCGCCATATCGTCGGCGCCGACGTGCGCACCGCGATCCGCCACCCCGCAGCGACCGAATGGCTGTCGGGGATCGAAGGGCCCGCGACGCCGGAACCGATCAACCTCGTCGATTTCCCGCGGCCGGGCCAGCGCTGGACGATGCGCATCGCGGCGCTGTCGGGGGGGCAGAAGATCATCTTCCTAGCCGACCGCGCCGCGATCGACGCCGCCGACCGGATGCGGTCGGACTTCGTCGCCAACGCAAGCCACGAACTGCGCACGCCGCTCGCCGCGATCCTCGGCTATGTCGAGACGCTACAGGACATGAACGGCGACGCCGACACCGCGACCCGCCACCGCTTCCTGTCGATCATCGAGCGCGAGGCGCGGCGGATGCAGCAACTCGTCATCGACCTTTTGTCGATCTCGCGGGTCGAGGCCGACCGGTTCCGGCGCCCCACCACCCCGGTCGATCTGACCTCGATTGTGCGCACGACGATCGCCCAGCTGCGAGACAGCGAAAGGCCGCGCGCCCGCGATATCGTCGCGGTCTTCGACGATATGCCGCTGCCGATGCTCGGCGACGAGGCGCAACTTGGCCAACTGGCGCACAACATCATCTCGAACGCGATGAAATATGGCCGCGCCGACACCCCGGTGACGGTCGAACTGATCCGCGAAGGCCAGCGCGCGCGGCTGTCGGTGCGCGACGAAGGCGACGGCATCGCCGCCGACCACCTCCCCCGCCTGACTGAACGTTTCTATCGCGTCGACGAGGCGCGTAGCCGCTCGGTCGGCGGAACGGGGCTTGGGCTGGCGATCGTCAAGCATATCAGCGAGCGCCATCAGGGACAGCTCGATATCGAAAGCGACGTCGGCAAGGGAACGCGGGTGTCGGTGGCCTTTCCGTTGGCGAGCGGAGCTTAGCCTTCGCGACCTGCCTTTTTCGCGTTCCGGCGACGCCAATAGAGGAGGCCGCCGACGCCGAGACCGAAGAGACCGAACATCCCCGGTTCGGGCACCGGCGTCGCGCCGCCCGAACTCGAACCGCCACCCGACGAACTTCCGCCCGACGAACCCGATCCACCGCCCGGCGAGCCGATATTGCCGCCGTTGTAGGTGCCGGTATGCATCTCGCCATTCTGGTTGAGATTGCGGAACACCGCCGAACCCTGAATGTAATTTGCGGTCTGCGCGTCGGCAAGCGGCGCCAGCACCGAACCGCCCCAGGCGGTGGTCAGGTTCAGGTCCTCCGCCTGATGAAAATTCCAGATCAAATGCTCGCCAAGGTTGTTCGTGCCGCCGAGGAAATTGTCGTTGAGGCTGACCGAACGGCCGCTGACGTTGACGATCGCTGTGTTTGCCCCGTTCAGGTTGAACTGGATCTCGCCGATCCGGTCGAGATCGGCCGAACTGATGTTGAATATCGCCGTGCCGTTCGCATCCGGCTGGGCATTGAACGTGCCGCGATTGCCTTGGATGACCAGTTGGCTGTTCGCGGTCAGCGTGCCCATGTCATAGGACAGGCTGGTCAGGCTGCTGCCGAGCTGGCTTTTCTGATTTTGCAAACCAGACACGAACGACGGGTTGCTGGTGCCGAGGTTGGACACCACCGTGTTCTGGTTGACATTGGTATTGCTGATCGTGCCACCCACCTTCACCGTCTGCGCAGCGCCGTTGAGGTTGAAGCCACTGTTGACGTTGCCGCCGACGATCGCGCCGCCGCCATTGTTTAGATTCTTGTGCCCGCCGTTGACGTCGCCCACAACGGTCAGTCCCGGCTGTCCGGTGGGTGAAGTGCCGAGCGGACGGATGCTGTAGTTGGACGAGTTTCCGGTCAGATTGCCGCCGACGAAGGTCCGGCCCTCGACTTCGGACGAGGATTGCAGGTCGCCCAGCACCACCAGGTTCCACTCGCGCAGCGCATCGAGGCCTGTAACCGCCGTCGTCGACTGCGCGACGGCGGGAGCAAGGGGGAGCGCCGCGACCAGGGCGAGCGGGGCGAGCGAACGGAAAGCGATGAACACGGGTGAAGATTCCAGATTTTCAGGAGGAGGAGAGGCGGCGCCCCTAGCAATTTTCGGTCTGATTTTGTAGAAGGAGGCGACGAGCCGTTGTGCCGTTTCGGGACGTTCGCCCTTCAATCTATCACCGCTAGCACGTCACCGAGTTTGGCGAACATCTGGTCGATCTGCACTTTCTCGACGATCAGCGGCGGCGAGAGCGCGATGATGTCACCGGTGGCGCGGACGAGCAGGCCGTTGTCGAAGCAGGCATGGAACAGCTCGGTCGCCCGCGCGGTCGGCGCGCCGGGGCGGGGTTCGAGTTCGATGCCGGCGACGAGACCGATGGTGCGGATGTCGATGACATGCCGCCGCCCCTGAAGGCTGTGCGCGGCGTCGTCCCAATAAGCGGCGAGGTCGGCGGCGCGGTCGAACAGGCCGTCGCGGGCGTAGAGGTCAAGCGTCGCCAGCCCCGCCGCGCTGGCGAGCGGATGGCCCGAATAGGTGTAACCGTGGAACAGCTCGATCCCGCCCGGGACGCTGTCGATCACGGCGTCGTGAAGGTCGCGCTTCACCGCGACCGCGCCCATCGGGACCGCGGCGTTGGTCAGCCCCTTGGCCATGGTCAGGATGTCGGGGGTGACGCCCCACGCCTCGGCCGCGGTGGGGGCGCCGACGCGGCCGAAGGCGGTGATCACCTCGTCGAAGATCAGCAATATGCCGTGGCGGTCGCAGATTTCGCGGAGGCGCTGCAGATAGCCGACTGGCGGGATCAGGACCCCGGTCGAGCCCGCCATCGGCTCGACGATCACCGCCGCGATCGTCTCGGCGCCGTGGAGGTCGACGAGGCGTTGCAGGTCGTCGGCGAGTTCGGCGCCCTGCGGCGGGAAACCATGCGCGAAGGCGTTGCCGGGAACGCCGTGGGTGTGGCGGATATGGTCGGCGCCGGGCAGGCCGGGGCCGAAGGCGCGACGGTTGTTGCCGATGCCGCCGACGCTGATCCCGCCAAAGCCGGTGCCATGATAGCCGCGCTCGCGCCCGATCAGCCGCGTCCGGCTCCCCTGCCCGCGCGCACGCTGCACCGCGAGCGCAATTTTCAGCGCCGTATCAACCGATTCGCTGCCGCTATTGGTGAAGAATATGCGGTCGAGACCGTCGGGCATCAGCGCCGCGACGCGGCTGGCGAGTTCGAAGACGAGCGGGTGGCCGAGCTGAAAGGTCGGCGCGAAATCGAGCGTCCTTGCGGTCTGCGCGATCGCCTCGGCGATCTCGGGCCGGCAATGGCCGGCGTTGCAGCACCATAGCCCCGCGGTGCCGTCGAGGATATCGCGGCCGTCGGCGCTGCGGTAGAACATACCGCTTGCCGAGACGAGCTGGCGCGGGGTCGCCTTATACGCCTTGTTCGCGGTGAAGGGCATCCAGAAGGCTGCGAGGGGATCGTTTTCGCGGTGCATTGTCGCCTCCTTGGCAGAAAGGGCATCGTCATTGCGAGCGAAGCGAAGCAATCTCCAGCTATCGTCCGTGCTCCAGGTCGATAGCTGGAGATTGCCGCGTCGCTATGCTCCTCGCAATGACGACTTTCGGCGCGATTGTTACAACCTAATGCGCCGCCGCCTTCTTGCGGCCCGGCAGCAGATGGAGCGCACCGACGATGATCCCGCCAAGCAACAGGCCGAAGATGCCCGCCCCGCCGGCGTTGATCAACCATTCCCACAGGCCCGCGACCGGCAAGCCGCCGCCGACAGCCTCCGCAAAATGTTCGAGCGGTTCGGACAGGTTGGCCAGATGCAGGTCGTGCAGCCCGTGCAGCACGATCTGGCCGCCAACCCACAGCATCGCCGCGGTGCCGATCGTCGCCAGAGCCGCGAGCAGTTTCGGCATCGCCGTGACCAGTCCGCGCCCAATCGCGCGGCCGACGCCGGTGCCGCCCTTGCTCATATGCAGCCCGATATCGTCCATCTTCACGATCAGCCCCACGACGCCGTACACCGCGATCGTGATGACGATCGCGACGACCGCGAGCGTCGCGGCGCGCATGCCGAGCGGTTCCGACAGAACTTCATTGAGCGCGATCACCATGATTTCGCCCGACAGGATGAAATCGGTGCGGATCGCGCCCGACACCATTTCTTCCTCATGATTCTTGTCGGCGACCAGCGCGACATCTTCCTCGAGCGGATGATCCTTGGCGGTCAGGCTGTGCCAGACCTTCTCTGCGCCCTCGAAGCAGAGATAGGCGCCGCCGACCATCAGGATCGGGGTGATCGCCCATTGCGCGAGCGCCGACAGCAACAGCAGCACCGGCAGGATGAAGATCAGCTTATTCTTGAACGAGCCCTTGGCGATCCGCCAGATGATCGGCAGTTCGCGGTTGGGCGTGAAACCGGTCAGATAGCGCGGGGTTACCGCAGTGTCGTCGATCACCACCCCGGCAGCCTTCACCCCCGCTTTCGAGGCCGCCGCGCCGATGTCGTCGATGCTCGCCGCCGCCACCTTGGCGATGGTCGCCACATCGTCGAGCAGCGCGAAAAGTCCTGAAGGCATATGAGCTTGATCCCCGTTGCGGTTTCCCCCGCTCTATCGAGCCGGAGCGCCATGCGAAAGGGGATGTTGCGCCGCGTCAGAGATGCTGGCGTGCAAAGGCGGCCGCGGCACCGAACAGGCCGGGCTGTGGATGGGTGATCAGCTTGACCGGCAGCGCCGCCATAAAACCCTCGAACCGTCCCTTTTCGACAAAGCGCTCGGGGAAGCCCGATTTGATCAGGCTGTCCTTGATCCGGAGGCCGAGGCCACCCGCGATCACCACGCCGCTCGCCCCCTGCGCCAGCGCGAGGTCGCCCGACACGCTGCCCAGCGACAGGCAGAAACGGTCGATCGCCGCGGCGGCGAGGCTGTCGGTGCCGCTGGTGCCGTTGGTCCAGATCGTCCGGTCGTCGAGCGGAGTCACCGCGCGCCCCTCGATCGCCGCGAGCGTTTCGTAGATATCGACGATGCCGGGACCCGAGACGATGCGCTCGATCGACACCCGGCGATGGCGTTTGCGCAGCCGCGCGAGGATCGCGTCCTCGATGCTGTCGAGCGGCGCGAAGTCGATATGGCCCCCCTCGGTCGCCTGGACACGATAATCGGCACCGTCGCGCCAGATGTGCGCGACGCCGAGACCCGTGCCGGGTCCGATGACGCTGATCGTGCCGGTTTCGGGAAGCGGCGTTTCGGGGCCGCAGAGCGTCTCGAAATAGCCGCTATCGGCCTGCGCCACGGCATGGCCGACCGCCTCGAAATCATTGACCAGCACATAGCGGTCGACGTTGAGCTTTTCGCCGATCAGCGCCGGCCGGATGATCCACGGGTTGTTGGTGAAGCGGATCACCTCGCCGCGCGTCGGCCCGGCGATCGCGATCGCGATGCCGCGCGGCAGGACTCCGCCCTGCTGGCGGCCGAAATCCTCCCACGCGGTCTGGAAGCTGGCATGATCCTTGGTATGCAAGGTCGTGGCCTCACCGAGCGACAGGACACGGCCATCCGCAATCTCGGCGATCGCGAAGCGCGCGTGGGTGCCGCCGATATCGACCGTGACGATGGACTCGCTCATATCTCTCCCTGACGGCATCCCGCGATAATCTGGCCGCAAGACTGTCGCATGACCCGGCGGCTGGCAACAGGGCATAGCTATGCGCAGGACTTGTCCCGGCAACGGATATCCGATACTTGCGAATAGATCGCAATAAGGAGCATCATCATGAGCAGCGCCGCACCATCCCGTACGCATGAATGGACCGGCGCAAGCGGCGACAACTGGGTCCTCCACCAACAGCGACTCGACCTGATGCTCGCGGCGTTCGGCGATGCCGCAATCGCCGCCGCCGATGTCGAACCCGGCGATCATATCCTCGACATCGGATGCGGCGCGGGCGCGACGAGCTTTGCCCTGGCGGCGCGGACGGGATCCGAAGGCCATGTACTCGGCGTCGATATTTCTCCGCAGTTGATCGCCCGCGCCAGCGCCGATGCCCCGGCCGATGCGCCGGTCGCATTCCGGCTCGCCGATGCCGCCACCGCGGCGTGGGAACCGGCGGCGGCCGACCTGCTGTTTTCGCGTTTCGGGGTGATGTTCTTCGACGATCCGGTCGCGGCCTTCGCCCACATGCGGGGCGCCCTGAAACCCGGTGGGCGGTTGGCTTTCGCCTGCTGGCGCACACCGGCGGAGAACGACTGGGTGCGCCTGCCGATGACGGCGATCCGCGATCTGGTTACGCCGCCTGTGACCGATCCATTGGCCCCCGGCCCATTCGCCTTCGCCGACCGCGCGCGAATCGAGGACATCCTCGCGGCCGCGGGGTTTGCGGACATCGCAATCGCCCCGTTCGATACGGTCATTCCCTATGGCCATGGCGCGACGCGCGCGGCGGCGATCGACGATGCCGTGCTGCTAGCGTCGGCGGTCGGACCGCTGTCCCGCGCACTCGCCGATCAACCCGATGATATCCGGGCAAAAGCCGCCGATGCGGTGCGCGCAACCTTCGCCCGGCAACCCGGCGAATCATCGGTACTTATCAACGGCGCAGCGTGGATCGTGACCGCAAAAAATAGTTAAAAAGCGCGACGAACGGAGAGACGACAACGCTGTCCGTCGGCCGCGAATCGCGCTATGATAGGGAACGATCACGGGAGCGACCACGGACGTCTGCCTGGGGGGTATACAGGCCCCGTGATCAGCAACCGCGAGACGTTTCGGACGTACTGCCCGGGGTATTCATCCACTTGCATCGGGCCTCGCGGCCAAGCTGCCGAAGGGGCACCAAGCCGCTTTCATATCTGCGATGAAGGAAATGGCGCACCCGGAACGATTCGAACGTCCGACCCTCAGATTCGTAGTCTGATGCTCTATCCAGCTGAGCTACGGGTGCGTGGAGACGCGCCTTTAAGGGGGAGCGTGCGGGGGCGCAACCCCCTATTTCAGCTTTGTGACCACGGAGCAGGACGACTGGTGGCGCGCCGCGTCGAGACCGGCGATTTCGCCCGGCTCCCTGAGCAGCAGGCGGATCAGTGCGATGCCCCGGTCATGGGCGGTGCGCACGGTCTCCGCGCCCACAGGCACCGCCTGCCCTTCGCGCGCGACAATGATTCGATAGGGCTTGCCGCCGGCTTCCAGATCGTTGCGGACAAAGATGACGTCGGTCGCCGCGTCGAACAGGCTGAGCGAACTGTAGCGGCCCGCCACCGGAGTGACGTCGATCGCCACCGGTCCGCCCGACAGATCATAGGGACAGCTCGAATAGGCAAGGTCGGGACTGGGCCGCACGACCGGTTGGCGTTCGGGCGTCGCGAGATTGCCGTAGGACATGGTGTTCACCCCGCCCTGCCCCAGCCGGTCCATCGCGACATTCATCAGGCCATAGGGGATGTAGAGAATCGCGGCCCATGCCGTCGCCGCCGCGACGAGCAGGCCGAAAAGGAGGGGTCCGAGCCAGTTCCGCATTTCAGCAGCCCTCCTTCACGATGCGCGGAAGCATCGCCTTGACGGGGTCGGCGCGAAAGGCGGGGCCGGGGTTGTACATGCGCAGGGTCAGCTGGAAGGGTTGCCCCTTGATACCGGGCAGCCAGGCGGCGTCCTGCGGCTTGTCGGGCGAAATGCTGACGCTCCATTCGCCCTTGGCATCGAGCGCGACATTGGCGCCGTTGACCGACCAGACCCGGCCCGGATTGTCGACCAGATAGCCCTCGGCATCATAGACGGTGACGCTCCACCAGCGCGCGTCGAGCGGCGTGCCCGACAGGCTGTAGCGGCAATTGCCGTCGAGCGGCGCGCCCGCCGCGTCGGTCTTCGCCATCCAGTAGACGGTTTCCTTCGCGGGCAGCGCGAGCAGCCCCGAGCGCGCGACCATCGCGCGCGTCAGCGGGTCGGTCGCCTTGGTTCCGTAACCGAGCGAGGTCGACCACGGGCCGTTGCGGATCCCGCCGTCGCCTAGCCCGCCATTAGTGAGCGCCCAGGCGCCGCCAAACCCCACCGCCAATCCGCCCACCAAAGTGATCGCATAGCGGTGCCAGCTCTTCATGCGCGCCCTCCCCGGCTATCTGCCCTTTTTGAGCGCCGCCTGCGCGGCCGCCAGACGGGCAATGGGCACACGGTAGGGCGAGGCGCTGACATAGTCGAGGCCGGTCGCTTCGCAGAAATGGATGCTCGGCGCGTCGCCGCCATGCTCGCCGCAAATGCCCAGCTTGACGTCCGGGCGAGTCTTGCGTCCGCGCTCCGCCGCCAATTCGATGAGCTGCCCCACGCCCTCGACGTCGAGGCTGACGAACGGGTCGGTCAGGAAGATGCCCTTGTCGACATATTGGGTCAGGAAGCGGCCCGCATCGTCGCGGCTGATACCGATCGTCGTCTGCGTCAGGTCGTTGGTGCCGAAGCTGAAGAACTCCGCCGTCTCGGCGATCTCACCCGCCATCAGTGCGGCGCGCGGCAGTTCGATCATCGTGCCGACCAGATAGGCGATCTCGCGCCCCTTTTCGGCGAACACTGCCTTGGCCTGCGCGTCGACGACCGCCTTCATCAGGTCGAATTCGCGGCGCGTCGCGACCAGCGGGATCATCACCTCGGGAATCGGCGCCGCACCGGTTTCGGCGGCGACGTCGCACGCCGCCTCGAAGATCGCGCGCGCCTGCATCTCGTAGATTTCTGGATAAGTGACGCCGAGGCGGCAGCCGCGATGGCCGAGCATCGGGTTGAATTCATGGAGCTCGTTCGCGCGCGCCTTGAGCGCCTCGATGCCCACGCCTGCCGCCGCGGCGACATCGGCGAAATCCTCCTCGCGCGTCGGCAAGAATTCGTGCAGCGGCGGGTCGAGCAGGCGGATGGTCACCGGCAGGCCCGCCATGACCTGGAAAATCCCGGCGAAGTCGGCGCGCTGTTCGGGGAGCAGTTTCGCGAGTGCGGTGCGGCGACCCGCCTCGTTCTCGGCAAGGATCATCTCGCGCACCGCGGTGATCCGCGCGGCGTCGAAGAACATATGCTCGGTGCGGCAAAGCCCGATGCCCTCGGCGCCGAAATCGCGCGCGACCTGCGCATCCTGGGGCGTTTCGGCGTTGGCGCGAACCTTCATGCGGCGGACCTTGTCGGCCCACACCATCAGGGTGCCGAAATCGCCGACCAGTTCGGGGAGCAGGGTCGGAACCTCGCCCGCCATCACCTCGCCGGTCGAGCCGTCGAGGGTCAGGATATCCCCCTCGCGCAGCTCGCGCCCGCCGACGCGCAGCACACGCGCGTTGCCGTCGATCGACAGCCCGCCCGCGCCAGAGACGCAGGGGCGGCCCATACCGCGCGCGACGACCGCCGCGTGGCTGGTCATCCCGCCGCGCGCGGTCAGGATGCCCTTGGCGGCGTGCATGCCGTGGATGTCCTCGGGGCTGGTTTCGACGCGGACGAGGATCACCGCCTCACCCATGCCCGCCGCCTTCTCCGCGCTGTCGGCGTCGAACATGATCTTGCCCGAGGCCGCGCCGGGGCTGGCGGGCAGCCCCTTGGTCAGCACGTCGCGCACGGCCTTCGGGTCGAGCGTCGGGTGCAAGAGCTGGTCGAGCGCGCCCGGATCGACGCGACCGACGGCTTCTTCCTCAGAAATCAGCCCCTCGGCCGCCATGTCGACCGCGATCTTGAGCGCCGCCTTGGCGGTGCGCTTGCCGCTGCGCGTCTGGAGCATCCAAAGCGTCCCGCGTTCGACGGTGAACTCGATGTCCTGCATGTCGCGGTAATGGGTTTCGAGCGTGTCGAAGACGCGGCCTAGCTCGCCGAAGGTCTCGGGCATCGCCTCTTCCATCGACAGCGGCTTGGCGCCCGCCCGCTCGCGTGCGGCGAGGGTCAGATATTGCGGCGTGCGGATGCCCGCAACGACGTCCTCGCCCTGCGCGTTGATCAGCCATTCGCCGTACCAGGCGCGCTCGCCGGTCGCGGGGTCGCGCGTGAACGCCACACCCGTTGCCGAGGTGTCACCCATATTGCCGAACACCATCGCCTGCACATTGACCGCGGTGCCCCATTCGGCGGGGATCGAGTTCAGGCGGCGATAGACTTTTGCGCGGTCGCTTTCCCAGCTCGCGAAGACCGCGCCAACCGCGCCCCACAGCTGGTCGTTCGGTTCTTGCGGGAACGGCGCGCCGGTCTCGCGTTCGACGATCGCCTGATATTCCTTGACCAGCGCCTGCCAATCTTCGGCCGACATTTCGGTGTCGAGGTAGAAGCCTTTGTCTTCCTTCGCAATTTCCAGCGCCTCCTCGAACTCGGCATGGTCGAGACCCATGACGACGTCGGCGTACATCTGGACGAAGCGGCGATAGCTGTCCCACGCGAAGCGCGGGTCGCCCGAGGCCTCGGACAGGCCGACGACGGTGCGGTCGTTGAGGCCGAGGTTGAGGACGGTGTCCATCATGCCGGGCATTGAAACGCGCGCGCCCGAACGGACCGAGACGAGCAGCGGATCGGCGGGATCGCCGAAGCGCTTGCCGGTGATGCCCTCGATATGCGCGATGCCCGCGGCGACATCCTCGACCAGCCCGGCCGGAAATTGTTCGCCATTGGCGTAATAGGCGGTGCAGACGTCGGTGGTGATCGTAAAGCCCGGCGGGACCGGCAGGCCGATCGAGGCCATTTCGGCGAGGTTAGACCCCTTGCCGCCCAGCAATTCCTTCGAGCGCTCGGCCGTGGTGGCCGCGCCGCCGAACAAATGCACCATCTTCGTCATCATATGCTCCTGCTGCCCCGGGGAGGAGGTTGCGGCTGGATAGTTATGCAGTCCCGGTTGGTCGAATCAGTTTTGCTTTGTCATTCTCAAGGCTTCTCAAATCCGTTCGCATCGAGCGAAGTCGAGATGCCCATCGGTCGTTCGTGCCTTCACGGTGTCTCGACTTCGCTCGACACGAACGGGATTTCCTATGCCGGCCCTAACCCTCGATCTTCGAGAAATCGGCAACGCCATGCACCGCGCCGGTAAAGCGCGACAGCAGGCCGAGGCGATAGGCGCGGACCGCTTCGTCGGGGTCGTTGACCATCACGCCGTCGAAAAAGGCATCGATCGGCGCGCGGAGTGATGCGAGCGCGGCCATCGCGTCGGTGAAGCGTTCGTCGGCCACCGCGGCGGAGGCGGCGGGCTCGGCGGTGTCGAGCGCGGCGAGCAGCGCGGCGTCGGCCTCGGTCGGCGGCGTCGCGGCGGCGGTGCCGCTCACCTCGCCCGCCTGCTTCAGGATATTCGCCGCGCGCTTGTAGCCCGCGAGCAGGTTCGTGCCGTCCTCGGTCGCCAAGAATGCTTGCAAGTCCCGGGCACGTGCTTCCGTCCGATCAAGCCGCGTGTCGTCTCGACTATTCCATTCACGCGAAGCCTGCACCACATCTGCCGGTACACCAGTTTCGCGCAATTGAACCGCCAGACGCTCCGTCAAAAAGTCCGGAATCGTTGTCAGGATTTTGCGATCAGCAATTTGCTTTTCGTTCAATGGAGCAACCGGATCACTTTGGCCAAGCCATTGCGTCGCTGCGGCGTCAGTCGACAGCTTCAATCCGTTTTGCAAAATCAGACGCAGTGAAGAAATGCCCGCACGCCTAAGAGCGAACGGGTCTTTCGACCCGGTCGGGAACATATCCTCACGAAAGAACCCGAACAGAGTATCCAGCTTGTCCGCCAGCGCCACAGCCACCGTCACCGGCGCCGTCGGGACATCATCGCCCTGCCCGACCGGCTTATAATGGTCGCGGATCGCGTTGGCGACGGCATCGGGCAGGCCTTCGGCGCGGGCGTAATAGCCGCCCATCAGGCCCTGCAGTTCCGGGAATTCGCCGACCATTTCGGTGACGAGGTCGGCCTTTGCCAGTTCGGCCGCCTGTCGCGCGAGCGCGGGATCGCAGTTCGGGACGATGCCTTCGCTCGCCAGCCATTCGGCGAGCTTTGCGACGCGCTCGACCTTGTCGGCGACGGTCCCCAGCTTTTCGTGGAAGGTGATGCGGTCCAGCTTCTTGGCGTGGTCTGCAAGGCTCGTCTTGCGGTCCTGATCCCAGAAGAAGCGCGCATCCGACAAACGCGCCGCGAGCACCTTGCGGTTCCCCGCGACGATCTCCGCCCCGCCGTCGACCGCGTCGATGTTTGCGGTGCAGACGAAGCCGTTGGCAAGCTTTCCGCCCGCGTCGTTCACGACGAAATATTTCTGGTTCACGCGCGCGGTGAGCTGGATGACCTCGGGCGGCACTTCGAGATACGCTTCGTCGAAGCGGCCGAGCAGCGGCACCGGCCATTCGGTGAGCCCGGCATTCTCGATCACCAGCCCCTCGTCCTCGACCAGCGTCAGCCCGGCGTCGGCAGCAGCCTTCGCCGCACCGGTGCGGACGATCGCCTGGCGCTCTTCATGGTCGACGATGACATGGCAGGCGCGCAGCTTTTCGGCATAGTCCGCCGCCGAGCCGATCGTGATCTCGCCGAGGCAGTGGAAGCGATGCCCGCGCGTAGCGAAACCCGCAGAAATCCCGCTAACTTCACACGGAATCAGCTCTTCGCCGAAGATCGCGACGATGCCCGACAGCGGGCGCACCCAGCGCAGGCTTTCGCTGCTCGCACTCGCCTTGCCCCAGCGCATCGATTTAGGCCAGGCGAAGGCACGGACGATGGCGGGGATCGCATCGGCGAGCACGTCGGCGGTCGCGCGGCCGGGCTTGTCGATCACAGCGAAATACACGCCGTCGCGGTCTTCGAGCTGGTCCTGCGTCAGGCCGGTCTTGCGCAGAAAGCCTTCGAGCGCCTGCGGCGGCGCGCTGCTGCGCGGACCCTTGAGTTCCTCGCTGACGGCGGCGGTCGCGTCGGGAAGGCCCTTTGCGATCAGCGCCAAGCGGCGCGGCGTCGACCAGACGGTAAGGTCGCCCGTTTCAAGGCCCGCGGCGGAGAGCTGCGCGCGGAACAGTTTTTCGAGTTCGGCGCGCGCGCCGGCCTGCATCCGCGCCGGGATTTCCTCGCTGCGCAGTTCGAGAAGAAAGTCGGTCACAGCGTCCACCCCGGATATTTTGCGGTCCAGTTTTCGGACTGGCTGTCGATCCACGCCTTGCAGCTGCCCTTGGCGAGGTCGCGGACGCGCGCCATGTAATTGGCGCGTTCCTGCACGCTGATCACGCCGCGCGCCTGCAAGAGGTTGAAGAGGTGGCTCGCCTCGATCGCCTGGTCATAGGCCGCGAGCGGGACATTCGCCGCGATCGCGCGTTTGCACTCTTCCTCGGCGGCCTTGAATCCCGCGAAGAGCGTGTCGGTATCGGCGACCTCGAAATTCCATTTCGAGAACTGCCGTTCGTTCTCGAGGAAGACGTCGCCATAGCTGACCACCGCGACGTCGCCGACCGCGTCGGAAAAGCGCAGGTCGTACACATTGTCGACATTCTGGATATACATGGCGAGGCGTTCGAGCCCGTAGGTGAGCTCGCCCGCGACGGGTTTGCAGTCGAAGCCGCCCATCTGCTGGAAATAGGTGAACTGGGTGACTTCCATCCCGTCGCACCAGACTTCCCAGCCCAGCCCCCAGGCGCCGAGCGTCGGCGATTCCCAATCATCCTCGACGAAGCGGATGTCGTGGAGCAGCGGGTCGATGCCGATCGCGGCGAGGCTGCCCAGATATTGATCCTGCAGGTCGGCGGGCGACGGCTTCAGGATCACCTGATACTGATAATAATGCTGGAGCCGGTTGGGGTTCTCGCCATAGCGGCCGTCAGTCGGGCGGCGGCTCGGCTGGACATAGGCGACGTTCCACGGCTCTGGACCAAGGCTGCGCAGCGTCGTCGCGGGGTGAAAGGTCCCCGCCCCCACGCGCATATCATAGGGCTGCAGGATCGCGCAGCCGCGCGCCGCCCAATAATTATGCAGCGTCAGGATCATGTCCTGAAAGCTGAGGGGGGCCTTTTCCGCCGCGTCGGCCATTTTTCGCCATCTTTCGCAGGTGCAACAATTGCCGCCGCCCTTGGCGCAGCGGGGCGCGAGGGTCAAGGCTCCGCGCCCTTCGAACCCTCGCGAAACAGCGCCCCTTGTCAGGCTCACAAAACTTTTTGTCAGGTGTTGTTGACATAGTCAGCGAATCGCGACATATAGTCAACAACACCTGACACAAAGACAGGTGGCCATGACCAAAACCTAGCAAGCCAAGGAGATATAGACATGATGACCCGCACCCTGATCCTCGCCCTCTCGCTCACCGTCGCCGGCGCCCCCGCGCTCGCCGCCGAGCAGCCCACCGCCGAAGTCCGCATCGCCGACCTCGACCTTTCCACCGCGCAGGGCCAGCAGCGCCTCGAAACGCGCGTGAAGAGCGCGGCACGCAGCCTTTGCAACAACGGCGCGCGCGGCGTCGCCGAAATGACCCGCCAGTCGCAATGCATTGCTGACGTCTTGGCCAGCGCCAAGCCGCAGGCCGACCGCGCCATCGCCCGCGCCGAAGGCGGCACGCAGCTCGCGCTGCTGATGGTTCGCGCCGCACGCTGATGACGGCGGCCGGTGTTTCGCGGTTTCGTTTCGACCGATGCTCCCCGGTGTCGGTCGGCGACCTGAGCTGGAGCGCCCGCCACGGCGCCGGCGCTCCAGTCTCTTGGCCCGAAACGCTCGCGCGCTCCATTGCCCGCAATTCGCAAATTGTCCTTGGCCGGGACCCTGCCGTCCTTCATGGCGGCGCGACCGGATCGAGGAACAGGCTGGCGAGGCTCCTATGAACAACAAACTCAAAGTGCTGCGCGCGATGCGCAACTGGAGCCAGGCCGAACTGGCCGACCGGCTCGACGTGTCGCGGCAGGCGGTGAATGCGATCGAAACGGGAAAATACGACCCGTCGCTGCCGCTCGCCTTCAAGCTCGCCCGGCTGTTCGACCTGCCGATCGAGGAAATTTTTGACGATGGTTCCGAAGGAAATGGCGATGACTGACACCGGAAAGACCACCAAGACCCGGCGTCCGATGTCGCCGCGGCGCAAGAAATACTGGCTGTCGCTCGGCGCCGCTGGCGTGATCGGCGGCATTATCGGCGGCTGGACCGTCGCCGACCAGCCGGCCGGGCGCAACGCGCTCGAAATGGCGAGCACCGGCTCGCTGAGCGAAAGCTTCGCGATCGGCGCCGCGCTGTTCTGGACGCTCGGCCTCGCGGTCTGCATGATCCTCTATCACCGCGCGATCGACGATCATGAGGAGCGCGCCTGGCTGTGGGCGGGGCTTGCGGGCTGGTACGCCTTCATCTTCCCCGCGCCGGTCTGGTGGGTCCTGCACCGCGCCGGGCTGGCACCGCCCGCCGACGCCATGCTGCTCTTCCTCCTGTCGATGGTCGTCAACGCGGTCGTTTACCTGTGGCTGAAGTTCCGCTGACGCTTTTCGCTCTCCCCTTTTTCCTGTCCGACGGCCAAAAGGCCCCATGAGAGGTTCGTTCCCCATGAAGAAATGGTTCAAGACGCTCGCCGCCACCTGCGCGGTCATTCCCTTCGCCCAATGCGCGATAATCCCGGGCGGCAGCGTCGCCCGCGCCGCCGAACCGGCCCCGGTCAGCGCCCCCGCCCCCGCTTCTCCCGCCGCGACGGTGGATGCCGATCCCGCGCTGTGGGTGGTCAAGGACGATGACACCACCATCTATCTCTTCGGGTCGGTCCATGTGCTGAAGCCCGGCCTCGGCTGGTTCGACGAGGCGGTGAAGGACGCGTTCGAAAAGTCCGACCAGCTGATCCTCGAAATGGTGATGCCAGAGGACCAGCGCGAGGTGGCGAAGGTGATGAAACCGCTCGCGATGGACACGACCGGCAAGACCATCCCGTCGCGCCTCAACGCCGAGGAACTCAAGGCCTATCAGGCGGCGATGACAAGCCTCGGGCTGCCCGCCAATGCCTTCGACAATTTCGAACCCTGGTTTCCTGCAATGACGCTGTCAGTCCTGCCACTGACCAAGCTTGGCTATGACCCCGAACAGGGCGCCGAAAAGAAGCTCACCGCTGCGGCGCAGGCTGCGGGCAAACCGATCGCGGGTTTCGAAACGCTCGAGGAACAGCTCGGCTTCTTCGACGCGCTGCCCGAAACGCAGCAAGTCGCCTTCCTCAACGCGACCGTCCGTGACCTCGACAAGCTGGGCCCGATGCTCGACAAGATGGTCGTGCTATGGGCCAAGGGCGACCCCAAGAAGCTCGCCGTGCTGATGAACGAGAGCATGGCCGGAACCCCTGAACTGGCGAAGGTCCTGCTCTACGACCGCAACGCGCGCTGGGCCGAACAGATCAAGGCACGTATGGCCCAGCCCGGAACCGTGTTCGTCGCGGTCGGGGCAGGACATCTTGCCGGGAAGAACAGCGTCCAGGATTATTTGAAGAAGCGCGGCCTGTCGGCAAAGCGGGTCAAATATTGACCCGCCGGGATAGTCTGTTCCGCCAACAGGGTCGCCGCTTTGCGGTCGCCCTGTTCGCGTGCCTGCTGGCAGCGTGCAGCCCGGCGCCGGAAGCCGAGGTGGCCAAACCCGCGATGTGGCTGGTCGCGGATGACGACACGCGCATCTTCCTGCTCGGCACGATGCACGCGCTGCCCGCGGGAACCGAATGGGACGGCGGCGAAGTCGGCAAGGCGATCGCATCCGCAGACGAACTGATCCTCGAACTGTCGCCCGACCAGCTCGCGGCGGTGGGGGCCGAATTCCAGCGACTCGCGCCGCGCGAGGCGCCGCTCGCGATGGACAAGCGCCTGCCCGCCCCGGCACTAGCCGCCTATCGCACGCTCGAGGCGAGCGGGGCGGGCCAGCCGTTCGGCGGCGACGCACTCGACGACTGGGCGGTGATGGTGATGATGGGCCAGCGCGTCGCGCAGAACGCCGCCTTGCTGCCGTCGAACGGCGTCGAAACCGGGCTGACCGTGCAATTCAAGGACGCGGGGAAACCGATCGGCGGATTGGAAAGCGCGCGCGCGCAGCTGATGATGTTCGAAACGCTCGATCCCGCTACGCAGCGGACCCTGCTCACCAAAGCCGCTGCCGGAGCCGGTGACGCGGTGCCGACGGTCGAGGCGCTGACCGCCGCCTGGGCGCGCGGCGACGTGAAAGCGCTGGAAGCGATGATCAACGAGGATGTCGACGCGGTACCCGCCGCGCGCGCCACGATCATCACCGACCGCAACCGGCGCTGGAGCCTGTGGGCGAAGCAGCGGATGGCGAAACCCGGAACACTGCTGGTCGCGGTCGGCGCCGGGCATCTTGTCGGCTCCGACAGCGTGCCCGCCTTGCTGGAGGCCGAGGGTTTTCGGGTGACGCGGGTGCAATAAGCACCGCAGCGCTTGCATTTCCGCCGGTTGGGCGCTAAGCGCCGCCGCTTCCGACCATGGTCATCCCTGGAGGCGTGGCGGAACTGTGTAATCTGTTTCGGAGAAAAATGATGAGCGACCAGCTGGTGCTGTCGGCCGAGACGCGTGATCGCGGAGGCAAGGGAGCCTCGCGTGAACTGCGTCGTAATGGCCGCGTCCCCGCCGTTGTCTATGGCGGCAAAGAAGAACCCCTGATGATCCACGTCGAAGAAAAGCTGCTGATGAAGCAGTTGATGACGGGTCACTTCATGAACTCGGTCGTGATGATCGAGGTCGATGGCAAGCAGGTTCGCACCCTGCCGAAGGACGTCGCTTTCCACCCGGTCAAGGATCGTCCGATCCACGCCGACTTCCTGCGCATCAGCAAGGATGCAAAGGTCAATGTCGCGGTTCCGGTCATCTTCGCCAATGAAGAAGCCTCGCCGGGCCTGAAGCGCGGCGGCGTGCTGAACATCGTGCGTCACGAGCTGGAGCTGGTGTGCGACGCGGCCAACATCCCCGACGACATCTCGATCGACGTCACCGGCTTCGACGTCGGCGATTCGATCCACATCAGCCACGTCAAGCTGCCCAAGGGCAGCGAAAGCGCGATCACCGACCGCGATTTCACCATTGCGACGATCGTTGCTCCGTCGGCACTCAAGTCGACCGGCGGCGACACGACCAAGGATGACGGCGAAACCGCCGAAGAAGCCTGAATCTGATCGGGCCGCCTCCCCTCTTGGAGGCGGCCCCTTCCGGCGCGGCGGCGGGGATGGCCCATAAATAGGGACTGTCCCTATTTATTGAGGAACGCGCCATGCAACTCTGGGTCGGCCTCGGCAATCCCGGGCCCCAATATGCGATGCACCGCCACAATGTCGGCTTCATGGCCGCCGACGTCATCGCCGACGTCCATGGCTTTCCCGCCCCGGCCAAGAAATTCCAGGGCTGGATTCAGGACGGCCGCATCGGACGGCACCGCATCCTGCTGCTGAAACCCGGCACCTTCATGAACGAAAGCGGCCGCAGCGTGCGCGCCGCGCTCGATTTCTATAAATTGACGCCGCAGGACGTCACCGTCTTTTACGACGAACTCGACCTCGCGCCGATGAAGATCAAGATCAAGCAGGGCGGCGGCGCGGCGGGCCACAACGGTATCCGCAGCATGATCCAGCATATCGGCGACGATTTCCGCCGCGTGCGCATCGGCATCGGCCATCCGGGACACAAGGACCGCGTCACCGGCCATGTGCTGGGCAATTATCACAAGAGCGAGATGGAGCCGCTGGTCGACCTGCTCGGCGCGATCGCGGCCGAAGCACCGTGGCTGGCGGATGGCAACGACGCGCGCTTTGTGAGCGATATCGCGCTGCGATTGCAGAACTGAATCCCCGTGGAGCGGGTGCTGGTCATCGGCCCCTGCGGCGCCGGGAAATCGACGCTGTCAACCGACCTCGCCCGGCGGCTGAGCCTGCCGGTGCATCATCTCGACCGGCTCCACTGGCATCCGGGCTGGGTCGAGGGCGACAAGGACGAACTGATCGAAAAACTCGCCGCGATCACCGCCGGCGAGCGCTGGCTGATCGACGGCAATTACGGGGGCACGATGGCGCAGCGGCTCAAGCGCGCCGACACCGTGGTCTATCTCGATTTTCCGATCGGGCTCTGCTTCTGGCGCGCACTGAAACGAATCTGGACATGGCGCGGCCGATCGCGCCCCGACATGACCGAGGGCTGTCCCGAGCGTTTCGACCTCGCATTCCTCGCCTATATCCTGCGCTGGAACTTAGGCCCCCGTCCCCGGACCGAAGCGGCGCTCGAAGGATTCGCGGGCGAACTGATCCGGCTCAAAAATCCGCAGGCCTTACGGCACTGGCTGACGAAGTTGCCCGAGCGTCGTTGACAGCAATTTGGCGCGCGCACCGCTTTGATGCATGATGGCGCCCCGAAAGGAGCCTCCTCATGCCCCACTCCGCATCCCCCAATCGCCGCCAGTTGCTCGCCGGTGCCGCCGCGCTGACCGCCGCCGTGCCCGGCCTGTTGCGTGCCGCCGAACCGCTGGCGCCCGATGCGCTGAAGGGCCGCACCGTGCTGATCACCGGCGCGTCGAGCGGGTTCGGGCGGATCGGGGCGCTGCTCTACGCGAAACATGGTGCGAAGGTGATCGCGACGATGCGCAACACCCCGCGACCGGAAGCCGACAGCCTGATCGCGGAGGCGGAGAAGGACAAGCTCGACCTTCATATCGTCGAGATCGACGTCACCGACGATGCATCGGTCGCCAGCGGCACCGCCGCGGCGCTGAAGATCGCGGGCGGACGCATCGATACGCTGGTCAACAATGCCGGCATCGGCATCACCGGGCCGGTCGAGGTGCAGGATATGGAGGCGACGCGCCTCATCTTCGAAACCAATGTGCTGGGCATCCAGCGCATGCTGCGCGCGTTGTTGCCGCAGATGCGAGCGGCGAAGGGCGGGCAGATCTTCAACATATCGTCGCAGCTCGGTCGCGTCATCGTGCCCGGCGGCGGCCATTATTCGGCGACCAAATTCGCGGTCGAAGCCTTGTCCGAACAGCTCGCCTATGAGTTGGTGCCGCACGGCATCGAGGTGACGATCATCCAGCCCGGCGGTTATCCGACCAGGGTATGGGTCAACCGCAACATCTATACCGGCGCGCTGAAGGGCCGCAGCGATGCTGACCTGCTCGCAGCTTACGAACCCTTCACACGCGGCATGGGGACCGAGGACGGCAGCGGGCGCAGCGCCGACCCCGCCGACGTGCCGCGCGCGATCGCCGAGATCATGGCGATGCCCGCCGGCACCCGCCCGCTGCGCCGCGCGGTGCATCCGGGCGGCAAGCCGCAGGAGGCGATCAACAAGGTCTCGGTCGAGGTCCAGCTAGCGTGGCTGGGCGGCGGCCAGCTTGGCCCGCTGGTCCGCGCGGTGCACGACTGACGGGGCCGGTTGTCACATCGGTGTCATGCAAGTCATGCCGGCCTGACATGTTCAAGCAACAACGCTGACACCTCCCCCTGCCATCGGGAGCCACCTCATCGGAGCGATCCAGCTCCGGGGCTCAACCGAACAACAGGGGTACTGCATGTCACATCTTACCGACGAAGCCCGCGCGCCGTATCGCCGCGCGACCGCCGATTTCGACGGCCCGAACAGCCTGGAAGCGATCGTCGCCGCCAACCCGTCGCGCCGCTCGCTGCTCGTCAACGGCCTGTTCGGCCTGTCGGTGCTGCCGGCGCTCGCGGCGTGCAACACCGATGGCGATCCGGTCGTGACGTTGCCGCCGACGCCCACCCCGACCCCCACGCCGACCCCGACGCCGCCGAGCTTCGCGGTGAATTTCACCTCGGTCGCCGCGAACCGCAACGACACGGTCACCGTGCCGGCGGGCTACACCGTCGACGTACTGCTGAAGGCGGGCGATTCGGTCGAGACCGGAACCCCCTATTCGGGCAGCTTCCCCGCCAGCCCCGCGGTCGCCGAGAAATGGGCCGGCGGCAACCATGACGGCATGGAATATTTCGCCTTTCCGGGCGTCGATGCGAACAACCGCGGCCTGCTGGCGCTGAACTTCGAATATCCCGATTTCAACATCCTGATGGCGGGCAACTACGACCCGGCGACCGCCAGCGCCGACCAGAAGGCGATCGCCCTGTCGGCGGTCGGCATCGGCGTCGTCGAGATTTCGAAGGGCAGCGACGGCAAATGGTCGGTGCAGGCGGGATCGACCTATAACCGCCGTTACACCGGCAACAGCGCCTATCGCGCCGGTGGCCCCGCCGCGGGCCTGCTGTCGGGCAGCATCAAGGGCATGCTCAACAATTGCGCCAGCGGCCGCACCCCGTGGGACACGTACCTCACCTGCGAGGAAACCACCGACAATTATCTCGACCCGACCAAGCCCGCCAACGACTATGGCTGGGTGGTCGAGATCGATCCGCTGCGCGAACTGGCGGCGCCGACCAAGCGCACCGCGATGGGCCGCTTCAGCCACGAGAACGTCGCCTTCATGGCGAATACTGATCGCCGCGTAGCCTTCTATATGGGCGACGATTCGACCCCCGGGTGCATATACAAATTCATCCCCGACCGGGCCTATAGCGCCACCAACCGCGCCGCGAACACCGACCTGCTCGATTACGGCACGCTCTATGTCGCGCGCTTCAACGGTGACGGCACGGGTGAATGGCGCGCGCTGGTCGTAGGCCAGAACGGCCTGACCGCGGGCGCATCGGACCCCGGCAATGTTAGCCAGAGCACGACGCCGCCGGCGCCGACGATCGTCAACTTCAACAACCAGGCCGATGTGCTGATCAACTGCCAATCGGCGGCGCGCGTCGCCGGCGGCACCGTGATGGATCGTCCGGAGTGGATCACGGTCGCCCCCGACAATAAGGCGGTGTTCGTCACGCTGACCAACAACAGCAGCCGCCGCGTCACCGACCCCGCCAACCCGCGCGTTACCAACCGCCACGGCCATATCCTGAAGTTCCGCGAGGAAGGCGATTCGCCGCTGGCGACCAAGTTCAGCTGGGAAATCTTCCTGCTGGCGGGCGACCCGGCCTGGGCGTCGGGCGGGTCTAACCTGACGGGCAATATCAACGGCGACACCTTCTCCAGCCCCGACGGGATCCGCATCGACCCCCAAGGCCGCCTGTGGGTGCAGACCGACCATAGCGTCCCCGGCACCTCGGGCGCATCGGGCGTCAGCATCGAGGACACGGTCGGACAGAACGCGATGTTCTACCTCGACCAGGCGACGAAGCAGTCGAAACGCTTCCTCGTCGGCCCGGTCGGCTGCGAGATCACCGGTCTCGCCTATACGCCCGACCTTCGTACCTTCTTCGTCAACATCCAGCATCCGACGGGCAACTGGCCGGTTTCGGGCCAGCAGCCGCGCTCGTCGACGATCGTCGTGCGCCGGACCGACAACCAGCCGGTCGGCAACTGAGCCGCGCCGTCCGGTAACGACGGGGCCAGCCTCTCGGCGAGAGGCTGGCCCCTCTATTTTTCGGCTTTCTCCGGCCGCTGCACCACCGGCAGGCCGTCGGCGGTGCGCGCCATCAGGATCACGCACATCGTGCGATGAACCTTGTGCGTGCCGCACGCCACCCCGGCATAGCGATGGCTCTCACGCAGCAAGCTGAGTCGATGGCCCCGGTCGGGCACGCCGTCGTCGATCAGCAACTGCTGGACGACCGAGGCCGGACCGTGATGGCCATAGGTAATCACCTCGTTGACATAGGGTCCGCCGCCGCGCGCCCTGACGCGCTCACCCGGACCGCGCCCGTTCGTCTCGTGGCCGACTGCGCCCGAGCGTGACTGCATCGCGACATGGTCGGCGGCGGCACGCGCGAGAAGCGGGCTGTACCGGAGACGGGAGAGCGGCCTGGCGGGGCGCAGGTCGCGGATCGCCTCGTCGACCGCCGCCACACCCTCGCTGGTCATGATATCGATCTCGCTGCCGCCCTCGCCGACGAGCAGCTTGCCCTCGAAACGCGGGCGATAGGCGCGGAGCACCGCCGCATAGCCCGAAGGATCACCGCGAAAGCGGTTGAGTTCGGCAAGCACGCCGGTTTCGAAACGGCTCGTCGCCGCGCCGACCCCGGCCACACTCGTCGCCGCGATCACCGTAACCGCCGCCCATCGGATCGCTATTCTCATCATCGGCGCGATAAGGGCTCAAGACTGAACCTGCCGCAACCGCTTTCGCATCGGCGGCAAAGGCTGGTGTCGGCGG
>NZ_LMGF01000004.1:390956-447522 GCF_001427085.1 Sphingopyxis sp. Root1497
TCAAATGCGGCATCGTCGGACTGCCCAACGTCGGCAAGTCCACCCTGTTCAACGCGCTGACCGAAACGGCAGCGGCGCAGGCGGCCAATTACCCCTTCTGCACGATCGAGCCGAACATCGGCAACGTCGCAGTGCCCGACGCGCGGCTCGAAAAGCTCGCCGCCATCGCGGGCAGCAAGAAGATCATCGCGACCCAGCTCGCCTTCGTCGACATCGCGGGCCTGGTGCGCGGCGCGTCGAAGGGCGAAGGCCTCGGCAACCAGTTCCTCGGCAACATCCGCGAAGTCGATGCGATCGTCCATGTCCTGCGCTGTTTCGAGGATGACGACATCCAGCATGTCGAAAACCGCGTCGATCCGGTCGCCGATGCCGAGACGGTCGAAACCGAGCTGCTGCTCTCCGACCTCGAAAGCCTCGAAAAGCGCGTCCCCGCCTTTGTGAAGAAAGCCGCGCAGGGCGACAAGGAATCAAAGATCGCGGCCTCGGTGCTGGGCCAGACGCTCGAACTGCTGCGCGAAGGCAAGCCGGCACGGTTGACCGAGCCGAAGGACGAGGAGGAAGCCCGCGTGCTGCGCACCGCGCAGCTGCTGACCAGCAAGCCCGTCCTCTATGTCTGCAACGTCGACGAAGGCAGCGCCGCCAACGGCAACGCCTTCTCCGAGAAAGTCTTCGCCAAGGCCGCCGCCGAGGGCGCGCAGGCCGTCGTCGTCTCCGCCGCGATCGAAAGCGAACTGGTGACGATGGAGATGGCCGACCGGATGGAATTCCTCGAGGAAATGGGGCTGCACGAAACCGGCCTCGCCCGCGTCATCCGCGCCGGCTACGAACTGCTCCACTTGTTGACCTTCTTCACCGTCGGGCCGCAGGAAGCGCGCGCCTGGACCGTCCACACCGGTGCGACCGCGCCCGAAGCGGCGGGCGAAATCCACAGCGATTTCCAGAAGGGCTTCATCCGCGCCGAAACCATCGCTTACGACGACTATGTCGCGCTGGGCGGCGAAGCCAAGGCGCGCGAAGCCGGCAAGCTGCGCGCCGAGGGCAAGGCCTATGTCGTCCACGACGGCGACGTGATGCATTTTTTGCATAGCTAGGATAGAGAATCGATACGAACTACTAGTTTAGGACTCTTGCACCACATAGAGTTGTGCATTGAATTCCCGCAAACCGACATCAGCCAAGATTTGTAAGCTTTTCATATCGCTATCAGCGACAGACGAGAACGTTGGAATTGCAGGAACATTGGCCTCTTGTCGCTCAATAAAGGTATCGGCAGCCGATATCGGCAAAACCTCTTTGATAATCTGCTCTTGGAAGACATCTTCGATCATCTGCCGCGCGCTCTGTTTCTCGCGAATACGCTTGCTAAGCCTTTCCCTTGCGTAAGATGCCTCGAGCACAGCCTCATCAGCGACCTCCCGCAGAGGTCGCTTATCTTCGGAAAGACGATCCCTGAGAAGGCTTTCTACCTCAAATATCCCAAGACCTTCGATGACTCGCGGTTCTGACATTACTACGCAGGTTCCACCATCGAACGAAACGCAATGCTCCTTATCATCTGAAAAATGGCCTATATCCTGTGGTCTTGTGAAAAATGAGCGCTGGCGAACCGCCCCCGAGAGGAACGCTTGATCGAACTCATGTTTTTGGTGGAACATCGGCGCCGCATAGAAAACTATGTTTGGACTCTGATCCAGCTCCACTAGCATTTCATGCTGAAATGAATCAGATTTTCCTGTTATTTTCATCCTGTAATATGGAACGTCCAATCGTGCGCCTGCCTTAATTTCTTTTGCGCTACTTCTTTTCAGGCATTCGGACCGCTTAAACTGAATAAACATCGGAACGCCAGGCGCTTCTAGTTTCACATCGTAGCCTCCGCCTTCCCGTCCTTCTTCAATCAACGATGGGAAAATCGGAGCGGCGGACAAACTACCTAATGACAAAACCAGTTCATGAGTCAGAGCGAACCCATAAGAAAACTCGGATATCAGTGATTTCATTGTTATACTTTGCGCTTCCAATGAACCTTGCGCAAGAGACAGATAGGACTATATTTCCGTACGAAGACTTATGATTGTTAAAAGGCTTCAAAAGCTCTCAGGATCGGACACGGCCCCTTGTCGCTCGCCACGCATTGGTCGGCGAGGCGCGCGAGCGCGGCGCGGGTTTCGGTCATCTGCGCGATCTTGGCGTCGAGGGCCTCGATACGCTGACGTGCGAGGTGGCGCACCTGCACGCGATCGTCGCCCACCTCAAGTTCGAGCAATTCACCGATCTCGTCGAGCGTGAAGCCCGCACCCTGCGCCGCGCGGATGAATTTCAGGCGCCTCAGATCATCCGCATCATAGCGTCGGATTCCTCCGCCCCAGCCGTCGCCGCCAGTGCGCGCGGGCGTCGCGAGCAGGCCGCGCCGCTGATAATAGCGGATCGTTTCGACCCCGACGCCGCCGGCGGCGGCCAATTTCCCGATGGTGATCTGCATCGCTTGACTCCGTACCATGGTACGGATGCGATATGGGGGGCATGACGAGACAAGCAACCCTCTATCGCATGGTCATGCCCGGCCACACCTGCCCCTATGGCCTGAAGGCCAAATATCTGCTCGAACGGAAAGGCTTCACGGTCGACGACCGTTGGCTGACGACGCGCGAGGCGGTCGATGCCTTCAAGGCCGAACACGGCGTCAAGACGACGCCGCAGACCTTCATCGACGGCGAGCGGATCGGCGGCCATGACGATCTGCGCCGCCATTTCGGCCTGCGCGTGCGCGATCCCGACGCGGTCAGTTACCGCCCGGTGATCGCGCTGTTCGCGATGACAGCGCTGATGGCGGTGGCCGCCAGCCATGCGGCGTTCGGCACGGCGCTGACGATGCAGGCGGCGGAATGGTTCGTCTCGTTCAGCATGGTCGTGCTTGCCCTACTCAAACTGCAGGATGTCGACAGTTTTTCGACGATGTTCCTGAACTATGACCTGCTCGCAAAGCGATGGGTGCCCTATGGCAAAGTCTATCCCTTCGCCGAGGGGCTGGCGGGTGTGCTGATGACCGCGCACGCCCTGCCCTGGCTGTCGATCCCCGTCGCGCTGTTCATCGGCACCATCGGCGCGGTGTCGGTGTTCAAGGCGGTCTATATCGACAAGCGCGAGCTCAAATGCGCCTGCGTCGGCGGCAGCAGCAAGGTGCCGCTGGGCTTTGTTTCGTTGACCGAAAATCTGGCGATGATCGGCATGGCGGCCTGGATGCTCGTCGGCTGATCGGGACTATTGCGCCGGGGGCTTGTCGGCCGGATCATCGCTTTCGGCGGGTTCGGCGGGCGCGACGTGATTTTCGTCCTGCCATTCGGCGGCATCGAGCGCCGGCTTGCGCCCGAACAAGCCGCCGATCGCGTTGCGGAAAGCCGCGAACAGGGCGATGACGCCGATCACGATGAACTTGCCGAATTTGAGGAGCACCGCGAGCAGTCCGACCTTCTTTGCGACCGCCGCCGTCGCGCCGACGGCGACCAGCCCGGCAAGGCCATATTCGGCCTTTTTGTCGGTCGAGGGATTATAGTCGGCATAGCGCGCGCCGGTGCGGAAGCTGCCGACTGTGGCGAAGGTCTTGGCCGCCTCGCGGACCTCGGCAAGCTGGCCCATGTCGGCGAGGATGTTCATGCTGAGCACCCCCGAGCGGCCGAGCAGGCGGATGTCGTAGTTGAGCGTGTCCTGCGCCATGCCGTCGAATTTGATGTCGCGCGCCCAGACCAGCGAGTGTTTCTGGGCGTCATAGGTTGGCGCCTGCGCCCAGCGCTGCAGGATGCCGGCCGGATAGCCTTCGGCACGCGTAGCGGGCGCCTGTTCCTCGTCGGCGGCCTTCATATTCGCCAGCATCTCGTTGTAGTCGATCGTCTTGGCATCGTCGTCGGAGACATAGCCGGTGTCCTCGAAGGTGATGACGGCCGACCAGGTGTCGTCGGTGAAGCTCTTGCCTTTCGGAAAGACCATGCCGAGCACTCCCGTCGCGGCCCCCGGCGGGTTGCGCCAGACATCGACGAGGATCGTCCGCGCCTCCTCAGGACCCACGAAATAATAGGCGTCGCCCAGATTGAGGTCGGCGTTCGCGACCGCGATATGGATCGTCCCCGTCTGGCGCTTCATCGACTTGGTCAGGCGGTCGGCCGCCTGTCGCTGCGCCGCGATCGCCGCCTGTTCGGCGGCAGGGCTGGGCGCGGTGGTCGCGCTGGCGGCGGGCATCAGCACCGCGAGCGCCACGGCGCCGGCGACGGACAGAACTGCACGCGATTTCAGCAATGTGATCATGATCTTCCCCCCGGATAGATGAGTCCCTAGTTCCAGAAAGACCAGCGCACCGCAAGCCCGATCCCGCCGCAGCCCGCAACCCTTTTGTCATGATCGCGGTACATGGGATTTCCGCATCGGCTGGGCTATGTCCGGCGCAACGCCGAATCATCAGACAATGGGAACTGCCATGTATAATCGCCGCTCTTTTCTCGCCGGAGCGACGCTCGCCGGACTCGCCGCACCGGCGATCGTGCGCGCGCAGGGACTGTTCCGCGATTTTCCCTTCAAGCTGGGAGTCGCGGCGGGCGATCCGGCGAGCGACGGGTTCGTCATCTGGACGCGGCTCGCGCCCGAACCGATGGAGCGCCACGGGGGCATGCCGCTGACCAACATCCCGGTCGACTGGGAAGTGTCGCCCGACAGCGGGTTTCGCGAAATCGTCGCCAAGGGCACCGACCTCGCGCGCCCCGAACTCGCGCACAGCGTCCATGTCGAGGTCGCGGGATTGCAGCCCGACCGGCCCTATTTTTACCGCTTTACCGCGGGCGGCGAACGCAGCCTGCGCGGGCGCGCACGTACCCTGCCCGCCCCCGGCGCCAGGGCCGAGGCGCTGAAATTCGGCGTCGCGGGCTGCCAGCATTTCGAGGCGGGCTTCTTCGGCGCCTACCGCCACCTCGCGCGTGAGGACCTCGCCTTCGTCTATCATTATGGCGACTTCATCTACGAATATAGCGAGGAATATCTGTTCAACACCGGGCTGCCGACGCGCCCGGTGCGCAAGCATGCGTTTCGCGCGCTGGTCGACCTCGAAGATTTCCGCACCGCCTATAGCCAGCAACTCGGCGACATCGATTTGCAGGCGGCGCGGTCGGTCCACGCCTTTCTGTCGAGTTTCGATGATCACGAGATCCGCAACGACTGGGTGTCGGACATTGACAATTGGAAGATGGGCCTACCCGGCAACGACCCCGATGCCGCGCCGCCCGAAGTCTTCATGCTGAAGAAACAGGCGGCGATGCAGGCGTGGTACGAACATATGCCGGTGCGCAGGGCGTTGCTGCCGCGCGGCGGCATGGTCGCGATGAACCGCGAGTTCCGTTATGGCGACCTGATGGCGATGCAGTTGCTCGACACGCGGCAATATCGCAGCGACCAGCCGTGCGGCGACGGGTTCAAGCCTGCCTGCCCAGAAGTGAACGGCAAGGACGCGCAAGTGCTCGGCAAAGCGCAGGAAGAATGGCTCGGGCGCAACCTGGCGAAGGGCGGCGCGACGTGGAACGCGCTGGCACAGCAGATCACGATGATGTCGCTCGACCGGCGCCGCAAACCCGACGAGCCGGCGAAAATCCTCAACCTCGACAGCTGGGCGGGATATGAGCAGCCACGCGAGCGGGTGTTGTCCCGCATGGCGGGGCTGAAGAACTGCGTCGTGCTGACCGGCGACGAGCATCAGAATTTCTGCGGCGACCTGGTGCTCAAGGACAAGGTCGTCGGCGGCGAGTTCGTCGGCACATCGATCACCAGCGGCGGCGACGGCAGCGACAAGCGCCAGGGCACCGACGAATGGCTCGCGCTCAACCCCGAGTTGAAATTCGCCAATGACCAGCGCGGTTATATGGTCTGTGACGTCAATCGCGAGGCGTGGCAGACGCATTTCATGGTGGTCGACAAGGTGACGACGCCGGTCAACACGCTGTCGAAGCGTGCGACCGGCGTGGTCGAAAACGGCGTCGCCGGGATCAAGATGAGCTGAGACGCCTCAGGCGTCGCAGCTCCAGTCACCGTCGAAACTGGTCGGCTTACCGAACGGGCGGCTGGCCGCCAGCTTGGCCTTCGTGCCGCCTTCCGACGGTTCGACGGTCAGGCTGAGGCCCGGACCCGAAAGGTCCATGCCCTTCTTAAGTTCGTCGAAGCCGCCGGGCCCCGCGATACGCTGAACGCGGCTACCGACCTTGACCGCACCCTGTGCGGTCGCGTTCGCGTCAACGTCGGTCTTGACGACGAGCGCGGGCGCATCCTGTCCGTCGATCGTGAAACGGCACGCGCGCTCGCCCTGCAGCGCGAGCAATTCGCCCTTGCCGATCGCGGCCAGTTCGATCGGCTTTTCGCTGCCGGTGTCGGGCACATCGGCCTTTTCCGCAACCGGAGCCGGCGCGGCCGCCTTTTCAGCCTGGGGTTCGCCCGAACAGGCCGCGAGGAGGAGGGCAACGCCAAGCGGCGCAGCAATCGTCAATTTCATTGATGGATACTCCATGGAGGGGAGCTCGCCCCCTAGCCCCGATTTCGTCCCAAAGCCGAGCAAAAAATTCTATTTCCGCCCGAAAAGCCTTTCAACATCGTCCATCGCGAGCTTCACCCAGGTCGGGCGCCCATGGTTGCACTGGCCTGAATGCGGGGTGATTTCCATCTGGCGGAGCAACGCATTCATCTCGGCGACACCCAGCGTGCGGCCGGCGCGAACCGAGCCGTGGCAGGCCATCGTGGCAGCGACGAGTTCGAGCTTTTCGTTGAGTCCCAGCGCGGCGTCATAACCCGCGAGATCGTCGGCGATGTCGGTGACGAGCTTGATGCAATCTATATTGCCGAGCATCGCGGGAGTCGCGCGGACCATCACCGCGGCGGGGCCGAAGCGTTCGAGTTCGACGCCGAGCGCCGCAAGTTCGCCCGCCGCCGCCTCTAGCCGGTCGCAGGCGGGCTCGTCGAGTTCAACCACCTCGGGGAGGAGCAGCCCTTGCGAGGGCACCGCGCGGCCCGTCATGCCGCCGCGCAGCTGTTCGAGCACCAGCCGTTCGTGCGCGGCATGCTGGTCGACGATGACGAGCCCGTCCTCGGCCTCGGCGACGATATAGGTTTTGGCGATCTGACCGCGCGCGATGCCGAGCGGATGGGCTTCGGCTTCGGGCACGGGGGCGGCGGCAACCTCGGCGCGGCCGGCGAGCGGCGCGGGCGCCGAAGCGAAGGGCACAAGCCGGTCATAAACGCGCGCGACATCGGCGGCGGGCGGCGCGATGTCGGCGCCGAACAGGTGCACCGCGGGTTCGGTGCGCGGCGCGGCGCCGAAAAGGAAGCCGGTCGTCGGCGCCGGCGCCACCGGCTCCTGCTGCCAGGCCGCGAGCGCCGCCTCGGCGGGGCGCTGGACGCTGCGGAAGCCATGTTCGTCGAGCGCGCGGCGCAGCCCGCCGACGATCATGCCGCGCACCAGTTGCGGATCGCGAAAGCGCACCTCGGTCTTGGCGGGGTGGACGTTCACGTCGACCTCGCTGGTCGGCACGTCGAGGAACAGCGCGACGACGGGATGTCGATCCCGCGCGAGCAGGTCGGCATAGGCGCCGCGCAGCGCGCCGACGAGCAGCCGGTCCTTCACCGGTCGGCCGTTGACGAAGAGATATTGGTGGTCGGAAATACCGCGATTGTAGGTCGGCAGGCTGATCACCCCGCCCAGATGCACGTCGCCGCGGTCGAGATCGACCCCGATGCTGTTGCCGGCCAGGTCACGGCTGGTCAGCGCCGCAACGCGCGCCAGCCGGTCCTGTCCAGCCTGCACGTCGAGTACCCGGCGTCCGTCATGCTCCAGTGTGAAACCGACCTCCGGATTGGCCATGGCGAGGCGCTTCACCACGTCGAGGCACGCGGCATATTCGCTGCGCCCGCTGCGCAGGAATTTGCGGCGCGCGGGGACGCGCGCGAACAGGTCCTCGACCAGCACGCGGGTGCCCTTGGCCAGCGCCGCGGGCCCTTCGGCCACCACCGCACCATTGTCGACGACCCGCCGCCAGCCGTCGGCGCCGGGCGTCCGGCTTTCGAGCGTCAGCCGCGCGACGCTGGCGATCGACGGCAGCGCCTCGCCGCGAAACCCGAGCGTCGTCACAGCCTCGATCGCGTCGTCGGGGAGCTTCGACGTCGCATGGCGTTCGAGCGCCAGCGCCATGTCGGCGGGGGTCATGCCCGACCCGTCGTCCTCGACCTCGATTCGCGCGATTCCGCCATCGGCGATTCGCACCGAAATTCGGCGCGAACCCGCGTCGATGGCGTTTTCAACCAGTTCTTTTAGCGCCGCAGCCGGTCTTTCGACCACTTCACCGGCTGCGATCCGATTTACGAGGGTTTCGGGCAGGCGGCGTATTGACATAGTCCCTCTCCTAGCGCAGTCGGGCGCAAATCGCGACCCACCCGCACAGCCTTATCTTCCCGTCCAGCCAGCCCCACCAGGGACGGCCGGAATCTCCCTCAGATTTGGTCCTGTTGACGGACGGGAAAGCGCGCTGAATATTGGCGACGGGGCGGTCCGTCCGCATGAAGACAGGAATGACGATCGATGTCCTTTTTTTCGCGTTGGTTTAAGTTCAATTCCCAAGACATGGCGATCGACCTCGGCACTGCCAATACGGTGGTTTACGTCCGCGGCAAGGGCATCGTGCTCAACGAGCCATCGGTCGTCGCGGTCGAGACGATCAACGGGGTCAAGCGCGTCAAGGCGGTCGGCGACGACGCCAAGCTGATGATGGGCAAGACCCCCGACAGCATCGAAGCGATCCGCCCGTTACGCGACGGCGTCATCGCCGACATCGACGTCGCCGAACAGATGATCAAGCACTTCATCACCAAGGTGCATGGCGGCAAGCCCAATGCGTTCCGCAGCCCCGAAATCGTGATCTGCGTCCCCTCGGGCTCGACCAGCGTCGAACGCCGCGCGATCCGCGATGCCGCATCGAACGCCGGCGCGAGCGAAGTGTGGCTGATCGAAGAACCGATGGCCGCCGCGATCGGTGCCGACATGCCGGTGACCGAACCGATCGGTTCGATGGTCGTCGACATCGGCGGCGGCACCACCGAAGTCGCGGTGCTTTCGCTCCGCGGTCTCGCTTACACCACCTCGGTCCGCGCCGGCGGCGACAAGATGGACGAATCGATCGTCTCCTATGTCCGCCGCCACCATAATCTGCTCATCGGCGAGGCGACCGCCGAGCGGATCAAGAAGGATTTCGGCATCGCGCGGATTCCCGCGGATGGCGTCGGTCTGACCATCCACATCAAGGGCCGCGACCTCGTCAACGGCGTGCCCAAGGAAATCTCGATCAACCAGGCGCAGATCGCCGAAGCGCTGTCCGAACCGATTGGCACGATCGTCGAGGGCGTGCGCATCGCGCTCGAAAACACCGCGCCCGAACTCGCTGCCGACATCGTCGACCAGGGCATTGTCCTGACCGGCGGCGGCGCGCTGATCGCCGAGCTCGACGAACTGCTCAAGGACGCGACCGGCCTGCCGGTGACGGTGGCCGAGGATCCGCTGACCTGCGTCGCGATCGGCACCGGCCGCGCGATGGAAGACCCCGCCTTCCGCGGCGTGCTCCAGCAAGCCTGATAGGGTAAAGCTGCATCATGGTCCGCCCGGCACATCGACGTCCGGGGCAATCCCGCAAGGCCCAGACGAGCCTGTTCGTCGCCTATGTCATCGCGGTGACCGGGGCGGTGGCGGGCCTGTTGCTGGCGATCCTGTCGGTTGCCGATCCCGTGGGTTTCGCGGCGCTGCGCGTCGCGAGCCATGAGGTGACCGCGCCGGTCGCGCGCGGCAGCCGTTCGATCATCGGTTCGATCTCGGGCATCGATGACTGGGTGTCGGCCTATGTCGGCGCGGGGTCGCAGAACCGCCGCTTGCGCAAGGAACTCGCCGACACGCGGCGCCAGCTGGTCGCGACGAGCGCGCTGCAGGAAGAGAATCGCCAGCTCAAGGTACTGCTCAAGCTGCAGGAAACCGACAAGGCCGCCTTTGCTAACGGCTATCTGCTCACCTCCACCTCGACAAGCAGCAAGCGCATCGCGCTGCTCAGCATCGGGCGCAACCTCGGCGTCGCGTCGGGGCAGCCGGTTCGCGGGGCCGATGGGCTGATCGGGCGGGTGCTGTCGAGCGGCCCCTCGGTTTCGCAGGTGCTGCTGCTCACCGACATCGACAATGTCGTGCCGATCCGCCGCGCTCGCGACGGGCTCCCCGCGCTCGCCAACGGCCGGGGCAACGGCGACCTCGATATCCGCACCCTCAACATCGCGAACAATCCGTTCAAACCCGGCGATATCCTCGTCACCTCGGGCACGGGAGGGTTGTATCCGCCTAATATTCCCGTCGCGATCGTCGTCCGGCGTACCGCTGACGGCGCTCTCGCTCGCCCGCTCGCAGACCCGGCCCAGGTCGACGCCGTATCCGTGCTGCGCGCCTACACCCCCGACAATATCGAGGCGCAGGCGGCCCCCGCTCCGGCGCCCGCGCCATGAACCGCACCGACACGCGCCGGCTGGGCGAGCCCGCCTCGCTGTGGCGGATGCGGATGGTGCCCGTGGCCAGCGTCATGATCGCCTCTGCGCTGCCGTTGATGCTGCCGATGGTCGCCAGTTCGCCGGTGCTGCCGCCGCTAGGGCTGCTGTTCTTCCTGTGCTGGCAATTGCTGCGCATCGAAATGTGGCCGGTGTGGATCGGCCTGCCGCTGGGCCTGTGGGACGATCTGTTCAGCGGCGCGCCGATCGGCTCGGCGATCGCGCTGTGGACCTTTGTCAGCATCGCGATCCAGTATTTTTCGCAGCGTATCTATTGGCGCGGCTTCTTTCACGACTGGGCGATCGCCGCGCTGCTCGTCGCGATCATTCAATCGCTCGCGGCGCTGATCGCGCATCCCGATGCGCACACCGGCAAGGTTCTCGGCCTTGTGGCCCCGCAGATCATCGTGTCGGCGCTGCTCGTCCCGCTGTTCATGCGGCTGACCGGCATGTTTGACAATTTCCGCCTGAAACGCCGATAGTTCCCACCCATGCCCCGGAAAAAAAGTCCACCGATCACCGAAGCCTGGAGGGGCATGACCTTCACGCGCCGCGCGTTGCTCGTCGGCGGCGGACAGATGGTCATCGGTGCCGCGCTCGCGACGCGCATGGCCTATATATCGGTTGTTGAAAACGACCGCTATGTGCTTGAATCCGAAAGCAACCGTGTCAATCTTACGCTAACCCCGCCGCGCCGCGGCTGGATCGTCGACCGGCATGGCAAGGCGCTCGCCAACAACCGCGTGTCCTTGCGCATCGACCTCATCCCCGACCGACTGCACAACAAGGATATGGTGCTCGGCCAACTTCGTACCCTGCTGCGGCTCGACGGCGATGCGATGGACCGGATCAACCGCGACCTCAAGGCGGCCTCGGGTTTTCAGCCGGTGGCGGTCGCCGAGGATCTGTCCGAGGGGGACTATGCATCGATCCTCGTCCGCCTGCCCGAACTGTCCGGCGTCGCGCCGCAGCGCGGCTTTGCGCGCAACTATCCCACCGGCGCGGCGGTCGGCCATCTGATCGGCTATGTCGGCGCCCCGAATGCCGAGGAATATCAAAAGGACAAGGACCCGCTCTACATCACGCCGGGGTACAAGATCGGTAAGGACGGGCTCGAGAAATATTTCCAGCCGATGCTGAAGGGTACCCCGGGCGCGAAGCGCGTCGAGGTCACCGCGCGCGGCAAGGTCGTGCGCGACCTGACGACCACGTCGGACATCCAGGGCAAGACCGTCCACCTGACGATCGACGCAGACCTGCAGGAATATGTCGCGCGGCGGATGGGGCGCGAGTCGGGCGCTGCGATCGTTATCGACTGCCAAAACGGCGATATCCTCTCCTTCGTCTCGATGCCGAGCTTCGATCCGAACAGCTTTTCGGACGGGATCAGCAACAGCGAATATGCCTGGCTGCGTGCCGACGATCATCAGCCGTTGATCAACAAGGCGACGCGCGGCCTGTATCCGCCCGGGTCGACGCTGAAGCCGATGGCGGCGATCGCCGCGATCGAACATGGCGTTCACCCGAGCGAACGTCACACCTGCATCGGCGGCTACCGCCTCGGCAACCGCTTCTTCCGCTGCCTCGGCACCCATGGCAGTCTCGACATGCCGTCGGCGATCATGAAAAGCTGCAACAGCTATTTCTACTGGCTCGCCGACCGGCTGGGCTATGACGCGATCGCGCCGACCGCGCGGCTGATGGGCCTCGGCGAGGAATTCCAGCTTGCGGGCAGCAGCCAGCGTTACGGCACCATTCCCGACAGCGCGTGGAAGATGAAGAAATACGACCAGAAATGGTCGGCCTCGGACTCGCTGAACTCGGTTATCGGACAGGGCTATGTCAGCGTGAACCCGCTCCAGCTCGCCGTCATGGCGGCGCGGATCGCGTCAGGGCGCCGGCTGTATCCGCGCCTGATCAACCGCGAATTCAAGAACGAGCCCCTGCCCTTTTCCCCCGAAGCGCTCGCCGTCGCCCGCCACGGCATGGACCTTGTCGTCAATGGCGCCGGAACCGCGGTGCGCAGCCGCCTGCCGCTCGACGGCATCACCATGGCGGGCAAGACCGGCACCGCGCAGGTGCGCGGACTGGGCACGGGGAACGGCAAAAGCGGGACATGGAAATTTCGCGACCACGGCCTGTTCATCGGCTTCGCGCCGGTCGTCAATCCACGTTACGCGACCGCGGTCGTGATCGAACATGGCATGGGCGGCGCGCGCGCCGCGGCGCCGATAGCGAAGGATTTCATGACCTTTCTGTTCGATCGCGAAAAGGCGATGGAAGCGCTCGATACCTTCGAGGCCGGCTGGGGCGGCACGATCAAGGAGCGGATGGACCGCGACTATGCGGCGTGGAAATCGGGCGCATCGAGCGACCCCGAGCCCGGAGTTCCGCAATGATCCCGGTCCCGCCAGCCATACAGCGGATTCCGTGGAAGCTGATCGCGATCCTGGCCGGCATCACCGGTTTCGGCCTGCTCGTCCTCTATTCGGCGGCGGGCGGCAACTGGTCGCCCTGGGCGCTGCAGCAGGGGGTGCGTTTCGTCGTCTTCCTGAGCGTCGCGCTCATCATCGGGCGCTTTCCGATCCGGATCTTCGAGGATTTCGCCTATATCGGCTATATCGGCGTGCTGGTGCTGCTGGTCGCGGTGGAATTGCTCGGCTTCGTCGGCGGGGGCAGCCAGCGCTGGCTCAACCTCGGATTCATGAACCTGCAGCCCTCGGAACTGATGAAGGTTGCGATCGTGCTGGCGCTCGCGCGTTTTTATGCCCAGCTGCCGCCGGGCAACACGCGCACCTGGACCGCGCTGTGGCCGGCGCTTGTCCTGATCGGCCTGCCGGCGGCGCTCGTGATGCTCCAGCCCGACCTCGGCACCGCGCTCGCCATCTGCGCCGGCGGCGTCATCGTGATGTTCGTCGGCGGCCTGCCCTTCTGGTGGTTCGGCAGCGCCGCCGCCGCGGGCGCCGCCGCCCTGCCCGTGCTCTTCTCGATGCTCCACGACTATCAGCAGAAACGCGTCCTGATTTTCCTCGATCCCGAAAGCGACCCGCTCGGCGCCGGCTATCATATCAGCCAGTCGAAGATCGCGATCGGGTCGGGCGGCATTGGCGGCAAGGGTTTCCTCAACGGCTCGCAAAGCCACCTCGATTACCTGCCCGAGGGGCATACCGATTTCATCTTCGCGACGATGGCCGAGGAATGGGGGCTGATCGGCGGGCTCGCGCTGCTGCTCGGCTTCTTCCTGCTGCTGCGCTGGTCGACCCGCGTCGCGCTGAAGGCGCGGACGCGCTTCGGGCAGCTGACCGCGACGGGCCTCACGATGACGATCTTCTTCTATATCGCGATCAACCTGGCGATGGTGATGGGGCTAGCGCCCGTCGTCGGCATTCCGCTGCCGCTCTTTTCCTATGGCGGCTCGTCGATGCTGACGATCATGACCTGCGTCGGCATCGTCCTGGCGATCGAGAATGACAGCAAAAAGCAGAGCAGCCGCCTCAGCTGACGAAAATTGTCGAGAAAAATGCGCAGGAGGCATTGCCATCCCCGCAAGGCCATGATAGCGGGCCGCTCGCTTCGCAGCAAAGGGTCCTTCCCAACGCTCCAAAGCGCGCCGGAATACGGTAGTGGACGCATAGCTCAGTTGGTAGAGCAGCTGACTCTTAATCAGCGGGTCCTAGGTTCGAGCCCTAGTGCGTCCACCATTTTCTCAATGACTTAACGGCCACTTCCTCCTTTCATTCCGACAATGTCATTTGCGCATTCCGACAAGTCAGCGGGCGCGCTTCCCTAGCAGAAGATTGCGGACAACTCGGTTGGAATGATCGCTCTCGACGGGCAAGCCCTCTCGAACGCCGACATGCTACGCCGATCAATAGATCTCGTGCCAATTCTCGATTTCGGACGAGCGGTTCGCGAGGCCGAAGCAGATAAGCCCAGGGCGACTGGCCGATGCCGAACCTTTTTCCAGCCGGTATTCGAGGCGTCGGCAGCGGAAACCCTCGACCTGCTCCTCGCGCGTGACGGTCAGCATGCCCTTCGCGGCCCGCCCCTGCCAGCGGTGGACATGGCCGACCCGCCAGCTGCCGGCGCGTTTCGCGCGTTCGCCATATTGGCCGCTGAACTGGTCGTAGGGAAATTTGGGACGGCCATCGAAGTCGATCCCGCCCTCGCAATCGTTGCAGCTGACCTCGCCGAACTTGTTGTAGCCGACCTTTTGCGCCTCGATCTCGGGCGGCACGCGAAGATCGTCGATATAGGCCGCCCTGACGGACGTCGCGCGAGCGGGTTCCGGTGCGGGCGCGGGGTCGTTCGAACCCGTTTCGCTGCCCTCCTCTGCCCCGTCGGGAGACGGCTCGCTTCCACCGCCGCCGCGCAGCCCGCTCGCGATCGTGTCGCGCACGACGCTTTGGACCTCTTCCTCGGCCTGCTGCGCGGTGCGATCGACGAGGCGCTTGAGCAAGCTTTGGGCCTGCGCCACGTGGGCGATGCCGAACAGCGTGGCGGCCGCCACAATCGTGCGAAAAACCTGTCGCATGAGGGTCTCCTGATTGTCGTGATGCCGGGGGAAAGGGTCAGCCGAGGTCGGTGGTCAGCGTGGCGGTCAGCCGGCGCGGCAAATTGTAGAGGTAGATGCCCGACGGCCCGTTCGCCCAACCGAATTTGTTGCCGACATTGGCGATCTGGACGCGCAGCGTCGCGGGCGCCTTGCCAAGCTTGAAGCGATAGCGCCCACCGATCGACGCGATCGCGCGCGCCGGAATGACGAGCTTGCCGTCGGTGCTCGCGACGCGGTCCGAGGTGCTTTCGACGACGAGGTCGACCGAGACGGCGGGCGCGAAGGGCGGCCGGTAATCGAGCACGGCGGTCGACAGGCGACCGAAGCTTGCGAGCGGCTTCCGGCCGAGCTGCCCGCTGTCGACCGCGTCGCCCGACAGCGTCGCGTCGATCAGCGCGGTGCCCGCGATCGCGGTGAGTCCCGGCGCGATCTGCCCCGATAAGGAGAATTCGGCGCCGCGATGGCGCACATCGCCCAGCTGGCGAAACACCCGCGCCGTATCGACCGAGTAGAAGGGCTTGGACACCTCGAACACGCCCGCGACGAGGCGGATCGCCGGGGTGATCGACCAGCGCACGCCGGCGTCGAACTGGCGGGTGCGGATGGCGGGGGGTGCCTCGTCGCGGTTGACCGCGTGGCCGGGCGCAACCGGGCTTTCCTCCAGCCCCTGCGTATAGCTGCCGTAAAAGGCGAGCGACGGCGACGCATAGACGGCGGCGGTCGCGTTGAGCAGCAACGGGCCGTCCTTGGTCGTGATGACCGGCGCGCCGGGGCCGAAGACGCGCTTGCGATAATCGGTCTTTTGCAGCCCGACGCTGATTTCGCCGACATCCTTCCACCGCCCCTCATAGGCGATGCCCGCGGTCCATTGTCCGACCGTGTCGCGCGTCTGCGGGCCAAAGCTGGTGACCGGTTCGGGGACGGTCACCGGGTCCTCGAGCGGATGGTTGCCGATGAAGATCTCGCGGCTGCCGCCATAGGTGCGCGACCTGTCGCGGCCCTTCAGCGACAGGTGCAGCGTATGCAGGCGCGGCCCGTCGGCGAAACGCCGCGACAGCCGCACTTCGCCGCTGGTCGAGGCCGAGCGGCGGCCGGGCTCGGCGATCACCACCTCGTCGGCGGTCCCGTCGGGGCGGACGTTGAGGAAGAGCTGGGTGTGCGAGCGGTCGAGGTCGACGATCGAGCGGAAGGCGCCGGCCTTGAGCGTCCAGTCGCCGCGCCGGATCGTCGTCGTCAGGCCGGTGGCGATGGTCTGGCCGTCGTTGGCCGCCCATTTCTGCCCGATCCGCTTCACCCGCTCGAGCCGCGGCGGCAGATAGTCGCCGGCGGTAAGCAGCAACGGCGGCAATTCCTCGTCGGCGATGCCGATGCGGCTCCAGAAAGGCGTGACCTCGACCCCGTCGATCGGCTCCCAGCGCGCGATCGCCGCCATGGTGCGGAATTGCGCGCTGCCGCCCGTATGGTTGCGGTCGGAAAAATAGCCATAGCCCGCGCCGAGCGACAGCCGGTCGGTCACCGGCAGCTGGCCGTCGAGTTCGACCACCTTCGCGCCGAAGGGCCCGAGCCGCCCGCTGACGCTGAGCAACCGCTTTTCACCGGGCTTGCGCAGCTCATATTCGGCGATGCCCGTGGGCGCGGGAAAGGGATAACCCTGCGCCGACAGGCCGACGCGCATTTGCAGTCCCGCGATCACCCGATCGGTGAAGCTCGCCTGCTGGTCGATATAGAGACCGTCGAGGCGGATATTGCCCGCCTCCGCGGCCGAGAAGCCGCGGACATAATTGGGATTGTAGATGCCGATCTGCTCGCCGCCGATCGAGGTGCCGAAGGCATCCTCGGCGCTGGTCGTCGCATTGTCGTCGGTGCGCTGGGCGAGCGCGGGGGCGGGCGCGGCGGCGAGCGCCAGCCCGAGCGTGGTCAGGGTAAAGCGGCGCATCATTTCACCTCCTTCATACGGCGTTGAACATCGTCCCAGTCGGTCATGAACATCGCCGCGGCGAGGCGTGCCGCGGGGCGTTCAGGGCTCAGCCGATCACCGCGCAGGTCGTCATTTTCGTGGGAGTAGCTCGACATATGGACGAGCAGCGGGTGGATCCCCGCCGCGCCGGGCTGATACCAGCTGCGGTCGTGCTGCAATTGCAGCGCGAGCGGGCGCGGACCCCAGGCATATTCGGAATCGGGATCATAGTCGGGGAGCCGGTCGGCGACATACAGGCCATAGGCCGCGCCGGTGCGGACCTGGAATCCCCCGCGCTGCACGCCCTCAGCCTGTACCTGGCGGCGCGCCATCATGTCATAGGGGTTGAGGAAAACGCTCAGCACTGCGCCCTCCTCCGACGGGGTCAGGTAGCGGCCGTCGCGCTGGACCGTGTCGGAACTGCCCTCGATCACGCTCTTGGCGCGGAGGGTGAAGGTCGCCCCGACCAGCCGCACGCCATCGAGCGTCGGCACGACCGCGATGTTGATGTCGGCGTGCAGGCTGGTGCCGCGCACGTCGCGCAGCGACGGCTGGCGCATCAGCGCGTCGAACGCGACCATCGCGCGGCGGCGCAGCAGGTCGATCTCGGCGATCGGAATCCGCGCCAGATTGCGCGGCTGGTGGACATGGACGTCGGGCGCCTTAGACGCCCAGCCGGGCAGGCCCGCACCGGGTTCGGGCGCGGTGCCCGACCAGCGTGCCATCAGCTTCTTGGGCGCGCGGCTGTCGCCGGGCGCGGCGTGCGCCGCAAGAATGGCGGGCGCAGCCGCGAACAAGCCGAGCATCGCAAGACGGATCAGGGGATTTTTCATCGGTCGGACTTTCGAACGGAGAGGATAGCCATCAACCCGGCAGGCCGAGCGCGCCGCCGAGACCGCGCAGCAGCCCGCGCTTCTTCTTCGGCTTTTCATCAGCGGCGGGCACACCCTCGTCTTCCTCGCCCGCCATCATCGCGGCGAGATCGACCCCGAGCAGGCTCATATGCCTCGCCCGGGTGCGCAGCTTGACACTCCAGCCGGCGGGCGCCTCGCGCGGCGAGCCATAATTCGCCTCGGGGCCATAAGCCGTCATCATCAGCATCGCCGATTCCGCCGCGGTGGCGACCGCCGTGGGCACCGCGCATTCGGTCGCCGCGGGCGCGAGCAACACGCGTTGCTGGACGAGGCGCGCGATATCGCCCTGTTCGAGATAGTCGGGAAGCGCCATCGCGGGCATGCGCACCGTGCTCGACGTCCACATCACGATGGTGCCGTCCTCCTTGGCACCGGTGACCGACAGCAGATAACCGCGCGCATTGGCGAGCGCGGGCCAGCTGACCTTGACCGCGCCCGAGGCGAGCGGGCCACTCCGCGGCGCGAGCGGCGCGAGGAAGTCATTCCCCGCGGCGACGGCAAAGCGCATCTCGGGCGTATAATTGCCCTGTACGACATGATCGCCGATCAGCGAGCCACCGCCTGGCACGCGCGTGCCACCCCGGCTGTTCGGCCATTCGCCATAGGTCGCGTGGCTCGCGGTCGACGGCGGCGTCATCGTGCGCACATCGGGCAGGACGCCAAAGGGCGAGGCGGCGCCGGGCTTCATCGTCGCGAGATCGATCACCACCGGCTGCCCGGCGGGCGTGGTTTCGCCGCAGCCCCAATAAAGCTCGATCCGTCCCTTGGGCTTGTCGGCCGGGCCGGGTCGGAAATCGGGCCGCCCGTCGGGCTTGGGCGTTCCAACCGCCGGAGTCAGCAGCGGCAGGCGATCGCCGGCGCGCAGCCCCTGCGGCGGCACATGGTCGGCGCTCGGCGCCGGGTTGCGGCGCACCGACCCGAGCTGAAGCATGAGAGTCTTTTCGACCCCCGCGGGCTGGCCGGTCGCCATGCCCGACACGGTTTCGGCCGAGAGCCAATAGACCGCGTCGATCTTTTGCTTGGGCGCGGGCTGCGCAGTGGCGGCGGTCGCGGCGATGGCGAGCACGGCGAGCGCGCTGCCGGTGAGGAGCATCTTCATGATCAATATCGCTTTCGGGTCAGGGCTGCCGGGTCGCGGCGGGGGTCGCAATCGGCGGCGAGACGTGGAGGCGCAGGCCCGGATGATCGATGACGAAGCGCCGGTCGGCGAACATGTCGATACCCAGGATCACCGCGGGCTGTTCGAGCGTGAAGCCGAGGATCTTGAAGATCGAGAGATCGGCGATACGGACCTTCCTGCCCTCGACCTTTGCTTCGCCGATGGTCAGCGCCGCGATCGGCGCCTCGACGCTGGGCATCGCATGGTTGGTCGCGCCCTTGATGTCGGTCGCCTTGACCACCCCGGGGCTGTCGGGGCTGATCCCGATCGCCTTCGCCGCCGCCCAGTTGATGATCGTGCCGCGCGCGCCGGTGTCGAGGATCGCGGGGACTTCGACGCCATTGAGGCGGATCGTCAACCGCGGCGCGCGCATGTCGTCGAGGGTGAAGGGCACCGAGGCCGGGAGGCCGTCCAGCCCGTCGGCCTCGACCTTTCGCGTCATGCGCCAGCGGCGGCCGGGAATGTCGAGTTCGACCACGAAATCGGCGATGATGTCGGCGCCGAGGATGCCGTCGACGCCCAGATGGTCGGTCGGCCCGGGGGGCAGCAGCATCAGTTCGGGCGCGCGGAAGACATGGCCCGCGACCTCGACCTGGCTGACGATCGTCGTTTCGACATCGCTGCGGCCCGCCGCGCCATCGAGCGGGTCGTCCGACAGCTTGGCGACCAGCCCCGGCATTTCGGTGCGCAGCTTGGGCATGATCGTCGTGCTGCTCGCCGCGGTGTCGATGACGAAGCGCCGGGGCGCGCCGTCGTCGATGCGGACGAGCACCACCGGGTGGCCCGAGGGCAGGATTTCGAGCGGCTGCGCGGCCGCGGCGGGCGCCGCGATGGCCGGCGCGGGTTCGGCGGCGGCTGAGCGCGTCTCGGCGAGGATGAGGGCGCCGAGCAGGCCGAAGGCGGCCAGCCCCGTGCGATAACGATGTGCCATAGCGTGTCTCCTGGGCGGCGAGCTGCCGCGATGGAGGCCGGCTATCGGGCGGGCGCCGGCGGCGCCATCGGCGTGCGACCAAGGCCGATCGGCGGTCGCCAGGCATGATCCGGCGCGACGAAGGCGGACATGGATGCGACGAGCGAGGACGTCAGCCGCGCCCACTTCCCTTATGCTGGGCGCAAACTACACAATGGAACCGCCATGCCGTTGAAGCCCGAACATCGTCAGACCATCTGGCTGGTCATCACGACCTGGACCCTGTCCGGGATCCTCTACCTCATCCCCTATCATATCTTCAGCGGCGCCAGCACCTATGTGCTGGTGTCGGTCGTCAACATCTGCGTCATGGGGACGCTGTTGTCGTGGGGGGTCTGGTGGACCGTGCGCCGGACGCGCCGACGCAACATGGCGGTGCGGCTCGCCGCGATGGGCGTCGCGGTCTGCCTCGCGTCGGGCACGCTCGCGCTGATCGACGCCGCGACGGGCGAATGGATCGGGCGGCTGGTGGTGTCGAAACAGATGTCGGCGCCCTTCGGGCTGCGCGCCACCAATAATTTCATCGCGCTTATCTGGCAGTTCGCGCTGCTCGGCGCCGCCTTCACGGTGATCGAGGCGAACCGGCTCACCCGCGAGCGCGAACTCGAACTCGCGGCGGCGCGCGAGACCGCGAGCCGTGCCGAGGCCGCGGCGAGCGCTGCCAGCCTCGCGGCGCTGCGTTACCAGCTCAATCCGCATTTCCTGTTCAACACGCTCAACGCCATCTCGTCGCTGATCGTGACGCGCGAATATGCCACCGCCGACGCGATGCTGGCGAAGCTGTCCGAATTCCTTCGCGCGACCTTGTCCTCCGAACCCGACGCGCTGCTGCCGCTCGAGGACGAACTCGCGACGCTGCAACATTATCTGGAGATCGAGAGCGTACGTTTCGGCGAGCGGCTCGCGGTCGAATTCGTCTGCCCGCCGTCGCTCAACGCCGCGCTGGTGCCGAGCTTCCTGCTCCAGCCGCTGATCGAAAATGCGATCAAATATGCGCTCGCGCCATCGGCAGTGCCGGTGACGATCCGCGTCGAGGCGGCGCGCGAGGGCGACACTTTGGTCGTCACCGTCGAGGACGACGGCAACGGGCAGGAAAAGGACATGCGGCCGGGCACCGGCGTCGGCATCGCCAATGTCCGCCAGCGGCTCGAAGCGCTCTATGGCGCGGCGGGCAGCCTCCGGACCGAAAAAAGGGCGCGCGGCTTCGTCGCGGTCGCCCGCCTGCCGTTCGACACCCATGTCGAGGGAGCGGCGACATGAGCGCGCTCACCGTCTTGCTCGTCGACGACGAACCGCTCGCGCTGCGCCGGCTCGAAACTTTGTTCGGCGACATCGACGATGTCGCGGTGATCGGCACCGCATCGACCGGCGGCGAAGCCGAGGAGCGCATCGCGGCACTTACGCCCGACCTCGTCATGCTCGACATCTCGATGCCGCAGAAAAGTGGCATCCGGGTCGCCGCCGACCTGGTCGCCAATCCGCGGCCCGAGATCATCTTCGTCACCGCCTTCGAACAATATGCGCCCGACGCCTTCGAGGTCGACGCCGCCGACTATCTGCTCAAGCCCGTGCGCTTCGACCGGCTGCGCCAGGCCGTCGAGCGCGCGCGCCGCCGCCGCGCGATGCGCGACGCCGCCGACCGGCTGGCTGAGGCGCCAGTGGCCGAGGCGCGCGACGAGGCGATATGGGTCCAGGTCGCCACCGGCAACCTGCGTCTGCCGATCGCGCAGATCGAATGGGTCGAGGCCGCGCGCGACTATGTGCTCTTTCACACCGCGACGCGCAGCTACATCCACCGCATCTCGATGGCCGCACTCGGACAATTGCTCGATCCGCAGCAATTGATGCGCGTGCATCGCTCGACCTTCATCCGCCCGGCGCTGGTGAGCTGCGTCCAGCGGCTCGGCAAAGGGCTGATCGCGCTCGAGATGGCGGATGGCGCGGTGGTGCAGGTCGGGCCGAGCTATGTCCACGCCGTCCTCGAACGGCTGGGGCTCGCCTGACGCCTTCGTCGCGCGAGCGGCCGCCTTCGTCGACGCACCGCCCGTCCTGTCGCGCCGCGATCGGCTTTCGAAGCACCACCGAGGCGCAACCGCGCCGCCTGTCCTAGCCACGGGTTGCGGCATCCAGCCGCGAGCAGAGGTGGCCGGTCCCCTTCCCCACCCCCGGCAAGGCCCGGCGCCTCTGCTCTCCCCCTCATGATGGAGAGACAGATGAAGAAAACCCTCCCCCTCCTCGCCGCGGCGATCGCGCTCAGCCTGCCCGCGTCGGCGCTGGCCGCCAAGGCCGAAGCGAAGCCCGAGGCCCGTGCCAAGGCCGAAGCCAAGCCCGAAGCGCGTGCGAAGGCCGAGGCCAAGCCCGAGGCCCGTGCCAAGGCGGAAGCCAAGCCCGAAGCCCGTGCCAAGGCCGAAGCCAAGCCCGAAGCCTGACCGCAACGGGACAGCGAGTGCCGGCGGCGTCCCCCCGGTTCGCCGGCACTCCTTCTCCGCGCGCGACCGAAGCCATCGTCAAGGCTCTCCCCGGCCCCTCCCCACACTATCCAGAAACGAGGCGATGATATGCGAACCCTTTTCCAAGCGGCGGCCTGCACCGCGTTGCTGCTGACCCTGCCCGCTCCCGCGATTGGCCAGGGTCTGTTCAAGAGCATCGCCAATCGTCTTTCCGAAACCACCGACAAGGAAAAGCCGGACGCGGCGCCGGACACGGGCGGCAAACCCGCCGCCGCGAAGCCCGCCGCCAGGAAACAATCCGCGTCGACGGTGCAATATCCCAGCCAGATGCCGCCCCCCGACGGTTTCGCCGCGGTCAAACAGGCCTATGACGATTTCGGCAAGGTCCGCTGCACCGGCTGCGAGGGCGGCTATGCCTATGACGGCTGGGCGGTCTTCCCCCGCGACGAAACCCCGCGCCCCTACAATGGATCGAAGCATATTCTCGGCGAATTCGCGATCGGCCATGTCCACACATGGCAGGGCGCCGAAACGCAAGGATCGCTGACGATCGTCAGCGAAGAGCCGGTCCAGGGCTTCCGCTGCCGCCAATTGCTCTACCGATTGACCAAGGGCGGCGCCTCCGCCGAACGTCCGGGCCTGATCTGCTGGGGCTATGCCAACCAGTTCGCGGGCTCCGAAGGCTGGAACATGGTCTATTGAGCGAGAGTCCCCATAGCAATTCTACGCAGCTTGCCGGCGCTCGCCGTCGGCCTGACGCTGTCGGGCGCGGCCGCGCGGGTCGCAGCATCGCCAGCATCTCACCAAGGAGTCCAAAGGCCCGGATTTCTCATGGCCGCAGGACATCGTCGGCCTTGCTCCGCTGCAGCGCGCATTCGCGGGCGAAGAAGTCGAGAAGCGCTCGAACCGACGGCAGCAGGCCCCGGCGGGACGGGAATACGGCGTGCACGATGCCGGCCGGCGGTCGCCAATCCGGCACGACATGGACCAGCCGCCCGGCCTGGACGTCCGGCCAGATCAGCAACGTCGGCAGTTGTACGATCCCCAGCCCTTCGATCGCGGCCGCACGCAGCGTCGCCAGATCGTCGGTGATGATGCGCGGCGTGTGCGGCACGCTTGCCTTCTGGCCATCGGCACTTTCGAGGTCCCATCGATAATCCGATCGTACCGGCCCCAGGTCGAGGCTGGGAAAGCCATTCAGGTCCGCGGGCGATCGGGCGGGGCCTGCGATCAGTTCGGGGCTTGCGACCAGGCATTGCCGGCTGTCGTCGAGTTTGCGCATGACCAGGCCGGTATCGTCGAGGGGTGGGAAGCGGACGCGAACCGCCAGATCGAACCCCTCCGCGATCACGTCGACCGGCCGGTTTAAGGTCTTGAGATGGACCTCGACCGCCGGGTTCGCCTTCACAAAACGGGCGATCAGGCCGCTGAACTGAAATTGCAGAAGCCCGACCGGACACGCCATGCGGATCACGCCGCGCGGCTCGGCCCGCAATTCGGCGATGGCCTGCTCGGCCGCCTCGGCCTCGGCCAGCATGGCGACGCAGTGACGATAGAATTCCTGGCCAACCTCGGTCACCGAGAAACGGCGCGAGGAGCGGTTGAGCAGCCGGACGCCGAGCCGGTCCTCAAGCGCCGCGATCCGCCTGCTGAGCTTCGATTTCTGCAGACTGGTCGCGCGGGCGGCGGGCGCAAAGCCGCCATGATCGACGATCTGGACGAAATAATAGAGGTCGTTCAGATCCTTCATCGTTCCATTCATAGGACGCTGCGTCCGGAATCGCAATCTTTCGCGCCCGGCGATGCAGGAGCATCTTCCTCGCAAGTCAGGAGCGCCCCGTCTGGGGTCGCTCCCCGAGGAGATGAACGATGAACAAGACGATACTCGGCCGCTATGGCAATGAGCACGGCCATTGGGTGGGCGACGGCTTCCCGGTCCGCTCGCTCTTTTCCTACAATATGCTGGATCGGCACATCAGCCCCTTCCTGCTGCTCGACTATGCGGGACCGCATTATTTCGCACCGACGACCGATCGGCGCGGCGTCGGCCAGCATCCGCATCGCGGGTTCGAGACGGTCACCATCGTCTATGACGGCGAGGTCGAGCACAAGGATTCGGCAGGCAACGGCGGTGTGATCGGCCCCGGCGATGTCCAGTGGATGACGGCCGCCAGCGGCATCCTCCACGAGGAATATCATTCGGCAGCCTTTGCAAAGACCGGCGGCCCATTCAAGATGATCCAGCTCTGGGTCAATCTGCCCGCAAAGGATAAGATGGCGCCCAGCGGCTATCAAGGCATCACCAACGCCGACATTCCGGTGGTCGAACTGGCCGGCGGTGCCGGGATGGCGCGCGTAATCGCCGGCGATTTCGGTGATGCCAAAGGTCCCGCCAAGACCTTCACGCCGATCAATGTCTGGGATCTGCGCCTCACCCGCGACGCCGACATGACGCTGTCGTTGCCCGAAGGGCACACGGCGATGCTGGTGGTCCTTGGCGGACATCTGACCGTCGAGGGCAATCAGGACGTCGGCGAGGCGGAGATGCTGATGCTGAGCCGCGAAGGCAGCGAGGTGCATCTGCGCGCCAACGGGGACACGACCATATTGGTCCTGACCGGCGAGCCGATCGACGAACCGATCGTTGGCTATGGCCCGTTCGTGATGAACACCGCGGCGGAAATCCGCCAGGCGATCGACGACGTCAACAGCGGCAGGTTTGCGACGGCGGCCTGATTGAAAGCCCGGCTCCTTTCGACACGGAGCCGGGCTTTTTTGACCCGCGCCGGACCGGCCAGCGTTGAGAGTGATTTTTGCGGCCCGATAGCGGGCATTTTACAGGAGGACGACGATGACCAGTGAAGCCACCCGGGACCCAAGGGCCGACCATCTGCTGACGCCGCAGAACGCGGCTTTCATCATCATCGACTATCAGCCGGTGCAGGTGAACTCGATCGCCTCGATGGACCGGCAATTGATGCTCAACAATATTGCCGGCTGCGCACGGGCCGCGGTCGTCTATGACCTGCCGATCATCCATTCGACGGTCAATGTCCAGACCGGCCTCAACAAGCCCCCGGTGCCGCACGTCGCCAAGGTTCTGGCCGACTATCCGACCTATGACCGCACGACGATCAACAGTTGGGAAGATGTCGAGTTCAGGAAGGCCGTCGAGGCCACCGGGCGCAAGAAGCTGATCATGACCGCGCTGTGGACCGAAGCCTGCCTGACCTTCCCGGCGCTCGACGCGCTCGCGGCCGGTTATGAGGTCTATGTCCCCGTCGACGCGGTCGGCGGCACCTCGCTCGCCGCGCATGAGGCGGCGCTGCGCCGCATCGAACAGGCGGGCGGCAAGATGATTTCCGTCCCCCAACTCTTCTGCGAACTACAGCGCGACTGGAAACGTAGCGAGACCGTTCCCGCCTTCATGAACCTGTTCATCGAGACGGGCGGCACCGCCGGCATCCAGTTTTCCTACGACCGCACCGAATAGCATCGCACAAACAGCCCGCGCGCCGGTGGGGCGCGGGCTGTCCACCCCGCTCAGCAAGGAGAAAACCCATGTCCACGCCCGCCAATTTCAACGGCGCCCGCCCGGTGATCGACCCCGACGATGCCGCCGAATGGGCGCAGGTCAATACGAAGATCTTCCCGCCATATCAGTTGCGGATCGAATGCTACGCCAAGGCCCAGCAGGTCGCGAACGATCGCTAAGAACTCGATTCACAGCGCGTTCGAGGCAATCGCATCCCGGCCCGCTATCCGCCCGTTCAATCGGCAGGCCGGAACAGCATAGGGGCGGTTCGCTGGCCGGCACTTTTCGCTCGCGACGACAATGAGAATCGATTTGCCATCAAGCGCAACAAGACCATGATGCACGAGGGCCCCAACGAGAATCAGGAGAGACGAAATGACCGACGCACCGACCATCATCCTCGTTCATGGCTTCTGGGGTGGCGCGGCTCACTGGGCCGGCGTCATTCCGCTGCTCCATCAGGCGGGACTCACCAAGCTGAAAGCGGTCGAAATGCCGCTCACCTCGCTGGCCGACGATGCCGAGCGCACCCGCAAGATGATTGCACAGGTCGGTGGCCCGGTGCTGCTGGTAGGGCACAGCTATGGCGGCGCGGTCATCACCGAAGCCGGCACCCCTCCCGACGTTGTCGGACTGGTCTATATCGCCGCTTTCGCTCCCGACGCGGGTGAAAGCCCGGGCGGCATAACGCAAGCCAATCCCCCGGCGGGCGCGGCAGCCATCGCGCCCGACAGCGATGGATTTTTGTGGATCGCACAAGACCAATATCACGCCAACTTCTGCCAGGATCTGCCCGAGGATCAGGCGTTGGTGATGGCGGTGACGCAAAAGGCGCCGCTTGGCTCGACCTTCGGCGACACGATCTCTCAACCGGCATGGAAGAGCAAGCCGTGCTGGTACCAGCTGTCGGAACAGGATCGCATGATTGCACCGGCCAATCAGGAGATGATGGCCTCGCGGATGGCGCCCAAAAAACTGATCCGGCTCGCCGCGAGCCATGCATCTCTGGCGTCGCAGCCCGATGCGGTTGCCGCACTGATAATCGAGGCGGTGCAAGGCTGACGGGGACAAGGGATCAGCTGGCGACTTGCGAAGCGGATTTTCGAGATTGACCGCCGAGAGATGGTGTTCAGTTGATCCTGCGTTGTCCGTTCCCGGGTGGCTGGTCCGCACGCCGCCCTGAATAGGGCGATATCGTCGCCGCATGGCTGATTTCAGAGCAAGGGAAACACCAAGACCATGACGATCGAACGCATCATCGACAAACGGGAACGCGATCTCGGCGGCGGTTTCGTCGTCGGACGGGTTCTGCCCTTCCACGCGCGCCGGATGGTCGGGCCGTTCATCTTCTTCGACCATCTGGGTCCGCTCGACCTGGCACCGGGCATCCCGCGCGAGCTGGATGTGCGCCCCCATCCGCATATCGGCCTTTCGACCGTGACCTATCTCTATTCGGGCCAGATCACCCATCGCGACAGCTTGGGCTTCGAGCAGGAAATCCGCCCCGGCGAAGTCAACTGGATGGTCGCGGGCAGCGGCATCACCCACAGCGAACGGCTTGAATATGCGCGCGCGCATGGTGCGAACATGCATGGGATCCAGGCCTGGGTGGCGCTGCCCGTCGAGGCGGAGGAAAATGATCCCAGCTTCCACCATCACGCCGGGGCCGACCTGCCCGAATGGGACGAGCATGGCGTCAAGGGCCGGTTGATCGCGGGCGAGGCCGATGGCCTTTCGTCGAATGTAACGGTTCATTCGCCGCTCTTCTACCAGCACTGGGAGATGCAGGCCGGCGCGCGGCGTAGCGTCACCACCGCTTATCCCGAACGCGCGGTTTATTGCGCCGCCGGACAGATCGAGATTGGCGGAACGGTGCTGGGCGCGGGCCAGATGGCGGTGCTGAACGGACGCGACGGCGCCGATGTCACTGCGAAGCAGCCCTCCACGGTGATGGTGCTGGGAGGCGAGCCGATCGGCGAGCGGTTCCTGCTTTGGAACTTCGTTTCCTCGAGCAAGGACCGGCTCGAACAGGCGCGCGAGGATTGGACGGCCGGGCGCATGAAATTGCCCGACGCGGACCACGCCGAATTCATCCCGTTTCCCGAGGTTGCGAAATGACCGCCGGCATCCAGGAAACGCGGGGACATCACCGGACGTCGAATGGCTTGGGCCGGGCCCGAAATCCTCCATATACGGATGGCCGGAACCGTCCGATGATAGCCGAACAAGGAAAGCTGCCGCTATGGCCGAAATAACGATCACCAAGGAAGACGATGGCCGCCATGGCCGCTACCTGGCGCGGGTCGCCGGGATCGAGGATGCGGCCGAACTGGTCTTCACCCATCGCGGCCCCGGCCTTATCAGCGCGGACCATACCGGCGCGCCGGAGAGCCTGAGGGGCACGGGCGCGGCGGCGGCGCTGGTCGATTTCCTCATCGCCGATGCACGGGGCAATGGCTTTCGCATCATTCCCTTATGCCCTTATGTCCGCGCGCGATACGAGAAGTACCCCGATTGGCAGGATGTGATGACCGTCGGCCCGGGCGAAAAGCCGAGCATCGCCGCAAGGCCGCACCCATGACCCGCCTGCTCGGCATTTCGGGCAGCCTGAGGACAGGCTCGTTCAACACCGCCCTGCTCCGCAACGCGGCCGGGCTGGTGCCCGAGGGCGTATCGCTCGATATCCGCACGTTGCACGGCATTCCGCTCTACGATGCCGACGCGGAGGCAGCGAGCGGCCTGCCCGATGCGGTGGTCGATCTGAAGGAGGCGATTGCGTCGGCCGATGGCGTGATATTGGCGACGCCCGAATATAACAACGGGATACCCGGCGTGTTCAAGAACGCCATCGATTGGGCCTCGCGCCCGCCGGGCGACATTGCGCGGGTGTTCGGCGGGCGTCCGTTCGCGATTCTGGGCGCATCGCCGGGTGGGTTCGGTACGCTGCTGGCGCAGAACGACTGGTTGCCGGTGCTGCGCACCCTTGGTGCGACCTTGTGGACCGGCGGCCGGATGCTCGTCTCGCGCGCATCGGGGATGTTCGACGAGAATGGCGCGATGGGCGATCCCGCCGTCCGCAATCAGCTCGCGACCTTCCTTGCTGGCTACACCGGCTTCATTCGGCAAAAGGACGACTGACACGATGGCGCAAAAGACCATGGCCCATGTTTCCGATGCTCAGGGCAGCCCGCTCGCGGTCGCCATCGAGGTGTCCGGTCATCATATCTTCGGGGACGAACCCCTGTCCAAGGGCGGAAAGAATCTGGGTCCGTCGCCCTATGACCTGCTCGCCGCGTCGCTTGGCGAATGCACCGCGATAACCATTCGCTGGTACGCGATTCGCGAAGGCTGGCCGGTCGAACATGTCGATGTCGAGGTTCGTCATGGCAAAAAGATGGAAGCGGGATCGGAGCAGATGATCGACGAGTTTCACAAGACCGTCACCATCATCGCCCCCGACCTGTCGGAGGAGCAACGCCAAAAGCTCTTTGACGTCGCCGAAAAATGCCCCGTTCACAAAACGTTGACCGGCGCCATCCGGATCGCAACCGAACGCGGATCATAGCCGGCGCCAGCCGGAAATCAGCGCCGTGGGTGAAAAGTGCATCGCGGATGCACCTGGGCCGTGGGTGGACGGCCCTGCGTTGGCGCCGAACGGGTTTTGCGTGTGTCTCGCGTCACAGCATCGTCCGTCTGCATCGCCTATCGGGATGGCATCGGATGAAAAGGCGACGGCAAGGAGATGAAAAGTGAGCGATAGAAAAGACGCCCCTGAAACGATCAGTGACGAAGCGCTCGACGCGGTCAGCGGCGGCCTGCCCGCCGTGCAGGCCGCGCGCGAGGCGGCGCGCCGGGCCAGCGTCAATTTCGTGATGGCGGACGGATCGGTCAAGGCCGGCGACGGATCGGTGAAGCCGGGTGACGGGTCGGTCAAGCCCGCCGTCGGCGGTTAAGCTCTCAGCCATCCTCGGCCCACGGTCGGGCTCTAATGCTCGCGCCCCTCGAGCAGCGCGATCAGGCGAACGAAACGGTCGCCCGCCTCGCTGAGCGTGTCGAGTAGGCCTTCGTCGAGTTCGGTCTGCCCGCCCGCCGGGGTCGACAGGCTGCGCAGCCGATCGGACAGGAACACCGCCAGCGCGCGATAGAAGCGCGCCGCGAAGCCGCTGTCCGCCGCGAATTCGGCCAGGATCGCCGCGCGCGGCACCGCAAGCACCCGGACATGGTCGCGCGCGGTCACCGTTGCCGACGGCAGCGCCTTTTCCACAAAGGACATCTCGCCGACCACATCGCCGAGCGCGAGGTCGGCAACATGCGCGCCGGCAGGGCTGGTGACCGCCAGCGTGCCATCGGTGACGAAGAATAATTCGCCGATCGCCTGCTCCGCCTTGATCAGCACATCGCCGGGCGCGAGGCTGCGGACGCTGCCGTGACGCGACAGCCAGAGGATGTCGCTGTCCTCCAGATCGCCCAGGATATAGAGCGCCTTGCGCATATCAGTCCTCCAGCAATTGGCGGCGCGCGAGCGCGGCAAAGGCGCCATTTCGCGCCATGAGGTCGGCGAATGTCCCGCTTTCGACAAAGCGCCCGCGTTCGAGGACGCAGATGCGGTCCGCATTGCGCACGGTCGACAGCCTGTGCGCGATGGTGATCCGGCTGGCGTCGAGTGCGTCGAGAGTCGCCGCGACTATCGCCTGCGTCGCATTGTCGAGCGCGCTGGTGGCCTCGTCGAAGAACAAGAGGCGCGGCCCTCCGGCGAGGGCGCGCGCGATCAGGATGCGCTGGCGCTGCCCGCCCGACAGCGTGCCAGCGCCTTCGGTGACCATCGTGTGCAGCCCCATCGGCATCTGATCGAGGTCGTCGGCCAGCCCTGCCGCATCGGCCGCCGCCTGACATTGTTCGAGCCCGGCATCGCTCGCGCCGCGAATATTCTCCATGATCGTCCCCGCGAACAGCTGGCTCGACTGGAGCACGACGCCGATCTGGCTGCGCAGCCGTGCCGGATCGAGGCTGGCGAGTTCCTGCCCGTCATAGGCGATCGACCCCGTGGTCGGCGTCTCGAAGCCGAGGAGCAGCCGCAGGACGGTCGACTTGCCCGATCCCGACCCGCCGACGATCGCGACATGCTCGCCCGGCGCGACGCTCAGCGACAGGTCGGCGAGCAGCGGCGCCATCGCCTGGTCATAACCGAAGCTGAGCCCCGACACCTGGATATCGCCAGTCAGCCGCCCCGGGTCGGCGCGGCCGCCCGCCGCCTCGATCTCGGCGGTCAGGATCGGGCGTGCGCGCTCGGCCAGCGGGCGCGCGGTGTAGATCGCGAGCAAAGAATCGCACAGCGCGACAAGATTGCCCTGAAAGATCGCGAAAGCGGCGAGGAAGCCGATGAACTGCCCCGGCGGCACATCGCCCGACACGAGCAGCGCCGCGGTCGCGAACAGCGCGATCAGGCCGATGATCCCCCAGGCATCGGCGAAAGCGCCGAAATGCACGCCGATGCGCTGTCCCCGCGCATCCGCCGCGCGTTCGAGCGTGTAGGCGCCCGTCCAGCGATCCAGCATGCGGTCTTCCGCCGCCGCCGAGCGCAATTTGGGCAGCCCTTCCAATATCTCGAAGGTGAGACCCGCGAGCTTGCCGTCGCGTTCGGCCGCCTCGCGCAGCGGTGCCGCCTGTGCCACGCGGCTGACCGCCACCGCGCCGATATAGACGAGCGTTACGCCCAGCCCGGCGAGCGCCATGCGCGGTTCATAGGCGAAGAGCAGGACAAGATAGAAAAGCGAGAAAAAGGCGGTCAGCCCGGCGCTGAGCAGGATCGCGGCGACGAGCGCGCGAATGCCTTCCAGCGCCTCGATCCGCTGGTTGAAATCGCCCGGCGACAGCGTCTTGAAAAAGCGCGCGGGCAGCCGCAGCACCCGGTCGGCCACCCCCGCCGCCATCGCGACCTGCCCGCGCCCGGTGACGCGCGCGATGGCCAGCGTCCGCACCGTGGTGAAGGCGGCGCCGACGAGCGCCGCGACGACGAGCGCGATGCCGATGCCGATCAGCAGCCCGCCCGCGCCGCCGGGGACGATCTCGTCGAAAATCCAGGCGGTGGCGAGCGGCACGATCAGCCCGAGCAGCGCCGCGCCCAGCCCCGCGCCGGTGATCAGCGGCCATTCGCGCCGGATGCCGACGGCGACGCTCACCGCCATGGGACGGAACGACGACAGGTCGCCGGCAAGCGGCGCATAGACGCGCCAGCACAAGGGCTGCACCTCGCCCGGATCGAGCGGAATGCCATCGGCATCGCGATACGCGCCACCCCGCCACAGCGCCGCGCTCGTGCCATGCTCCCCGACCTGCACCAGCATCGGCCCGGCATCGTCCTTCCACCAGCCCGGCGCGAGGATCGTCCGTCCGGCGCGCAGCCCGGCGATGCGCGCGAGCACCGGGGCCTGCGCGAAATCCATGCGCGCACCGCGAAAGATCGCCGGGTCGACCGGATGGCCCAGCGCGTCGCCCAGCGCGGCGAATGCGTGCGCCAGCCGGTTGCCCTCGGCACCGCCGGGTGGCCCCGCGCCAAGGCGATCGATCAGCGACGCGTCGCGCTGCGCCGCTTCGGCGGCAAAAGCGGCGTCGAGCACTGCACCGGGGTCGCCATCGTCGAACGTCCCGGCGAGCAGCGGCGCGAGTTCGCAATCGTCGAGCGCGACGACGAGGAAGCGGCGCGCGCCCTCGGGCAGCGGCGCGACGCGCCCCTCGGCCTCGACGAGTTCGACGAAGCGCCGCCGCTCGGCGGTGACCAGATAGAGTTCGAGCCGCCCCGCCGCGACGCGCCAGCCGGTGCCGCCATGCGGCAGCGCCCGGGTCGCGCCAGCCGGCAAGGCGATCGCGTCCGTCATGCCTCGACCAGCCGCGCATAGACGCCGCGCCCGGCCATCAGTTCGCCATGGTCACCCGCCTCGACCACCCGTCCCTGTTCGAGCACGAAAATCCGGTCGCAGTCGCGGATCGCCGACAGGCGATGCGCGATGATGATGCAGGTGATGCCGCGCCGCCGGATCGCCTCCATCACCCCATGTTCGGTGACCGGATCGAGCGCGCTTGTCGCTTCGTCGAGGATGATCAGGCTGGGATCGCTGGCCAGCGCGCGTGCGATTTCGATCCGCTGCCGCTCGCCGCCCGAAAAATTGCCGCCACCCTGCGCGATCCGCGCGTCATAGCCGCCGGGCCGCGCCGCGATGACGTCGTGAATCATCGCGTCGCGCGCCGCGCGGATCATGTCGGGTTCGGGCAGTGCGTCGTTCCACAAGGTCAGATTGTCGCGCACCGACCCTTCGAACAGCATCACATCCTGCCGCACATAGGCGAGCCGGTGCGCAAGCGCGGCGCGCGGCCAGTCGAGCAGCGCGCGGTCGTCGAGCAGCAGGTCGCCGCCGCGCGGCTGTTCGAGCCCGGCGATCAGCTTGCCGACGGTCGATTTGCCCGACCCCGACGGCCCGACGAGCGCGATGCGTTCGCCGGGTAGCAGATCGAAGCTGAGCCCGTCGATGAGCGGCGGATCGAGCGGCGCATAGCCGAAGGACAGGTCGCGCGCGCTCACCCCTCCCTGCGGCAGCCGTCCGTCGGAGGCAGGATCGGCGCGGTCGAAACGCGGATCACTCGCTTCGGCCAGCACATCGTCGAGCCGCCCGGTGTAGGAGCGGATCTGGTGCAGTTCGGCCCCGAAACCCGCAAGCGCCGCGACCGGCGCGACAAAGCTTGCCGCCAGCGTCTGATAGCCGACGAGTTCGCCCAGCGTCATCGTCCCGCCCATCACGGCAAAGCCGCCCCACACCAATATGGTGGCGATAATCAGCGCACTGATCAGCGCCGGCATCGGCTGCACGAAGGCGGCCAGCCGCGCGACCTGTTGCTCGCCGTTCTGGACCGCGATCGTCAGGCCGGTCCAGCGCGCGAACAGCATATCCTCGCCGCCCGACGCCTTGAACGTCTCCATATCCTTCAAACCCGCGACACGCGCACCCGCGAGCTTGCCGCGGTCGATCGATATCTTGCGATAGCGGTCGGACAGCAGGCGGTTCGACAGCAGCAGGACGGCAGCGTTGAGCAGCGCTAGCGCGGCGATCGCCAGCGTCAGCGCCCAATGATAAAAAAGCAGCACGATCAGGAAGAACAGCGCGCTGACCAGATTGACCGCCGCCTGCGCCAGATGGCCGGTCAGCAGCGTGGCCAGCGATTCATTGAGCTTCACCCGGTCGGCGATCTCACCGGCGAAGCGCTGGTCGAAAAAGGCCACCGGCAACGTCAGCAGCTTGCGCATCAGCGCCCCGCCGGTGTTGAGGCTCATCGCCATGCGCGCGCGGAGCAATGTGCGCTCCTGCAGTTCGAGGAGGATGAAGCGGACCAGTGCGGTCAGCGCCATCCCGATCAGGAGCGGCAGCAACCAGTCGGACAGGCCGCGGACGAGCACATAATCGACAAAAATCCGGCTGAACACCGGCAGTACAACCCCCGGCACCACCAGCGCCAACGCGGTCAGGACCACGAACCACAAGGCGGTGCGCACCCCGTCGAACCGCTGACGCAGCGACTGCGCCAGGCTGGGGCGGCTGTCGCCCCGCTCGAAACCGGCGCCGGGGACGAAGGTCAGCACGACACCGGTAAAGCCATCGGAGAATTCGGCGATCGTCTCGCGGCGGCGACCCGACGCCGGATCGTTGAGCCAGACGTGGCGCGCGTCGATATGCTCGACGACGAGAAAATGGTTGAAATGGACAAAGGCGATCGCCGGCAATGGCAGGTCGGCGATATGCTCGGGCTCGGCCTTTAGCCCCTTGGCCTCCAGCCCCAGCGCGCGCGCCGCGCGCAGCAGGCTCGACGCCTTGGTCCCGTCGCGCGACACCCCGCACAGCGCGCGCAGTTCGTCGAGCCCCATGTGGCGGCCATGCGCGGCAAGGACCATCGCCAGCGAGGCGGCGCCGCATTCGGCGGCTTCGAGCTGGAGTACCGTTGGCGTGGATCGGCGCCGTGCCATTCGCTAGTTACCGGCGCCCGGCACCAGCAATCCGATGATGCGCCGGTCGGCGACCACCACCCTGCCCGCGACGATCGATCCCGCGCTGATCGCCCCCGGCGGCCCTTTCGACGCCGACCAGGCAAAGCCGCTCGCATTGGCGGCGTCGCGGTCGAGCAGAATCCGCACCTCGATCGGCGCGCCGCGCGCGGTCAGTTCGGCTACCAGCTGGTCGTTGCGCAGCATGCGCCGCATGCCCTCCGGGGTCGCGGGCAACGGGGCGACCGAGGCGACGCGGCCGCGGATATGACCATAGACTGCGCGCTCGACGGCGGTCGGCGTGATCTCCGCGCGCATCCCCGGCGCGATGCGCTTGCCTTCGGCGGCGGGAACATAGAGAAGCGCCACGAGCCCGCCCTGGTTGGGCGCGACGGTCGCGAGCGCGGTGCCGGGAGCGACGATGTCGCCGGTGCCCAGCTTCACCTCGGTGACGCGCCCGGCAACGGTGGCGCGAATCACTTCCTCGTCGCCGAGCCGCGCCTCGAGCCGCTCGATCAGGCGCTGCTGCGTATCGACCTCGCGCTGCTCGTCGAGCAGGGCGAGACCGCTGGTGCCCGATCGTGCGTCGGCGTCGACGCGCACGCGCAGCGCCGCCTCGCCCAGGTTCGACAATTGCTCGCGCACCGCCGCCAGTTCGATCTGGACATCGACCAGCTGGTCCTGGGTGATGAAGCCGCGTGCGATCAGCTTTTCCATCCGGCCCGCGCGCTGCTCGAGATAGCTGGCGCGACTGGTGAGCGCGCGGCGGCTTTCGGCGATCGTCGCGAGCCGGGCGCTGTCGGCGCCGCGTTCGCGCCCGCCCTGCTCGCCATAAAAACCCTGCAACCGCGCGAGCCGCGCCTGGGCATCGCGCAGGTCGAGGCGGGCGTCGGCCAGTTCGCGGGTGAGCTCGGTGCGGGCGATGGTTGCGATCGGCTGGCCGATCCGCACCGCATCGCCGGGGATGACCAGCATGGTCTGGATACGGCCATCCTGCGCGGCGGCGATTTCGGCGAGGCCCGACCGGTTGATCAGGATGCCGCTCGCGCCAACGGTCACCGGCGCGCGCGCAACGCTGGCCCAGACCAGCGCCGCGACCAGCGCGACGGCGAAGGCGCCGAGCAGGATCCACGAGGGGCGCGGCACCAGCGTCACCGGGGCGTCGAGCCGCTCTGGATTCGCCATGCGATCCAGCGCCGTCTGCCGATAGATGGTTTCGCTCATCCGCGTGCCGCCCCTGTTGCCATGCGCACGCGACCCATATTGTTCTATCCGCGCACATGAACCGATTTTCCCCGTTGTGACAAGGGTGTCGGCATCGCTGTGACGCAAGGCACACTATCACGCGCGGAATCGGCTATGCAGGACGCCTGTCGGGAAGGATATTCCGACTCGGGCCGCAACCTGTCGAACCGCCGCCTCCGCGCGGCGTTGTTAGGAGAATTGCGATGACCAGAAAGACCGACAAAGTGACCAGGGCGGGCGCCGTCGCGCTGAGCGAGGACGCGCTCGACCAGGCATCGGGCGGCGCGGGCCCCACCTATATCAAGCTCGACCCCGACTTTGGCAGCGTCGTGCAGAAGGTCAACGAGGTGAAGCTCAGCCCTGCGACCGCCGCGAACAAATATACGCCCAACCCGGTGAAGTTATGACGGCGTAGCGGAGGATCGCGCGCATGGCGCCGCACGACACGACGGCGGGTCCGTCCGACAGCATCGACGGCTATGTCGGCGACTCGCTCTATCCGAGCAGCTTTCATGCGAGCTTCGCCCCGCCGAACATCGACGCGATGCTGGCGCATGTCGGGATCGCGTCGCCGCGCGGTCATGCCACGCGCTCGTCCTTCACGATGGTCGATATCGGCTGCGGCGACGGCATCGGGCTGATCCTCAACGCTGCCGCGCATCCCGAGGGGCATTTCATCGGCATCGACGGCAATCCGGGCCATGTCGCACGCGGCGCGGCAATGGCGGCGGAAATCGGCCTCGATAACATCGAACTCCATCATCAATATTTCGACGCCGCGCTGGCGGCACAGGCCGGCGGCGCGGCCGATTATGTGCAATGCCAGGGCGTATTGGCGTGGGTCAGTGAAACCAATCGCGGCCATGTCCTCGACCTCGCCGCCCATATGCTGAAACCCGGCGGGGCGCTGGCCGTTGGCTATAATTGCCTGCCCGGCTGGACGCCGATGGTCGCGTTCCAGCAAATGCTGTGGACACTGGCGGACGGCCTGCCGGGCACGCCGACCCAGCGGTTCGAAACCGCGCTTGAACAGCTACGCGCGACCGGGATATTCGAAGCGGGCCATTGGGAATGGATCGACGAGATGCGCGGCCGCCTGCCGACCGATTATTTCGCGCATGAATATCTCAATCGCCACTGGACGCCGCTCTGGTCAGGCGCTGTTCTCGAAGCTGCGGCGGAGCGCGGACTGGCGCTGGCCGGCCAGGCGAGGCCTAACCGCCTGCGCGCCGATTTTGCCCTGAAGGCGGCCTGGCGCGACACACTGTCCACGATCGCCAATCCCGCCGCGCGCGAATGCGCGCTCGACCTGCTCACCCGCAACTGGTTCCGCACCGACCTGTTCGTGAAACAGCCCTACGCGCGGCTTTCAGCGACCGTACAGGCCGAGGCGCGTATGCAGGGCTGGTGGTCGGCCGCGCGCCCGCTCGGCGAAGCCAGTTTCGAGGCCCGCACCGCCGCCGGCACCATCCGTTTCGACAACGATGCGGCGCATGCGATCCTGCGCGCGCTCGAAAACGGGCCGCAACCGCTGTCCGCCGTGCCTGACATTGGCGAGGCCGATCTGTTCAACGCCCTCGACGCGCTCTTCATGGCGGGCGAAGTGGTCCCCGCCGACCCGCCGGCCGACGTGCCGTTGGCGGCAGCGACCCACGCCGCCTTGCTGCGGCTCGACGCCGCAACGATCAATGGCGCGGTTTCAAGCCACGGGGTCATCGGGATTCCGCGCGGGTCGTTACGGCCGTGACTTCGCAAGTCCGAAGCTGGCCGAAAGCAGTCGATTGGCGCCAAAGGCCCCTTATCAACTGGTCAGCAGTTTCAGGCCCGAAAACAGCAGGACGGCCGCAAGCGCCGGACGCAACAGATGATCGGGCGCGCGACTGGACAAGAGGCTGCCGACGATCACGCCGGGGATCGATCCCACCAACAGGCTGATGAGCAGCGTCGGATCGACATCGCCATAGAGCCAGTGCCCCGAACCCGCCACCAGGGCCAGCGGAACCGCGTGCACGATATCGGTGCCGACAATCCGCGAGACCGGCAGGTGCGGGTAGAGCATCAGCAGGGCGGTCACGCCGATCGCCCCCGCCCCGATCGACGAGATCGAGACCGCAATTCCAATGAACGCCCCGAGCATCACGGTCGGCAGCAGTGCCCGCTGATCGTCGGGACCTTCGTGCCGCCGCGCGAACCGCATGAGACGCCCCTGAAAAAACGCCGCGAACGCCGTAAGGATCAACATAAAGCCCAGAAACAAAATGATGACATGCTCGGCACTGTCGCCGATACTGCCGAGCCCCTGCAACGCGACGACCGAAAGGACAGCGGCCGGGATCGATCCTGCGGCGAGACGGCGAAAAATATGCCAGTCGACGGTGTCGCGCCAGCCATGGACGGTGCTCCCCACCGTCTTCGTCAGCGCGGCGAACAGAAGGTCTGTGCCAACGGCTGTCTTGGGATTGACGCCGAACATCAGCACCAGCAGCGGCGTCATCAGCGACCCGCCCCCGACGCCCGTCAGCCCGACCATGATGCCGACCAGCAAACCCGCGGTCGCATGCATCGTGTCGACATGTTCAAGCAGATTTTGGAACAATCCGATCACCCAGGAATTGGCAGACGCATCCGACCTTCTGACGAAGGCCGTTCGGACTGTCGAATGAATTTGCTGTCATCGGCGCTGATCCGCCTGCGACGCCTTGAGCAACGCCTGGGCCAAGAGGGGCAGGGTTTCCACGAACCCCGTATCGTTTCAGGCAATCGACGACGGACGCGACGGCGGCAAGGGTTTCGCGCGGATCGCGTGTGCAAATCGTGTCGAGACCGAGCGTCTTTGCGCGATGGTCATTGCCCGCATGGGCAAGCATCCAGATTTGGCGTTTTAACCGTTCAATCGCGCCCGGTGCAGCCGGGCGGACGGGGCCTCAGCAGAGCGCGACCGCCAGCGGCGCCCGTTGCTTGACCGTCATCGACCGCCAATGCGCCGTTGACGAAGAGTTTCCGGACGCCGACGCTCAGTTCGCGCGGGTGCATATAATCGGCGCGCGGCGCATATTGGACGGGATCAAAGACGAGCACGTCCGCGAAAAAGCCTGGACGCAGGTAACCACGCCCGTCGAGCTTGTAGATGTCGGCGGTACGCCCGGTCGATTGACGGATGAAGGTCCGCAGGTCGATAACCTTGCGCTCGCGAACGTAGCGCGCATATTTTTCGGGGAAGGTCGCGAACATGCGGGGATGGCCGTCCGACCCGTCGGACGATGTCACCATCCACGGCTGCGTCATCAACAGGTCGACATCCGCTTGCGCCATATTGAAGGACGCGACGGCGGCGCCCCCGCCCTTCTGTCCTTCATCCTTCGCCTCGATGCCCTGCCGGATGATCCGCAGTGCCGCGTCGCGTGGATCCGCCTTCCACTCCTCTGCAACCTGTTCCAGCGTCCGGCCGGTCCAGGGAAAGCCCTGCGCGATCAGGAGCAACGCGCCGGCTCCGCCACGCCGACGCAGATTGTCCTGCATTTCGACCCGGATCCGCGCCAGCGTGACGGGATCGTCGAGCCGCTTCAGCAACGCCGCCCCGCCGCCATCGACCGCCCAGCGCGGCAGCAGCGACGCGTCGAGACTCGATCCCGACGCCAGCCAGGGATATTGGTCGGCGGTCACATCGACCCCCGCCTTGCGCGCGGCGTCGATCGCGGAGATCACCGCGCCGGCCTGTCCGTGGACATCGACGCCGAGCGCTTTCAGATGGGCGAAATGGACCGGCATTCCGGCCTGCCGGCCGATCTCGATCGCTTCCTCCACCGACCCGAGCAGGCCGATGCTGTAACTCGATTCGTCGCGCTGGTGGGTGTCGTAAAGGCCGCCGCGGATCGCCGCCTCGCGCGCCACCGCGACGACCTCGCCGGTGGTGGCGAAGCTTTGCGGCGCATAGAAGAGTCCAGTGGAAAGGCCTACCGCACCTTCGCACATGCCCTTGGCGACCAACGCCTTCATCGCGTCGAGTTCGGCTGCGTTCGGCGCGCGCGCATCCTGACCCAGCACCCGCTGGCGAACTGGTCCGAAGCCGACGAACGGCACGATATTGGTGCCGATCCCCGATCCCGTCAGCCTGGCGGCATCCTCCGCGACATCGGGCGTGCCATAGCCATCGACCCCGATCATCACCGTGCTGACCCCTTGGGCCAGCCAGGCGGCATTGACGCGCACCGTCGGGTCGGGCGAGCGGAGGAAGCTGTCGGCATGGGTGTGCGGATCGATGAAGCCGGGCGCGACGATCAACCCCTTCGCGTCGATGATCCGAGGCGCCGAATAGCCGCCGGACGGCCCAACATGGACGATCCGATCGCCGCGGATCGCGACGTCGCCGACAAAGGGTTCGCCCTCGCCGCCGTCATAGATCGTCCCGCCCCGGATGATCACGTCGACCGCCTCGTCCGGCCGCGCTGCGGCGCCGGCCACGCAAAGCAGCGCCGCAGCGGCCGACAGCGAAGCGATCGTCCGGCGAACGGAAAGCGAAGCAAGCGACGACGGCATCGGCGTGATCCTTCTTGTGGGCAGTCGCGACCGCCGGCCGGGGCGCACCCTCGGTCGGCTTTTTCCGGCGATGAGGATGTCTCGAATAAGCGCCCCGCGTCCAGAGAGTGTAGTTGCAGCCCCTATAACCCAATGGCATAAGATCGAAAACCAGCGTCGATATTCGGCCGAAACAGCGGCAAATCCTTGCCCGACAACCGCAGCTTTGGAGCCAACACGCGATGAACCTGCGCCAGATCGAGATATTTCACGCGGTCTTCCTGCACGGCACGGTCAGTGCCGCCGCCCGGTCGCTCAACGTTTCGCAGCCCTCGGTGACGAAGGTGCTGCGCCACGCCGAACGCTCGATCGGGCTGACCTTGTTCGAGCGGTCAAAAGGACGGCTGATCCCGACGCAGGACGCGCGCACCCTGTTCGCCGAAGTATCCGACATCCAGGACCGGGTGCGGTCGCTGCGCCAGGCGTGCCAGAACCTGCGCCACGGGCGCGGCGGTCTGCTCCGCATTTCGGCGCTTCCGTCGCTGGGGCTCGGCGCGATCCCGACGGCTGTCGCCCGGTTTCTGGACGATCATGCGGACGTCATGTTCGATCTCCAGACGCTGCACCATGATGAAATGGTGCGTAAACTGTACGAACATGAAACCGACATCGCGATCAGTTTCGAAGTACCGCTGTCGGCTCCCGTCGCCCATCAGGTGATCGGCGAGGGCGAACTGGTGGTCATCTACCGCGAAGAGGATATGCCGGCCGCGCCCCCGCGCCTGCGCCTTGACGAACTGTGCGGGCACAAGTTCATCAGCCCGGCGCAGAGCGGCCCGATCGGACGGATGCTGTCGAGCGAGCTCAATCGGCTGGAGGTCGTGCTGGACGAGGTTGTTTCGGCCCGCACCTATTATGTCGCCGCAGCGCTGGTCAGCGCGGGAGTCGGCATGGCGATCGTCGACAATTTCACGGCGCACGCCGCGCTGCCGCCCGGGCTGGCGAGCCGGCCGCTGCAGCCCGCGATCACTTTCGACATCAACGCGGTCTATCTGCAGAATCGCCCGCCGTCGCGGACAGCGTCGGCATTCCTCGCCGTGCTCGCGACGGTGATCGAAGGTCTATAGCGTCAAGCTATAGGATATGGGGCGCTGGATATTGGGGCGTTGCGACAGGGGAAGCTATTATCGGCCCCATTACCATCAGGCAGGTTCCCGGATCCATGATCGAAACGCCCTATCTTCTCTATCTCGGCCATTCCAGCGACCCCGCTGACATCAAGACTTCGCGCGGACTGGCCGTGTTCCGGCCCGACATCTGCATCGGCGAATATCGTCACGACGATTGCCCGTTGACCCTGGACCTGCCGCGGATGGATTTCGCCGCAGCCTACGCCGCCGGTGCGCGGACGCTGGTGCTCGGCATCGCCAATGCCGGCGGCAGGCTGGGCGAGGATCTGATCGTCGATGCGCTGGCCGCGATGGAGGCCGGGCTCGACATCGCTTCGGGGCTGCACCATCGGCTGAACGCCGAACCGCGGCTGATCGAGGCCGCAGCGCGGCGCGGCCGCCAGCTGCACGATGTGCGCGACCCGCGACCCGATATCCCGATCGGCAACGGCAAGCCCCGCGCGGGCAAAAGGCTTCTCACCGTCGGCACCGATTGTTCGGTCGGCAAGATGTACACGACGCTCTGCCTCGCCAGCGCGCTCGACAAACGCGGCGTGGCGGCAGATTTCCGCGCGACCGGACAGACGGGCATCTTGATCGCGGGTGACGGCGTTCCGCTCGACGCCGTGGTCGCCGACTTCATCTCGGGCGCGATCGAACAGGTTTCGCCCGCACGCAGCGATGACGGCTGGGACCTGATCGAGGGGCAGGGATCGCTCTATCACCCCTCGTTCGCCGGCGTATCGACGGGGCTGCTGCACGGCGCGCAGCCCGACGCGCTCGTCCTGTGCCATGACCCGGCGCGCCCGCATATGCGCGGCCTGCCCCATTATCCGCTGCCCGGCATTGCCGAAACACTGGAAGCCAATCTGCGCGTAGCCCGGCTGACCAACGCGAATGTCCGGGTTGTGGGCATCGCGCTCAACACCTCGGCCATGCCCGAGAACGAGGCACGTGCCCTGTGCGCCGCGACCGAGGCCGAATTCGGGCTGCCGACCAGCGATCCCTATCGCTTCGGGGTCGAGACGATCCTCGACCGGCTGCTGGAAACCGACGCCGCCACACACAGCGTCGCCGAAACCGCCTGATCCCCATGCGCACCCTGATCGTCGCGGACGAAATCCTGCCACTGCACACGCCGTTCCGCATATCACGCGGGGTCAGGACCGCCGCGCAGGTGGTGACCGTCGCCATCGCGCAGGATCGCGTGACCGGACGCGGCGAATGCGTCCCCTACCCGCGCTATGGCGAGAATGCCGAAAGCACGATTCTGGCGATCGAAGCGGCGCGCGGCGCGATCGAGCAAGGAGCTGGCCGGCAGGAGCTGCTGCAACTGATGCCCGCCGGCGCGGCGCGGAACGCGATCGATTGCGCGCTGTGGGATCTGGAACTGCGATTGTCGGGCGCCGATTTCGCAGCCACCTTCGGTCTCGAGCGTCCGCTGCGCCCGATCGTCACCGCGATGACGGTCGGTCTCGACGCGCCCGATCGCATGGCCGCCGCCGCTGCGGCGCTTGCCGACGCGCCGCTGGTGAAGGTCAAGGTCGATCGCACCGACCCGGCAGCCCAGATCGCCGCCGTCCGCGCCGCGGCGCCGAAGCCGCGGATGATCGTCGACCCCAATGAAAGCTGGACGATCGCCGAGGTGCGCGATTTGCAGGGACTGCTGACCGATCTGCGCATCGACCTGCTCGAACAGCCATTGCCCGCCGACGCCGATAGCGATCTTTCCGGATTCCGGTCCGCCATCCCGATCGCCGCCGACGAAGCCGTCCATGTCGCGGCCGATCTCGATACGCTGCCCGACGGCTACCGCGTCGTGAACATCAAACTCGACAAGACGGGCGGGCTGACCGCCGCGCTCGACCTGGCGCAGGCGGCGCGCGCGCGCGGGCTCGATGTGATGACGGGCTGCATGATCTGTTCGTCGCTGTCGATCGCGCCCGCCTGGGCCATCGCGGCCAACAGCAGTTTCGCGGACCTTGACGGACCGCTCTGGCTTGCAGAGGATCGCGTGGGCGGGGTCAGCGCGGCGCACGGCATCATGTCGCCGCCGCAGCCCGGCTTCTGGGGTGGCATTTGACAGGATCGGGGCACAGGGGCGAATGACGGGACTGCTTCGCCGCTGGGTCGCGGTGCCGCTGTGGCAAAGGGTGCTTGGCGCGCTCGCGATCGGCGTGGTGCTGGGACTCGTCTGGCCCGCCGCAACCGGAGCGATCGCCATCGTCGGCGAACTCTTCGTCCGGCTGATCCGGATGCTCGTCGTCCCGATCGTCTTCATCAGCATCGCATCGGGGGTCACTGCGCTCGCCGACCCGCGCAAGCTTGGATCGGTCGGCGCACGCACCGTCGGGATGTTCGCGGCGACGACCTTTTTCGCAGTGTCGATCGGCATCATCGTCGGCCTGTTGCTCGAACCCGGAAAGGGCGCAGCGCTTGCCGGTGCGGTCCCGCATGCGCTGGGCGAACCCAAATCGCTGCACGACCAGCTCGTCGGCATCATCCCCACCAACATCGTCCAGTCGCTGGTCGACGGCGACATGCTGGCGATCATCTTCTTCTCGATCCTCTTCGGCTTCGGCGTCATCCTGGCGGGCGACGAGGGGAAGCCTATGGCCGACTTGCTGCAATCGGCGGGCAAGGCCCTGTTCCACGTCGTGCGGATCGTCATGGAGGTCACGCCGTTCGGTGTCCTCGCGCTGATCGCCAAGGCCGTGGCGGACAATGGCGTCGCGGTCTTCGCCAACATCGGCTGGCTCGCGGTGGGGGTCGCCGTCGGCGTGCTGCTGCAAATCCTGCTCGTGCACATACCGCTGCTCGTCCTCGTCGCGCGGCGGCCGGTGCTGCTCTTCTACCGCACGATCGTCGATGCCCTCGCGGTCGCCTTCTCGACCGCCTCCTCCGCCGCCACCCTGCCCGTGGCGCTGCGCATCGCGCTCGAGGATCTGAAGATCGCACCCGGCGTCGCCAAGACCGTCCTGCCCATCGGCGCCAGCATCGGCAAGGACGGCACTGCCATGTACGTCGGCCTGCTCAGCATCTTCGCGTTACAGGCGGTGGGGGTCGAGCCCGACCTGCAGATGCTGCTCGTCGTCCTGCTCACCGGCGCACTCGCGGCCTTCGGAACGGCGCCCATCCCCTCGGCCTCGCTGTTCATGCTCGCTGCGGTTCTTTCGGCGGTCGGCGTGTCGCCCGAACAGACCGCGCTCGTCGTCGGCTTCGTCCTGCCCTTCGACCGCCTGCTCGACATGACGCGCACCGTCGCGAGTGCGAGCGCTAACCTGACCGTCACCACCATCGTCGCACGCTGGGAGAAGGCGGATGAGACACCACCGCCCGCTGACACAAGACCCCCGCCATGACGACGACGCTCGCGGCCGGCAGCCCGATCGAAGGGCTCCCCTTACCCGCCAGGCCCTCCGCACGGCGTCTGTTCGGCCTCTACCTGCTGCTCGGCTTTGCCGCCGGGCTGCCCTTCTACATGTTCAACGCGGTGCTTACGCTTCGCCTGTCGAAGCACGGCGTCGATATCGTCATCATCGGTTTCTTCGCCTGGATCGCGCTGCTGCCGACCTTCAAATTCCTGTGGGCGCCGTTGGTCGAGCGCTATGACGTGCCGGGTTTCGCGCGCTTTTGGGGGCGGCGGCGCGGGTGGATCATGTTGTCGCAACTCGGCATCTTCACCGCGATGGTCGCCATGGCCTTCACCTCGAACGACAAGAGCCTGCCGCTGACCGCCTTGTTCGCAGTCCTGCTCGCCTTCTGGACGACGACATTGGAGGTTGCCGCCGACGGCTGGCGCATCGAGCTTGCGCCGACGCAGGCCGAACAGGCGCCGATCGTCGCCGCCAATCTGTGGGGATATCGCAGCGCGATGGTCGCGGCGGGCAGCGGCGCGATCCTCGTCGCGGCGCGTGCCGACTGGACGATCGCCTATCTGGTCATCGCCTTCGCCGCCTTCCTGCCCTTTCCGATCCTCGCCGCGATGCGCGCCGAACGCGACGGCGCGACCGGCCGCGTGCCGGCGCTCCTCGCCGGCATCGGCGCCAGCCTCCTGATCCTGCTTGTCGCGGCGCTCGTCACGGCGGCCGCCGGCTGGCTGCTGCTGTCAGCCGCCGAAGGCGCGGGCATCTCGGCCAAGACCAATGTCACCCCGGTCGTCCTCGCCGTCGCCCTGCTCCCCTTCGTCCTGCTCGCACTCGCGCTCCCCCGCATCAATCGCCTCAGCGCGGATGCGCTCGCGGGCAAATCGGGTTTTGCTGCCCCCTATGTCGAACTGTTCTGGCGCTATGGCTATGCGGTGCTCGCGGTGCTCGCCTTTGTCTCGCTCTATCGCATGGGCGACGTGCTGACGCTCACCCTGTCGCACCCGCTGTGGAACGAAGCGGGCTACAGCCTCGAACAGATCGGTTTTGCCGACGGCGTCGTCGCGCTCTCGGCGAGCATGGCCGGGGTCGCGCTCGGCGGCCTTCTGTCGACGCGGCTGTCGCTCGGCTGGACGCTGGGCATCGGCGCGGTAACGGCGGCGGCGGGCAACTGGATCTATGTTTGGTTGTGGCACAGCGAAGCGTCCGCCTTCGTCCTCTATACCTCGGTTGCGATCGACCAGTTCGGCAATGGTTTCGCGGGTGCGGTGTTCGTCATCTATCTGTCGATGCTGGTCAGCCCGGCCCATCCCGCGGCGCAATATGCGCTGCTCTCGGGCTTCGCCTTCCTGCTGCCACGCCTGCTCGCGGGTGCATCGGGGTCGATGCAGACGCAGATCGGCTATGACGGCTTTTTCCTGCTGTCGGGGGCGCTGAGCTTCGCCGCGATTTTCCTGCTGCCGGTCATCGTTCGCGTGAAAGGACGCGTAGCGACATGACGGCCGAGACGATTTGCGCGGCAGGCTTTGCCCCGGCGCTGGAAGCAGTCGAAAGCGGCCGCATCCCCGGCGCGGCGCTCGGCGTCGTCGATGCCGAGGGCCGCACCGCCGTCCGTTTTGCGGGCATGGCCGCGCTCGTCCCCGAGCGCGAGGCACTGACCCGCGACCACTGGTTCGACCTAGCGTCACTCAGCAAGGTGATCGCGACGACGACGATCATCCTCACCCTCGCCGAAGCGGGCCGCCTCGACCTCGACCGGCCGCTGACCGACGCGATCCCAGACCTGCGCCAATATGACGTCGCGGGCGCCGCCGAGCGCCGGCTGACCTTCCGTGACTGCCTGATGCACCGCAGCTTCCTGCCTGCGGTCGAGCCGATCTATACCTATGGCGACGATCCGGCGCGGCTGCGCGCCTTCGTCCTCCAGCGCGAATGGCGCCACGGGCCGCCCGTCTATTCGGACATCAATTTCATCCTGCTCGGCATCGCGATCGAGCGGATCACCGGCGCGCCGCTCTCCGCCTGGCCGCTCGGCGAAGCACTGGCTTTCGGCCCGCCGCCCGGCCCGGCGGTCGCGACCGAGCATTGCAGCTGGCGCGAGCGCGTCATGAAGGGCGAGGTCCACGACGAAAACGCCTATGCCCTCGGCGGAGCGCCCGGCCATGCCGGGCTGTTCGGCACCGTCGACGGCGTGCTGGGCTTCGCGGCCGCGATGCTGCGCGGCGAAATCCTGTCGCCCGCGATGATGGCCGAGATCCGCACGGCGGGCGAGAACCACCGGACCTGCGGCTGGGAACGCGCCTTTGCCGGCTGGCACGGCGGCGATGCCTGTTCGGCCGAAACGATCGGCCACACCGGCTTCACCGGCACCGGCCTGTGGATCGATTTCGAGCGCGGCCTCGCCTGGACCCTGCTCACCAACCGGGTCCATCCGACCCGCCATTTCGACAGCGGCATCGTGGCGCTACGCGCCGCCACGGGCAACGCCCTCATCACTGCATGGGACGAACGGACAGACCGATGAAAATGACGATCAAGAGCTTCGCCCTCGCCTCCGCCCTCGCGCTGTCGCTTGCCACGGTCCACGCCCAGACGGCACCGGCCGCACCACTGCTCACCACCGTCGAACAGACGCTCGCCGCCGGTCCCACCGGCACGCGCTACGGCCTGCTCGTCACGACGCTCGACGGCGAAACGCTCGTGTCGATCGCCCCCGACCAGCGCTTCATTCCGGCGTCGAACACCAAGATGTTCACGACCGCCATCGCCTATGCCGAACTGCCACTGCTCCAGCAGACCGCAAAAGGCGCGGGCGTGCGGCTCGAAACGGCCGCCGATGGCAAGGTCGACGTCGTGCTTCATGGCCGCGGCGACGCGGTGCTTTCCAGCGCCGACGACTGCAAGACCGATTGCCTCCAGACGCTCGCCGACGCGGTCGCCGCGAAGACGCGCCATGTCCGCAACATCGTCGGCGACGACAGCTGGTTCCCCGACGAACGCTGGAGCCCGGGGATGAGCTGGAACAATATCCAGTCGCGTTACGGCACCGGCATTTCGGCGCTGACGCTCGACGACAATGAACTGGTGGTCAAACTCGCACCGGGCGCGCTGGGTGCGACGCCCGCCATTCAGGCCCCGGGCTATTACAGCATCGAAAATCACGTCACGACCGTCGCGGGCAAGGAGGACAAGGTCGCCGCCGACCGGATGCCTAACAGCCGCATCCTGCGCCTGACCGGTACCATCGGCGCCGAGGCCGCGCCGATGACGCTGCGCTACGGCATCGACGATCCGGCGCATTATGCCGCGTGGCGCCTCAGCGAATTGCTGCGCGCGCGCGGCGTACGCGTCGACGGCGACATCGCGGCCCGCCACCGGCCGCTGACCGCCGCCGACGATCCCAAGACCCGTGATGGCGCGCCGGTCGCGCTGCCCGCCGAGCCGGCGATGCTCGCCGAACTCCCCGCGCCGTCGCTCGCCGAAAATATGATCCGCATCAACAAGGAGAGCCAGAATCTCCATACCGAACTGATGCTGCGCCGCGTCGCGCGGCAAGCCGGCAGCGGATCGATCGCCGACGGTCAGGCGGTGATGCGCAAGGTCATGGGCGAAGCGGGCCTGCCCGCCACCAGCTATTTCTTCGCCGACGGGTCGGGCATGTCGAGCTATAACCGCATCACCCCGCGCGGCGCGGTCGGCCTGCTGAGCTGGATATCGCGCCAGCCGTGGAGCATGGCGTGGCGCGAAACGCTGCCGATCGCCGGGCGCGACGGCACGCTGCAGAACCGCTTCAAGGGCACGATCCTCGAAGGCAAGCTCTTCGCCAAGACCGGATCGCTCAACGCCTCGCGCGCCGTGTCGGGCTACCTCGTAACACGCAGCGGCAAGACGCTCATCTTCTCGGCGCTGGCCAACGACATACCCGACGAACTGGACAGCCAGGCCACCGCCGCAGTCGACCGCGCCCTCGTCGCGATCGCCGAAGCGCTCTAGGCGGGCGCGAGGACCTGCCGTGTGGAGGCATGACGGTCGACCGCCGCCTTGCTGAACCACATAGGCTGCATCTCGCCCGCGAGCCATTTGGGATAGAAGTCGCGGTAGCGCGGCGAGCGCGGATCGGCCGACTGGCCAGGCAGCAGCAGGAAGCGGCTGTTGTCCCACGCGCCGACGTCGGCGACGAACAAATAGCTAGCGCCATGCGTCACATCGAAGCCGCGCCGAGGATTGAAGCCGCGCGCCATCGGCGTGTTCCAGTCGCCGCCCGAGCGCCCGCCCATGATCTTCGGGAAAGCCGCCGCAATCGCGCGGTTCGAGGCCGCGAGCGGATGCTCGATCGTCACGCGGTGCAGGTCGCCCCAGCGCCAGCTCGCCGGATCGGGTCCGCCGACTTCAACCGCCTTTTTCCACCCCGCGGCCAATGCGCCATCGACCAACGCATCGCGCGCCACGGCGGTATCGTCGCCGAGGCGCTTGTCGGGACCAGCGAGCATGCGCAGCATTTCGGCGAGGTTGAGCGAAGTCACCAGATCGCGAGCGGCGGCGGGCACGACGCGATCATAGACCGCAGTCGACAGCAACGGCAGCACCATCTCATAGAGCAAAGCCGCAGCGCTGTCGGCATCGATCCCGCAATCCCAGCGCTTGAGCAGCGCCGCCGCCTCTGCCGCTTCGGCCGACGGCGTGGCGGGCAGCATCTTGACGAGCGCCCGCGCCGGCAGTGACTGGACGTCGTGCTGCAGCGCGATGCTGTCCTCGATCCGGTGCTTGGGCTGCGCGCGCAGCACTTCGGCGCAGCGATCGTAGCGGAAGGGATCGCTCCAGCCGAAGCTGATGATCCGCTCGCGATAGGGATAATCCGCCGGCAGGTTCATCTGGTTCGCCGAGGCGAACCAGCCCTCGGCGGGGTTATAGACGTGCGGCATATCCTCGACAGGCAGAATTCCCGTCCAGTCGAAATCGCCGTCGCCCGGCGCGGGGAACAGCCCGTCATGCTTCGGCCGCCGCGGCGTAAAGCCGATCGTCTGCCAACCGGTGTTGCCGTCGATATCGGCGTAATGGAAATTGGTCGGCGAGACGTGCAGCTTGAACGCCTTGCGCAGCGACGCCCAGTCGGTCGCCAGGTTGATCGCGATCATCGCGAAGCGCGAATTGGCGCCGGTGAGCATCGCGACGGTGGCAAAGGCGACCGCGCGATTTCGCGCCGCGTCCGACGACACGATCGGGCGGCCACCCGCATAGCGCAGCGTCACGCGCTCGGCCGCGGCGCCCTTGATGAGGATCTCGTCCTCGAAACTCTCGAACGCCTTCCATTCGCCCTTGTGCCAATACCGGCCGGGGTCGCCCTCCTTGGTGCGCAGGATGAACAGGTCGCTCTGGTCGATGTGGAAATTGGTGCGGCCAAAGGCGAAGCGGTCGGTGTGCCCCTGCATGATCCCGGGCAGCCCCGGCGCACCTGCGCCGATCACGTCGAGCCCCGGCGCCGACAGGTGGCACATGTGCCGCGGGCTCGACCGCCCGATGCCGAGGTGCGGATCGTTGGCCAGGATCGGGCGCCCGGTTGCGGTGCGCGACGGCGCGACGGTCCAGGCGTTGCTGCCCAGCGCAAAGCGGTCTTCGCGGCGTGTTTCGGGATCGAACCACGCTTCCTGCAGCGGCTCGAAGCCCCCCGGCCGGTTGGCGGGGTCGAGCAGGCCGAGGTCGGCCTCGCTCACCGCCGCGGTGTCGAGTCCCTCGGGCACGGTGAACGACCAGGCCGGACGCAGCGGCGCCATCAGCAGGTCGGCATCGAGCAGCCCGCGCGCGTGGAGCATCGTGCGGCGCACCTCGTCGTCGGCGTCGCCCATGCCGATGCCGCGACCCTGCACCAGGTCGCGCACGTCCCAACGCAATGGAGCGATCCCCAATATGCCATATTCGAGCGGCAGTTGCGACGGATCGGCCGCCAGCTCGTCGATGCGCGCGTTGACGCCCGCGACATAACCCTCGGCGCATTCGAGCACATCGGGCGGCAGCGACGCGAGCTCAGCCTCGATATCGCCGCGATAAAGGAAGAGCCGCGCCGCACGATCGGCGGCGACGAAGCGCGGTCCGAACGCCTCGGCCATCCGGCCCATGTCGCGGCGATGCTCCATGTCGATCTGGAACAGACGGTCGCGCGCGACCAGATACCCCTGCCCGAAGAAGGCGTCGTGCAACGAGGCGGCGCGGACGTGCGGCACGCCCAGTTCGTCTTCGATAACCTCGACCGGCGCCCGCGCGCCGGACAGCCTGACGGTGCGCGGGCTCTTGCCACCCTTTACCGCGGGTTTCGCCAAAAGGGTTCCGGGCAGCGCAACAAGCGCAACCGAAGCCAGCAGAAACGCACGGCGCTGGATCAACAGAGCCTCCCCGATAAGGATTGAAGATGACGAGGCGACCCTATCGCAGCGGAGTGCGGCCATGCCATAGCAAGCGGGCTGCGCCCTATAACTGCAAGCTATTCCGCGCCCGGCCTTCATCGATTTCGGCGACGCCATGCCTTGGGGCTATAGGTCCATATCGCCAGGGTAATCGCGAAGCTGTTGACCGGCGGTAACCACCCTGTAACCTCCCCGTCACGGAACGGTCTATCCGCGCACCTCGAACGCGGCGATAGCCGGGCCGATACGATGAATATCACGAAAACATAAGAAGGCGGAGCCAAGAGCCCGCCACGCGATCAGGTGGGACAATGGGGCTAGCCGCGGCACGCACTGGCGGTGTGCGGCGCAGCTTTTGGGCAAATAAGGGGACTGTTTACATGCGTGATCTTGGACGAATTCGTCGGCCGCTGGGCCGTACATGCCGCTTCGGCGCGGTGATGACCGCGCTGGCGCTGGTTCACAGCGCGCCGGCGTTGGCACAGGAGACCACCGCCACGCCGAACAGCGGCGAAGCGGCCCCCAGCGAGCAGATCGTCGTCACCGGCTCGCGCATCGCCCGCGACGGGTTCCAGGCCCCCACCCCGGTGATCGTGCTGACGAAGGAAGATATCCAGAACACCTCGCCGTCGAACAACATCGCCGACTTCGTCAACCAGCTGCCGCAACTCGCCGGATCGACGAAGCCCGGCAACTCGCGCCTCAACATCTCCAACGGCTCGGCGGGCATCAACGCGCTCAACCTGCGCAACCTGGGCGAGAGCCGCGTGCTGGTCCTCGTCGATGGCCGCCGGTCGGTCGGTTCGACGATCTTCGGCTGGGTTGATATCAACACTATCCCGCAGGCGCTGATCGAGCGCGTCGAACTGGTGACCGGCGGCGCATCGTCGGCCTATGGTTCGGACGCCGTCACCGGCGTGGTGAACTTCATCCTCAACAAGAAGATGGAGGGGCTGCGCATCAGCGGCGACATAGGGCTCACCGACAAGGGCGACGGCTTCAACTATTCGGGCAGCGTCGCTGGCGGCACCTCCTTCGCCGACGGCCGCGGGCATATCGTCTTCAACGCCGAAATCGCACATCAGGACGGCATCTACGAAATCGACCCCGGGGATCGGCCGTGGAACCACAAGGGCTATCTGGCCATTGCCAACCCCGCATATACGACGACCAATGGCCAGCCCGCCTTCATCACCTTCCGCGAGAATGCTGGTCAGACCAATCAGGCCCCCGGCGGCTTCATCACCGCATCGACCGGGACCTCGACCAATGCTTTGCGCGGCAATTATTTCGGCCAGAACGGCCAAGTCATCCCGTTTCAATATGGGTCGTTCAACTCGCCGGTGCTGAACACCAACGGCACTGGCTCCCCCGTCACGCGCACGGTCGGCGGCGACTGGCGCGTCAACGATTCGGGCCGCCGCATCGGCCTCGCGCCAAAGGACGACCGCTGGGGCGTCTATGGCCGCACCAGCTTCGACGTATCGGATGGCCTCACGCTGTTCGCCGAAGGGTCGTACAACAAGCAGGAAGTCTTCTTCAACGCCGGCCCCAACCTGGGGTCGGCGACTCTCAACACCGTCGGTTGCACGACCGTCCCGGTCCCGACCACCTGTAACGCCTTCGCCTTGCAGACGCTGGGCGCGGCACGGCTCACCGGCGTCAACAGCATCAGCATCACGACCACCGCGGCCGACCTGCCGTTCCGCGGCATCAATAACAAGCGCCAGGTCCAACGCTACGTCATCGGTGCCGAGGGCGAGTTCGACGCCTTCGGCAAGGCGGCACGCTGGGACATCTTCGGCCAATATGGCCGCTCGGATGTGCGCGAACAGCTCCGTAACATCATGCATGTCACGCGCATGGCGAATGCGACGAATGCGGCGTTTGCGCCCGCCGGCAATGCGGGCGGCTACGCCGTCGGATCGATCCAGTGCCTGATCAACGTCGACACCGACACCACCAACAATGACCCGACCTGCGTGCCGCTCAATCGCCTTGGCATCGGCGTCGCCAATCCGGCGGCGATCGACTATGTGCTCGGCGATCCGTTCCGCAAACAGGTGCTCGAACAATATGTCACGGGCGCCAACCTGTCGCTGACGCCCTTCGCCACCTGGGCGGGCGACGTCAGCATCGCGATCGGCGGCGAATATCGCGAAGAGAAGATCCGCGGCAGCGTGCCGACCGAGTTCCAGCCGATCGCGACCGTCGACGCCAATGGCCGGCCCGGCTTCCGCAACGCCTGGTCGGTCGGCAACTATCTGCCGTTCAAGGGCAGCTATAATGTGAAGGAAGCCTATCTCGAAACGCTGATCCCGCTGGGTTTCGGCCTCGAATTCAATGGCGCGGTGCGCGCGACCGATTATTCGACGTCGGGTTATGTCACCACCTGGAAACTCGGCGCGACCTGGGCGCCGATCGAGGACATCCGCCTCCGCGTGACGCGGTCGCGCGACATTCGCGCGCCGAACCTGAACGAGTTGTTCCAGGCCGGCACCGCGAACAGCGATTCGGTACGCAATCCCAAGTTCAATTCGGCCGATCCGAACAGCGGTCCGCAATTCTTTCCCTATTCGGGCCTGACGACGGGCAACCTCGCGCTGGAACCCGAAAAGGCGGATTCGTGGAACATCGGCGGCGTGATCACGCCGCGCTTCCTGCCGGGCTTCAGCGCATCGGTCGATTATTTCCGTATCAACCTGCAGGATGCGATCGACACGATCAGCGCGCAGGAAGTGGTCAACCGCTGCGACGAAGGGGTCCAGGCGTTCTGCGACGCGATCACCACCGATCCGACGCGCTCGACCCCGACGGTGCCTTATCTGCTGATCCGTACCCAGCCCTTCAACTATGTGCGCCGGCTGGTGCGCGGCATCGACTTCGACGCCGCCTATCGCCTGCCCGTGGGTGAAAGCAGCAGTATCACGCTGAAAGGGACCGCGACGCGCTACATCGAGAATCTGGCGGAAACGGGCATCGCCGGGACCACGCCGGTCAACACGGTGGGGGCGAACGGCGGTCAGGCGAGTACGCCGAAGTGGATCTTCCGCGCCAACGCCAATTATTCGACCCCGACCTTCTCGGGCACCGTGACCGGTCGCGGCGTCAGCTCGGGCAAATATCTGGCGAACGCGATCGAATGCACAAGCGGCTGCCCGACCTCGACCAGCCAGAACCCGACCTATGACAACAACCGCGTCAAAGGGACGTTCTACGTCGACCTCAACCTGACTCAGAAGATCAAGGTCGGCAACGCATCGGAGGCGGAGTTCTTCTTCAACGTCACCAATCTGTTCGATGCCAACCCGCTGCTGCTGCCCGAAACGGGCCTCGCGGCGAACAGCACCTTTTCGGACCTGCTGGGCCGTACCTACCGCGTCGGCGTCCGGTTCAAGCTGGACTGACGCGCATCCAACCAAGGGAGAAAGGGGAGCCGGCGTTGCTCCCCTTTTTTTGGTCGATGTGGAGACCTTGACGCGGCGCGAAACCAAAGCGCAGGTTCGAAAACTCCGCATATCGGCCATGATACAGCGTCTATATGTCGCCATATCGGCTTAGCTCTGGCGAATTCGAACGCCGCACCGTAAAGGCGCGGCCATGAGGATCGCGATCATCGACACCAGCACGACGCGCGCCGCGATCATCTCGGATGGCCTGCGCGAGGCCGGACTCGACGATCTGGTGCTGATCGATCCCGCCGGGCCGCTCGTCGCGCAGGTCGAGGCCGCGAAGCCCGAGGTTGTCCTGATCAACCTCGAAAACCCCAGCCGTGACCTGCTTGAGGATTTCTTCGCGATGTCGCGCGCGCTTGCGCGCCCGATCGCGATGTTCGTCGACCAGAGCGATGCCGAGGTGACGGGCGCGGCGATCGATGCCGGCGTCTCGGCCTATGTCGTCGACGGCCTGTCGAAGCAAAGGATCAAGCCCGTTGTCGAGCTTGCCGTCCGCCGCTTCCAGGCCTTCTCGCGGCTCCAGCGCGAACTCGACGATGCCAGGAACGCGCTCGCCGAACGCGCGGTGATCGACAAGGCCAAGGCGATCCTGATGAAGCGTCGCGAGGTGGACGAGCCCGCCGCCTATGCGCTGCTGCGTGGGCAGGCGATGCGCACCAACCGCCGGATTTCGGAAATCGCCGAAGCCATCGTGACCAGCGAAGCGCTGATGGGAGACATGGAATGACCGCCGAGCGCTTCCGTATCGGCTTCCTGCCGCTCGTCGACGCCGCGCTGCCGATCCTCGCGCACGAACTGGGCTTCGCGGCGCGCGAAGGCGTGGCGATCGAGCTGGTGCGCGACATGACCTGGGCGACGGTGCGCGACCGGCTGCTCTACGGCCATACCGATGCCGCGCACATGATCGCGCCGCTCGCGATCGCCACCGCGCTCGGGCGCGACCGCCCGGCGGTGCCGCTTGCCGTCCCCTTCGTCCTCGGCCTCAACGGCAATGCGGTCACCTTTTCGACCGCGCTCGCCCGCGCCGTCGGGCTTGGCGGGGCGCTCGGCGATCCGGCGGCGATCGGTGCCGCGCTCCGGACCGTCGCGGCGACGCGCAAGGCGGCGGGCAAGCCGCTGCGCTTCGGGGTCGTCCACCGCTATTCAAGCCACAATTACATGCTCCGCTACTGGCTCGCCGGGGTCGGCGTGCGTCCCGACAGCGACGTCGAGATCGTCGTCACCAGCCCGCCCTTCGCCGCCGATGCGCTCGCGGCGGGCGAGG
>NZ_LMGF01000004.1:447531-467598 GCF_001427085.1 Sphingopyxis sp. Root1497
CGCGCTGGCGACCGCGCAAATCTGGCGCCGCGGCGTCGAAAAGGTGCTCGCGATGCGCGAGGAGACCATCGACGAACGCCGCGATGCGGTCGAAGCGTTGCTCCGCGCGCTGCACGCCGCCGCCGCCCATTTCGTCGCGCGCCGTACCGCGGAGGAGAGCGCCGACATTCTCGCGCGCCCCGAATATCTCGATGCGTCGCGCGATGCGGTGTTGCGCGCGATCACCGACCGCGTCCGCGTCGAGCCCGGCGGCGCGCCGATCCACTATGCCGATTTCATGTTCCAGTATCGCGAGGCCGCTAACTTCCCCTGGCGCAGCCAGGCCGCCTGGCTCTATTCGCAGATGGTTCGCTGGGACGATATCGGCTTTGCGCCCGGCGATGCCGCGACCGCGGCGGCAGTCTTCCGTCCCGACATCTATCGCGCCGCGCTGGCGGGCTCGGGCGCCCCGCTCCCGGGAGCCAGTTCGAAGCTCGAAGGCGGACTCGACGAGCCGATCGGCGCCGGCTCGACGCAGGGCCGCCTGATGCTCGGCAGCGACCGATTTTTCGACGGCCGCGCCTTCGATCCCGACGATATCGAGGCCTATCTCGCTGAATTGCCGTAGCTTTCGAGCCTATGCTGCACCTGCGAAATAACGGCTTGCGGCGCGGGAGCGAATCAGGCAGTCTTGAGGCACTCGGCAAGGCTGCCGGGGCAGGATAAAGCGGCGACGGCTCCAACGAGGGGGCTGGCCCGCGCGGCACATGGGGAGCCTTTCCCCATAATCCCAACAGGCAATGAAGCCGTCAGGATGCGCCCGCGTGGCCGCCGTCCTGGCGGCTTTTTTATTGCCCGTCACACAAGGGGACGGACGATGACGACGATCAGCGGGGGCAGCGGAACGGCGCCCAAATCGAATTTCTGGACCAGCGGCCACTGGCCGACTTTGGTCGCCGCCTTTCTCTATTTCGACCTCGCCTTCATGGTCTGGGTGATGCTCGGCCCCCTCGCCCCCGCGATTTCCGAAGACCTCGGCCTCAGCCCCGCGCAAAAGGGACTCATGGTCGCGGTGCCGACGCTGGCAGGGGCGCTTCTGCGCGTCGTCAACGGCCTGCTCGTCGACCGCATCGGGCCGAAGCGCTCGGGCGCGATCAGCCAGCTCATCGTCATCGCCGGGCTATTCACCGCTTGGGCCATGGGGGTCCACAGCTTCGCCGGCACCCTCGCGCTCGGCGTGATCCTCGGCTTCGCCGGCGCCAGCTTCGCGATCGCCCTCCCCCTCGCGAGCCGCTGGTACCCGCCCGAGCATCAGGGCAAGGCGATGGGCTTCGCCGGCATGGGCAATTCGGGCACCGTGCTCGCCGCACTCTTCGCCCCCGGCCTCGCCAAGCTGTTCGGCTGGAACGCGGTGCTCGGCCTCGCCTGCATCCCGCTGACGATCGTCTTCTTCGTCTATCTCGCGATGGCGAAGGACGCGCCAAACGCGCCCGCGCCGAAGAAGCTGGTCGATTATTTCGAACCGCTCAAGACCGCCGACGCTTGGTGGCTGATGGCCTTTTATTCGGTGACTTTCGGCGGTTTCGTCGGGCTCGCCGCCTCGCTTCCCATCTATTTCACCGACCAGTTCCACCTGACCCCGGTGATGGCGGGCTATTGCACCGCGGCCTGTGTGTTCGCCGGATCGCTGGTGCGCCCGATGGGCGGCGCGCTCGCCGACCGGATCGGCGGGGTGAAGGCGCTGATGATGGTGTTCGTCGTTGCCGCGCTGGCGCTCGCCGGGGTGCCGCAGGCCGCAACCCTGCCCGCCGCGCTCACCCTGTTCGTCATCGCGATGCTCGCGCTCGGCACCGGCAACGGCTCGGTCTTCCAGCTCGTGCCGCAGCGCTTCTCGGCCGAGATCGGGGTGATGACCGGGCTCGTCGGCATGGCGGGCGGCGTCGGCGGCTTCTACCTCGCCTCCTCCTTGGGCTTCGCCAAGCAGTGGAGCGGCAGCTTCGGCCCCGGCTTCTACATCTTCGCGGGGCTCGCGGTCGTCGCGCTGGTCGGGCTGATCTTCGTCAAGGGCCAGTGGCGCGCGACCTGGGGCGCGGCCGAAGGCGTGCGGATCTAAATCATGACCCGCACCCTTTTCATCCTGCTGGCGCTCGCGCCGGCCGGGGTGGCGCACGCCCAGGACGTCACCCTCAAGCCGCTCGGCGAGGCCCGGCTCCGTTACGAGAGCGTCGACCAGGACGGCCTCGCCGCCGAAGCCGACGCCCTGACCCTGCGCGTCCGCGCCGGGGTCGAGGCGAAGGCCGGGCGCTGGTCGGCGCTCGTCGAAGGCCAGGGCAATCTCGCCCTCGTCGACGATTATTTCGACGGTCTCCACGGCGCCGCGACGCGGCCGCTGGTGGCGGATCCCGAGAATATCGCCCTCGCCCGCGCCCAGCTCCGCTACGCCTCACCGCCCTTCGACCTCACCGCGGGGCGTCAGCGGATCGCGCTCGACGATGAGCGTTTCGTCGGCGCGGTGCCCTTCCGCCAGAACGGGCAGAGCTTCGATGCGGTCCGCGCCGAAATCACCCCGGCCAAGGGCGTCAGGGCCGACCTGACCTATGCGTGGAGCGTGCGCACCATCTGGGGCATCGACGGCGCCGGCGCACGGCAACAGGCGGTGTCGGGCGACAATCTCTTCGCCAATCTCGGCGTCGCGACGCCGATCGGCAAGGCCGTCGCCTTCGCCTATCTCGTCGACCAGGACGAGGCCGCGATGCAGGGCTTCCGCATGTCGAGCCAGAGCTATGGCCTGCGGCTCGACGGCAGCCAGCCGCTCGGCAAGGCGAAGATCGCCTGGCAGCTGAGCTATGCGCGCCAGTCCGACTGGCACCGCAATCCCAATAGCTATTCGGCGGATTATTACCTCGCCGACGTCGGCATAGACTTTGGCGGCCCCCGGGTCGGCGTCGGGTACGAGATACTCGGCGCCGACAAGGGTACGGCCCTCACCAGCTTCCAGACCCCGCTCGCCACCGGGTTCAAATATCAGGGCTGGGCCGACAAATTCCTCACCACCCCGCCCGACGGCGTGCGCGACCTATATGCGAGCGCCGGCTGGGGCTGGAAGGCGGTCGGGCCGCTCAAGGCCGTGACATTGCAGGCGGTCTACCACGACTATCGCAGCGACCGCGCCTCGCGTTCCTATGGCGACGAGATCGATCTGCTCGCCAGCGCCAAGCTCGGCAAATTCACCGCATCGGCGCGCTACGCCCATTACGATGCCGACACTTTCGCCACCGACACCAACAAATTCTGGCTGCAACTGGACTGGATGCTCTGATGGAACACCGCCCCCTCAAACCCGACGCCGACACGCGCGAGCATCTCGTCGTCATCGGCAACGGCATGGCCGGCTGCCGCGCGGTCGAGGAACTGCTCGCGCGCGATCCCACCCGCTACCGCGTCACGATCTTCGGCGCCGAACCGCGCGTCAATTACAACCGCATCATGCTCTCCCCCGTCCTCGCGGGCGAGAAATGCTTCGACGACATCGTGATCAACGACGCCGCATGGTACACCGACAATGGCATCGCACTCGTCGCGGGCGATCCCGTCGCGGCGATCGACCGCGCGGCCAGGACCGTGAGGACGCGCAGCGGCCTGATCGAAAGCTATGATCGGCTGCTGATCGCCACCGGCTCCGATCCCTTCATCATCCCGGTGCCCGGCAAGGACCTGCCCGGCGTCATCGCCTTTCGCGACATGGACGATGTCGACACGATGCTCGCCGCCGCCGATGCGGGCGGCGACGCGGTGGTGATCGGCGGCGGTCTCCTCGGGCTCGAGGCGGCGCATGGCCTGTCCTTGCGCGGCATGAAGGTCACCGTCATCCACCTGATGCCGACCTTGATGGAGCGCCAGCTCGACGAAGCCGCCGGCTGGCTGCTCAAGAACGCGCTCGAAGCGCGCGGCCAGACGATCCTGACCGGCGCCGACACCGCCGAGATCGTCGGCGACGGCAGGGTCGAAGGCGTGCGACTCAAGGACGGTACGCTGATCCCCGCCAGCCTCGTCGTCATGGCGGTCGGCATCCGCCCCTCGGTCGCCCTCGCCCGCGACGCGGGCCTCGCGGTCGGGCGCGGTATCCAGGTCGACGACCATATGGTCACCAGCGATCCCGCCGTCCTCGCGGTTGGCGAATGCGTCGAACATGACGGACAGGTCTACGGCCTCGTCGCGCCTTTGTGGGACATGTGCCGCAGCCTCGCCGACGGCCTAGTCGAGCAGCCGAGCGGCTATCGCGGCTCGGTCACCTCGACCAAGCTCAAGGTGTCGGGCATCGACGTCTTCTCGGCTGGTGATTTCTCGGGCGGCGACGGGTGCGAGGATATCGTGCTGCGCGACGCGAGCCGCGGCGTCTACAAGCGCGTGATCGTCAAGGACGACCGCATCGTCGGCGCCGTCCTCTATGGCGATACCGCCGACGGCAATTGGTATTTCGACCTGCTCAAGAAGCAGGAGGATGTCTCCGACCTTCGCGACCTGCTGATCTTCGGCCAGGCCTTCGCCGCGGGAGGCGGCGCGGCGGACCCTAAGGCGGCCGTTGCGGCGCTCTCGGACGATGCCGAGATTTGCGGCTGCAACGGCGTCACCAAGGGCCAGGTCGTCTCGTGCATCGCCAAGGGTGCGCACAGCCTCGACGCGGTGCGCGGCACCTGCAAGGCGTCGGCGAGCTGCGGCAGCTGCACCGGGCTCGTCGAGAATCTGCTCGCGCTGACGCTCGGCGACGATGTGCAGAGCGGCCCCAAGACGATGTGCAAATGCACCAGCTTCGGCCATGACGATGTCCGCCGCGAAATCGTCGCGCAAGCGATGCGCTCGATCCCCGAGGTGATGCAAAAACTGCACTGGACGACCCCCGACGGCTGCTCGTCGTGCCGCCCTGCGCTCAATTATTATCTGCTCTGTGCGCTGCCCGGCGACTATGTCGACGACCAGCAGAGCCGCTTCGTCAACGAGCGGCTGCACGCGAATATCCAGAAGGATGGCACCTATTCGGTCGTCCCGCGAATGTGGGGCGGACTCACCAACCCGCGCGAGCTGCGCGCGATCGCCGACGTCGTCGAAAAGTTCAAAGCCCCGGTGGTCAAGGTCACCGGCGGCCAGCGGCTCGACATCTTCGGGATCAAGAAGGAGGATCTGCCCGCGGTGTGGGCCGACCTCAACGCCGCCGGGATGGTGTCGGGTCACGCCTATGGCAAGGCGCTGCGCACGGTGAAGACCTGCGTCGGGTCCGAATGGTGCCGCTTCGGCACGCAGGATTCGACCGGGCTCGGGGTCAAGCTCGAACGGATGAGCTGGGGCAGCTGGATGCCGCACAAGTTCAAGATCGCGGTGTCGGGATGCCCGCGCAACTGCGCCGAAGCGACGATCAAGGATTTCGGCATCGTTTGCGTCGACAGCGGTTACGAACTCCATGTCGGCGGCAATGGCGGCATCCATGTGCGTGCTACCGACCTGCTCTGCAAGGTCGCGACCGAGCAGGAGGCGATGGATTATTGCGCGGCGTTCATTCAGCTCTACCGCGAGGAGGCGCGCTATCTCGAGCGCACCGCGCCATGGATCGAACGCGTCGGGGTCGATTATGTGAAGGCACGGATAGCCGACGATTCTGCTGGTCGCGAGGCGCTGCGCGCGCGCTTCCTCTATTCGCAAAGCTTCAGTCAGGACGATCCTTGGGCGCAGCGCGCCGAAGGCGCCGAAGCCGAACATCATGCGCCGATGGCGCGCTTCATTCCGCAGGAGGAACTGGCATGAGCGCCGCCGAATGGCTCGACATCGGCTGGGTCGACCAGATCCCCGTGCGCGGCAGCCGCACCGTGCAGGTCGCGGGGGGCGACGATATCGCGGTGTTCCGCACCGCCGAGGGCAAGGTCTTCGCGCTGCTCGACCGTTGCCCGCACAAACATGGCCGGCTGTCGCAGGGCATCGTCCATGGCGGCGCGGTCGCCTGCCCGCTGCACAATTGGCGGATCAGCCTGTCGACCGGCGAGGCGCTGGGCGAAGACAAGGGGTGCACGCCCACGGTGCCGGTCAAGATCGACGGCGGCCGCGTCCTCATCTGCCGCGCGAGTACGCTGAAGGCGGCCGCCTGATGACGGAAGCCGTCCGCACCACCTGCGCCTATTGCGGCGTCGGCTGCGGCATCCGCGCGACGGTGACGGGCGAGCGGGCGGTCGAGATCGCCGGCGACCCCGACCACCCCGCAAACCGGGGCAAGCTCTGCTCGAAGGGCACCCATCTCGGCGAAACCGTGGGCCTCGAAGGCCGCCTGCTTGCGCCCATGATCGGCACCAAACGCGCGAGCTGGGACAAGGCGCTCGACCTCGTCGCAAAGAAGTTCCGCGAGACCATCGCGCGCCACGGCCCGGGCAGCGTCGCCTTCTACGTCTCGGGCCAGCTGCTGACCGAGGATTATTATGTCGCGAACAAGCTGATGAAGGGTTTCATCGGCACCGCGAACATCGACACCAATTCGCGCCTCTGTATGTCGAGCGCGGTCGCCGGCCACACCCGCGCCTTTGGCGAGGACATCGTGCCCGCGACCTATGACGACCTCGACGCCGCCGACCTGTTCGTCCTCGTCGGATCGAACACCGCCTGGTGCCACCCGATCGTCTATCAGCGCATCCGCGCGCGCTGCGAGGGGGGCGCCAAGCTCGTCGTGATCGACCCGCGCCGCACCGAGACCGCCGAGGAGGCCGACCTGCACCTCGCGATCCGTCCGGGCAGCGACGTCGCGCTGATGAACGGCCTGCTCCAGCATTGCCGCGAAGCCGGCGTGGTCGATGAAAACTATCTGGCGGCCCATGTCGCGGTGCCGCAGGATTTCTGGGACCAGCTTGGAGAGGGGAACGACCTGTGGTCGGTGGCGCGCACCTGCGACGTGCCCGCCGCCGACCTCAGGCGTTTCTATGAGCTGTTCGCCGCAACGCCGCGTAGCGTCACGATGTTCAGCCAGGGGATCAACCAGGCGACCGCCGGCACCGACCAGGTCAACGCGATCCTCAACCTCCACCTCGCCACCGGGCGCATCGGCAAGCCCGGTGCGGCGCCCTTTTCGATCACCGGCCAGCCCAATGCGATGGGCGGGCGCGAGGTCGGCGGGCTCGCCTCGACGCTCGCCGCGCATATGGATTTCGCGCCCGAAAACCGGGCGCGTGTCCAACGTTTCTGGGCCGCGCCGACGATCGCCGAAAAACCCGGATTGAAGGCGGTGGATCTGTTTCGCGCCGTCGGCGAAGGCCGGATCAAGGCTTTGTGGGTGATGGCGACCAATCCCGCGGTGTCGATGCCCGACGCGAACCGCGTGCGCGAAGCGCTGGCCGCCTGCCCCTTCGTCGTCGTCAGCGACGTGATCGAAAAGACCGACACCGGGGCCTTCGCGCACGTCCGCCTGCCTGCCGCGGCGTGGGGTGAAAAGGACGGGACCGTCACCAACAGCGATCGCACGATCAGCCGCCAGCGCGCGCTGTTTCCGCTGCCCGGCGAAGCGATGCCCGACTGGTGGATCGTCAAGGAGGTCGCGCGGCGGATGGGGTGGAAAAACGCCTTCGCCTATGACCGCGCCGCCGACATCTGGCGCGAACATTGCCGCCTTTCGAATTACGACAACGACGGCGCGCGGCTGTTCGCCCTGCCCGGCGCGGCTCAGGGAGGCAATGCCGCGTATGACGATATGCGGCCCTTTCGCTGGGGCGGCGAACATCCCTTTGCCGATGGACGCTTTTCGACCGACGACGGCCGCGCACGCCTCGTTCCCGTCGCGCAAAAGCCGCTGCCCGAACCGCTCGCCAAATGGCCGCTGACGCTCAATACGGGGCGATATCGTGATCAGTGGCACACGATGACGCGCACCGGCCTCGCGCCGAAACTCGCGCGTCACCGCGAGGAGCCGCTCGTCGAGGTCCACCCCGACGACGGCGCGCGCCTCGGGCTCGCCGACGGCGGCCTCGCGCGCATCGAAACCCCGCAGGGCGACAGCCTCTACCGCGTCGCCTTCTACCCCGGCCAGCGCCCCGGCGAGCTGTTCGTGCCGATCCACTGGACCGACCGCACCGCGAGCGGCGGCCGCACCGGCCTGCTCCCCCGCCCGCTCGTCGATCCCGTGTCGGGCCAGCCGGGGTTCAAGCGCACCCCCGCATCGATCGCCGCGGTCGCCCCCAAATGGCGGGGCTTCCTCCTGCTCGCGCGCGAGCTTAGTGAGACCCCGCGCTGCCTGTGGGCGACGCGCGTCGCGGTGCCTTCCGGCGTGCTGTGGGAGGTCGCGGGCAATGGCGACCTCAAGAGCATCGAAGCGCTGCTCCCCAAGGGCGAACGCATCGAGGCGCAGGACGCCGCGCGCGGCACGCGGCGCATCGCGATCGCCGCGAACGGCCGCCTCGCCGGCGCGCTGTTCGTCACCGAGACCGGCGAATTGCCGCCGCGCGACTGGCTGATCGCCCAGTTGTCCGCGCCCGAGGTCGCCCCCACCCTGCTCGCCGGCCGCGCGCCGGGAATGCAGGCCGACCGCGGCCCGATCATCTGCGTCTGTTTCGACATCGGGCTCAAGACGATCGTCGGCGCCATCCGCGACCAGGGCCTGGCCGAGGTCGCGGCGATCGGCGCCGCGATTGGCGCCGGCACCAATTGCGGATCGTGCCGCCCCGCGCTCGCGCGCATCCTGACCGAGGAGACCAGTAATGCCGCCTGACGACTTCCCCCCCGGCACGGTCTGGCTTGTCGGTGCCGGCCCCGGCGACCCCGAGTTGCTGACGATGAAGGCGATTCGGTTGATCGCGGCGGCGGACATCGTCTTTTACGATGCGCTGGTCGGCCCGGACATTCTTGCCCTTATCCCGCCGCATATCGAACGCGTCGGGGTCGGCAAGCGATCGGGTCGCCATTCGAAGGACCAGCAGACGATCGACGCGATGCTCGTCGCCGCCGCGGCGGCGGGCAAGCGGGTCGTGCGGCTGAAGGGCGGCGATCCGTCGCTGTTCGGCCGGTCGGCGGAGGAAATGACGGCGCTGCGCGGCGCAGGGCATGTCGTCCATGTCTGTCCGGGCATCACCGCCGCCAGCGCCGCCGCCGCCTCGGCCGGCGTGTCGCTGTCGCTGCGCGGTGTGGCGCGCGACGTCCGTTTCGTGACCGCACACAGCCGCCGCGGCGCCGCGCTCGATCTCGACTGGCCGGCGCTCGCTGCGGCAGGCACCACCCTCGCCTTCTATATGGGGCGCGAAGCCGCGGGCGAAATCGCGCGCGGATTGGTCGAGGCCGGTATGCCCACCGCGACGCCGGTGCTGGTCGTCTGCAACGTCAGCCTCCCCGACGAAAGGCAGCTCGCGACGCGCCTCGATCTTCTCGCGCTCGCGACCCGCGCTCTGGCCGCCGACGCGCCGACGCTGATCCTCGTCGGCGAAGCGGTCGGCAAGGCACCTTCCCCGCACCCAGCCCCGGTTGCCGAAACCGACTTGGCCTACGGCCGGTAAGGGACGGAATCGGGAAGGATGACGCCAACCGTTTTTGCATAGCTTACCCAGGCCTCCACCAATTCGGTCCGGCGTTCGGGCTCGGCGAGCGACAGGTCGCGGGTTTCGCCGGGATCGCGGGCGATATTGAACAGGCGCCAGGTCCCGTCGCCGATGTCGGTGAGTTTCCACTCGCCGCGGCGATAAGCGCGCGATCCGAACAACTCCGCGCCCACGCCATCGTCATGACCATAGACAGGGGCCCGGGGATCGCGCAGCCAGCGGACCCATGACCGGCCGGTGATCGGGCGGACCGTGCGATCGCCGACCCTCGTCGCCGTTGCATCGACCCCGGCAAGTTCGAGCACGGTCGGCGCGATATCGGCGACCGATTGATATTCGGTCGCGGCGCCGCCCCGCCGGGGAATGCCGAACCCGCTGACGAAAGCGACAGCGCGCGTGCCGCCTTCGCTCTGATAGCCCTTGGTAAGCCAGGAAGGCGCGGTCGCAGCTTGGGCCCACCCGGCGCCATAGGTGAGATAGGAGGTCGCCGCGCCGCGATTGGCGAAGCCGTTGTCGGCGCCTTTCAGCGCACCTGCCAGCATTTCGGCGCCGGTAGTCTCGACGTCGAGCGCCTCGGCGCCATTGTCGGCGAGGAAGATGATCACCGTATTGTCGAGTTCGCCCGCGGCGCGCAAAGCCTCGATCACGCGGCCGACATTCTGGTCGAGCCGGTCGACCATTGCGGCATAGATTTCCATATTGCGCGCGGCGAGGCGTTGCTGCCCGGCGGTCAGCGAGTCCCAGCTGCCGTCGCGGTTGCGCGGCGTGTGGGCCGCAACGCCGGGCGCCAATATGCCGAGTTCGCGTTGGCGCGCCAGGCGCCGTTCGCGCAGCACGTCGAAACCCTCGTCGTACCGCCCCTTGTAGCGGGCGATATCCTCGGGGGGCGCCTGCAGCGGCCAATGCGGCGCGGTGAAGGCGAGATAGGCGAAGAAGGGGCGCTCGCGCTCCCCGGCCGCTGGCCGCTCGCCGATAAAATCGACCAGGCGCGTCGCGAAATAATCGCTCGAATAGAAATCCTGCGGCAGGCGCGTCAGGCGCTCGCCCTGTTCGGTATAGGTCGCCCGGCCACCCTTTTCGGGATCGGCGTCGGTCCCGAAATGATTGTGCCCGCCCTGCAGCAAGGCGAAGCTGCGTGCGAAACCGCGCGCGTGCGGATCCTGCTCAGGGGTCAGGCCAAGGTGCCATTTGCCCGAAAAGAGCGTCTGATAACCGCCAGCCGAAAGCCGCTCGGCCAAGGTCGCGACATCGCTGCGCAAATAGCCTTCATATCCCGGTTGATCCTTCTGGTTGGGGCGGATCATCTCGGCCATCGTGCCAAGGCCGGCGAGGTGATTGTCGGTGCCCGAAAGCAGCATCGAACGCGTCGGCGAGCAAGTCGGCGCGGTGTGAAAACCGGCGAGGCGAATGCCCGCGAGCGCCAGTCTGTCAAGATGCGGCGTCCTGATCTCGCCGCCAAAGGCCCCGAGGTCCGAATAGCCAAGGTCGTCGGCGACGATGACGAGGAAATTGGGACGGCGCTCGGTGGCCGTGGCGGAAAACGGCACGCCGATGGTCACAAGGGTCAAGGCGAGAAAAAGAAAGCGGCGGATCATGTTGGCGTCCGTTCGATCGAAACAAAGGGGCGGTGCGCCCGGGCGAATGGAACCCGGGCGCACCGCAGACAGGACCGGCGCAGTCGCAGGATGGGAGAGGAGAGTATGGGCGCCGGCCCATAATGCGTCAGGCCGGTTCGTATTGTACCGCCTTTTCCTTGCGCACCGTCCGGCTGGTGCGGCCGTCGATCGCGACAGGGGTGTCGCCCGCGATCGTCGCGCGGCGCAGCGTGCGGCGTTGCAACCCGAAGTCGGCAACGGCGCGGTGCTGGGTCGCCTGATTGTCCCAGATGGCGACGTCGCCTTCGCGCCAGCGCCAGCGCACGACATTTTCGGGCTTGGTAATATGGTCCTGCAGGATGGCGAAGAGCCGCGCCGAATCCGCCCCGTTCAACCCGACGAACTGCTTGACGAAATGCCCGAGCAACAGACTGCGCTGGCCGCTGACCGGATGGACGCGGACCACCGGATGCTCGGTTTCATAGACGGTCGAGGCAAAGACGTTGCGATGGTCCTTGATGCGCTTGGCGGCGCTTTCGCCGTCAGGGGCGCTCTGCAGGATCGCCGCATAGTCGTAGAGGTTGGTGTGCGTCGCCCACAGCGTGTTGACGAGCTGGCGCAGCGTCTCGGGAAGCCCTTCATAGGCGGTCTCGCCATTGGCCCACAACGTGTCGCCGCCGGCTTCGGGGATCGTCAACGCACGCAGGATCGACGCCTTGGGATAGGCCTCGACGAAGGTCACGTCGGTGTGCCAGCTCGACGCCGCATAGCCTTCCTTGCTGTCGAGTTCGAGCAGGTAGCGCGACCCGTCGGCGACCGGCACCGTCGGATGGGCAACCGGATCGCCGAGCGATGCGGCGAAATCCTCATGCTCCTGATCGGTCAGATGCTGCTGGTCGCGAAAGAAGAGCACCTTGTGGCGCACCAGCGCCGCCTGGATCGCCTGCACCGTCGCGGCGGGCAGATCGCCCGAAAGCTGGACGCCGTTGACGACGGCGCCGATGGTGCCGGTCACGGGCGTGACGTCGAGGTCGATTTTCTTGTCGCGAGCATTGGCGTAGCTGTTGTGAAGGTCCGTCATGATCAGTCTCCTTTGGGGGTTGGACGGCGGGCTATCCGGGAAGGGCGGGATCGGGCGGAACCGGTCGGGGCCTTCGGCGAATTTCGGGAAGGGGCGGCGCGGATCACAGCTTCGTCCGCAGCGTCGCGCCGATGGTGCGCGGTTCGCCGATCAGCGCGGTGACGATGCCGGTGTTCTGCGCCGACAAGGTCTGGAAATAATCCTTGTCGAACAGGTTGCGCGCCCAGATCGACAGGTCGAACAACCCGTCGTCGGTGCGGATGCCGATACGCGCATTGGCGATGCCGAACCCGGGGACATCGGCATAGCGGCTGTCGCTCGACGAAGTATTGAAGGTCGAGCGGTGCGAGTAATCGGCGTGGGCGTAGAGCGACAGGTCGCGTCCACCGAGCGCGCCGAGCGGTGCTGACGCGTCGCCGCCCAGCGTATAGGTGAATTTGGGCACGCCGGGCAGTTGCTCGCCGGTCAGGTCCTGCTTGCCGCTGAGGTTGAGCCTTTCGGGCGCCTGCGGTGCGTTCGGATAATCGCTATAGGTCGTATCGGCGTAGGCGGCCGACGCATAGAAGCTGATGCGATCGGTCGGCGCCGCGACCAGATCGGCCTCGACCCCGCGCGAACGGACGCCGGGAATATTGGCGATATATTGACGGAAATTGACGGTGCTTCCGATCTGCTCGGTGATCGCGGTCTGGTAATCGCTGATCTCGGTCCAGAAACCCGCGAGGTTGAAGGTTACCGCACGATTGAGCCACTGGGTCTTGACCCCGATTTCGTAACTGTCGACCTTTTCCGGCGCGACATTGGGATCGACGCCGACGGGCAGGCTGGTCAGGTTGAGCCCACCGGACTTGTTGCCGCGCGAATAGGTCGCATAGCCAAGCGCGTCGTCGGAGAACTGCCATGACAGCGTCGCGAGGCCCGACACGCTGTTGTCGCTGAAGCTCGTCGAATAGTCGGTGACGGGATTGAACTGGGTCCGCAGGATGGCGGCATCGCGCGCAACGTCGGCAGGCAGGGTCGACAGGTCGACCCCCGCCACATGATATTGGTGAAAGGATCCGCTCTTCTTTTCACGCGTATAGCGAAGGCCCGCGGTCAGCGTCAGGCGATCGGTGAACTTCCAGTCGAGTTGGCCGAATAGCGCATAGCTTTTGGTGCGCGGGTCGGAGGTCGAATTCGCCTCGAACCCGTTGACCGCCGCTTCCCACGTGGCGAGCGAGAAGGGCGATGCCGGCGGCCGGTTCCATAACGCCGCGGCGGGCCCATAAGCCGTCGCGCCCTTGCCACGGATCACCTGCCAGAAATAATAGGCGCCAACGACATAGTTGATCGGGCCGGTGCTGTCCGATGCGAGACGAACTTCCTGGCTGAACTGACGCTGCCGGTTCGCCTGCTGCGCCTTGGTGATGACCGGCAGCGACGTCGAGTCGCCGTCGTTGGCGGGGTTCCAGTCCCACCAGCGATAGGCTGTGATCGACGTCAGCTTGGCGCCGCCAATATCCCAGTCAACCTGCCCCGACACGCCATAACCGTCCATGTTCGACTGATAATGGCTGTTCGCCTCGCCGCGCCGCGCGAAGGGATCGATGGTCGGGAAAGTGTAGCCGGGAAAGCGCGCCGCACGCTGCGCGAAATTGTTCGGGATCGCGGCGCCATTGTCATAGGTGCCGAAATAATCGGCGAAGACGTTGAGCACATGGTTCTGCTTCTGGCGCGCGAAGTCGCCGATGATCCGCACCTCGACATCCGACGAGGGCGTGAAGAGCAATTGCCCGCGCAAGCTCCAGTTCGAATAATCCTGCGCGCGTTCATTCTGGGTATCGTTGTAGAGAAACCCGCGCCGTTCGGTCGCCGAGCCGCTGACCCGGATCGCGAGCAGATCCTGGACGATCGGACCCGAGGCCGAAGCACGCAACTGATAATAGCCATAATCGCCGACGCTCGCCTCGCCCGAGAATTCGGGGTCGAAGCTCGGCTTGCGCGACGTAATGTTGATCGCGCCCGAGGTGGTGTTCTTGCCGAACAACGTTCCCTGCGGTCCGCGCAAAACCTCGATCTGCTGAAGATCGACGAGGTCGAACTGCGACTGACCGACGCGGCCGTAATAGACATTGTCGATATAGAAACCGACGCCGTTCTCCAGCCCGTCGTTGGTGAGCGCGACATTGCTGCCGAGGCCGCGGATATTGATGTTGGTGTTGCGCGGGTTGAAGCTGAACACCTGCAGGCTCGGCACGAGTTGCTGGACCTGGGTCAGCGTGTAATTGCCGGTCTTCTCGAGCGTGTCCGCGCCCACGACCGACAGCGCGATCGGGACGTTCTGCGCGCTTTCGTCGCGGCGGCGCGCCGAGACGATGATTTCGCTGCCGTCATAGCTGTCGCCGGCCGCTTCGGCCGAGGCTTCGCCGTCGACGATGGTCGCGGCGTCGGCGGCGGCTTCGGTCGCCGCGGCGGGCACCGCGTGCCATGCCACGGCGGCGCCGAGCAACAATTTGAGCCGGTGGTCGGGAGAGAATTTCGTCGTCATATTTTGTCCCCGGGCGACGTTCCCGCCCCCTTTTTGATGTGTTTGAGATGGGCGCTATGCGCCGCGCCGGATCGTCCGTTCGCCAGACCATCGCCCCACAAAGCGCGAGCCGCGCTGCGCAGGGACGCAGGATAGCGAGCCAGATCCGACAGGTCGGATTGGGTCAGCAAAGGCATGGTTTCACCTGTCGCCGACGCGCGGGCGCCGGACGCTGGACCGTGAGCCCTCGCGTGAGGGATATCGGCCACGATGAAAGAAAGGCGCCGCCGTGCGGAGGGGATGCGGTGGTCCGCTATCCCGCGCACAGGAAGGGCGAAGGTTTAGATGATGATACTACACATGCGCATCGCAATACCCCTTCTGGGGGAACGCAATGCCTGGCGCTGTCGCCCGAGCATCACGCGCTTTAGCCGTTGGTAACGCGGAGCAAGCTGCTTTCCCGTTCAAAAGCCGCGGGTCGAAGAGGAGCGGGAGAGCCCGTCACCCGTCTCGACCAGCTCCGAGTGACAATCTCAACGTAAAAGATTGATATTGGAGTCGTCAATGGCGGACCGCGGTTTTTGCGGCAAAGAAAATCTTTGAGACGATGAACCGAGGTCTTTCAGACCGGTCGTGCCAGCATCGCGTCCATTCCCGTCCGCGAGCGGATCGACGCTCGTCAGGCCGGATCGCCGCCGTCGGACAGCAGCCGCCGCGACAGATATTCGATGATCGGAGCTGGAATCGGAATCGGACCTGCGGGTCCGGTCGAAACGACGACGCTATCGGCGCAACCGATGCATTTGCCGCTGACGAACAGCCCCTGCCCGATGACAAGCGAACGCTCGCCGACGCGGACGATGCCGGTCGCGACGTCGATGGTGCCGGGGTAGCGCGCCTGTCCCAGAAAGGCGGTGTCGACATTGGCGATCACCAGCACCGGACTGTCTTCCTTGGCGACCTGCACCCGCGCTTCGGCGAGCAGTTCGAAACGCGCTTCCTCATAAAACTGCCCGGTTGCGACATTGTTGAGGTGGCGAAACATGTCGATGTCGGAAAAGCGGATCGGCACCGCCTTGTGCAACGGGTAGGAGCCGGGATCGAGGCGGGTCGGCGTCGGTTTCATCGCGTTTCCAATCGGTCGCGCCACGTCGCCAGCGCGGCATGGGTCGCTTCGGGCGCCTCGCGCTGGGGGACGTGGCCGCAGGCGGGGATCATATGCAGCACGGCATTGGGCAAAGCGGCCGCCATGTCGCGCGAACGATCGGGAGCGACGATCGCATCGTCCTCGCCCGCGAGCACCAGCGCCGGACCCGCGATGCCGGCGAGCATGCCGCAACGGTCGACGCGGGTCGAGGCCGCCGCCTGCTGCTCGGCGAACCGTTCGACGCCGCAGCGCAAGAGCATCGCATGGGTATCGGCGAGCAGACCGGCGTCGGTGCGGCTGGTGCGCGACAGCATCGCGCGGGCAAGACGGTCTGCCAGCAGAGCAAAGTCGTCGCGCGCCTGCTGGATTGCCGCTTGCCGCCCTGCCCTGGCTTCGTCGCTGTCAGCGGTGCAGGCGCTGCTGAGCATCGCAAAGCCCGTCAGCCGTTCGGGGACACGCGCGGCGAGTTCCAGTGCGACATAGCCGCCCATCGAATGGCCGCAGAGCGCGAAGCGGTCGGGCAGGTCGGCGAGGATGGCCTCGGCCATCGCCTCGACCGAGGCGCCGCGCGGCACGAAGATGCGGTCGACGGGCATGCCCTGCCAACTCGCCGCATCGGTGGCGATGCCGCAGATCGCGATTACCGGTGCATCCACCCGCCCTCTCCTCTCGCAGCGATGCTGCTACCCTTCAACGATCCCGGCAAGGTCGCGCGCGAAACCTTTCTTGGTTTCGACCTCCATGCCGCGCAGGATCTGGATGCGCTGCGCCTGTGGCGACCCCGCACCATGCATCGATTCGGTAAGGTAACCGACGGCGTTGCGGCCAAGCGTCATATTCTCGATCAACCGCAGGATGCGCTGGCGATATTCGACCGGGACATTGTGCTTGCCCTTCATATATTTCTCGAGGATCGGGCCGATCGTCTCATTCTTGAAATCGGCGTCGGACGGCATCGTCACCATGATCCCACCCGCAAGGTCCTGCGCTAGGCGCGAAATCTCGTAGGGGAAGCGCGTCACATTGTGCTTGCACACATTGGCAAGCATCGCGTCGTTCATGAAGATGCCCGACGGCAATTGTTTCGCCTCGTGGCTCGACGCGATGGCGGAGGAATAGATGGTCTCGTTGAGGTGGGTCATCTCGACGAGCTTGTCCTTGATATGGCTCGCCGCCTCGGCGCCGTTATAGTCCGCGACCTGCGCCGCGGCGCCGACCATCACGTCGCCGAGCCCGGTTTTGCAGACGTAGGAGGCGCGGTGGTATGACGTGAAGCGCGCAACCATGTCCTGCGCGAACTCATATTCGCCGTCCATTAGCACATGTTCGTGCGGGATGAAGACATTGTCGAAGACGACGAGCGTTTCCTGCCCGCCGAAGCGCGCATTGCCCTGGTCGATGTCACCCGCCTCCATCGCGCGGGTGTCGCACGACTGGCGGCCGTAGATATAGGTGAGGCCCGCCGCGTCGCCGGGGACCAGGCCGACGATCGCGAAATCGCGGTCGGCCTCGCCCATGTTCATCGTCGGCATCACGCAGATCCAGTGCGAGTTCAGCCCGCCGGTCATGTGGGCCTTGGCGCCGGTGACATAGACGCCCGCCTCGGTGCGTTTGGTGACGTGCAGAAACATGTCGGGGTCGGCCTGTTCGTGCGGGCGTTTCGATCGGTCGCCCTTGGGGTCGGTCATGCCCGCGCCGATGATGATGTTGGCGCGCTGGGCGTGGCGCATGAAGTCGAGGTAGCGCTGGTGGTAGGGCGTGCCGTGCTTCGCATCGATGTCGAAGGTGATCGAATGGAGGACGCTGATCGTGTCGAGCCCGGCGCAGCGCTGGAAGCAAGTGCCAGTGAGCTGGCCCATCTTGCGCTGCATGCGGTTCTTCATGACGAGGTCTTGCGGCGAGCCGACGATGTGGAGGAAGCGGTTGACCGGTGCGTCGATCAGGTCGCTGTGCGCGGTCGCCAGCTCGGGGTCGGCGACCGCGAGGTCGTAGGTCATTTTGAGCGCGTTGATCGAGGGGCGGATGATCGGGTGATCGACGGGTTCCGCGACGCGTTCGCCGAACAGCCAGACCTCGACGCCGCGGTTCCGAAGCGACGCGACATAGTCGTCGCCGGTGACGATCGGCTGGAAGCGCGCCCAGCGGTCGGCGGCGCTTTCTTCGCGGGGGTGGATGGTCATGTGCAGTCTCCCATTTTGTCTATCTTCACGCATATCGCGGAGGCGGGGTGTCAAAACAGGGCATGACAGGCGAGGAAAACTCACCATAATGCGCAGCCATCATGGCGACGATCGACGGCTATTATTTTCAGGTTTGCACGAAGGGCGCCGAGCGCGCGGGCAAGCGGGTGCGCGACCTGACCCTCGGGACCGGCCTCGATCCCGCCGATTTCGCAGCGCCGGGGTGGCGCGGGTCGGCCGAGGCGATGGCGCTGCTGGTGCGCAACATCTGGGCGGCGCTGGACGATGAGTTTATGGGCCATACCGCGCGGGGGGTGCGGCCGGGAAGCTTTGCCTTCGCGTGCGAGCTGGCGCTGGAGGGGGCCGACGTCGCCGACGGGCTGGCGCGAGCAGCACGGTTCTACAACCTACTCGATGCGGGGATCGCCACGGGCGTGCGGGCGACGGCGGCGGGGCTTGAGGTCGAGGTGCGCTTTGCCCAACCGGCGCGCGATCCCGACCATTATTTCGGGGAATTCTGGCTGATCATCTGGCACCGGCTCGCCTGCTGGCTGGCGGGCGAGACGATTTCGCTGTTGTCGGCCGAGTTCGATTATCCGCGGCCCGACGCCTATTTCGAGGAGTTCAAATATCTCTTCCCGTGCCGCCATCGTTTCGACGGCGCGGCGCGGCGGATACTGATGGACGGACACGCGCTGCACGCGCCGATCCGGCGCACGCGGGACGAACTGGAGGCGATGATCGCGGCGGCGCCGCTCGACATCATGACGATCCCGGCGAGCGATGCGAGCGTCGCGCGGCGGGTGCGGCAGTATCTGACGCGCAGCCCCGATCTGACGCTGGAGGAACTGGCGGCGGCGACCGGGCTGTCGCCGCACAAATTGCGCCGCCTGCTCCGCGCGGAGGGCACGACGCTGGCGACGATCCGCGAGAATGTGCGGCGCGACAAGGCGATGCGGCTGCTGACGAGCGGCAATGCGACGGTCGAGGCGATCGCCGAAATGCTGGGTTATGCCGAAGCGCGGAGCTTTACGCGCGCGTTCCGGCAGTGGACGGGACGGTCGCCTTCGGCGTGGCGGGCGGGGACTGGTTGATCCTCCCTGTCGCGCAGCGATGGGGAGGTGGCAGCGCGAAGCGCTGACGGAGGGGCGACGCCCTCAATGTCTGTACGAGGCCACNCCCCCTCCCCATCGCTTCGCGACAGGGAGGATTATTCTACCCGCTCCCCCCACCCCGGCACATGCCGATGACATAGTCGATGATCATCCGGTCGCGCTGGGGCGATGGCGGGCCGAGGACGCCTTGCGCGTGGAGCGGAAGATGCGCGACCGCCTCCCCTGCCCCCTCGCCGAAGACATAATGGTCGAACCAGGTCCGCCATGCGTCGCGCTCGGCGTCGGGCAGTTCGCGGATCGAGTGCATCGCGAGCATCAGCGCGGCGAAGGGAAAGCGGTCGGTGCGCTGGCCGAACCAGTAGTTGACCAGCACATTGAGCGCGCCGGTCGAGCGGACATGGTGCCACCACATCGGCGGCATGAAAAGCGCGTCGCCGGGTTCGAGATCGGCGACCAGCTTGTGCCGTTCGGCCTCGGCATAAAGCGGATAACGGTCGAGGTCGGGATGGTCGGGGTCGACCATACTCGTCGGCTGGCCGGCAATGGTGCGCTCGACCGGGCCGACATAGAGGTTCGAAATCTGCTCGGGCGGGAAGAGCGAGAAGCGGCGGCGGCCCGCGACGACGACCGCGATGTTCGACGCCATGTCGTAGTGCGGCGCGATGCGGCTGGCGTTTCCGACCCAGATGCGCGGATCGACGCCCTGCACATCGATGCCGAGCGGGTTTTCGGCGGCGAAGCTGGACAGGCTGTCGGGGGTCGGGGTCGATCCGGCGTAAAGCGTGGGTCCCGCGGGATCGCCGCGGATCGCGAGGAGCCGTTCGACGAGCGTCGCCATCGGCATCTTCTCGCTGCGGAAATTCACCCCGCGCATGTCGTCGGTGTAGAAATAGCGCCCGCCGGTTTCTGGCGG
>NZ_LMGF01000004.1:467614-526158 GCF_001427085.1 Sphingopyxis sp. Root1497
TCGCCCTGCCCTGCGGCTGCGACGGCGGGCCAGTGGGACGCGAGACCGCGCATGACGAAAGGGCGCGCGGCGGCGGCGATGGCAGCATCAATCGCCGCCAAGTTAGCGCCGTCAACTTCGTCGATCGTCTTTTCCGTTTCGGTGCTCACGGACATCAATCAAGCCGTTCGTGTCGAGCGAAGTCGAGACACCCCGAAGCCTTGCGGGTCCCCAGCGTGTCTCGACTTCGCTCGNNNGGGATTAGGTGGCGGCGCATAGATAGGCGAGATGCAGGCAGCTCGGGCTCCCCGGCGCTTACCGCCCGGGTTCGACACGAACCGTCCGGCTGGCACGCTTGCCGTCGGCGGAACGGCTACGCAGGTCGACCGCGCCGCCGACCGCGACCGGTCCCGCATAGCGCGTCCAGACGCCGCCTTCGACGCGATATTCGATGGTAGTGCCGGGATAGGCGCTGTTCGCTTCGAGCTTGCCCGCGGCAATGCGTGCGCCCGGCGGGGCTACGCGATAGGCGACGCCGATGCGGTCGAGCAGCGGGAATTGCGCCGCAGCGCGGCCGGCAAAATCCTGCCAGCCCGTTTTCAGCTTTGCCCGATCGACACGGCTGTCGCCCCATTCATAGGCCGCCCCCGCTTGATAGGCCGGCGTCCAGGGCGCGGGCGCCCAGCCGCGCTCGGCGAGCGCGAGCAGGCGCGGGAAGAGCATATAGTCGACCTGGCCGTCGGTGCGGATCGTCTCGCTCCACAATTGCGCCTGCACCCCGGCGATGCGGTGGCCGGGCTGGAGCGTCGGGGCATCGTCGATCGGCTTGCCCTCGGCATAGATGTTGCGGATCGTCGCGGCGTTGGCGGGCAGATTGTCCGGCATGAAGCCGAACACCTGATATTCGTCGACGCCGCGCGAGGCCCAGTCGTAACCGCCTTCGTCGGGATGCGGCGCATAGGGCATGTCGAAATAACCGAGGTCGGGGATCGACAATATGACGTTCCAGCCGCGATTTAGCTGGTCGTGCGCCTCGCGGATCGCGCCGGTGTGGAGAACGCCCCAGATGTTGGTCTGAACCTTGGCGGGCATGTTCGCGGTGACGGTGTGGCCCATCCCGTCGCTCCAACCGCCCGACTGCAGCCCCTTGGCGGCGAGGCTGGCGCTGACGCGTTCGATGAAGCGCGGGGTCAGCTTGCCCGGATCGCCGCCATTTTCGGCGATCATCGCGGCGCAGGCGGGCGACTTGACCCAGGCGCCCGCGGTCTCGTCGGCACCGAGGTGGAAGGTCTTGAGCGGCATGCCCGCCTGGCGGTGCATCTCCGCCAGCGCATCGACGACAGTGTCGACGAAGCGATAGGTCGCGGGCAGGCAGACGTTCAGCGTATTGTCGTCGTAATTCTGGATGCTGCGATATGCGGTGGTGTCGGCGGGGTCGATCAGGCGATAGGCGTCGGCCTCGGCGGTCTTGCCCGCAGCCGCCAGCCGCGCGTGGCGGAGTTCCATCGCCTTGATCGCGGCGCGGCTGTGTCCCGGCATATCGATCGACGGGATCACCTCGATCTGGCGCGCTGCCGCCGCCTGCACGATCGCGACATAGTCGGCGGTGCTGAGATAGCCGTTGACCCCGCTCGTCCCGTCGGGACCGGCGCCGAGCTGCGGCAGGATGCAGGTCTTTTCCTCGGGGTCGTGGCAGCGTTTCGAGCCGATTTCGGCGAGTTCGGGCAGCGCCGGGATTTCGATCCGCCACCCCTCATCCTCTGCAAGGTGAAGGTGAAGCTTGTTGAGCTTGAACGCCGCCATCGTCTCGACCAGCTTCAAAATCTCGTCACGACCATGGAAATTGCGCCCCAAGTCGAGGTGGAGGCCGCGAAAGCCATATTCGGGCGCGTCCTCGATATGGAGCGGCTTGAGCTTGCCCTGTTCGAACGCCGCCTGTTGCGCGAGCGAGCGCAGGGCATGGCTGGCCCCCGCAGCATCGTGGGCGCTGATCGTGACACCCGATGCGACGACGTCGAGGACATAGGCTTCGGGCGCGAGCAACGGCGCGCCGATGTGGATGGTGAGCGGCAGCTTGCCGCCCTCACCCACCCCCGCCGCCGCCAGCGCGGACAGGGCGGGCGCGAGAGCGCTGCGATCGGTGCCGTCGAGCGTCAGCGCGATACCGCCGCCGAGGTCGACGGGCTTGCCCTTGCCCTGCACCGCCCGGGCCGGTTTGGGCAGGATGACGACGCCGGTCGCGGCGGGCGCCTGACGGTCGGCCTGAAGCGCGAAGGCGCGTTCGGGGAGCAGCCAGCGCGTCTTGTCGGCGTCGCTCTTGGTCGCGAGCCGCGCCTCATCGGTCATCGGCGCGACGAAAGGCAGGATTTCGAGGCCGGTTTCGGGGTCGATGACGGGCCGCGTCGCGGCGATCGTGCGCGCCCGCACCCCGTCGGCGACGAGATAGGCGTTGGGCATGCCGAACGCCTTCGAGAAATTGGCGCCGACGCCCCATAATTTGATCTTATGCGTCGACCCGGGTTTCAGCGTGACCCCGGGCTTGAGCGTCAATTGCTGGACGTCGCCGTTGATCAGGCGATGGTCGAAGATGTCGCTTTCGACGACGGGGAGGCGGTTGACGAAGCTGAAGTAGAGCGAGAGGCTGTGAAGGTCGGCGGGGACCGTGTCGGGCAGCGTCAGCGTGATCGTCGAGAGGAAACAAGCGTCGATTCCCGTCGGGCACGCCGGACGGTTGTCGACCATCGTCAGCCGGTAGCCGAGCGTATCGGCGAAGCGGTCGAACGCCGCCTGCGCGGGGGCTTCGTTCGCGAACGCCGCGGGCGCCATCGGCAGCGCCACCGCCATCGCCGCGGTCGTCATCACCCTGGCCATCATCCGCATATTCGCTCTCCCACTCGACAAGTTGTATCTAATTTGTCATGTCATTGCCGAATGGTCAATGCGCTTCAAATAGGGCGATTTCAAAAGGGATAGGCGTGATATGGCAGGAATATCGGCTTTTCGGCGCATCGCGGCGATCCTGATTGGTTTTACATTAGTATTGTCGACGACATCGACCGCCTCCGCGACCGATCGTCCGGTTGTGGTCGGCTATCTCGCGGCATTCAAGGGCCTCGACCTGTCGATCGAGCGGACCGACCTGTCGGCCTTCACCCACTACAACCTCTCCTTCGCCAATCCCGATGCCGGAGGCGCTTTCGTCCGCGACGGGCGCATGACCTGCATGGGCGACGAGAATGGCGCGGCCATGCGCATCGATGCCTTGCGTGCGGCGGTGGCGCGGTTGCACGCGGCGGGCGGAAAGGTGCTGTTGTCGACCGCGGGCGGGGTGATCCCCGGCTGTTCGGGCGACTGGCGGGCGTTGCTGGCGCCCGAGCGGCGCGCAGCGACGGTGGCGGCGCTGGTCGAGCTCGCCGAGACGCTGAATCTCGACGGGATCGACATCGACATCGAAGGGGCGCTGCTGACCGAGATCGACAAGGCCGGCAATTATACGCCGTTCATCGCCAAGCTGTCGGCGGCGCTGAAGGCGCGCGGCAAGCTGCTGACCTGTGCCACCGCATCCTATGAGGGCGGGATGATCCCGATTTCGTCGATCGGCTATTTCGATCTGGTCAATATCATGTCCTATGACGCGATCGGGCCGAGTTGGGGCCAGTCGGGCGACGAGCATTCACCCTATGAGATGGCGAAACGCGACCTCGACCTGTGGCTGGCGCGCGGGGTGGCGCGCGAGCGGCTGGTGCTCGGCGTGCCCTTTTACGGCTACGGGTTCGGCGGCGAGACGGCCAATTGGTCCTATCGCGACCTTGCAGCAAGCAAGGGGCTGGACGCTACCAAAGCCGATGTCATCGGCGATCGCTGTGCGAGTTGCCGCTACATCACCCACAATGGTCCGGCGACGATCACGGCGAAGGCGCGACTTGCGGCGGAAAAGGCGGGCGGCGTGATGGTGTGGGAATTGTCGCAGGACAGCCCCGATCATGCGCTGACCCGGGCGATCGGGCGCGGATTGTCGCGCGAATAGGTCGCAACGAGGTTGACGCGACGATACCAATGCAACACATGGGGCGGGCGCACTGGTCCTATTGCCCGCGCGCCTGTTCGAAAAGGTATCGTGCGTGTCGCTGATCGATCGTCTGGGTCCGCTCCAGAAGGCGGACCCAACCCCGCTCTACCTGCAATTGCAGAAGATATTGCGCGACGCGATCGAGGGGCAGATCGTCAAGGCCGAGGAGGCGATCCCGACCGAGCGCGACCTGGCCGAGGAATTCGACGTGTCGCGCATCACGGTGCGCAAGGCGATCGACGGGCTGGTCGCCGACGGCATCGTCACGCGGCGGCGCGGCGCCGGCACCTTCGTCACCCGGCCGCGGGTCGAGAAGAGCTTTTCGAAGCTGACCAGCTTTTCCGAGGACATGATCTCGCGCGGGCGACGGCCGTACAGCAAATGGGTGAGCAAGACCGAGGGCACGGTGACCCCCGAGGAAGCGCTGTCGCTGGGGCTGTCGCCGGGGTCGCTCGTTTATCGTTTCCACCGCATCCGCTATGCCGACGACACGTCGATGGCGCTCGAGCAGGCGACGATCCCGGCTTACTGCCTGCCGTCGGTCGAGGCGGTGGGCAATTCGCTCTATGAGGCGCTCGAGGCCGCCGGGCATCTGCCGGTGCGCGCGCTGCAGCGGCTGCGTGCGATCGCCTTTACCGCCGAGCAGGCCGAGGTGCTGGGGATCGAGCCGGGGACGCCGGGGCTGTTCATCGAGCGGCGCGGGTTCCTGTCCGACGGGCGCACCGCCGAATATACGCAGAGCTATTATCGCGGCGACGCCTATGACGTCGTCGCCGAGCTAAACGGCGGATAGACGGCGCAGAAACTCGCTGTGCGGCGGCAGTTCGGATAGCTGTTCGGCGACGCGGCCGCGCAGGGTAGCGAGGCGAGCGGACAGGTCTTCGGACGAGAGGCCGTCGGCGATCGGGTGCCAGCTTCGCGGTTTGACCCCCTGCCCCGTGAGCACCGCATACCAGTTGGTCGGGCCGAACAGGTCGCCGGGTTCGAACAATATATTGCCGGTGGCGCGATACGCCTCGATCCGTTCGGCGAGGCTGTCGGGAACGCCGGCGGCGACGACGTCGCGCCAGAAGGGCGTGTCGTCGCGGTTCGCGGTCGCATAATGGGCGATCACGAAGTCGCGGATCACCGCATATTCGTGGAGCGCGTCGCGGTTGAAGCGCGCGACGACATGCGGGTCGAAACCGTCGCGCGGCAGCAGCGCGAGCAGCCGGATGATCGTCGTCTGGATCAGGTGGATCGAGGTCGATTCGAGCGGTTCGAGGAACCCGCCGGCGAGGCCGATCGCGACACAGTTGCGGTTCCAGATGTGCTTGCGATGGCCGGCGGTAAAGCGCAGCCGATTGGCGTCGGCGAGCGGGGCGCCGGAGAGGTTGGCGCGGAGCGCGGCCTCGGCGTCGTCATGGCCGAGGTGTGCGCTCGAATAGACATAGCCATTGCCGTCGCGGTGCTGGAGCGGGATGCGCCATTGCCAACCCGCCGCGCGTGCGGTCGAGCGGGTGAAAGGCGGCGGGTCGCCGCTGCGCTCGGTGGGCATCGCGACCGCGCTGTCACAGGGGAGCCAGTGGTTCCAGTCGGTGTAGCCGGTCTGGAGCGCGCCCTCGATCAGCAGGCCGCGGAAACCCGAGCAGTCGATGAACAGGTCGCCCTCGACGATGCGGCGGCCGTCGTCGAGGGTGAGCGCTTCGATATAACCGTCCTCGGGGTCGAGGCTAACGTCGGCGACCTTGCCCTCGATGCGGGCGACGCCCTTGTCCTCGGCATAAGCACGCAGGAAACGGGCGTAGGCGGCGGCGTCGAAATGCACCGCGTGATGGACCGGGCCGTGGCGCGTCGCGGGGGCGAAACGGCCGGCGCGCGCCGCCATGGTTTCAAGGTTGTACGGGCCATGATCGGGATCGCCGCCCGCGGCGAGGTGGCGCAGCCAATAGTGGTGGAAATGCACGCCCGCCATCTCGACGCCCAGATAGCCGAAGGGGTGGAAATAGCTGTTGTCCGCGCCGCCCCAGCCGTCGAACGCGATGCCGAGCTTGATCGTGCCGTGCGTCGCGCGCAGGAAGTCGGCCGGGTCCATGCGCAGATAGCGGTTGAATTCGTGGATCGGCGGCACCGTCGCCTCGCCGACCCCGACGGTGCCGATCGTTTCGGATTCGACGAGGGTGATCGTCCGGTCCTGCCCCGCGAGCGCGCGGCCGAGGGCTGCGGCGGTCATCCAGCCGGCGCTGCCGCCGCCGACGATGACGATGCGGCGGACGGGGCGGGTGCGCGCGCTCATGCCCAGAGCCGCCGCAGCGCGTCGGCGTGGGTGTCCATCGCGCGAACGTCGGTGGCGACGGCGCGCAGCTGGCGCTGGAATTCAGCCATCAGCGCCGGATCGTCGACCTGCAGCGCCTGCGGATCGAAGCCGCGCGGGACGACGCCATGGCCCGCCATGACGAGCACCCAGCCATCCTCGACATGCGCCTCGTGGTTGTAATGCGCGAACATGCCGCGCGCGGCGAAGAGGTCGATTTTCGACGCGAGTTCGCTTGAGACCGGCGCGGCGCGCGCGGCGGCCCAAAAGGGTTCGCTGCGGGCATTGAGGCGGAAATGCTGCGCGGTGAAGTCGTGCACCCGTGCCCGGCCGCCGCCGATTTCCTCGTTATAGATATCGGCCTCGGGCATCGCGGCGCGATCGAGCGGCCAGAGCAGGACGAGCTGTGCGATCGCGAGTTGGAGAAGGAGCAGGTCGGCGCCGTCGAGCGGCGGCGCGTCGCCCGCGGCGCGGCCGATGGCGACGACATTGTCGACCCACAGCCGCGCCCGCGTCGCCGCGCCGACGGGTTCGGACGCGCCCTCGACGGGACGGCCGATCATCGCGGCCAGCGCCGCGCGGGCATCGGCGTCGGACAAACGCGCGCCATCGTAGAAAAACTCGACCGCGGTGCGGTCGGCGAGCGGGATCAGCGTGGTCCAGCCCGCCGGATGGGCGGCGGTGCGGCTGTACAGCGGCAGTGGATCGAAGGGCGCACCCGATGCGCGCAGGACGCGGTCGCAGAGCAGCGCTTCCTGCTCGGCCCCGCCGGGATCGAGCATGGAGATCAGTGCGCCATCGGCGTCGACGAACAGGTCGGCCGCGACGCGCTGCCCGTCAGCGAGGGTCAGCGCGGCAAGCTTCGTACCGTCGCGTTCGGGCACGGCATCTTGTCCCGGCACGATTCGCACCCCCGCCTCTTCGCACGCGCCGCGCAGCAAACGCGCATAACCAGCGGCGTCGAGGTGCCAGCCGCGCTTGACCGCCTGCCCGGTCGCCTCGCCGCGCTCGCCGGTGCGCCCCTCCTTGGCGGCGGCGGCGGCGAGGCAGAAATCCTCGAGCCCGACACGCAAGCCGGCGGCGCGCGCGCGGGCCCAGTGCTGGACGAAGGGCAGCGAGGCATAGGGTGTCCCGGCATCGCCATAGGCATGGAGGAAGGCAGTCTCGCCGCCCGACCAGCCAGCATATTGCTGTCCCATGTTGAAGGTCGCGGCGGCCTGTCTGGCCAGCGCCGCTTCGTCGATGCCGAGCAGGCGGTGGAAGGTTGCCAGGTCGGGCGGCGCCACCAGCGCGGCGTGCGGCGGCGGCGCCTCCCCGGTGTCGACCCAGGTCACTTCGGTCCCGAGCCGCGCAAAAGCGCGGGCGATCGCGAGCGCCGCCATCGCCGCCGCGACGCCGCCGCCATAGACGGCAACCCGCTGCACCGCGCCGCTCAAGGCGCGGGCGCCGGGCAGTAGGAGGCAACGAAGTCGGCGTGGGACGGCGCCGACTTCGCGCCAAGCGCGATCGTCGCGGCCAGATTGCCGAGCCGATCGGCGAGAAGATCGTCGGGGAGCGTGTCGGCGAGCCGGTCGGCGGCGTGGGGCACGATCCCCTGCCCCACGAACACCGCCTGCCAGCTCGGCGGGCCGAACAGCCCGTCGCGATACGCTTGGACAAAAGCGCGCTGGCGGAAGCGGTCGATCTTGCCGGCGAGCGTGTCGGGGACATTCATCGTCGTCACCTGTTCCCACAAAGGCGCGTCGGCGTCGTTGGCGATATAGTGGAGGATCAGGAAATCGCGGATGCGGTCATATTCGACATCCATCACGCGGTTGAACTCGGCGGGCAGCGCCGGGTCGATGCCATCGCGCGATGGTAACAATGTCAACATGTGCATGATCGCCATCTGCACGAGATAGATGCTCGTCGATTCGAGCGGTTCGAGAAAGCCGCCCGCGAGCCCCATGCCGACGACATTATGCGCCCATGCCTGGTCGCGCTTGCCGGCCTTGAACCGCAGCACCCGCGGTTCGGCGAGCGCCTCTCCGTCGAGGTTGGCAAGCAGGGTCGCCGCCGCTTCGTCGTCGGAAATGTCTTTTCTGGCATAGACATAGCCGTTGCCGGTGCGGTGCTGGAGCGGGATGCGCCATTGCCAGCCCGCCTTGCGCCGGGTCGAGCGCGTATAGGGGGTGAAGTCGGTCGAGCGCACCGACGGCACCGCCGCGGCGCTGTCGCACGGCAGCCATTTCGACCAGTCGTCGAGGTCGACGCCGAGCGTTCCGCCGAGCAACAACGAGCGGAAGCCCGAGCAGTCGACGAACATGTCGCCGGCGACGCTGGTCCCCGAGGCGAGCGCCACCGCCGCGATGTTACCACTGTTAGCATCGCGCGCGACATCGACGATCCGGCCCTCGACACGCTCGATCCCGCGCGCCTCGGCCCAGCCGCGCAGATAGCGGGCGTAGAGGAAGGCATCGAGGTGATAGGCATAGGCGAAAGCGTTGCGGACATCGTTCGGATCGCCGTTCGGCAGCATGAAGCGGTTCTGCAGCGCGGCGACGATCGGGAAACAATAGCCCGAGAGCGGCGCCGCGACGCCGGCGTTGCGACCGCGCACCCAATAGCTGAAAAAATCGGCCTCGCCGATCGGGCGGCCAAAGGTACCGAAGGGATGGACATAGCGGTCGCCCTGCCGCCCCCAGTTGACGAATTCGATGCCGAGTTTGAAGCTTGCCTGCGTCGCCTGCATGAACTCGACCTCGTCGAGCCCGAGGAAGTCGTTGAAATCCTTCATTTGCGGCAGCGTGGCCTCGCCGACGCCGACCGTGCCGATTTCCTCGGATTCGATCAGGCGGACGCGGAAACGCGAGCGATCGAGCTTGGCGGCGCAGGCTGCGGCGCACATCCAGCCGGCGGTCCCGCCGCCGACGATCACCAGATTGAAAGGCCCCTCGTCCATCGCCTCACACTAACCGCGCCGGATACCGGCGCCAGCCCTTTCGGTCCGGCGCCGGCCCCCCGCTTTTAGAAGGTCAGGCGCGCACCGACCTGGTAGCGCCGGTCGTTCTTGAACCAGGCGTTCGGCTTGAGCAGCCCGGTCGAATCGACCTGCTGGAACAATACGGTATCGGTGCCGAGCAGGTTCGTCCCTTCGAGGATGAATTCGATGTTCTTTGTCGCACGGAGGCGCACGGAGGCATCGAGATAGCCCGTCGCCTGCTGCCAGATCGGCAAGCCGACGCAGCAGTCGATCGCGGTCACCAGATATTTGGAGCGCCAGTTATAGGCGACGCGCGCCGAAATCGGACCCTTTTCATACATGCCGACGAGATTGTAGCTGTGCTTCGAAATCCCCTCGAGCGCGTTCGGTTTGACCGTGCTGTCCTCATAGGTGATGCCGCCGCCTGCGGTGCCGCCGGCGGTCTCGTTGGTCAGGTTGACCGTTTCGATGCCGTTGTTCTTCACATAGGTGTAGTTCGCCTGGACCCCGAAGCCGTCGAGCGGTGCTGGCAGGAAGTCGAAGAAGGTCTGGAAGGCGAATTCGGCGCCGTAGATCTTCGCACCATCGCCGTTGACCGGGCGATCGAGACGGACCGTCTCGGTCACGCCGCCGTTGGTGATTTGCAGGCTGAACTGGCCCGCCTGGATATAATTGTAGAATTTCTTGTAGAAACCCGTGGCGGTGAACGAGCTCGACCGGCCGAAATAATATTCCAGCGTCAGGTCGAACTGGTCTGCGGTCATCGGCTTGAGGTTCGGGTTCCCCGACTTGCCGGTATATTGCCAGTCATAGGCGATCGCCTCACCCGCCGCGTTGCGCGTCACATTGGGGTCGGAGAAATCGTTGAGGTTGGGCGACAGGCGGTTGATCGTCAGGAAGTTGCGCAACAGCCCGAAATCGGGACGCGACATCGCGCGCGAATAGGCGAAGCGCGACACCAGCTTGTCGGTCAGGTCGAACTTGACGTTGAAGCTGGGCAAGGCATGGAAATGATTGGCCTTTGTGGCGTCAGCCACGGTCGCGCCATTGTTGAACGCGATCTCGCTCGCGGTCACGGCGCAGCCCGAGGTCGCGGTGGGACGGCCGTCGACAACGGCACGCTCGCAGGACAATTGGGTCGGGGTGAACGGGTTGGCGAAGGTCGTCGCACCCGCCGTGTCGTTGCGCGTCCAGATGAGGCGCACGCCGAGGTTGCCCGAAATGCCGACATTGCCGATGCTCAGGCTGTCGCCGCCGAACTTGGCCATCGCATAGGCCGACATCGTGCGCTCACCCACCTTCAGCACTTCGCTGGGCAGATAGCAGCCATAGTCGCCGGTGATCGTTTCGCCGGCGCGATAGCCCTGGTTCGAGCAGACCGGGAAATATTCGCCGACGCCGATCGTCGGCCGGCCGAGCGTCGCCGCGAGTTCCTCGCGGTTCACCAGCCGGTCCATGTTGAAGAAGACGAACGAATGCTGGTTCAGCTGGTTGCCGGCGAAGAAGTCCTTGCCGAAGCTGTGGATCGCCGTCGAACCCGCAGGATAGGTGGGGCTGTCGGTGTTGAAATAGGGCGCCTGGGTGTAGGTCCAGGTGTTCGAGATATTCGCCCAGTTATAAGCGCCCCACCGCACCGTCTGATCGCGGTCGGCATAGCGGGCGCCGACCTTGATCGCGCTGAGCCAGCCCGAATCGACCTCATATTCCAGATCCGCCTTCAGCGCGATTTCCTTGCCGTCGCTGTCCTCGGTGTGATCGGTAACCGAATAGAAGAAATAATTGTTCGGATTGGTCAGGCCGCCGGCCGACAGGTTGATATTGTCGGCGGTGGTCGGCGTGAAGGTGAGGGTCGGATATTTGCCCGTCAGATCGACATAGGTGTTGGCGTAGCTGCGCGAGGTGACCGACGCGTTATAATTGCTGACGCTGGCGTCGACATATTGCCCGTCGAGCGTCAGCCGCACCCGATCGGAGACGTCCCAGCGGAAGTTCAGGCCGAAATCCTGGGTAATCTGCTTGTTCTTCAGCGCGTTGGCGGCGGTGTCCACCTGCGGCGCGCGGCGGTCGTTGGTGCAGCCTTCCCACGAATAGCAGCGGTTGAAGAAGGCCTCGCCATCCTCGTTCAGGCCGAGTCCGCGATTCTCGTCGCCCTCGCCCACATAGGGACGCTGGTACGACCACCAGCCGCTCTGGAAATTGCCGTCGGCGTCGAAGGCGAAGGGCGCGGTGCCCTGAAGCGGGCTGATCAGCGACGCGTCGCCGAACTCATAGTCGCTCGGCTGGCCATAGAGGTCGCCGTAGAAGGTCGACGAGAAGACCGCATATTCACGCCAGCTGTTGTTATATTGCGAGCGGTTATACTGCCCGGTGAGTTCCATCGTCTCGTCGTTCGAGCGCCACTGGAACGCCGCCGCGGCGCCATAGCGTTTGCGGTCATATTCATTCTCGCGCATGAAGATGCCGCTGGGGATATATTGCTTGCCCGGGCCGAACACGCCGTCGAAAATACCCATGCGTTCGAACTGGATGCCCTGGCTCGCGGTCTTCGCGTGCGAATAGGCGCCGTTGATCATCAAACCGATCTCGCCGATGCCGGTCTGCCAGCGGTCCGAAATGATGCCCGAGAATTCGGGCGTCGATTTGCGGGCGATGTCGCCATAGGTGTTCTTGATCGAGATCGAGATCAGGCGGCCGTCCTGGTCGAAGGGCACGCGCGTGCGCAGGTTGACGGTGCCCGCGATGCCACCCTCGATCATGTCGGCGGTCTGGTTCTTGTAGGTATCGATGCCGCCGAGCAGTTCGGGCGAGATGTCCTGCCAGGACAGGCCGCGCGACGAGTTGGCGCTGAAGGTGTCGCGGCCGTTGAATTCGGACCGGACCTGGTTGAGGCCGCGCACGATCACGCCCGAGGGTTCGGCGGAGAAGTGCGAGGTGTCGTCGGTGCCGGCGAACCGGATGACGGTGATGCCGGGGACGCGCTGCAAGGCTTCGGCAACCGATTTGTCGGGGAAGGAGCCGATATCCTCGGCGGTGATCGAATCAACCACCGTGTCGGCGTTGCGCTTGCGGTTCTGTGCCGATTCGAGGTTGGCGCGGATGCCGGTGACGACGATGTCGTCGGCATTTTCCTCGCTGGCCGGTGCGTCCTGCGCCGCGGCGGGCAGCGTGATGGCGCCCACCAGTGCGGCGGCGCAGACACCGCGCATCAGCGCATTGCGGCGCCCCAAAGCTTTTGCAGGCCCATGAACCATATTATTTCCCCCATCATCGTCCGGTGGTCCGGTCCAGATTGCCTTCCCAACAATCTCGATAAGACCAATTGCGTCATTGGACTATTACCAATAGACTACAAATCTGACGCGCTGTCCATGGCAAATTTGTGGCAGTGTCGAGAAGCCGCCCGCGGGGGCGCGGCGACCAAGGGGAGGCACAGCCATGCGCCTGATTTCGCTCGACGTGTTGCGCGGCCTGACCGTGTCGGGGATGATCCTCGTCAATTCGGCGGCGGCGATGAAATATGGCGCCGAGGCCGATGTCGCGCCGATCCTGCTGCACGTCAGTTGGGACGGACTGACCCTCGCCGACCTGGTGTTTCCGGGATTCCTGACGATGGTGGGGATCGCGATTCCCTTTTCGCTGCGCGCGGGCGGTGCACCGCAGACGGGGCGCATATTGTCGCGCGCGGGACGGTTGCTGCTGCTCGGCTTCCTGCTCAGCAACCTGTACTGGTTCATGAGTTTCGCGTCGGGCGAGTGGCGGTTGTTCGGGGTGCTGCAGCGAATCGGACTGGTCTATGCGGCGTGCGCCTTGCTGTTCCTGGGCGTCGGCCCGCGGGCGCGGCTGGGGCTGATCGTCGCGATTCTGACGCTCTATTGGCCGCTCGCGCTGCTGCCGTCGCTCGATGGACCGGCGACCGATATCTGGGTGCGCGGGCATAATTTCATCGCCTCGGTCGACCGGCTGTTCCTGGGCACGCATCTTTATGTGCAAGGCCCCGAAGGCTATGATCCCGAGGGAATATTGGGGACGCTGCCGGCGATCGCGCAGGGGCTGATCGGGGTCGCGGTGGGCGAAATGCTGATCCGCCGCGCCGGACCGGCGACGCGGCAGCTGGCGCTGACCGGCGCGGCGATGCTGGCGGCGGGCGGGGTGTGGAGCTTCGCCTTTCCGATCGTCAAGGACATCTGGTCGAGCCCGTTCGTGCTGGTGACCAGCGGCATCACGATCCTCGCGCTCGCACTGCTCCACCATACCCTCGATCGCGAGGGCCGCGCGCCGGGGATCGCCGCGACCGCGATGCTGGCGTTCGGGGCCAATGCGATCGCCGCCTATACGCTGCATCAGGTGACCGCGGGGGTCGTGACATGGGACCTGTCGCTCGCGCCGTTCCGCGCGACGCGGGCGATGCTGGGCGATCCGGTCGCGTCGCTGATCCCGGTGCTGCTTTATATGCTGCTCATCTGGGGGGCGATGGAATGGCTGCGACGCAAGCGGTGGTTCGTAAAAATCTGATCGGCGAAAGATACAAGTTGATGCGATATCTATAACCTATATAGTACCAATAATATCGGGGCGAACGAGGACCCCGGCGCGAGTCGGAGACGGTAGAAAGCATGACGCTGCAAGAGGCGCTGAAAACGGGGCGGACGCTGATGGAGAGCGAGGCGGGCGAGGCCGCCGCCGCGGTTGCTGCGATGCTCGCCGCCAATGCGCGGGCCTTTGCCGCGATCGGCGAACGGCTGCGCGCCGATCCACCCGCCGCGGTCGTCACCTGCGCGCGCGGATCGTCGGACCATGCCGCGACCTACGCCAAATATCTGATCGAAACGATGACCGGCACCCCGACCGCGTCGGCAGCGCTGTCGGTCGCGTCGCTCTATGACGGGCCGACGCTGGCGGGCAAAAGGCTGTGCCTTGCGATCTCGCAGTCGGGCCAGAGCCCCGACCTGCTCGCTTCGGTCGAACAGCAGAAGCGCGCCGGCGCCTATGTCGTCGCGCTGCTCAACGCCGAGGACGCGCCGCTGTGCGCGCTCGCCGACGTCGTGATCGCGCTCAAGGCCAGCCCCGAAAAATCGGTCGCAGCGACCAAATCCTATATCGCGTCGCTCGCCGCGATCGCCGCACTCGTTGCCGCCTGGGCGCAGGATGACGCGCTGGAAGACGCACTCGATACCCTGCCCGGCCAGTTGGAACGCGCCTTCGCGCTCGATTGGTCGCCGGCGGTCGCGGCTTTTGCCGATGCGACGAACCTGTTCGTGCTCGGCCGCGGCTATGGTTATGGCGTCGCGCAGGAAGCCGCGCTCAAGTTCAAGGAGACCTCGTCGCTCCATGCCGAGAGTTTCAGCGCCGCCGAAGTGCGGCACGGGCCGATGGCGATCGTCGGCGACACGTTCCATGTGCTGGCGTTCGGCGGCAGCGACCGCGCGGCGGAGAGCGTGCGCGAGGCGGCGGCGGAGTTTCGCGGCCGCGGCGCGACGGTGCTGCTCGCCGATCCGGCGGGCGGCGACCTGCCCGCGCTGCCCGCGCACCCTGCGATCGAACCGATCCTGCTGATCCAGAGCTTTTACCGCATGGCGAGCGCGCTCGCGGTCGCGCGCGGCCGCAACCCCGACTCGCCCCCGCACCTCAACAAGGTTACCGAGACCCTATGATCCTTCGCTTTCAGAATGGCTGGGTCGCACAGCCCGGTGGCGCCGTCGGCGCGGCGGACATCGCCGTCGCCGACGGCGTCATCACCGCCGTCTCGGCGACCGGCAGCGCGCGCGCCGATGCCGTGATCGACCTAGAGGGCGGCTGGCTGCTGCCCGGCTTCGTCGATACGCAGGTCAACGGCGGCGGCGGCATATTGTTCAACGACCATGTCGACGTCGAATCGATCGCCGCGATCGGGGCGGCGCATGTCCGTTTCGGCACCACCGCCTTCCTGCCCACACTGATCAGCGACACCGCCGAGCAGATCGCCGCCGCGCTGACCGCGGTCGACCATGCGATCGACGCGGGCGTCCCCGGCGTTATCGGCATCCATATCGAAGGGCCGTTCATCAACGAGGTGAAGCGCGGCATCCACGAGGCGCATCGCATCCGCAAGCTCGATGCCGAGACGCTGGCGCTGCTGACCGCGCCGCGCCGCGGCAAGGTGATGCTGACGCTCGCCCCCGAACTGTGCGACGACGAGGATATCCGCACGCTGGTCGCGCATGACGTAATCGTCAGCGCGGGGCACAGCGACGCCACCTATGACGAGGCGCAGCGCGCGATCGCCGCCGGACTGAGCGGCTTCACCCATTTGTTCAATGCGATGTCGCCGCTGCACCACCGCGACCCCGGCGCCGTCGGCGCGGCGTTCGATTCGGACTGTTATTGCGGGCTGATCGTCGACGACGTCCACCTCCACCCCGCGGTCGTGCGGCTGGCGGTGAAGGCGAAGGGCATCGACCGGCTGATGCTGGTCACCGACGCGATGCCGAGCGTCGGCACCGACGACAGCGAATTCACCCTACAGGGCAAGCGCATCGCGGTGAAGGACGGCGTCTGCATCTTCGAGGACGGCACGCTCGCGGGCACCCACCTCGACATGGCGTCGGCGCTGCGCAAGACGGTCGAGGTCACCGGCTTATCGGTGCCCGAGGCCGCGACGATGGCGAGCGCGACGCCCGCCGCCTTCCTGTCGCTGTCGGCGAGCCATGGCGCGATCGCGCCGGGGCGCCGTGCCGATTTCGTGTGGCTCGACAAGGCGCTCGCGCCGCGCGAGACATGGATCGGCGGCGCTTCCGTCACCGATACCGCATCGGCCTTTGTCCAGGCCGCCCAGTAAAGTTGAGGAACCGCCGATGAGCCTGATCGTCACCTCGCCGCTCAGGGGTTGGGTCTCGGCCCTCGACGGCGTCCCCGATCCCGTTTTCGCACAGCGCATGATGGGTGACGGGGTGGCGATCCAGCCGCTCGGCGACACCGTCGTCGCACCGTGCGACGGCGAAGTGACGACGCTCCATGCCTCGGGCCATGCGGTCGCGCTGCGCAGCGCCGAGGGCGCCGAACTGCTGATCCATATCGGGCTCGATACGGTGATGCTGAAAGGCGAAGGATTCACCCCGCTGGTGTCGGTGGGGCAGATGGTGTCGCGCGGCGACCCGCTGATCCGGTTCGACATGGACGCGGTCGCGCTCGCCGCGACGAGCCTGATCACCCCGGTCCTCGTCACCAATGCCGAGGCCTTCACGATCACGAAGCGCACCGTCGATGCGGCGGTCGGCGCGTGCGAGGCGCTGATGACGTTGGTCCCCGTGCAGACCGATGCGCGCAAGCGGTCGGACGACGGGACGCTGATCGAGCAGGCGGTGAAGCTGTCGCTGCCGCACGGCATCCACGCCCGCCCCGCCGCGCGGATCGGCGAGACGGTGCGCGGCTATGAGGCGGACGTCCACCTGCTCCATGGCGAGACGCGCGGCGATGCGCGCAGCACCGTCGCGCTGCTCGCGCTCGGCACCAGCTTCGGCAGCGAGATCGTCGTGCAGGCGCGCGGCGACGATGCCGAGGCGGCACTGGCGGCGGTGGTCGCATTGCTCGCGACCGACATGGGCGAAGGCGCGCGCCCCGCCCCTGCCCCGGTCGCAGCACCGGCAACGTCACTGGCCGAGGGGCATATCGGCGGCGTGATCGCCTCGCCCGGCCTCGCCATGGGTCCGGCTGTGCGGCTGCACCGCGCCGAGATCGCGGTCGCACGCGAAGGCACCGGCGCCGTGGAAGAACGCGCCGCGTTGATCGCGGCAAGGACCGATGTGCGCGGGCGGATCGCCGCGCGCGCCGAGGCCGCGGGCGGCAGCGTTGCGGCGGTGATGCAGGCGCACCTCGCGCTGATCGACGATCCCGAATTGCTGGGCGCCGCCGAGCGCCGCATCGCCGACGGGGCGAGCGCGGGCTTCGCTTGGCGCGGCGCGGTCCATGACCAGATCGACGCGCTGCGCGCGACCGGCAATGCGCATCTGATCGAACGGATCGACGATCTGGTCGATATCGAACGCCAATTGCTGTCGGCATTGACCGGCACCCCGACCGAGGCCGAGACGATCGCGCCGGGCGCGATCCTGGTCGCCGACGACCTGTTGCCGTCGCAGTTGATCGCACTGTCGGCGACGGGGCTGGTCGGCATCGCGCTGTCGCGCGGCGGGCCGACGTCGCATGTCGCGATATTGTGCGCGGGCATGGGGCTGCCGTCGCTGGTCGCGATGGGCGACGCGCTCGATGTGGTCGAGGACGGCCATTTGCTGTTGCTCGACGCCGAAGCGGGCCATGTTAACAGTGTTCCATCGGCCGCCGATACCGAGGCTTTCACGCAGCGCCTGACCCAGCGCACCGCACGCCGCGAAGCCGCGCGCGCCGCCGCCGCCGAGGCGTGCCACAGCGCCGACGGCACCCGGATCGAGGTCTTCGCCAATATCGGCACCGTCGACGATGCGGTGTTGGCCGCCGCACAGGGGGCCGAGGGGTCGGGTCTGGTGCGCAGCGAGTTCCTGTTCCTGGGCCGCGACGCTGCGCCGTCGGAGGATGAGCAGCACGCGGCCTATCAGGCGATCGCCGATGCACTCGCCGGCAAGCCCGTGATCATCCGTCTGCTCGACATCGGCGGCGACAAGCCCGCCGCCTATATTCCGATCGGGCCCGAGGAAAATCCGGCGCTCGGCCAACGCGGCATTCGCGTCGCGCTCGCGCATCCGGGCCTGCTCGAAACCCAGCTCCGCGCGATTCTGCGCGTCGAGCCCGTCGGCCAGTGCAGGATCATGATCCCGATGGTCGCGAGCCTCGACGAACTGCGCGCTGTGCGGGCGCTGGTCGACACGCTGCGCGGCGATATGGGCATCGTCGTTCCGGTCGAGGTCGGGGTGATGGTCGAGACCCCCGCCGCCGCGATGACCGCCGACCTGCTCGCCGCCGAGGCCGATTTCCTGTCGATCGGCACCAACGACCTGACCCAATATGTGCTGGCGATGGACCGCGGCAATCCGGCGGTCGCCGCCGGGCTCGACGCGCTCCATCCCGCGGTGCTGCGGATGATCGGCGAGACGTGCCGCCTTGCCGCGACGCATGGCCGCTGGGTCGGGGTGTGCGGCGGGCTGGCGTCGGATCCCGCGGCGCTGCCGATCCTGATCGGGCTGGGCGTCACCGAAGTCTCAGCGGTGCCGGGCTTCGTCGCCGAGGCCAAGCAGGTGGTGCGCCGGCTGACGCTGGTCGAGGCGCGCGCGCATGCCGACCTGGCGTTGCAATGCAAATCGGCGGCGGACGTGCGCGCGCTGGCCCGCGCGTTCGAGGAGACACGGTAATGCGGAAGATTCTCGAAACGCTCCAGCCGCTCGGCCGTGCGCTGATGCTGCCGATCGCGGTGCTGCCGGTGGCCGGCCTGCTGCTGCGCATCGGCCAGGACGACCTGCTCGACATCGCCTTCATCTCGGCGGCGGGGTCGGCGATTTTCGCCAATCTGGGAATCTTGTTCGCGATCGGCGTCGCGGTCGGCTTCGCGCGCGACGGCAATGGTGCCGCGGCGCTCGCGGGGGTCACCTGTTACCTCGTGACCGTTACCGGGGCGCAGACCTTTATGGTTGCGCCGCCCGATATCGGCGTCGGATTGCCCGACGCGGCGGCAGCGCTGGCGGCGAAGGACTGGGCGTTGAGCCAGATCGACAAGCTGGAGGTCCCGATCGGCATCTTGTCGGGGCTGATCGCCGGCAATTTCTACAACCGTTTCGCGACGATCGCGCTGCCCGAATATCTCGCCTTTTTCGGCGGTCGCCGCTTCGTGCCGATCGCAAGCAGCGTCGCCGGACTGCTGCTCGCGGCGGTGATCGGTTATGGTTATGCGCATATCAGCGGCGCGATCGACAGCGCCAGCCGCACCGTGGTCGAAAGCGGCAGCGTCGGACTGTTCCTCTATGGCGCGCTCAACCGCCTGCTGATCGTCACCGGGCTGCACCATATCATCAACAACGCCGCCTGGTTCGTCGTCGGCGATTTCAATGGTGCGACGGGCGACCTCGGGCGTTTCTTCGCGGGCGATCCCGATGCCGGTGCCTTCATGTCGGGGTTCTTCCCGGTGATGATGTTCGGCCTGCCCGCCGCGTGCCTCGCCATGTATCACGAGGCACGGCCCGAACGGCGCAAGGCGGTCGGCGGCATGCTCTTTTCGCTCGCCTTCACCAGCTTCCTGACCGGGGTGACCGAACCGATCGAGTTCACCTTCATGTTCGTCGCGCCCCTGCTCTATGCGATCCACGCGCTGCTGACCGGGGCGTCGATGGCGCTGATGAACGCGCTCGACGTGAAGCTTGGCTTTGGCTTTTCGGCGGGATTGTTCGACTATGTGCTGAATTTCGGCCTCGCGAAAAACCCCCTGTGGCTGCTGCCGATCGGGGCGGTTTATGCGGGAGTCTATTACGGGCTGTTCCGCTTTTTCATCCGGCGGTTCAACCTGGCGACCCCGGGGCGCGAGACAGGTGAAATCGCCGAGGCGGCGACCGCCTCGGCGGGCAGCGCACGCGGGCGGGCCTTTGTCGCCGCGCTCGGGGGAGCGGGCAATCTGACGAGCGTCGACGCCTGCACCACCCGGCTGCGGCTGATCGTCGCCGACAGCCACGCGGTCGACGAGGCGGCGCTGTCGGCGCTTGGCGCGCGCGGGATCATCCGGCCTTCGGACCATGCGGCGCAGGTCGTGCTCGGCCCGGTCGCCGATCTGGTCGCGGAAGAGATTCGCGGGGCGCTGGCGGCGGGCGGCACGGCGGCAGCGATGGTCACCGCGACACCGGCCGGCCGGCCGGCGGACGCGGTGCTGCCCGCCGCGATCCTCGATGCGCTGGGCGGCGCGGCGAATGTACGCAGCGTGCAGGCGCTGCACGGGCGGGCGCGGGTCGAACTCGCCGATCCGGCGCGGGTCGACGAGCCGGGACTGGCGCGCGTCACGCGCGGCGTCGCGCGGCCCGGCGGCGACGTGCTGCATATCCTGCACGATTAGGGTTCCGCCCTCCTCTTCCCGGAGGGCATGGAAGTGGCGGCGCGGCCTGACTGGACTATAGGACCGCGCCGCCACGCTTTCTCAACAGCTTGTCATTCGGCGGGCGCGGCCCCGCGCACCGCCTGACGATAGACACGGACATATTCGATCTCGAAATGCGCCGGGAAGATCGCATCGTCGACCGCGCCGCCCATGGCGCCGCCGATCGCGAGGTTGAGCAGCAGATAATGCGGCTTGTCGAACGGCCATTGGTCGTCGCCCGTGCCGGCGTTGGCATAGCGGTGATAGGGCTTGCCATCGACCGCGATGCGCAGTTCGCGCGGAGTCCACAGCAGTTGATAATCGTGAAAGGCGGTGCAGGCGTCGTCGACGCGGATCTTGTTGCCGTTACCCGACGTCCCCGCGGTCGAGCGGTTGTGGATCGTGCCAAAGACATCGCCGGGGGTGGTGCCGACATGCTCCATGATGTCGATCTCGCCGCCGTCGGGCCAGGGCGCGGTCGCGCCGAGCATCCAGATCGCCGGCCAGCTGCCCTGCCCGCACGGCAGCTTGGCACGAACCTCGACCAGCCCATAGGTGAAGTCGGCCTTTCCCCTGGTGATCAGCCGCGCCGAGCTATAGCCCTGCCCGCCATGGTCGGCGCGGTCGGACAGCGCTTCCTTGCGCGCGGTGATGATCAGCCGGCCGCCTTCGACGCGGGCGTTCTCGGGCCGGTCGGCGGCATAATATTGCAGTTCCTTGTTGTACCAGCCGATCTTGTTGGCGTGGGTGTCCCACACCCATTTGGCGGGATCGGGCGGGCCGTCGGTGTCGAATTCGTCGGCCCAGACGAGTTCGTAGCTGCCCTTGGTAGCCGCGCCATCCTGCGCATATGTCGCGGGAGCGAGCGCAGCGCCCGCGACTCCCAGAGCCAGTATCGCCGCGATCCGCATGCCGATCCCCTTTTTCGTCAATTGGTATTAGATTGATATCTTACTTGTCTCTATAAGATCATGCAATCGACTCGTGCAAAATGGGGAGACTTGTCGTGATTTCGATGCGTATCGCGCTGACTGCCGCCGCTCTGGCACTGACTGTTCCGCTTCAGGCCCAGAACGAAGCCGCGCCGCCGCCCTTGCTCAACGAGCCGACCGCCGGCTGGACCGTCTTCGGCCCCGGCCAGACGCACAAGGCGCGCAAGGATGGCGCGGTGCAGGGCGGCACGGCGATGCGGGTGACGATCGCGGCGAAGCCGGCCAATGCGTGGGATATCGGCGCGTCGGTGCCGATCGACAAGCCGATCGCGCGGGGCGACAAGTTGATCCTCGCGCTGTGGGTGCGGGTCGCCGACGGCGAAGCGGGCGACATCGGCGCCGCGATCCAGCAGAATTACGCGCCTTATGCGCCGATCGTCGCGGGCCGCGTGCCGGTGACGAAGGACTGGGCGCTGGTGCATATCAACGGCATCGCCGCCGCCGACCATGAAGCGGGCAAGGCCAATGTCGCGCTGACGCTGGGCGACGGCGCACGGACGATCGACCTGGGGCCGGCGTTCGTGATGAAGGCCGACTAGCCCGGCGGGTGCCGCCGCCTTTGACTTGTCGGGCCGCCGGCCTAGGTTCGGGCGGACCGTCAGAACGGCGGCGCGGAAGGACGGGCCAGAGGTGAAACTTTTCTTCGACGACCGGCAGACGGAGCACGCGCCGACGCGCGAACTGCACAATGGCGAGTTCGTGCCCTATGCAGAAAATGTCGCGCGGTCGCGGTCGATCGTCGCGGCGCTGGCGGACTGGCAGCCGGTGCGCGATTTCGGGATGGCGCCGCTCGCCGCGGTGCACGACGCGGATTATCTCGCCTTCCTCGAGCGCGCCTATGACGGCTGGCTCGCGGCGGGGCGCACCGGCGATGCGATCGGTTACAGCTTTCCGGTGGTGCGGCGGCGCCCGCTGCGCTTCGACCGCATCGACGCCGAGATCGGCGCGTACAGCTTCGACGCTTCGACCCCGATCGCGGCGGGGACGTGGCAATCGGCCTATTGGTCGGCGCAATGCGCGCTGACCGCGCTCGACGCGCTGGCGGCGGGTGATGCCCATAGCTTCGCGCTGTGCCGCCCGCCGGGGCACCATGCCGGGCGCGACTATATGGGCGGCTATTGCTACCTCAACAACGCCGCGATCGCGGCACGGCGGGCGCAGGCGCTGGGGCTCGGCCCGGTCGCGATCCTCGATGTCGACTATCATCATGGCAATGGCACGCAGGACATCTTCTATGCCGACGGCGACATCTTCTTCGCCTCGATCCACGCCGATCCGGTCACCGACTATCCCTTTTTCTGGGGCCATGCCGACGAGCGCGGCGAGGGGGCGGGCGAAGGCGCGACGCTGAACCTGCCGCTGCCGCGCGGGACCGATGGCGCGGCGTACCGTCCGGCGCTCGATACCGCGCTGGGCGCGATTGCCGACCGGGGCGCGCGCTGCCTGATCGTCTCGTTCGGCGCCGATACCTTCAGCGGCGATCCGATCTCGAGCTTCCGGCTCGAACGCACCGATTATGGCGAGATGGCGCGGGCGATCGCGGACCTTGGCCTGCCGACTTTGGTGGTGATGGAGGGCGGCTATGCGGTCGGCGACCTCGGCGTGAATGTCGCCGCGTTCCTGGCGGGGTTCGATTAGGTCCTCTCATATCTTTGGAACAGGGAGGATTTGAAGGATCGATTGCGGCTGCGAATATATTGGCATAACATGTGCCAATATATCGGAGGGGGATTCGCGATGAAGAGGCGGGGAATGGCGGCACTGGCCGCCGCGTTTATGCTGGCGCCGGTGCAGGCGGCCCCTGCCCCCTCTCCCGCCCCGAAGCATCCCAATATCGTGATCCTGCTCGCCGACGACTGGGGTTTCAGCGACGTCGGGTCGTTCGGCGCCGAGTTCGCGACCCCCAATATCGACGCGCTCGCCTATGCGGGCATGCGCTTTTCGAACTTTCACGCCGCCGGAAGCTGCTCGCCGACGCGGGCGATGCTGCAGACCGGGGTGATGAACCACCGCAACGGACTGGGCAACATGCCCGAGACGATCCCCGACGCGCATCGCGGCCAGCCGGGGTACGACACGGTGATGAACCACCGCGTCGTGACGATCGCCGAATTGTTCGGCGCGGCGGGATACAACACATACCTCACCGGCAAATGGCATCTGGGGAGCGACGCGACGCGGCTGCCCGAGGCGCGCGGTTACAATCGCGCCTTCAGCCTCGCCGATGCCGGTGCCGACAATTTCGAACAGCGGCCGATCGAGGGCATGTACGACACCGCCGCCTGGACCGAGAATGGTAAGCCGGCGACGCTGCCGAAAAACTTCTATTCCTCGACCTTCGTCGTCGAGAAGATGATCGATTATATCGACGCCGATCGGGCGAGCGGCAAACCCTTCCTCGCGTCGATCAATTTCCTCGCCAACCATATCCCGATACAGGCGCCCGACGGCGACATCGCGCGCTATTCGGCGATGTACAAGGACGGCTGGACCGCGCTGCGCGAAGCGCGGGCGAAGCGCGCCGCGGCGCTGGGCATCGTCCCCCCGGGCGCGCCGATGTCGACGATGGCAACCACCCCCGACTGGGCCAAACTCGACGCCGCGGAGCGCGCGGCGGCGGTGCGGGTGATGCAGGCCTATGCCGGCATGGCGACCGCGATGGACCGCGAGGTCGGGCGGCTCGTCAACCATCTGAAGGCCAGCGGTCAATATGAGAACACGATCTTCGTCTTCCTGTCGGACAATGGCGCCGAGCCGATCAACCCGTTCAGCAGCACGCGCAACCGGCTGTTCCTGAACATGCAGTACGACACCGCGACCGCGAACATCGGGCGGCGCGGCAGCTTTGCGGCGATCGGCCCGGGCTGGGCGAGCGCGGCGGTGTCGCCTTTGTCGGGGTATAAGTTCAGCGCGACCGAGGGCGGTCTGCGCGTGCCGCTGATCGTGAGCTGGCCGGCCCATGCGAAGATCCGCGCCGGCGCGATCAACGGCGGGCTGGCGCATGTCACCGACATATTGCCGACGCTCGCCGAGCTGGCCGGGGTGCCCGGGCATGGCGGCAGTTGGAAAGGCCGCGCGGTCGAGCCCGTCACCGGCCGCAGCCTCGTCCCCATGCTCGGCGGCGCGGCAGGCAGCGTGCATGGCGACGATCCGCTGGGGTATGAGCTGTCGGGCAATGCCGCGCTGTTTCGCGGCGATTACAAGCTGGTGCGCAACCTGCCGCCGACCGGCGACGGCAGCTGGCGGCTGTACGACCTGAAGAGTGATCCGGGCGAGACGAAGGATTTGTCGGCGGCGATGCCCGACCGGTTCAAGGCGATGATGGCCGACTACCGCGCCTATGCGAAGGCCAATGGCGTGCTCGACATGCCCGCGGGCTATACCGCCGATGCGCAGATCAACGCCTATGCGTGGGAGAAGCAGGGCAAGAAGCGCGCGATCAAGGCCGGGCTTTGGCTCGGCGGCGGGATCTTGGCGATCGTGGCGCTGATCTGGGGCTGGCGGCGGCGCAGGCGGGTTCGGACATCGGGTTCGCGCTGAATCCGGGAGGTCCTGCCTTCGTCACCCCGGGCTTGACCCGGGGCCTGCCTTGTCTTTGATCCGACGGCGACAGAAGGAAGGCGGGTCCCGGGTCAAGCCCGGGATGACGATGAAATGGAATGTCCGCCCCGGTTAGCGACCCGGCGCGGTCGCGCGCTACCCAATTACCCCGCCGGCGCCGGGCGTGTCGTGTCGATCAGGCGGAAGCCGATGTGGTCGGTGCCCAGCGAGCGTTCCTGGAACTGGCGCGCGGCGGGGCGGTAGCGGGCGCAATAATTGGCGGCGCACAGGAAGCTGCCGCCCTTGATGACATTGCTTTCGTCGTCGATCGCGCCGGTGGTCCATTCCCAGACATTGCCGATGAGGTCGTGCACCCCATGCTTGTCGGCGGCGAAGCAGGCGACGGGGGCGCGGCTGGTGAAGCCGTCGGTGCCCATGTCGCGGACCGGGAAAACGCCCTGATAATAATTCGCCTGCGGCTTGCCGTCGACGATGGGGACATTGCGGTCGGCGCCCCCGGTCGCGGCGGCGAGTTCCCATTGCTCCTCGCTCGGCAGCGCCTTGCCCGCCCAGCGGGCGTAGGCGAGCGCGTCGTCATAGGCGATCTGCACCACCGGTTCGCGGTCGCGGCCGTCGATCGCGGTGTCGGGTCCGGCGGGATGGCGCCACTCGGCGCCGACGACCCAGCGCCACCAGTTCGGGTTGCCGTCGGTCGGCGCGGTGAACACCGCGCCGCCGGGCACCAGCATCTCGGGCGGCGCGCCGGGCAGCGGCGGCGGGTCGCGCTCGGCGAGCGTCTTGTAGCCGGTCGCTTTCACGAAGGCGGCGAATTCGCCGTTCGTCACTTCGTGGGTCGCCATCCAGAAACCCGCGACCTTGACCTGTTTCTCCGGGCCTTCCTCGGGCAGATGCGCGTCGGCGCCCATCGCGAACGTGGCACCAGGAATCCAGACATAGTCCGCTTTCGGCATCGCGGGGCAGGTCGGCGTCGAGGTCGCCGCGACCTCGTCGGCGGGCTTGTCGCCGCAGGCGGCGAGCAACCCGGCCAGTGCCAGCGATGCGGTCAGGACGGCCCGCTTCATCGCGCCGCCCCCGCGATCAGCGCTTCGACCATCTGCGCGACGACCGCCCCGGCTTCGTCGACCAGCAAGCCCTGGTCGTGGCGCAGCGCGCGCCAGGTCTGGAACGACAGCGCGACGCACAGCGCCTCCCGGCCGACGCGGTCGGCAATCATGGTGTGGGGGAGCAGGCGGAACAGGAGATCGCGTTCGAGCGCGACGACCTGGCCATATTGCCCCATCAGGAACGGCGACTGATAGCGCTTGATATTGGCGGCGAGGCGGAAGGGCAGCATCGTTTCAAAGACGCGGGCACGCCGTGCCGCAAGGTCGCGCACGTCGGCGCGCCAGTCCTTGCCCGCATAAGGCGCGACGACGATCGGCATCACCCGCTCGGCGATCGTTTCGGACATTTCGCGGTAGAGCGTGTCCATGTCGTCGAACTGGCGGAACACGGTGCGCAGCCCCACCCCCGCTTCCTCGGCGACGCGCGCCGCACTCGGCGACAGATCGCCGCGGTCGATGAGGTCAAGCATCGCGGCGACGATGCGCGCGCGGCTCGACCGGCTGCGTTCGCGGCGGCCGTCGACCCGCGGCGCGGCGTCGGCGTCGATCCTGGCTTTGGTTTTCGTTGCCATGGCGTCCCCGCTGGCCCAGCTTGACGCCCGGGTCAATGCCGCGCCGAACGATCTTGCATGGCGCATCATATAATGACACATATAGTGCCATAACATCGACGGCAACCGTGGAGCGGGTGGGGCTATGAAGAAAAGATGGGCGGCGCTGAGCGTGCTCGCGCTGTTGGGGGCTGGCGGATATTGGGCATATCAGGCGAACAGCTATCGCCTGCCCGGGCTGGTCCAGGACTGGCGCGACCCCGTGCAGCCGAACCATGTCGTGACATGGGCCGCGGGACCCGCGGACGCACCCGCCGCCCCGCCGGGAACGAAACGGCCGCCGAACATCATCCTGATCGTCGCCGACGACCTGGGGTTTAACGACATCAGCCTCAACGGCGGCGGGGTCGCCGGCGGGATCGTCAAGACCCCGAATATCGATGCGCTGGCACGCGAGGGGATGAATTTCACCACCGCCTATGCCGCCAACGCAACCTGTTCGCCGTCGCGCGCGGCGATGATGACGGGGCGCTATCCGACGCGCTTCGGCTTCGAATTTACCGCCGTGCCGGTCCAGTTCGCCGAGAATCTGGCGCATGGCGACGCGATCGGACCGCTGCGGCCGGTGTTCCACAGGGAGTTGATCACCCCCGACATCCCCGACTATCCCGACATGGGCGTTCCCGCGAGCGAGGTGACGATCGCCGAGGCGGTAAAGGCGGCGGGCTATCACACGCTGCATATCGGCAAATGGCATCTGGGCGAGTCTCCCGCCCTGCAACCGCAAAACCAGGGCTTCGACGAAAGCCTCGCGGTGCTTGGCGGGGCGGCGATGTTTTTGCCGGAGGATGACCCTGAGGTTGTCAACGCGAAGCTGCCGTGGGACCGCATCGACCGCTTCCTGTGGGCGAATTTGCGCCACGCGGTGAGTTTCAACGGCAGCAAGAGATTCCACCCCAAGGGGCATATGACCGATTATTTCGCCGCAGAGGCGACAAAGGCGATCGAAGCGAACAAGAACCGGCCTTTCTTTATGTATCTGGCCTTCAACGCCCCGCACACCCCGCTGCAGGCGACGCGCGAGGAGTATGGCAAGCTGCCGCAGATCAAGAATGAGAAGACCCGCGTCTATGGCGCGATGATCGCGCAGCTCGACCGGCGGATCGGCGACGTGATGGCGAAGCTGAAAGAGGTGGGCATCGACGACAACACGCTCGTCATCTTCACCAGCGACAATGGCGGCGCCTGGTACACCGGGATCGACCATCTCAATGCGCCGTATCGCGGGTGGAAAGCGACCTTTTTCGAGGGCGGCATCCGCACGCCCTTTTTCATGCGCTGGCCGGGGACGATCGCGCCGGGTTCGACGCGGGCCGACCCGACCGGTCACCTCGACATCTTCTCGACGATCGCGGCGGTCGCCGGTGCGAAGCTGCCGGCCGACCGGGTGGTCGACAGCGAGGACATATTGGCTGGACCCGCGAAGCGGCAGGCGCTGTTCTGGCGCTCGGGCGACTATCGCGCGGTGCGCGCGGGCGACTGGAAATTGCAGGTGACGAAGCGGCCGGCGAAGACGCGCCTCTATAATCTCGCGGCCGACCCGACCGAACAGACCGATCTGTCGGCGCGCGAGCCGCGGCGCGTCGCCGCGCTCAGCGCGATGATCGAGGCGCAGAACCAGGGCATGACGAAACCGATCTGGCCGGGCCTGATCGAAGGCCCCGTGCGGATCGACGTACCGCAGAACGCGCCGTGGAAAGACGGACAGGATTATGTGTACTGGACGAATTGATGCAATCCCCTTCCCCCTGATGGCGCCGCTCTCGTCGATCGCCTGATTTTGGACTATGATGCCGCCGTGGCGCGGCGACGCCTTGCCCGCGCCGAAGGAGTCATCGCATGACCGCCGAGCTCGTCGAGACGATCGAGTCCACGATCCAGCCGAACGACCATCCCTATATGCGGGGCGCATGGCGGCCGACGTTCAACGAATGGAACGCGATCTTCGCCAATGGCGATGCCGAGGTGATCGGCACGATCCCCGCCGACATCGACGGCGTCTATGTCCGCACCGGCGAGAATCAGGTGCATGATCCGATCGGGCGCTATCACCCCTTCGATGGCGACGGGTTCATCCATGCGATAAGCTTCAAACGGGGGCGTGCGAGCTATCGCAGCCGCTTCGTCCGCACCAAGGGGTTCGAGGCCGAGAAGGAAGCCGGGCGTTCACTATGGGCGGGGTTGATGGAGCCACCGCACAAGTCGACGCGGCACGGCTGGGGCGCGCAAGAGTGGCTGAAGGACAGCAGTTCGACCGACGTTACGATCCATGCGGGCAAGATCATCTCGACATTCTATCAGTGCGGCGAGGCGTATCGGCTCGATCCGTTCACGCTGGAACAGCATGGCACCGAAAGCTGGGTACCGCTCGACGGCATTTCGGCACATTGCAAGGTCGATCCTGCGACCGGCGAACTGATGTTCTTCAATTACTCGAAGCACGCGCCGTACATGCATTATGGCATCGTCGGCGCGGACAATAAGCTGAAGCATTATATCCCGGTGCCGCTGCCCGGACCGCGCCTGCCGCACGACATGGCGTTCACCGAAAACTACGCGATCCTCAACGACATGCCGCTTTATTGGAGCCCCGAGCTGCTCGAAAAGCGGCTCCACGTCGTGCAATTCCACCCCGATGAAAAAACCCGCTTCGCGATCATCCCCCGCCACGGGAGCCCCGAGGATATCCGTTGGTTCGAGGCTGAACCGACCTACACACTCCATTGGCTGAATGCGTGGGAGGACGGCGACGAGATCATCCTCGACGGCTATTATCAGGAAGAGCCGATGCCGAAATCCTATCCGAACGCCCCCGAGGGGTTCGAGCGGATGATGGCCTATCTCGACCAGGAATTGCTCAAGCCGCGCCTTCACCGCTGGCGCTTCGATCTGGTGACGGGCGAGACGAGCGAAGAGCGGCTGGACGACCGCAACCTCGAATTCGGGATGATCAACCAGCGCTATGCCGGCAAGCGCTATCGCTACGCCTATAGCGCGATCCCCGAGCCGGGCTGGTTCCTGTTTCGCGGGCTGGTCAAACACGACCTTGAGGCGCGGACGAGCGAGCAATATGAATTTGGTCCCGGCCGTTTCGGCAGCGAGGCGCCCTTCGCACCGCGGATCGATGCGAAGGACGAGGATGATGGCTATCTCGTCTCCTTCATCGCCGACCTCGAAACCGACCAGTCCGAATGCGTGCTGATCGACGCGAAGAATATCGCGGCGGGCCCGGTGTGCCGGATCATCCTGCCCGAGCGCATCTGTGCGGGCACCCACAGCGTGTGGGCGAACGGCGACGATATCGGCATGGGCGAAAACGATATCCTCGCCGCCTGATCTCGCCTTGTCGCGCGGCCTGAGCCAAGCCCGTTGAAACGGTGCGCGTTTCCCCGTAGCGCCGGATCCACAGTCAGAGGAGGCGAACATCGACATCGGTCAGGCACAGGATGAATTGCGCAGCGGCTATCTGGGCGGCGCGCCCGGGGTTTTTGTTTCGGGGCTGGCCTGGCTCGCGGCGGACGTCGCCTGGTACATCTGGGGCGGCTTTTACGCCTATGTCGCGATCTTTGTCGGCGGGATGCTGATCTTTCCGCTGGCGCTGCTGATCGCGCGGGCGTTTCGCGCGCCCAAGGTGTCGAAGGGCAATCCGCTGTCACTGCTCGGGTTCGAGGCAACCTTTCCGCTATTTGCGGGACTGCTCATCGCGTTTGGCCTGCTGCCCGCATCGGAGACCTTCGCCTTCGCCGCACTCGCGATCGTCGTCGGGGCGCGCTATTTCGTCTTTGCGACGCTCTATCGCGACCGGCTCTATTGGGCGCTTGGCGGCGCGATCTTCCTGATCGGCACCGGCTTCGCAATCCAGGCCGAGGCGCTGCCGGTCCATATCACGCTGGCGGTCGGTAGCGCCGAATTGCTGTTCGGCGCCTGGCTGTTCACGCGGTGGAACGCCGCCACCGCGTGACCGTCAGGCGGTCGCCTGGCGTGCCGCCCACAGCCCGAACCCGGCGATGATCGCATAGCAGACCAGCGGCACCGCCAGCGCGAGCCGGATGTCAATGTCGGCCACCGTTCCGAACAGGAACGGCACGATCGCGCCGCCGATGATCGCGGTGCACATGATGCCCGACCCCTGCGGCGTCCGTTCGCCCAGCCCCTCGGTCCCGAGGCTGAAGATCGTCGGGAACATCAGCGAATTGCAGAAGCCGACGAGGATCAGCGCCCAGCCCGACAAAGCGCCCGTCGTCACCGCCGACAGGATGATCAGCGAAATCGCCCCCGCCGCAAAGGTCGCAAGCACGCGTCCCGGCTTTGCCAGTCGCAGGATGAAACCGCCGAGCAAGCGGCCGATGAGCGCGCCCAGCCAGTAGAACGCCACCAGCTTGCCTGCGGCCTGAAGCCCCAGTCCCATCACGCTGGGATCGCCGAGATAGGCGATGAGGTTCGAACCGATCGCCACTTCGGCGCCGACATAGACAAAGATGCACAGCGCGCCGAGCTGGACGCGGCGGTTGTGGGTGAGCAGGCCCCAGGTCCCCTCGAGCTTCACATCGCTCGCCTTGGCATGGTCGAGCGCCGACCGGAACATCCAGAACACCGCCGCGATCACCAGCATCAGCACGCCGAGCCACATATAGGCGGTGCCGATCGACGCCCCCTCGGCGACGCGATAGGCCTGAATTTGCGCCTCGGTCGCGGTCTCGGCGTCGATCGGGGTCGAATCGCCGAGCAGAAAAGATGCGCCGCCATAGACCATCGCGAACACGCCGACGGAATTGAACGCCTGGGCAAAGGTCAGGCGGCTGTGCGAGGTTTCGATCGGCCCCAGCGTGGTGATCACCGGGTTCATCGCCACCTGCAGAACCGTGATGCCGGCGCCGATGCAGAACAGCGCGGCGAGGAAGCCCGGGTAGGATGCCGCCGCCGACGCGGGGATGAACAGGAAGGCGGCCGCCGCCACGATGACGAACCCAAGCACGAAGGCGCGGATATAACCGAGCTTCGACATGATGATGCCGGCGGGAATCGAAAAGGCGCCATAGGCGATGAAAAATGCCATCTGCACCAAATTCGCCTGCGCGTGCGTCAGGTGGAACATCGGCTTGAACTTGCCGACCAGCAGGTCGTTGATGTTCGTTACCCCGCCAAGCAGGAAGAACACCGCAAAGGCGAGGATCAGCACCACCAGCGCGCTGCCACCACCCTTGCCCGCTTTTTCGACCGTGTTCGGGTCCGCGCTCGTCGCGACGTTCGGCGCCAATGCCATCTCAGCTCTCCCCATTTATTTTTTGGACTTACGCCAACCCGTGTGCGGGTCTGGTCACTTTCCCCGAGGCGGGCAAGGCAGATTCTCCCCGACCGCCTCGACATTCGTATGCAGCAGCGTCGCGGCAAAACCCTTGTCGGCCTGCACCGCCACCGCCGCGCCGACGCGCGTCAAATCGGCGCCGGCGTCGGCGAAGCAGCGCAGCGGCACCTTGATCGTCGACACCTGCCCCTTGGGCGCGGCGGCGACGAGCCCGCTGATATCGAAGGGGATGTTGGCGAAGGACAGCTGCACCGGCCCCGCGCCCACCGCGTCGATGCGCCAGTCGATCCGCACCGCGAAGCTGTTGTTCAGCTGGCGCGACAGGTCGGCGTTGGGTCCCGACAGGCTGAACGAGCCCGGGCCGGTCCAGGTGAAGCTCTTGGCGTCCTCCTGCGCCGCGACATCGACCGAGCGCGACGCGACATGGCCATAGGGGCTGGCGAGCGGCGGCGAGGCCACCGGTCGCGCGCCGCCGGCATCGGTCACCGACAGCAGCCACGGCGCCCGCGCGCGGCCACCGGCGAAATATTTCTCGACATTGAGCGCCGCGCCGACGTCGATGCCGAGGTCTTCGGAGAGCGGCGGCACCGGTTTGGTCTCGCCATATTTCAGGCCATAACCCTCAGCGAACAGCGGCTTCTTCACCGGCGAGGCGGCGTCGGCGGGCCAGGCGAAGGGCAGCACCCCGGTGAAGCCGTGCGCAGGCTTGCCGGTCTTGCCCGCGACGAGGACGTCGGCGACACCGGCGCCCTGCGACCCCGGCAGCCAGCCCGCGACAAAGGCGTCGGCGGCGTTGATTTCGGGGTTGGTGAACATCGGGCGGCCCGAGAGGAACAGCGCGACCACCGGAATACCCGCCGCCTTCAGCTTCTGAAGCGTCGCGAGGTCGGTCGCGTCGTTCGGCTGGTAATCGAGCGTCGAGACGTCGCCCTGAAATTCGGCATAGGGTTCCTCACCGAAGACGACGATCGCGACGTCGGGCTTGTCCTTGAAGCTGCCGTCCTTCGACAACGCGGCGGTGCCGCCCGCCTCGCCGACCGCTTTCTGCAGGCCTTCCCAGATCGTCTGGCCGTTGGGGAAGTCGGCGTGGGTGACGTCGGTGCCCTGCCAGCTGATCGTCCAGCCGCCCGATTGCATCGCCATATTGTCGGCGCCGGGGCCGGTCACGAGGACGCGGGCACCCGCCTTGATCGGCAGCACGTTGCCGTTGTTCTTGAGCAGGACGAGCGATTTCGCCACCGCCTCACGCGCGACCGCGAGATGCGCGGGGGCGCCGACCGCCGCGACATCGCCGCGACCGCCATGATCGGCATCGAACAGCCCGAGCTTATATTTCACCCGCAGGATGCGGCGCACCGCATCGTCGAGGCGCGCGGCGGAGATGGTGCCGTCCTTCGCCTGTTTGACCGTGGTTTCGTAAAGGCCCTTCCAGCTGTCGGGGGCCATGAACATATCGAGCCCGGCGTTGATCGAGGCGGGGCAGTCGGTGACGCTGCACCCTGCGACCTGGCCATGGCCGTTCCAGTCGCCGACGACGAAGCCGTCGAAGCCCATTTTCCGCTTGAGCGCGTCGGTGAGCAGCCCCTTGTTGCCGTGGTGCTTGATCCCCTGCCAGCTTGAGAAGCTGGCCATCACAGTGAGCGTGCCGGCGTCGATCGCGGCGGGATAACCCATCGCGTGTTTGGCGATCAGTTCCTTTTCGTCGATCCTGGCGTCGCCCTGATCGCGGCCGCCGTCGGTGCCGCCGTCGGCGAGGAAATGCTTCGCGGTCGCCGCGACATGCGCCTTGCCGACCACCTTGCCCGCGACGAGTTGACCCTGCAGCCCGATGACCATCGCCTTGGCATAGTCGGCGACGAGCCTGGGATCGGCGGCATAGCCTTCGTAACTGCGGCCCCAGCGCAGATCCTGCGGCACCGCAAGCGTCGGGGCGAAGGTCCATTCGATGCCGCTGCCCGCGATTTCGGCGGCGGTGACCGCGCCGATGCGCTGGATCAGCTCGGCATCGCGCGCCGCGCCGAGCCCGATATTGTGCGGGAACAAGGTCGCGCCGGGGATATTGTTGTGGCCATGGACGGCATCGACCCCGAAGATGATCGGGATGGCGACGCCGTTCGCCTGCGGCTTCAGCGACACCACGCGGAATTCGCCGACCAGCTTGGCCCAGTCGGCGGCGCTTGAGCGCTCATTGCCGTTCGGGCCGCTGTTGCCGCCGGCCAGGATCGAGCCGAGCGGGTAGGTTTCGAGGTCCTTGGGCGTGATCGTGCTGATGTCGCCCTGGACGAGTTGGCCGACCTTCTGTTCGACCGTCATCTTCGCGAGCAGCGCGTCGATGCGCTTTTCGGTCGCCGCGTCGGTGATCGCGGCCGGGCTTTTCGCCGCCGGCCAAAGGTCGGGATGGACCGTCGCGGCGTCCGCCGCACCGGTCTGTGCTGCCGCTGCGCTGGCCGTGCCCGTCAAAAGGAGCGCCGTCGCCATCGCGATTGCAGGTCGCCGCATATTCTCTCCCATTCCGCTTATGTGAACGTTATCAAACATCCTCTCGCATAGCGGGTGAATGAAATCAAGCGCCTGTTTGATTGCGCTATCAGCGCAGGCGCGGCATCGTGGCGAGCAGGACGACCGCGATGCTCGCAAAGGCCGCGAGCAGCAGGAACAGCGCATCGAAGCCGAAACCCGGGACCAGCGAAATGGTGAGCCAGGGCATGATCAGCGACGGCACGGTGTTAGTCAGGTTGAACAGGCCGAGATCGCGCCCGCGCCGGTCGGGGCGCCGGAGTACCCGCAGCGTCTGGCCGCTGTGCAGCGACAGGAAGATCGTGGCGGCAACCCCGAAGACGACATAGGCGAGCTTGGCCGCCAGCAGCGTTTCGGCCAGCGCCATCCCGGTGAGGCCGAGCGTCAATATGCCCGTACAGATCGCTAGCGGCAGGATCGGGCGGTCGGTGCGGTCGGCCCAGCGGCCCGCGAGCAGCGCCATCGGCACCGCGATCGTCAGCACGAGGCTGAACAGCTGTGCGGTCTCGCTGTCGGTGATCGTCGGCTCGATCGAGCGGAACCAGAAGAAGAGATAGGCGAACAGCGCCGCCTCGGCGATCTGGACGAGCAGGCGCGCGCTCCACATGCGGACGACGATCGACCGGGGACGCGGCGTGCCGGTTTCGGGTTCCGGGGTGCCGGGTCGATTGAGTTCGGGAAAGGAGCGCGGCCGGCCGAGCAGCAGCACGGGCAGTACCGCGCCGGCGACCAGCACCGCGACGAGCGCGAGGCGGCCGTCGGCGTCGGCGAGGCCCGGCAGCGTGACGAAGGCGCAGGAGACCGCGCCAAGCGCGGGCGAGAAGGCGAGCAGCCCGCCGAGCAGCCCCTTTTGCTGGTCGGGGACGCTATCGCCGGCCCATGCCGCGAGCGGGGCGAGCATCATGTTGAGCGCGAGCTGCCAGCCGATGATGATCGCGATCAGCGACGGCACATCTTTCGCCAGCGGCACCGCGAGCAGCAGCGCGATCGTCAGCAGCAGGCCCGCGGTCACCCAGCCACGGCGGTTGCCGGTGCGATCGCTGAGCCAGCCGAACAGCACGCCCCCCGTACTCGCCGCGATCGCGCCGAAGAAGGTGACATAGCCGAGCGCCTGAATGTCGTTCGTCCCCGCGAGCGCGGTCATCCGCACCGGCAGCAAGATGGTCAGGAAGGGCACATAGGCGATCGCGCCGCCCGCGGCGGCGAGCGCATAGAGCAGCAGGAAACCGGTCGACTGGCGGCGCGGCGCGGCGTCCTCAGCCATTCGCGGACGGCGCCGCGGTCGAGCCGCGCTCGATCAGGCTGCCGTGAACGACGGTCGGCGCGGTGGGGCGCGGTTCGCCGCGCTGGGCGGCGATGATCAGTTCGACCGCGCGCGACACCGTCGCGGCGATCGGCTGGTCGACCGCGGTCAGCCCCGGCGGGGTGAAGCGGATGATCGGGGTGTTGTCGAAGCTGATCAACGACAGGTCGCGCGGCACGTCGAGACCGCATTCGCGCGCCACGCCAAGCGTCGCGAGCGACATCTGGTCGTTGCTCGCGATGATCGCGGTCGGGCGGTCGGGAAGCGCGAGCAACTGCCGCGCCGCCGCCTCGCCCGATGCGGCGCTGAAATCGCCCTCGGCGAGCAGTCCGTCGGTCGGCAGCCCCGCCGCCGCCATCTCGGCGCGCCAGCCGTCGATGCGCCAGTGGCTGAGGTCATATTCGACCGAGCCCGAGATGAAGCCGATGCGGCGATGGCCGAGAGCGGCGAGATGGCGGGTGGCGAGCGCCGCCGATCCTTCGTCGTCCATCGTCAGCGCGATGCCGGCATCGCCGCCGTGCGAGCCGATGCGCGCAAAGGGGATTTTCTGTTGGTGGAGCAATGCGACGATCAGCGGATTGTCCGAATGCGGCGGGGTCAGGATGACGCCGTCGGGCTGGAGCGCGGCGATGATCGCGCGCAATTCGCGCTCAACATGGTCGTTGTGGGTGTCGACGAGCTCAAAGATCATCCGGTACCCGAGCTCGGCGCATTTGAGCATGCCGCCGAACAGCATCTGGTCGACCCAGTCGGTGCCTTCGCGCGCATTCCAGTCGGCGATGGTCCGTTCGCGGTCGTTGATCGCGAGGATCAGATAGGATCGCGAGCCGCTCATCCGCTGCGCCGCAATCGACGGGACATAGCCCAGCTTGTCGATCGACGCCTGGACGCGCTCCTTCATCTCGGGCCGGACATTGGGTTCGTTGTTGATGACGCGGCTCACCGTCTGCAGCGACACCCCCGCATCGGCCGCCACATGTTTGATCGTCACCGACTGCCGCCGACGCCCCATTATATCGTCCGATCCCCGCTAGCTGCGCAACGCGCCCTGCTAGCGACAACTTCGCCGCATGGCCAGACGCGCATCATGCCGCCTGCGGCACCGCGGCGCCGCAATAGCGCGCGACATAGGCGTGATGCTCGGGCAGCTTCGCCACCGTGTCGCGGACATTGTCGCGGATGCCGCCGAGGAAGCGCGCCAGTTCCTCGTCGCTGAGCTTGGTCGCGATCGGATGATGGCTCTGCGGCGCGATCCCCTGCCCCATCATCACCTGGACCCAGCTGTTCTCGGCGAACAATTCCTCATTCTTGCGGAAGACGCGCCCGGTTTCACGGAACAGCTCGATCTTTTGCGCGAGGCTGTCGGGAATCGGCATGTCGGCGCATTGGCGCCAGAAGGCGCTGTCACGCCGTTCGGTCGCCTTATAATGGAGGATCAGGAAGTCGCGGATCTGCAGATTGTCCTGCATCTGCTGATCGTTGTACTCGGCAATGTCGCGTTCGCTGACCTTGCCGAGCGGCAGCATGCGGATGAAGCGCAGCACCGCGCGCTGGATCAAATGGATGCTCGTCGATTCGAGCGGTTCCGTGAAGCCGCTCGACAGCCCGACCGCGATGCAGTTGCGATACCATTGGCGGCGGCGCACCCCGGTGGTGAAGCGCAGGAAATTCGGCTCGGTCAGCGCCTCGCCCTCGATATTGCCGAGCAGCCGGTCGAGCGCCGCGTCGCGGTCGAGGTAGCGGCTGCAATAGACGAGGCCGTTGCCGGTGCGATGCTGGAGCGGGATGCGCCATTGCCAGCCGGCGTCGTGCGCCATCGCGCGGGTGTAGGGCACGGGCGGGCGGACGTTCGGGGTCTGGAGCGCGATCGCGCTGTCGCACGGCAGCCAGTGCGTCCAGTCGTCGAAGCCCGCGTGGAGCGCGCCCTCGATCAGCAGCGCGCGGAAACCGGTGCAGTCGAGGAACAGATCGCCCTCGATCCGCCGGTCGCCGTCGAGCAGCAGCGCCGCGATGTCGCCGCTTGTCCCGTCGAGTTCGACGCGTGCGATCTTGCCCTCGATCCGCTTGGTCCCGTCGGCTTCGGCCATCTGGCGCAGGAAGCGGGCGTAAAGGCCGGAGTCGAGTTGATAGGCATAGTTGATGCCCTCGTTCGGCAGGTGCGCGAACTTGCCTTCCAGCGCGGCGACGAGTTCCATGCAATATTCGTCGTAGCTCTGCTCGTGCCCGCGCGTCCTGCCGTGGAGCCAGAAATGCTGGAACCCCGCCGACCAATGGTCCTTGCCGGTGAGGCCGAAGCTGTGGAAATAGCGGTGGCCCGGCTCTTTCCAATGGTCGAACAAGATGCCGAGCTTGAAGGTCGCTTGCGTCGCGCGCATGAAATCGGCCTCGTTGATCCCGAGCAGCCGGTTGTAGTTGACGAGCGGCGGGATGGTACTTTCGCCGACGCCGATCGTGCCGATCGCTTCGGATTCGACGAGGGTCAGATCGACGGCGTTGCCCATGGTGCGCGCGATCGCGGCGGCGGCCATCCAGCCGGCGGTGCCGCCGCCCGCGATGACGATGCGTTGTTTGGTGTCGGTCATCGGCTGAGGCTCCTCAGGAGGAAGGCGCGCAGGCGCCCGGCACTTTCGGGGGTGAGCGGCGCGAGGATGCTGCGCGCCGCCTCGGGGATATGGTCGGTGACGTCGGCGCCGTTCTCGAACACATAATGGTCGAACAAGGCGCGCCAGATCGCCTTGTCGGCGTCGGGCAGGTCGCGGATCGCGAGGATCGCGTGGTTCAGCGCCTCCTGCGGCTGGCCAAGAAAAGCCGGGGTGCTGCGCCACCAGTAGTTGACGAGGATGTTGAAGGGTTCGAGCCCCTCGACATGATGCCACCACATCGACGGGATGAAGAGCGCGTCGCCGGGTTCGAGTTCGACGGTCATCGCGTGCGCCATCGCCTCGACGAAGCGCGGAAAAGCCGCGAGGTCGGGCGCGTCGAAATCGACCATGCTCACCGCGCGCCCCGCCGGGGTGTTGTCGATCGGGCCGAGATAGAGATTGGCGAACTGGTCGGGCGGGAACAAAGTGAAGCGGCGGCGGCCTGCGGCACAGCACGCCAAATTGTCGGGGAAGTCGTTGTGCGCCGCGATGCGCGTTCTGGTACCGATCCAGATACTCTTGAGCGGATCGCGGTCGCCGAGGTCGATCGGGTTGGCGGCGTCGAGGCCGTCGAAATGCGCCGGAATGTCGATCGAGGCGAGATAGACGGTGCGCGCTTCGCCGCGCTCCTCGGCGGTGTCCAGCCCCGCGAAGATGTCGGGCAGCTTGCCGGTGCCCGAGCGGAAATTCATCGCCATGTCGGCGTCGTAGAACAGCCGTCCGTCGTGCCCCGGCGCGCCGATCGACACCGCGAAGGGCCGGTCGCGCGCGTGGTCGAGCAGATAGCGCCGCGCGTCGCGCGCCGAGCGCTTCGCCGCAGCGACCAACGGCCAGTCGGCGACGAGGCCGCGCAGGACAAAGGGCTCGCGCGCGCCTTCCAGCAACGCGTCGAGCCCCGCCCCCTTATCGCATAAGCGCTCGGGCACGCGCGCGAGGCGGTTGTATATCACGCCGTCGCGTTCAGCCATGGCCGAGCCTGCGGTTCTTGCGCGCGATCAGCGGCGCGAGCTGCGCGAGCGAGGCGAGCGCCATGAAGATCGGCATCAGATGCCCCGCGGCGTGCAGCTTGCCGACCGTCTCAGCATCGAGCGCCTGCAACTTCGCCTCGTCGATGATGTGGAAACCGACGAGCGAGTTCACCGCGCCGTCGTCGAGCGTCACCTCGAGCGTGAAGGGTTCGAGCAGGTCATGGTCGCGCAAGGCCGCGAAAAAATCGCCGCTGGCACGATACCCCTCGTCGAGCGCGCCGAGCTTTTCGGCGATATCCTCCAGATAAGGCGTTGCCTGGCCGTCGGCGTCGAACAGCCGCACCCCGTCGCCGCCGTCCGCCAGACGCGGGTGATCGAGGTCGATATGCACTTGGCCCGGCCCGTCGCCGTTCGCCGGGCGGCCGACAAGAAAGGGCTGGATCGCGGCCGACAGCGGGCGATAGCGCGCGTCCCAGCGGGCGCCGTCGAGATAGAGATTTTCGCCCGGCTCGAACCCGAACAGCGCCATCGCGATAAACGCCTCCTGCCCGGTCTCGCGGCGGAACAGGATCGGATAATGCGCCTGCACCTGGCGGAATTCGCTCGGCACCGTCAGCGTCGCCATCACCGCGTCGCCCAGATCGGCGCCCGCGTCGGTGCGGACGCGCAAGTCGCGGTGGCTGTTGGTGTCGAGCGCGGCGTGCATGGTCATTCGGGTTCCTTCATTCCGCCGCGGTGGCGGTGGCGGTGAGTGCATCGAGATAGTCGCGATTGGTCGGCAGCGCCGAGGCGAGCGAGCGGGCGCGCTGGCGTTGCTCGGCGAGCGCCGCAACCGCGCGGTCGCTGGACTGCAACCCGGCCGGCACCTGATGGCGCATGCCATAGAGGATATATTGGTGGCTTTCGGCCGAGAAAATCTCGTCGACCTGCGGGAAATCCCACGCCGATGGCGGCTGCTCCTGCCACAGCGCCAGCATATCGGTGAGGCGTTGCGGGACCGACGCGGGGTCACGCTGCGCCAGCCAATAGGGCTCGGGGCGCTTGCTCAGCAGATAATGGAGTTTGAGGAATTCGACGATGCGATCCCAGCGATAGCGAAAGAGCGTGTTGAAGCGCTCGGCGTGGATCGGCATCGCCGACGCGCTGGCCGGGAAATTGTCGATCAGCGCGTTCAGCGACAATTCGATCAGCACGATCGCCGAGGCCTCGAGCGGTTCGATGAAGCCCGCCGACAGGCCGATCGCGACGCAATTGCCCTGCCAGAAGCGCGCGCGGTGGCCGGTCGGGAAGCTCAGGCGGCGGACCGGTACGTCGGGCGCGCCCGGCAGGACCCTCGCAATATAGGCGCGCAGTTCGGCCTCGGCCGCGTCGTCGCCCAGGAAGCGGCTGGCATAGACGCAGCCGATGCCGCGGCGTCCCGGCAGCCCAATGTCCCAGATCCATCCCGCCCGATGCGCGGTCGAGATCGTCTGCGAAGCGATCGCGCTGCCCTCGGCGACAGGCACCTGCGCCGCGAGTGCGCGGTCGTTGAACAGGGTGTCGCTGCGGTCGATCCATTCGACGCCCAGTTCGCCGCCGATCAGCAGCGCGGCGTGTCCGGTGCAGTCGAGGAACAGGTCGCCCGCGATCTCGCCATGCGCGCGCGTGGCGACCGCCGCGAGGGTATCGCCCTCGCCGCGCGTCACCGCGGTGACATGATCGGCAAGGTGCCGGACGCCGAGCCGCCGCGTCGCATGATCGCGGAGCAGCGCCGCGAATTTACCGGCGTCGAGATGATAGGCGTAGTTGGCGGCGCCCTGATAATCGGGCATCGCGCGCTGGCGCGGCGCGAGGTCGAGGTCGCAGACCGCCGCCTGCGCGGTCATAGCGGCGCCGAAAGGCCTGTCCGCCGCCGTCGCCTGCCAGGCGGCGAGCAGTTCGCCGGTCGGCAGCGCGGGCGGCGTGGTGAAGGGGTGAAGGTAGCGATCGTCTGCCGCGCCATCGACCGCGCCATCGACCCAGCCGTCGAAGCGCGATCCCTGTTTGAACGACCCGTCGCACGCCGCGAGGAATTCACCCTCCGGAATCCCGATCGCGGCGAGCGTCGCGCGCATCGTCGGCCAGGTGCCTTCGCCGACCCCGATCGTCGGAATGTCGGGTGCTTCGATCAGGGTCACGTCGAGCGTGGGACGCGCCGCGGCGAGCCGCGCGGCCGCCAGCCAGCCAGCGGTGCCGCCGCCGACAATGACCACCCTCTCGACCGTTTTTGCCATTGGGAACGTTCCTAAGCCACCCGCCGGCCCGCGTCACGCAAAAGAGCCGCGCCCCGATTGGAAGCGCGGCTCTCTCGCCAGTCGGTCAATGCACCGCGCCCGCCCTAGAAGGCGAAGCGAACGCCCGCCGCGTAGCGGGCAAAGCCCGGCGACACGAAAGTCACATTGTTGTTGTGCCGCAGATGCCCGCGCCGGCCCTCGCCCGTGATGTTGATCGCCTCGACGAACCCGGTGAGACCCGGCATGAACTCATAGCTCGCGCTGGCGTCGATCTGCCAATAATCCTCGATATAGGTCGGGTTCGGCCCCGAACTCTGGAGGAATTCTTCGCGCCAGTTCCACGCGACACGCGCCTGTAGTCCGTTCTTGTCGTAATAGGCGACCGCGTTGGCGCTGTCGCTGAGCCCGGTCAGCGCGAACTGCGGCACCGACGACGGCAATTTATTGTCATAGGTCGCATCGCCGTTGACGATTGTATAGTTCAGGATGACCCCGAAGCCGGTGTCCCAGAAGCTGTGCTGGAGCGCGAATTCGAAGCCGTTGAGCGACGCGGTCTGGTCGCTGTTGATCGGCGTCGTAATCTCGAAGTTCAGCGCCGGATCGCCCGGGATGCTGTTGATCGTGCCGACATAGGTGCCCGGCCCGCCCCCGGTGATCGTCACCGAATTGGGGAAGTTGGCAAAGATGTACTGGCGGATCTGGGCGACGGTCGCGTTCGCGCCGAGCGAGGCGAGCGCCGCGTTCCAGCGCGGACCACCGACCGGGGTGGTCAGGCCGAACGCCTCGGTATCGATACGCGTCGTCGAGATGAAGTTGCTGACGTCCTTGTGGAAATAGCCGACCGAAACATAGCTGCCCGGCGAGTAATACCATTCGGCCGACAGATCGATATTCTTCGACTTGTAGGGAACGAGGCCCGGATTGCCCTGCGCCCCGCCGCCGCCGCCGACGCGGAACAGCGTGTCGAGCGTGCGTCCGCCCTGCAGATTGGCATAGTCGGAGCGCGTGATCGTGTGGCTGTACGATGCGCGCAGCTTCACATTATCCATCGGCGAGATGTCGAAATCGACCGCCGGCAGCCAGTTGTTGTACGATCCCTTGAAGCGGGTGAAATCGCTGTCGCCCGAGAAGATGATGTTGAATTCATTGTCGCCGACCCAGCGCGTGCCGGTCGGCACCGGTACCAGCGCCGCCGACGACACATCGGTGACCTCGTAGCGGACGCCGGCGACGAAATGCGCCGGATTGTCGAACAGGTCGAACTTGGTCGCGACCTGCAGATAGGGGGCCAGCGTCTTTTCGGTGATGCGCCGGTCGGTGTTGAAGGCCGCGATACAGGTGCCCGGGATCGCCGCCGAACCCGTCTGCGGTCGGCTGCAGACGCCATATTTGCTTTCGATCAGGTCGACCATGCGCTCATAGTCGAACCGGTAAAAGCTCTGGATCATGCCCGGCTGGGCAAGACCCGGGAATTTGTCGGGCAGCGTTTCGAGCGTGAAGATGTCGTCGGGAATGTCGGCCGCCGGACCCGAACCGCCCCAGGTGTCGTTCTGGATCGTACCGAAGGCCGAGCGGACCTTGTTCTCGACATAGGAGACGCCGAAATCGATGCTGTCGAGGAAGCCCCCGTCATGGTCGTAATTGCCGCGCAGCTGGACCTGGTTGATCTCGTCGCGGAAATAAGCGGCGCGGAAGGCGTTGCCGGTCGGCTGGATCAGCGCCGCGTTCAGCGGATCGATGCCGGGATGCATATTGTAGGAGAGGACCGGCAGGTCGTTCTCGAAGTTGACCGTCTGGTTGGCGATACCGAAGATGGCGTTGCCGACCGAGGTGCTCGACCCGAAGCGGTTGACCGGCTTCACCGTCGCGCTCGACCGATGATAGTCGAGGTCGATCGTCACGCCGCCCGGGCCGTCCCAATGGATATTGCCGCCGAGCGATTTATTCTCGGCGCGGTTTTCGGTCAGCGAGCCGCTGTACGACAGGTCCTTGCCGCCGTTGAGCGCGGTGGTGCTGGGCGGAGCCGACGGCTGCGGGAAGGCCTCGGAATAGAAGATCGGGCCGGCGACGGGGCCGTCGGTCCACGAGCTGGTCGTGTTTTCATGGTTGAACCAGATGCCGACATTGCTGTTGCGCGTTTCGACGGTGTTACGCGAATAGGTATAATCGATCGTCGCGGTCAGGCTGTCGGTCGGGCGGAATTGCAGCACCGCCTGCCCGTTGATACGCTCACGGTTGACGTCGTTGAGGTCGTAGGACGCGTTCTGCGGCACCTGATAGACGTCGGTCGGGTCGGGCCGGTTGGTGATGCGCGCCGCACCCGGCGTACCCGGCTGGGCCAGCGAACCCCAGTTATTCTCGGAGCCCAGATACCCGTCGCGCCAGCCGACATTGGCCGAGTTCGTGCTCGACTTGCGCTTCTGGTACGACCCGGTGACGAGGATGCCGATCGTGTCGTCGGCAAAGGTGGTGCTGAAGATGCCCGAGATTTCGGGGGTGACCGGATTGCCCTCGTTGCGCGACGAGTCATAGACCGCCTTGGCCGAGATGCTGCCGTGCATGCCCGGTTTGTCGAGCGGGCGCGGGGTGCGGATGTTGATCGTCGAACCGATGCCGCCCGATTCATTCGTGGCACGGCCGCTCTTGTACACCTCGACAGCCGAAACCGCTTCCGACGCGAGGTTGGCGAAGTCGAACGAACGCGACGCGGGCGCGCTGCCGCCGTCGCCGATGAAGGCGGTCGGCATCTGGCGGCCGTTGAGCGTCACCAGGTTGAATTCGGGACCGAAGCCGCGGACCGTGACCAGCGAGCCTTCGCCGTTCGAGCGGTCGATCGACACGCCGGTGATGCGTTGCAGCGATTCGGCGAGGTTGGTGTCGGGGAATTTGCCGATGTCCTCGGCCGAGATCGCATCGACAACACCCTGCGCATCGCGCTTGATATCGGCGGCGGCGGACAGGCTGGCCCGGATGCCGGTGACGACGATCTCGTCGCCGTCGACGGTGCGGTCTTCGGGGGGCGCGTCCTGCGCCATCGCGACTTGCGCCACGCTCATCAGCGCAACTGCCGACGTGCCGGCCAGAATCTTCGCGAGCCAAAGCTTATGCGGAGCCTGCATCCCTGTTCCCTCCCGTTTAGCCGCTCATTTTCGGCGGCATTTCGCTAATGTGAACGTTATCTAAATGAGAACGTTCTCATTGTCAACGCGGGTCGTCGTTGCATTCCTATGCAACGGACAAGGGAATTGCACCGGGGATCGGTGCAGCGGAGGGTCCGTGGGCGGCGGAAGGGGCCGGCGGCGCCGGCCCCTTCATATGGTTCCCGTCAGAGCACCGGATAGCTCAGCCCGTAATAGCCATAGACGGTGCGGCCATATTCGTCGGTATATTCGGGGGTGTCGTCGCGCGCATAGCGCGGCGCGCCGGTCACCTGCTCCTTGCTGATCTCGACGACATAACCGCCCTTTTCGGTGTCGTAGCGCAGCATATCCCAGGGGATCGGATAGTGATCGCTGCCGAGGCCGAAGAGGCCGCCGAACTGCAGCACGGCATAGTCGGCCTTGCCCGAAACCTTGTCGAGCATGACATTGGCGATGGTGCCAAGCTTTTCATCCTGCGGATTGTAGACGGCGGTGCCTTCGACCTTGTCGGAGGAAATGAGGCGATTGGTTCCGCCGCGTTCGAGCGTGTCAGCCATGATGCGTCTCCTTGACGAAGGAGCGCACGAGAGCCGGAAGAGCCGGCCCCGCCGCCCCCATGTCCAGGCAACGGCGCGCCGGGGCGCGAGTTGCCCGGCTCGCCGCGAACGGTGCCGGATTAAGGCTCAGCGGCTCCAGCGCGCGAAGATCGCGGTGGGGAGCAGCAGCCCCCTCGCCTCTTCGCGCACCGCGAGTTCGCCGCATTCGACCTTGCCGGGAAGGTCGGCGAACAGCTGGTTCAGCAATTCGCCGATCGCCAGCGCCGACATGCGCACCGCATAGACGGTGAGGAACAGCGCGCGGCTGTCGGCGTCGAGCAGGTGGCGGCAGTCAGCGAGCAATGGCGCGAGCCCTTCCTCGAGCTGCCAGCGTTCGCCGGTCGGGCCGCGGCCGAACTTGGGCGGGTCGAGCAGGATTGCGTCATAGCGCTTCTCGCGCCGCACTTCGCGCGCGGTGAACTTGCCGGCGTCATCGACGATCCAACGGACCGGCTTGTCGGCCATGCCCGCCAGCGCGGCATTTTCGCGCGCCTGCGACACCGATTTCTTCGACGCGTCGACATGGGTCACCGACGCGCCCGCGGCGGCGAGCGCCTGGCTGCCGACGCCGGTGTAGCCGAACAGGTTGAGGAAGGCGGGATCGGGCTTGTCGGCGATCTGCCCGCGCAGCCAGTCCCACACCGGCGCCATGTCGGGGAAGAAACCGAGATGCCGGAAGGGGGTGCATTGCGCGGTGAAACGCGTTTCGCGCCAGCCAAGCGGCCAGCCCTCGGCGGGAACGGGCTTGTTATAATACCAGCGACCACCGCCGTCGTCGTCCGACGCCGGGATGAACTCGCCATCGGCGGCGTCCCATTCGCTTTGCGGGAGCGCGGGCGCCCACATCGCCTGCGGTTCGGGACGGATGAAGCGGAACCGGCCATAGCGTTCGAGCTTGCGCCCGTTGCCGCTGTCGACCAGCCCATAATCGTCCCACGCCTCGCCGACGAGGGTGACGAGGGGTAGCAGGTCAGCCACGCGCGGCTTCCGCGAGGACGAAGGCCTTCACCGCGTCATAGTCGCCGGGCAGCTTGGTATAGCGTTCCTCGCGATCGAAGAGATTGCCGAGCCGCGCGGGCAGCGCCGGACGCACGCCGGTCGCCCGCTCGACCGCCTCGCGGAACTTCGCGGGATGCGCGGTGGCGAGGGTGACGACGGGAATGTCCGCATCGATGTCGAGTTGGCGTGCCGCCGCGAGGCCGACCGCGCTGTGCGGGTCGATGACCTGCCCGCCCTTTTCCTGCGCCCAGCGCAGCGCCAGCGACATCGAATCGCCGTCGATGCTGGCGCTGGAGAACAGCCCGCGCGCGCCGCTGAGCATGTCGGCGGGGATCGTCATCGCGCGGTTGGTGTCGAAGTCGCCCATCATGCCGGTGATCGCAGCGCCGTCGCGGCCCGACAGGTCGAAGAGCAGCCGTTCGAAATTGCTGCTGACCTGGATGTCCATGCTCGGCGTCGCGGTCGGCGTCACGGTGCCGGCGCTATAGTCGCCGCTGGTCAAAGCGCGGTGGAGGATATCGTTGACGTTGGTCGCGACGACGAGCCGCGCGATCGGCAGGCCCATGCGCGACGCGACATAGCCCGCGAAGACATCGCCGAAATTGCCGGTCGGCACAGAGAACGCCACCGGGCGGTCGGGGCCGCCGAGGCGCACGGCGGCGTAGAAATAATAGACGACCTGCGCCATCAGCCGCGCCCAGTTGATGCTGTTCACCGCCGAGAGCGTGACCTGGCTGCGTGCCTCGGCGTCGCCGAACAGCCTTTTCACCATCGCCTGCGCGTCGTCGAAGCTGCCGTCGATCGCGATATTGTGGACGTTGGGGGCGAGCACCGTCGTCATCTGGCGGCGCTGGACGTCGCTGACCCGGCCTTCGGGATGGAGCATGAAGATCTGGATATGCTCGCGCCCCGCGACCGCCTCGATCGCCGCCGAGCCGGTGTCGCCCGAGGTCGCGCCGACGATCGTGATATTGGTGTCGCCGCCCGCGAGGAATTTCTCGAACAACTGGCCGAGCAATTGCAGTGCGACATCCTTGAACGCCAGCGTCGGGCCGTGGAACAGTTCGAGCAGCCAGTGGCGATGGTCGAGCTGGACGAGCGGGGTCACCGCGTCGTGACTGAACCGGCCATAGGCCGCCTTGCACAGCTGACGCAGTTCATCCTCGTCGAGCGCGCCCGCGACGAAGGGGGTCATCACCCGCACCGCGGTTTCGACATAGTCGAGGCCGGCGAAGGCGCGGATTTCGTCCCGGCTCAGCGTCGGCCATGTCGCGGGCACATAAAGCCCGCCGTCGCTGGCGAGGCCGGCGAGCGTGGCGGCACGAAAGTCGAGGGTCGGCGCGGAGCCGCGGGTGCTGATATATTCCATGGCGGCCCAGCGCCTAGCGGTGTCCGCTCAAGCCCGCAAGCGGCGGCGCACCGCGAGGATGTAGATGATCAGCGCCGCGGCGGCGAACAGGAACCATTGCCCCGCATAAGCGAGGTGATTGTTCGGGGTGTCGGCGGCCGACGGCACCGCGCTGGCGCGCAGCCCGGGCGCCGGCGCGTCGGCAACAAGCATCGCGCGCGCCGGCACAGCCTTGCCCGTCATCCGTTCGATCAGCGTCGGTTGTTCGGGACCCGGAACGATCGTGCCCTGCACGATGCCGCCGGTCCATTTCGGCGGCGTGAAGTCGTCGGCGGTGCCGACGTCGATGAGCACGCCCGGCCCCTCGGCGCCGGTGCGGCAGTCGGCGATCATGCGGATCCCCGTCTTGCCGGCGCGGTCGGTGCCGCTGCGCGGGTCCCAGCGCACGGGTTCGAGGCAGGCGACGCTGCTCTTGCGATAGAGCATCGTGTCGGGAACCGGCGGTAGCTTGGGATAGGCGACCGCCGCCGACATCGCGCTGTTGCGCTGAAAGAGCGCGATCAGCGCTTCCTTTTCGCCCTTGCGCTGTAGCTGCCAGACGCCGAGCGCGATCATCGTCGCCACCGCGGCGAGGACGAGGATCGTCGGGACGATCGGCCAGCGGCGGGCGGCTGCGGGAGTTTCCGGGGTTGCAGGCTGGTCAGTCATCCGGTTTCTCCACCCGTCCCTCGGCCGCGTCGCGCTGATGCTCGCTCGCCAGCAGCGCCCCCTTGGCGATGCGGAGGCCATAGATGACCGCGGCGACGGTCAACGGCACCCACAGGATGACATGCACCCACAAGGGCGGCGCAAGCGCGGCATCGAGCAGAAGCGCGGCAACGATCAGCAGCGCGCCGATAATCAGGGTCAGGAAGGCGGCGGGGCCATCGCCGACATTGTAGCGGCCCGAATCGAAGCCGCACGTCGGGCAGCGTTCGCGAAAATTCGCCGCGCCCTCGAACAGTCCCGGCGTCCCGCATTCGGGGCAGAGACCAAAAAGGGCAGCGCGCCAGAGCGGCGGCTGCCCCTTTTGAAGTTGGTCGGTGTCCGGCAACTCAGTGCGCGGCGACAGGTGCACCCCAGCCGCCCCAGACATAGACGATGATGAAGAGGAACAGCCACACGACGTCGACGAAGTGCCAGTACCAGGCAGCCGCTTCGAAGCCGAAATGCTGGGTCGGGGTGAAGTGGCCCTTGTAGGTACGCGCGAGGCAGACGATCAGGAAGATCGTGCCGACGAGCACGTGGAAGCCGTGGAAGCCGGTCGCCATATAGAAGGCCGAGCTGTAGTTGCTCTGACCAAAGCCGAACGGCGCGACGCTATATTCATAAGCCTGGATCGACGAGAAGACGACACCGAGGATGATCGTCGCCCACAGGCCCTTTTTCAGGCCTTCGCGGTCGCCGTGGATCAGCGAATGATGCGCCCAGGTGATCGTCGTGCCCGAGCAGAGCAGGATCAGCGTGTTGAGCAAAGGCAGCGAGAAGGCGTCCATGACGTGGATGCCCTTCGGCGGCCACATGGTAATCGCGGCTGCGCCGTCCTGGCCGAACAGCGAGGTGACCGCGCCGTCGGCATATTCGATCGGCACCGGGAACAGCGAGAAGTCGAACCAGGCCCAGAACCAGCCGACGAAGAACATCACTTCCGACGCGATGAACAGGATCATGCCATAGCGCAGGTGCAGCTGGACGACCGGGGTGTGGTCGCCGGCATGGGCTTCGTTGATGACGTCCGACCACCAGCTGAAGAAGGTGGCGATGACGCCCATGAAGCCGAGGCCGAGCACCCATTTGCCCGCGCCGCCGAAATAGTCGGCGTGCATGAACATCACGAGGCCGAAGAACATCACCAGCGCGGCAGCCGAGCCGATGAGCGGCCAGACGCTCGGGTTTACGAGGTGATAGTCATGATGTTTCGCACCGGACATGGCGTTTTTCCCGTTTTTAGCAGCCCCAGCATCACGATTCCCCATCGTCCGCCGGCCTTGGTAAGACTCTTTGATCGCGGCCTTAGCTCGCCTTTTTGCCCCCGTCTACTGGCTCCACAGGGTGGAAGGTGTAGCTGAGGGTGATTTCCTGGATGTCGCGCGCGTCGGGATCGTCCATGATCTTGGGATCGACGAAAAACAGCACCGGCATGCGCACTTGCTGCCCTGCCTCAAGCCGTTGTTCGGTGAAGCAGAAGCACTGGATCTTGGTGAAATATTTGCCCGCGGCGTCGGGGGTGACGTTGAAGCTCGCGGTCCCCGTCACGGCATGCGACGAATTATTCTCGGCGATAAAGATCGCCATGTCGCGCGCGCCGATGCTGACCGTGTCGGTCGGGTGCTCGGGATAGAATTTCCACGGCAGCTTGGGCGACACATTGGCGTCGAAGCGGACCGAGATCGTCTGGCTCAGCACCTGCGGCGTTTCCGCCGCGGCGACCGGGTCGTAGCGCTGGGTCGTGCCGCCGAAGCCGGTGACGCGGCAGAAAAGATTGTAGAGCGGCACCGCCGCGAACCCCAGGCCGACCATCGAAATCGCGAGCAACGCAGCGAGGCTGGCGGTTTTCGCATTGGGCGACATCCGCGCGATCATTTCAGCACCGTCATCTTGGCGATCGTGATGAAGAAAAAGAGTATCGCAAGCCCGCCGAGCAGCAGCGCCATCAGATTCGCGCGGCTGCGTTGACGGCGGCGATATTCGACCTCGTCGAAAGGTTCGGGGGCGTCGTTCACGGGTTCGGTCATAGCGGCCACCAATGGTCGGCGACAACCGCGCCGAACAATATGAAAAGATAGGCAATCGAATAGGCGAAGAGGCGCTTTTCGGGCTGCATCGGGTCGCCCTCTCGCGCCATGCGCGTGCCGACCTGCGCCGACAATATCACGAACAGCGCCGAGAGCACCACCGCGATCCAGCCATAGATCGCGCCGGTGTAGCCGAGCGGCCAGGGCGCGATCGCGGCGGCGGCCATGATCAGCGCATAGAAAAGAATCTGGCGCCGCGTGGATTTCTCGCCCGCGACGACCGGCATCATCGGGATGCCCGCGGCGGCATAGTCCGAGCGCACGAACAGCGCGAGCGCCCAGAAATGCGGCGGCGTCCACAGGAAGATGAGCAGGAACAGCAGCACCGGCAGCGGTGCGACAGTGCCGGTCGCGGCGACCCAGCCGATCAGCGGCGGAAAGGCGCCGGCGGCGCCGCCGATGACGATATTCTGCGGCGTCCGCGGCTTGAGCCACATCGTGTAGACGAAGACATAGAAGAGAATCGAAACCAGCAGCAGCAGCGCCGCCTGCCAGTTCGACGCGAACAGCATCAAAAAGACCGAGAAGGCGGCGAGTCCGACCCCGAACTGCAATGCGGTCTGCGGGTCGAGGCGTCCGGCGGGCAGCGGGCGCCCGGCGGTGCGCTTCATCTTGGCATCGAGACCCGCTTCATACCATTGGTTGAGCGCCCCCGAGGCCCCTGCCCCCAGCGCGATCGCGAGGATCGACGAGAAGGCGAGAACCGGATGGACGGTCCCCGGCGCCGCGAGCAGGCCGCACAGCGCCGTGAACACGACGAGCGACATCACGCGCGGCTTGGTCAGCGCGAACAGGTCGCGCCAGTCGGCCGGAAGGGCCAGGTCGCCATGGGTCAGGCTCTGCGCCATGATAACTCCAGGCCGGAAAGCTATCGCCCCCTGCCAAGGCTAGTTGGCAGGGGGCGAGTGCAATCAGGCGATACGCGGCAGTTCGTTGAACTGGTGGAACGGCGGCGGGCTCGACAGCGTCCATTCGAGCGTCGTCGCGCCTTCGCCCCACGGATTGTCGGCGGCCTTCTTGCCGGCGAACAGCGAGTAGAGGATGTTCACGAAGAAGAAGATCATGCCGACCGCCATGATGACATAGCCGAGCGACGAGATGTGGTGCCAGTAAGCATACGCTTCCGCATAGTCGGGGTAACGGCGCGGCATGCCCTGCTGACCCAGGAAGTGCTGGGGGAAGAACATGACGTTCACGCCGATGAAGAAGATCCAGAAGTGCAGCTGGCCGAGGACTTCGCTGTACATCCGGCCCGACATCTTCGGGAACCAGTAATAGAAGCCGGCGAAGAGCGAGAAGACCGCGCCCAGCGACAGCACATAGTGGAAGTGCGCGACGACATAATAGGTGTCGTGGAGGTTGGTATCGACCCCGCCGTTGGCGAGCACGACGCCGGTCACGCCGCCGACGGTGAACATGAAGATGAAGCCGAGCGCCCAGACCATCGGGGTCTTGTAGCTCATGGAGCCGCCCCACATGGTGGCGATCCAGCTGAAGATCTTGATGCCGGTCGGTACCGCGATGACCATCGTCGCGGCGGTGAAATACATCTTCAGGTTCACGCTCATGCCGACGGTGAACATGTGGTGCGCCCACACGATGAAGCCGACGACGCCGATCGCGACCATGGCATAGGCCATACCGAGATAGCCGAACACCGGCTTCTTGCTGAAGGTCGAGATGATCTGGCTGACGATGCCGAAGCCCGGCAGGATCATGATGTACACTTCGGGGTGGCCGAAGAACCAGAAGAGATGCTGGTAGAGCACCGGATCGCCACCGCCCGTCGCATCATAGAAGGTGGTGCCGAAATTGCGGTCGGTCAGCAGCATGGTGATCGCAGCGGCGAGAACCGGCAGCGCGAGCAACAGCAGGAAGGCGGTGACGAGCACCGACCACACGAACAGCGGCATCTTGTGCAGGGTCATGCCCGGCGCGCGCATGTTGAAGATGGTGGTGATGAAGTTGATCGCACCGAGGATCGACGCCGCACCCGCGAGGTGGAGCGAGAAGATCGCCATGTCGACCGCCGGCCCGGGCGACCCGCTGGTCGACAGCGGGGCATAGACCGTCCAGCCGGTTCCGGCGCCAAGCCCGTTGCCCCCCGTGACGAACATCGAGCCCGTCAGCATGACGAAGGCGACGAAGGTCAGCCAGAAGGACACGTTGTTCATGCGCGGGAAGGCCATGTCGGGCGCGCCGATCATCAGCGGCACGAACCAGTTGCCGAAACCGCCGATCATCGCGGGCATGACCATGAAGAACACCATGATCAGGCCGTGCGCGGTGATCAGCACGTTCCACATATGCTTGGCCTGCGTTTCGCCGGCCGCGGAGTCGAACATGCGCGCCCAGTCACCCAGATACTGGATGCCGGGTTCGGCGAGTTCGAGGCGCATCATGCCCGAAATCACGCCGCCGACGATACCGGCGACGATCGCGAAGATCAGGTAGAGGGTGCCGATGTCCTTGTGGTTCGTCGACATGAACCAGCGGACGAAGAATCCGGGCGTGTCATGGTCATGGTCGTCATGCGCGTGATCGGCATGGCCATGGGCGGGTGCAGTTGCAGCAATATCGGTCATCTGTCGGACCCCTTGTTATTTCTTGGCGGCCGGGGCGGCGGCGGGCGCCGCTGCAGCCGGTGCGGCTTCGGTCGTGGCGGCCGGCGCCGCGGCAGGCGCGGTTGCCGGAGCGGTGGCAGCGGCGGGCGCCGGAGCCGGCGCGGCGGCGGGTGCCGCGGCCACCGGACCGGCCGGATTGCCGCCCCGCGAGCGGACCCAGGCTTCCCATTTGTCGACCGGCAGCACTTCGACCGCGATCGGCATATAGCCATGGTCGACGCCGCAAAGCTCCGAACACTGGCCGTAATAGACGCCGACCTTGGTGGCGGTGAAGGTGGTCTCGTTGGCGCGGCCGGGGACCGCGTCCATCTTGGTCCAGAAGGCCGGGACCGCGAAGCTGTGGATCACGTCGGCGCCGGTGATGATCAGTTTCACCTGGCGGCCGACGGGGACGACCATGCGGTTGTCGACCGCGAGGTGATAGGGCTCGCCGGCGGCCTTGGCCTGGTCTTCGGTCAGGATCTTCGAGACATATTCACCGATGCCCTGGTCGGGATAGGCGTAGCCCCAATACCATTGGTACCCGGTGACCTTGATCGTCAGCGCTTCCTTCGACGGCGGCTCGTACTGCGCCGCGAGCAGGCGGATCGACGGGACGGCGATAACCGCAAGGATCAGCACCGGGATCGCGGTCCAGATGATTTCGATGAAGGTGTTGTGCGTCGTCTTCGACGGCACCGGGTTCGCGGCGGCGCGGTAGCGGACCACTGCCCAGAGCAGCAGACCGAGAACGAACAGCGAGATCACCACGATCACCGGCAGCAGGATATAGTGGTTGAACTCATAGGCCTGGACGCCGATCGGCGTGACCTGCGGCTGGAAGTTGATCCCGCGCGGCGTGGGCTGACCAGCGCAATCCTTGGAGCCTTCAGGGCAAGGAGCGGGCCTCATCGGCACATAGGTCGCGTCGCCGGCGGGAACCGCCGCCTTCGCCGCATCGGCCGCAGCCGGAGCGGCGGTCGTCGCAGCCGCCGCATCGGCGGGGGCCGGAGCCGGATTCGCCGCGGTGGTCGCTGCGGGGGCCGCGACAGGTGCCGCCGCCGGTGCCGCCGCCTGACCGACGCTGACCGCGCCCAGCGACAAAACCGCCGCGATTACAAGGGTTTTCAAGCTCTTCATAAGGATAGTGCCGCCCGTTGCCTGTTGTTCTTATCGATGCTTCATTCCCGCCGCGCGGATACCGGACATGCGTCGCGGCAGCCGGGCGGCTGGCTGAATCTCGCGGGCGCTATAGACCCGCTTGCCGCTTGCCTCAAGCATCTCTAACACTATTTTGCGGCTGGCAAATCTGCCCCGTCGAAACCCCGTCGTTCCCGATGGACGACGTCCTGAACAAAAGACCCATTCTCCCATGACCGACGACGAAATCCTGGCCGAATTCCGCGCCGCCGACGCCCTGCTGCAGGGGCACTTCCTCCTCTCCTCCGGGCGGCACAGCGAATATTATCTCCAGTGCGCGCGCGTGCTGATGGACACCGAGCGTGCCGGACGGCTCGCGATCGCCCTCGCCGCCAAGCTGCCGCGCGAACTCAAACAGGCGATCGACATCGTCGTCTCGCCCGCGATGGGCGGCGTCATCATCGGCCATGAAATGGGCCGCGCGCTCGGCAAACCCGCGATTTTCGTCGAGCGCCCGACCGGCAACTTCGAACTGCGCCGCGGCTTCACCATCGCGCCGGGCGCCAAGGTGCTGATGGTCGAGGATGTCGTCACAACCGGCCTGTCGTCGCGCGAAGCGATGGCGTGCGTCGCCGACGCCGGCGGCGAAGTGATCGCCGAAGCGGCGCTCGTCGACCGCTCGGCGGGCAGTGTCGACCTTGGCGTTCCCTTCTATCCGCTCGTCGCGATCAACTTCCCGACCTATGCCGAAGACGAACTGCCGCCCGAACTCGCAAAGACCAAGGCGGTGAAGCCGGGGAGCCGCGCGAATTGAATCTTGAACGATCTGGTGGGCGCCTCCGCCTCGGGGTCAACATCGACCATGTCGCGACGATCCGCAACGCGCGCGGCGGCGAGCATCCCGATCCGGTGCGCGCGGCCGAGATCGTCGCGGCGGTCGGCGGCGACGGCATCACCGCGCACCTGCGCGAAGACCGGCGTCATATCCGCGACGACGACCTCGCGCGCATCCAGGCCGCAACCGACCTGCCGCTGAACCTCGAAATGGCGGCGACCGAGGAAATGCTGGAAATCGCGCTGCGCCATATGCCGCACGCCGCGTGCATCGTCCCCGAAAAGCGCGAGGAACGCACGACCGAGGGCGGGCTCGACGCCGCCGGACAGCACAACCATCTCGCGCCGATCGTCGCGCGGCTGAACGACGCGGGCATTCGCGTCAGCCTGTTCATCGAGCCCGACCCGCGCCAGATCGAAGCCGCGATGCGACTGCGTGCGCCGGTCGTCGAGTTTCACACCGGCCGCTATGCCCATGTCGAGGGCGAGGAACGCGCCGCCGAACTGCGCCGGATCGCCGACGCCGCCGCGCTGGCGTGGAAGAACGGCATCGAGCCGCATGCCGGCCACGGCCTGACCTATGACAATGTCATCCCCGTCGCCGCGATCCCCCAACTCGCCGAGCTCAACATCGGCCATTATCTGATCGGCGAGGCGATCTTTACCGGCCTCGACCCCGCCGTGCGCCGGATGCGCGCGCTGATGGACGAGGCGCGCGGATGAAACCGAAGCAGTCCGATGGGACGATCCTTTGGGCTCCGTTGCTCAATGCGCCGACGATCCTGATGGCCGCAGCCTGGTTCGTCGCAACCTTTTTCGCGACGGCAATCGGTTCGAAACCGCCAACGGCCTGGCAATATATGCAGATGCTGTGGCCCGCTTTGGCGGGGATGACACTTGCCTGCACATCGCTGTGGGTAGCATTTCGGGTGAGCCGAGCCATCGGCGCCCTTTTGGGCTTGGCAGGCTTGCCAATCATGCCCATCGCATTCCAAGCGATGATACCATGATCATCGGTCTCGGCTCCGACCTCTGCAACATCGAGCGAATCCAGAATTCGCTCGACCGTTTCGGCGAGCGATTCGAGAATCGCGTGTTCACCGACGTCGAGCGCGCCAAGGCGGCGCGGCGGCCGTTCACCCGTGCGGGCACCTATGCCAAGCGCTTCGCCGCCAAGGAGGCTTTTTCGAAGGCCGTCGGCACGGGATTCAAGCGTGGCGTGTTCATGAAGGACATCGGCGTCGTCAACGCCCCCTCGGGCGCGCCGACGCTGGCACTGACCGGCGGCGCGGCCGAACGGCTAGCGGCGATGATCCCTGCGGGACACAAGGCCCATATCCATCTGACACTGACCGACGATCATCCCTGGGCCCAGGCGTTCGTCATCATCGAAGCACTGAAGGACTAGGCAAGGACCGACATGGCAAAGAACAAGAGCGGCGGCGCCAAGGGCGAGGAAAGCTGGGGCAAGCTGATCCGCGACATCGCGGTGATCCTGCTGCTGGTGCTCGGCATCCACAGCCTGCTCGCCAAGCCCTTTTATATTCCGTCCGATTCGATGATGCCCGGGTTGCTCAGCGGCGACCGCCTGATCGTCAGCAAATATCCCTATGGCTGGTCCTATGCCTCGGCGAGCTTTCACCTGCTCCCCAGGATGGAAGGCCGCATCTTCGCGAAACTGCCCGAGCGCGGCGACATCGTGGTGCTCGAGCATCCGGTCGACCGCACCGACTATATCAAGCGCGTCATCGGCCTGCCCGGCGACACGATCGAATTGAAGGGCGGCGCGCTGTTCATCAACGGCAAGCCGGTGAAGCGCGAACAGCAGCCCGACCTGCGCATACCCGTCGACGCCAACACGCCGTCAGGCGGCGGCGGCAGCGCGCTCGACCGGTTCAGGCAGGTCGACGGATCGGGCCGCGAAACGCTGGTGCTGCCGATCATCCGCGAAACGCTGCCGAACGGCGCGTCCTATGACACCATCGACATGGGCGAACGGCCGAGCGTCGACGAATATGGCCCCTACAAGGTCCCGGCGGACCATTTGTTCCTGATGGGCGACAACCGCGACGGTAGCGCCGACAGCCGGGTTCCCGTCGGCGAACTGGGCCTCGGCGGCGCGGTGCCGTTCGACGTCATCGCGGGCCGTGCCGAGATCATCACCTTCTCGACCGACGGCACCGCCAAATGGTACAATCCGATCAGCTGGTTCCAGGCGCTGCGCTCGGGCCGTGCGGGAACCGACCTGACCCCCGAACGTAAGGGCAGCTAGGCACAGGGGAGCACAGCGCATGGCCGAGACCGACGCACGGGCGAAAGCCAAGGCCAGCGTCGAGGCGCCCGGCCCCACCGAAATCCGCAGCGACGCGGTCCGCGGCGAATTGCTCAAGGCCGGGGTCTGGCTCGGCCTCGCGCTGTTGATCGGCGTCTGCATCATCCTGATCCAGCCGATCCTGCTGATCTTCGCCGGCATCGTCATGGCGGCGATGCTCGACGGCGGCACCCGCCTGCTCGGCCGGGTGCTACCAATCGGCCGCGGCTGGCGGCTGCTGATCGTCTGTCTCTCGCTCGTCGCCTTCCTCGTCTGGACCATCCTGTTCGCGGGCTCGCAGATCGCCGATCAGGCGGCGACGCTGCAGACGGTGGTGATGGGACAGGTCGAGCGCATCGCCGCCTGGGCCAGCGCGCATGGCATGGGCAATCTGCAGATCGACACCAAGACGATCACCGAAAATCTGGCCGGGACCGTCGGGCGCGTCACCGCCGCGGTGGGGACTGTGCTCGGTGCGCTGACCAGCCTGGTCATGGTGCTGGTGCTCGGCGTCTTCCTCGCGATCGAACCGCGACTCTATGAGCGCGGGGTGGCGTGGATGCTGCCGATGAAGAGCCGCGAGAATTTCTACATCGTCACCGCGCGCATGGGCTTCACCCTGCGCCGGTTGATGGCGGGGCGCCTGCTCGGCATGCTGGTCGAGGGGATCGGCACCTGGCTCGCCTGCCTTGCCGTCGGCATCCCGATGGCGGCGCTGATGGGGCTGCTCACCGGACTGCTCGCCTTCATCCCCAATATCGGCGCGATCGTGTCGGGCGTGTTGCTGGTGCTCGTCGGCTTTTCAGCCGGGACCGACACCGGCCTCGCCGCGATCGCCATCTATTTTATCGTCCAGACGGTCGACGGCTATCTGATCGTGCCGATGGTGGCGAAGCAGACCGTCGACCTCGCCCCAGCGCTGGTGCTGGGAGCGCAGATATTGTTCGGCACTTTGCTCGGCATCATGGGCCTGTTCCTCGCCGACCCGATCGTCGCGATGATCAAGGTCGCGCTGGAGCGCGAGGCCGAACGCAATGCGGGGTCGCAGGCCAAGCGAAAGGCGGCGGGGTAAAAAGGCGTCTAGCAGGCCGACAGGGCCGCTCACGACCGAGATTCGCCTCTCTCTCTCTCTCTCTCTCTCTCTCTCTCTCTCTCTCTCTCT
>NZ_LMGF01000004.1:526198-544637 GCF_001427085.1 Sphingopyxis sp. Root1497
CCCGGACTTGATCCGGGGTCCCGCTTGAAATCGAAGCCTGTTGATGCCTCAAAAAAGCGGGATCCCGGATCAAGTCCGGGATGACGACGGGAAATACGACGACGTCCACTCGCCACCCGAAAACCGCCCCAAACAAAAACGGCGGCAGGATCAACCCGCCGCCGTCTTGAATGCCCGAAAGTCCCTGCTCCAGGTCAGGGCTGCGGCGCGCCCGGGGGCGGGCCGCCCGGCATCTGCTGTTGCTGCATCTGCTGCTGCATCATCTGCATCTGCTGCTGCATCGCGCGAACTTCGGCCTCGGTCTTGAATTCGAGCAGTTCGACGTCGAAGTGTAGCGTGCTGCCACCCGGGATCGGACCATTGTCCTTGTCGCCATAACCCAGCGCGGGCGGGATGGTGACCTTGTACTTGCCGCCCTTTTTCATGCGGGTCAGCGCCTCGGCAAAGCCCGGCGCGGTCTGCGCGACCTGGAACGGCGCCTGTTCGTTGGCGTCGAAAACCTTGCCGTCGTCGAGCTTGCCTTCATATTTCACCAGCACGACGTCGGACATGGTCGGGCTGTTGCCCGTGCCTTCCTTGACGACTTCAAAGCCGATCCGAGGGGTCGACATCACCGCGAAAGCGATCGCCGCGGCAATCAGCCCCGCAACGCCGAACCACATCAGCCACAGGCCGCCCTTGCTCACCGGACGCAATGGAACCGTCGTCACGCTCATTTTCTGATCCTTCCCCTGCCCCCGCACCATATTTCGGCGGAGCAAAAACATGGGCTCGCCTATAGGCGGAGCGGCGCGGAGCGGTCCAGCGACAATTGCACGCGCGCCGCACAACGAAAAAAGCGCCGCGTTGCCGCAGCGCCTTTTTCAAATCCGGATCCCGAACGGGAAGGACGGGTCTTACTTGATCCCGTCGCGCTCCATCCGCTTGCGCTCCATCTTGCGGGCGCGGCGGACGGCGGCGGCATGTTCGCGCGCACGCTTTTCGCTGGGCTTTTCGTAATGACGGCGCAGCTTCATTTCGCGATACACGCCCTCACGCTGCAGCTTCTTCTTGAGCGCGCGAAGGGCCTGGTCGACATTATTGTCGCGAACGATGATCTGCATGTGCCGTGTCGTCTCCGGTTCGTCCAACGATGAACGGCAACCGGATAGCCGGTCCGCCATAAATCGCCGATATATGGGCAATAAAAGAAGCGCCGCGAACCCGCGACGTTCCGTTGGGAGCGCCACTAGCCAGATTCGCGGCCAAATGCAAGCCCCTGCGCGGCGGCAGGGGCGTGAAACATGGCTATTGCCCTCCCCTGCGGCGCGCGTCGGGAACTTCGGGTCCGCCGGCCGGCTGCTGGGTCGCGAGCGGCATCGGTGAAATCGCCACCCCGAACAGGCGCCACTTGCCATTATACCACTGAAATTCGAAGTCGAAGGCGACCGCGGTCGGGCGCAGTCCAAAACTGCCACGCACGCGCAGGATGTTGCCCGCCCCGACCTGCGGCGCGCCGTTATAGACAGGCGCGAGCAACAGGCTGTTCGACAGGTCGACGCGATTGTCGCGCAATGACGCGAAAATCTGCGCGAGCCGCGCCGGATCGTTGGCGAGCTGGAACGACGGCGACGATATGTCGCGCAGCACCGAATAATTGCCCGACTGATTGGCATGGTCGATCGCGGTCAGCGTCGACCAGATCAGCTTGGCGAGTTCGAGGTCGCCGGGCACCGGCATCGCGGCGATGGGCGCTGCCGCGGCGGCCCCGGATTGCGCCTCTGCCGGAGCCGGCGAAGCGAGCGCGACCAGCAGCGCCGCGGGCAAAGAAAAGGCGGCCGAAGACCAGCCGCGCGAGAAAGAGGATGGCTTTTTCATAGGTCCCAACATGAAAGGGCGATGCTCCCTTGGCAAGGAGCATCGCCCGTTTTCATTTACAGCTTACCAGACGACCTGGAAGCCGCCACGCGCACCGATCTCACCCGAGTCGAAGCCCGCGCCGACACCGGCCGAGAAGGTGGCCTTCTCGCTGATCCGCGCGGTCATCGCGATCGAGCCGGCGGTGCGGTCGTTGTAGTAACCGATGCCGCCCGACATGCCGAACTTGGCATCGGCCGGCAGCGCCGGGGTTTCCATCGACAGCGCCAGCGCGACGCCTTCGTTAGCGAGGCGCGCCTGACGGCGGTTCTCGTCCGACTGCGCGAACAGCGTGTTGATCTGCCCGGTATGGGTGGTGGTCAACGTCTGCAGGGCCGCGATGTTGGCGCTCTGCGTCGCGTTCACGCCCTGGATCGCGGTGATCGCCGAGCTGTTCGACGCGATCGCCGCGCGAACCGTCGGGTCGCGACCGACGACGCCATTGGCATCAACCGTCATCACATCGGTCGCCCCCGTCTGCGCCGCGGTGCTCGCCGCGATATCGCCGACGCGAACCGCGCTGCCCGCGCCGCCAAGCGCGACCTGGTTCGCCGCCGTGGCGGTGGCGCCGAAACCGAGCGCGGTCGAATTGTCGAACGCCGCATTGGCATTCTTGCCGACCGCGCTGGCATTGATGCCCGCCGCATTGGCCTGGTGACCGACCGCCAGGCTGAGATTGCCCGAGGCGACCGCCTGCCAGCCGAACGCCTGCGCACCGCGACCCGAGGCAACCGATTCGCCGCCGACGGCGGTCGAATGGAAGCCCGAAGCCAGTGCGCCCTGGCCGACGGCCACGGCATCTTCATCGGTCGCCCGCGCGAAGCTGCCGACCGCAGTCGAGGTCAGGCCCGAAGCCACGGAGGAGTCACCGAGCGCCTGCGACTGCTGCCCCGAAGCCAGTGCCTGCGTACCGAGAGCGCTCGAAAAGTCACCGGTGGCGCTGGCCGCGGCACCGACCGCAGTCGACTGGTTGCCCGACGCGACCGCTTGGGCCCCAAGCGCCGACGAGGCGTTGCCGCTGGCGTTCGCCAGCTGGCCGACTGCCACCGACAGCGTGTTACTTGCGCTTGCCGCGTCGCCGATGGCGACCGAAGAGGCGCCGCTGGAGCTCGCGGCGAAACCGCCGGCATAGCTATTGCTGCCCGCCGCATTGGCGTTCTTGCCGACCGCGGTGGCCTGCAGGCCCGAGGCATTGGCCTGATGGCCGATCGCGGCGCTGAGGTTGCCCGTCGCCGAGGCCTGCCAGCCGAACGCCTGCGCACCGCGCCCCGAAGCGACCGATTCGGCGCCGACCGACGTCGAGTGGAAGCCCGAGGCATTGGCGCCCTGCCCAAAGGCGGTGGCGTCCTCGTCGGTCGCCTGCGCGCCAGTGCCGACAGCCGTCGATTGCAGCCCGGTGGCATTCGCCAGCACACCGACAGCCGTCGATTCGTCGCCCGACGCGTTCGAATTCGAACCGAGCGCGCTCGACAGGTCGCCCGAGGCGTTGGCGAGTTCGCCGACCGCGCTCGAGAAGGTGCCCGAGGCGTTCGCGAACGACCCGTTGGCGGTCGAGGCGAGGCCGGTGGCCTGCGCGCTCGCGCCGGTCGCGACGCTGAACGTGCCCGAAGCGACCGCAGCGCGGCCGGTGGCGGTGTCGTTGTCGCCCGTCGCCTGGGCATTGTCGCCGACTGCGGTCGAATTCAGGCCGGTCGCCTGCGCCTGACGGCCGGTCGCGACGCTGAAGTTGCCGGTCGCCGCCGATTGCCAGCCGAACGCCTGAGCCCCGCGGCCCGAGGCGAGTGATTCGGCGCCGACCGAGGTCGAGTGGAAGCCGGTGGCCCGCGCCTGTTCGCCGATCGCGACCGCATCTTCATCGGTCGCCGATGCGAGGTTGCCGATCGCGACGCTGGTCTGGCCGGTGGCCGTCGCGGTGCGACCGATCGCGGTGCTGCGGTCGTTCGCGGTCGCATTCTGGCCGACCGCGGTCGAACCGGTGTTGGTGGCGGTTGCCCCCGAACCCACCGCCGTCGAACCATTGCCCGTCGTGCGCGCGTTCGGACCGCAGGCGAGCTGGGTGTTATTGCCCGAGATCGCGCCGCCATCGGTATCGCCCGCCGACACGACGCCGTCGTTATCGCTGTCGAGCAGGCAGGTTTCGGCCTGTGCGGGTGCCGCCGAGAAAGCGGCATAGGCCGCCAACGCCATCGCAGACGCGGACAGTTTCACCGTATAACGCATTGTTCCTCACTCCCCATTGCGCGGGCAGCAGGAGGCCGCACCGCGAAAAGATGCACTGCAACCGACATGAAGAGGATGGTCGGGTCGACCAAGCGCAGACACGCCGGCGGACCACATTGTCTCTTTTGGACAAATGGAAGCCCCGCAGCTCGACCCTGATTCGAAGACTGACGACTAACCGCCGCAAGGTCAACGTTTTATCGCTCTTGTTAACCAGTTCGCCGCGCGGCTTCGTGGGATTGTGCGAACCGGCGCGGCTGTGGCATAGGTGGCACAACGAAACCGACTGCGAGAGGATCAGGCCATGGCGACCCAGCTGAAGCGCAACAGCAAATATAGCGAAGCCGAGTGGACGGCGCGGCAGGAACTCGCCGCCTGTTACCGCATCTTTGCGATGATGGGCTGGGACGAGATGATCTTCAACCACATCACGGTGAAGCTGGAGGACCAGGAAGGCGCCTTCCTGATCAATCCCTATGGCATGCATTTCAGCGAAGTGACCGCGTCGAGCCTGATCAAGATCGACATCGACGGCAACAAGCTGGACGAGGATAATCCCTGGCACGTCAACAAGGCGGGCTTTGTCCAGCACAGCCTGTTCCATCGCGTGCTGCCCGACGCGCATGCGATCATCCACACCCACACCACCGCGACGATGGCGGTGTGCGGGCTCGAGGGCGGGCTGCAGCCGACCAACTTCTATGCCTGCAACTTCATGGGCCAGCTCGCTTATCATGATTTCGAGGGCGTGACGGTGCGCGAGGAAGAAGGCACGCGGCTGGTCGAGCATCTCGGCAACAAGCGCATATTGATGCTGCGCAACCACGGCCCGGTGGTGATGGGCAAGTCGCTGAGCGATGCCTTCATCAAATATTGGGCGCTGCAGCGCGCATGCGAAATCCAGCTTGCGACGATGAGCATGGGCAAGCCGATCCTGGTCGACGAAGAGGTGATCAAGGTCCACCAGCGCGACCTGTATATGGCGGCGATCCCCGGCCAGTCGGGCAAGGCCGAATTCGACGCGATGGTGCGCAAGGTCGACAAGATCGACACGAGCTGGCGTGACTAATCCCGCCATTCGGCTAACAGGGGCGGCATGACGCGCTTTTCGGTCAACGACCGCCCGGTCGAATATCGCATGGATCCCGAAACGCCCCTGCTGTGGGCGCTGCGCGACGCGTCGAACCTGACCGGGACCAAATATGGCTGCGGCACCGGCGAATGCGGCGCGTGCACCGTCGATATCGATGGCGAGGCGATCCGCAGCTGCCTGGTCACGATCGCCGAATGCGAGGGGCGGTTCGTCACCACGATCGAGGGACTGACCCGCGACCGGAGTCATCCGGTGCAGCAAGCGTGGGTCGCAGAGCAAGTTCCGCAATGTGGTTTCTGCCAGTCGGGAATGATCATGGCCGCCGCCGCCTTGCTGCGCACCAACAGCAACCCCAGCGATGCCGAGATCGACGCGGCGATGACCAACATCTGCCGCTGCGGCACCTATCCGCGCATCCGCGGCGCGATCAGGCGCGCCGGGCGCGTGCTGCGCGGCGAGGAACGCATCGCCGCCGCGCCGCCGCCGGGCATCCGCCCGCAGGACGCCGCCGGCGCCGTTCCGGCGATGCGCGCGCCGCCGGACCATTAAACGCTTTCGCACCGTTCATCTAGCTGAACCGCAGGCAACATCATGGTTCAGCCATGACTCATATTGCCGACGGTAAATATCGGTTCATCTTCCCGGTCGGCTGTCCGCCGCCCATGGGAAACCGAGGAGTATGGCAGATGAAGAAGTTTATCGGAGGATTGCTGATCGCCGCGACGATGCTGACCCCGATCGCCCCGGTGTTCGCACAGGGCCGCGACGGCCAGCAACAGGCGCAGCGCGGCGACCGCGGGGATCGCGGGGATCGCGGCAACCGTGCCCAGCGCGGCGGTGGCGGCGACCAGCGCGGCCAGCGCGAGCAGGCACCGCGCCCGCAGGTCCAGCCGCAGGTGCAGCGCCAGCAGGTACAGCGTCAGCGGGACCAGCGCCCGCAGGGACAACAGCCGCAACGCCGCGACTGGTCGGGCAACCGCGATCGCGGCGGTCAGGTCCAGCGTCAGCAGGGTCAGCGTCCGCAGGTCCAGCGTCAACAGGCTCCGCGCCAGCAGTGGCAAGGCCAGGATCAGCGCCCGCGTCAGGACCGCAACCGCGGCACCTATGACCGCAATCGCGACGGCCGCACCGACCGCCAGTGGGATCGCAACCGCGACGGTCAGGTCGACCGCCAGTGGGACCGTAACCGCAATGGCCAGGTCGACCGGCGTTACGACCGCAATCGCAACGGCGACCTCGATCGCCGCTGGGATCGCAACGACAACAACCGCGTCGACCGCCGCTACGACCGGAACCGCGACGGCTATGCCGATCGCCGCTATCGCGACGGACGCCACGACAACAACTGGAACCGTGGCTGGCGCAACGACAACCGCTACAACTGGCGCGACTATCGCCAGCGCTACGGCAACAACTATCGCCTGCCGCGCTATTACAACCCCTATCGCGGCCGCAATTACACGCGGTTCAGCGTCGGCTTCACGCTCGGCTCGCTCTTCTATGGTCAGCGCTACTGGATCAACGATCCGGGCTATTACCGCCTGCCGCCGGCCTATGGCGGGTATCGCTGGGTCCGCTATTATGACGATGCGCTGCTCGTCGACACCTACAGCGGCGAAGTGGTCGACGTGATCTACGATTTCTTCTGGTAATATTCCTTTCGGTTATCAGATGGCAAACTGAGGGGCCGGTCAACCGGCCCCTCTTTTTATGCGCTTGCCCTCCCCCGCCCGGCGCGCCACGATGAAGGGACAAAGCAGGGGAAAATCGGATGCGTAAACTCGGACTCGTCGCCGCGGCGACGCTCGCGCTCATGGGCAGCGCGGCTTTTGCGAAAACCACCGTCATCTACGCCGGCCATGTCATCACCGACGCCGACAAGCCCGCGCTCGGTGCCTCGACGGTCATCGTCACCGACGACCGCATCACCTCGATCAGCCCGGGCCGCAGCCCCGCCCCCGCCGATGCCGAAATCGTCGACCTGGGCGACAAGACGCTGCTTCCCGGCCTGATCGACCTCCACGTCCACCTCACCGGCGACCCCGGCGGCGATTATCGCAGCGAAGCGGTCGATCCCGACGAATGGGGTGTCGTCGTCGGCGTCAAAAATGCCGGCATCACGCTGCGCGCCGGCTTCACCACGGTGCGCGAGGCGGGCTCGGCGCAATATACCGCCTTTTCGCTGCGCCGCGGCACCGCCGCCGGTTTCATCACCGGTCCGCGCATCATCGCCGCCGGCCCGGCGCTGTCGATCGTCGGCGGTCACGGCGATGTCACCGGTTTTCGCGAGGACGTCCATGGCGTGCTCGACCAGGGCTATACCTGCACCGGCGCGGTCGAATGCGCCGAAAAGGTGCGCAAGGCGTCGCGTGCCGGCGCCGATATCATCAAGATCACCGCGACCGGCGGCGTCCTGTCGCAGCAGGGCCGCGGGCTCGAGGGACATTTCAGCCGCGCCGAACTCGACAGCATCGCGACCACCGCGCACTCGCTGGGGCTGAAGGTGATGGCGCATGCGCATGGCGCGCGCGGCATCGAGGATGCCGCCGCCGCCGGGATCGACACGATCGACCATGGCACCTTCGCCGACGACGCCGCGCTGAAGGTGATGAAGGCCAAGGGCACCTATCTGGTCCCGACGCTGATGGCGTTCGAGGGGATCAAGGAGCGGCTGGGCAAGGGCATCTATACGCCGACGGTCGAGGAAAAGGTCCGCATGACGATGGGCAGCGTCGGCAAGGCGGTGACCCGCGCCAAGGCTCTCGGCGTCCCCGTCGCCTTCGGCACCGATGCCGGGGTGTTCGACCATGGCCGCAACGCCGGCGAATTCGCGCTGCTGGTGGCGAACGGCCTGACCCCGCGCGAAGCGGTCGCGGCGGCCACGACCGTCGCGGCGAAGGCGCTGTCGATGGAAAATGAAATCGGCCGCATCGCGCCGGGCATGTCGGCCGACCTGATCGCGGTTTCGGGCGATCCGCTGACCGACGTGCGCACGCTGGAAAAGGTCGACTGGGTGATGGTGCGCGGGCGGATCGCGGACTAGTTTTCAGCGGCTTCGGGCGTAAACCGCCATTCTTTCTTCGTCACCCCGGACTTGATCCGGGGTCCCGCTTTAGGTCGAAGCCTGCCGATGCTGCAAAAATCGGGATCCCGGATCAAGTCCGGGATGACGAAAATGGGGTTAGCCGCTCCCCACCCCAAAGCCGACTCCACCACCCACCCACGCAGCAGCGCGGGCGCAGGTCATCACGCCGCGCGTTCGATCCGCGCGCGTACCGACTGCCCCGCCACGCTGCCGCCGATCAGCGCAGTGATCTCGACAGCCTGCGCGAATTGCACCCCGACGCGGTTTTGATCGGACCAGCGCGCCTCGGCATCGAGCACAAGGTCGGGGCCGAATTCGAGGCGAAATCCGGTGCCCGCGGGCACGTTCCACAGCCCCTCGATCAGCGCGCCGCGCGTCGACAGGTTGCGGACGATCGCCTCATAGCGATGCCCGCCGCTTTCGACCTGGATCGTGCGGAAGGTGCGGCTGCGCGTCTCGCGCGCGCTCTTATACCCCTGCGCGACGACCCGGCCACCATCGGCACGCAGCAGCGCGACCGCTTCGTCGAGGCTCATCGGACGCCCATAGATATAGCCCTGGACGTGGCTACATCCGAGTCCGCGGATCAGGTCGAGGTCGTCGTGCGTCTCGACCCCCTCGGCGGTGGTTTCCATCTTGAGCGCGGCGGCGAGTCCGACGATCGACGAGATGATCGCGGCGTTCATGCTGCTCTTGTCGGCGGCGCCGCGCACAAAGCTCTGGTCGATCTTGATCTTGTCGAACGGCGCCTTCTTCAGATAGCCGAGCGCCGAATAGCCGGTGCCGAAATCGTCGAGCGCCAACCGCACCCCGGTGCGTTTCAGCCGCTGGAACATCTCCAGATTCTCGGGGCTTTCGTCGAGGAACACCCCCTCGGTGATTTCGAGTTCGAGTTGTTCGGGGCGGATACCCGCCGCCGATACCGCGCTCATGATCGTCGCTGGCAATTTGTCGTTGGCGAACTGCCGCGGCGAGACATTGACCGCGATGCGATGGTCGGGACCAAGCCGGGCGATCGACGCGCAGGCCGAGCGGATGATCCACTCGCCGATCGGCACGATCAGGTTCGATTCCTCGGCGATCGGAATGAATTTCGACGGGCTGATCATCGCCTCGTCGCCGCGCTGCCAGCGGATCAGCGCTTCGAATCCCGAGATGCGCTCGCTCGCGACATCGACGATCGGCTGGTAGACGAGCTTGAGTTCGTCCTTCGCCAATGCGTCGCGCAGCGCGTCCTCGATCGCCTTGCGTTCGCTGGCCTGGTTGTGCATCGCGTCGGCATAGAAGCGATAGACGCCGCGCCCGGCGTCCTTGGCGGCATAGAGCGCGAGGTCGGCGTTGCGCACCAGCGCCGCCGACGACACCCCCGCCCCTTCGGACACCGCGATGCCGATCGACGAGCCGACCCGCACCTGTTCGCCCTCGATCGCAAACGGCTTGGCGAGGCTGAGGATGACCGCATTGGCGATGTTGGCGAGCTTGTCGGCGTGGGTGATCTGCGGCAGCACGATCTGGAATTCGTCGCCGCCGAGCCGCCCGACCTGCCCGCGGTCGCCGACAATCTGCGCAAGCCGCGCCGCGACCTGCTGGAGCAACTGGTCGCCGACCGGATGGCCGAGCGTGTCGTTCACCGCCTTGAAACGGTCGAGATCCATCAACAGCAGCGCGCACGGCTGCGGCTGGCCGATATGGTTCTTCAGCGCGCGTTCGAGCAGGTCGGTGATATGCAGCCGGTTGGCGAGCCCGGTCAGCACGTCGTAGCGCGCGAGCTGGTTGATCTCACGCTCGGACTTCTTCTTTTCGGTGAGGTCGGTACCGCTGCCGCGAAACCCCTGGAAATTGCCGAGTTCGTTGCTGATCGGGTGGCCCGAGATCGACCACCAGCGTTCCTCGCCCGGCACCGCCGCCTGCACCGTCAGTTCCTTGAACGGTGTACGCGACGACAGGCTGAAGCCGAGGGTGCGTTCCTCGCTTTCGTCATTGCCGATGCGTTTGCGGATGATGTCGGTGAACGGCTTGCCGCGCAGGTCGCTCGGCGCACGGCCGAGCTTGGCCGCCACCGTCGGCGAGATATAGACGAGCTGGCCGTGGCGGTCGGTTTCCCAGAACCAGCCGCGCCCGGCGCGTTCGAAGTCGCGCACCAGATTGAGCGCGCGTTGCTGGTCGCTGATCGCCTTGCGGTTCGCGCGCTCGGTACGCCGCTGGTGCCGCGCATCCTCGCGGACCATGACGATCAGCAGGAAGAGAAAGATCATCGCGGCGAAGGCGAAGGGCATCGACGCCTTGCCGATCGCCCCGCCGAGCGCGGTCGCGCCGGCAAAGGCGAAAAAGGCCGGGCGCGCGATCGCGACCGCCGCCGCCGCGACGAGCACGGCGCCGATGCGGATCGCGGCAAAGGCGTCGGCATAAGGGGTGGCATCGACCGACGGCGACGAGACGAACATCGCGATGCTGGTCAGCAAGGTGCCGAGCGCGATCAGCGTCATGCACGACGTGCCCCACAACATGGTGCGCCGCGCCAGAGCGTTGCCCGGCGTGCGCGACAGCTGGCCGATCACCGTCAGCACCAGGTCGCAGCCGATGCCGAGCGCCAAGACCAGCCATTGCGACGGACGATCGAAAAAGCCGGGCAGGCCGGGGAAAAAGGCGCAGGCGAAATAGACGAGCGCGCGGCTGACCAGCACATAGTGCCACAGCTGCGCGACGCGCGTCAGGCGTGTCACGAATTCCGGCGATTCGAACAGCGATCCGTCGAACGACGGCTCGCTATTCTCCGGTCGCACGATGGCCCGCTTCAACCCCAATCCCGCTGTTCCTGCTTTAGTCGGTCCTTGCGGCATTCCGTGCCAGAAAGGGGTTTCCAAAACCTTATCCCTCCGATCCGTAAATCCCCGGAATTGCTCCATAATGGGAAGGATTGGGTTTTCGTGTGAAACCGATTATAGTCGCGCCATGCCTGCCGTTCGCCTCTTGCCGCCCGACCGATTCTTCGACCGCGCCGAATGGGCCGCGATCACCCGCGCCTCGGCGTGGCGCGGCATCTGGCTCGTCGCGCACGGGTGGATCGTCAGCATCGCGGTGATCGGCCTCGCGGCCTGGCTGGCGAACCCGCTGGGCTGGCTCGCGGCGATCATCCTCGTCGGCGGGCGCCAACTCGGCTTCGCGATCCTGATGCACGACGCCGCGCACGGCGCGCTGCATCCGAACCGAAAACTCAACAATTTCCTCGGTGACTGGCTGACCGGCGCCGCGGTGGGATCGGACCTGATCGCGTATCGCACCTATCATCTGCAGCATCACAAATTCACCCAGCAGCCCGAGGATCCCGACCTGTCGCTGTCGAAGCCCTTCCCCACCACCCGCGCCAGCCTGTGGCGCAAAGTGGCGCGCGACCTGACCGGCCAGACATTTTTCAAACAGCGCGTCGCGCAGTTCGGCTTCGCGCTTGTCGGGCTGAAGGCGATGCTACGCGGCGAGAAGCCCGAAAAGAAGGGCGCAAGCACCAAGGCCGGTACACCCTTCAACAAGCAATCCGACGACGGCATGACGTCACCAACGGTCGACGTCGCGGGTGCGATGGCGGTGACGCGCGCGGTCGGACGTTTCCTGCTCGTCCAGGCGGTGCTGCTGGCGCTGTCACTCGCGCTCTACGGCTGGACGCCGTACCTGCTCTGGCTCGCGGGGCTGGCGACTACGTTCCAGCTTTACCTGCGCATCCGCAACATCGCCGAACATGCCTGCACGACCACCGGCAGCGACGATCCCTTCACCCATGCCCGCACGACGCACGCCGGCTGGCTGGCGCGCGCAACGGTCGCGCCCTACTGGGTCAATTATCACGCCGAGCATCACCTGTTCATGGGCGTGCCCTGTTATCGCCTGCCGCAGGTCCATGCCGCGCTCGGCCGCGCCGGGCGGCACGGCGAAATGACGATCGCGCCGGGCTATCTCAGCGTGCTGCGGCAAGTGACGGCGGTTCGCGCCTGATCCGCGAGCACCAGCACCCCGTCGGCAAGCCATTGCGCGAGCCACCCGGCCAGCGCCTGCATCGCCGCATCCTCACCCATTCCCGCAATCGCCGCGGCGCTGAGATCGGTGAAGCTGGCGCCCGCTTCGAACAGCGCCAAGGCATCGGCCTCCCCCTCCGACAAGGTGCGGAACTGCGACTGGACGCCGCGGCGCCATATCAGCAGCCGCACCGGCACCGCGAGCAACACCGCGTCGGGCGGCGCCTCGCCCTCGTCGAGCGCGCTCCAGATCGCGCGGCTGTTGTGGCACTGGCGCAGCACCTGCGCCGCCGGATGAAGCGTCAGCCGCCGGTCGATCCAGCCTTCGCCGAGCGCGCCGACCGCTGCAGCATCGAGCGGCGCCGCATCGGCGGCGTCGAACGCGCTCCGCAGCGCCCAGTCGAGTGCGGCCAGTTCCGCCAGTTCGCCATCGGCGGGATAATGCTGCGCCAGAAACGCCGGAAATTCGCCGCCATAATAACGTAAATTGCGCGTGAGCGACGGATGCGCAGTGACATAGGCGTCGGCCAGATTGTCGAACTGATCATCGCCGAGCCAGGCGTGGACGCGCTCGAAATGGTCGGCGAGCACGTCGCGCAGGCTGGCGCGGTAATTGTTGCGATAAATGTCGAGCCGCCGCGCCGCGCCGACGCGGTTGTCGTCGACAATCAGCGCCTCGGCCTCCGCATCGCCGGACATCACCCCGGCGAGGAATCGCGCCTGCACATCGCGCAACGCCTCAACCATGCACCGGCTCCAACACCCGCGCGGCGAGCGCCCGCGCGCGGTCGAGTTCGGCGATGACGTCGACAAGCGGCGGAATGTCGTCGTCGCGCTCGATCATCGTCGCGACGGGGCCGAACATGCGGCACGCCTGCGCATAGAGGTCCCACACCGCGTCGCAGACGTCGCTGTCGTGGGTGTCGATGACATAGTCGCCCATGTCGTTATGCCCGGCGAGGTGGATTTGCTGGATGCGATCCCCCGGCAGGCCGGCGAGATAATCGAGCGGGTCGAAGCCATGGTTGCGCGCGCTGACGTAGATATTGTTGACGTCGAGCAGCAACAGGCAATCGGCGCGCACCGCCATGTCGGCGAGGAAATCCCATTCGCTGCGGTCCGAGGAACGGAAGGTGACATAGCTCGACGGATTTTCGATCAGGATGCGCCGGCCGAGATAGTCCTGCACGCGGGCGATATTGTCGACGACGCAGGTCAGCGCGGGCGCGTCATAGGGCAGTGGCAGCAGGTCGTGGCTGTTGTGCGCGTTGATCCCGGTCCAGCACAGATGGTCCGAAATCCACAAAGGCTCGACCCGCGCCGCGAGCGCCTTCAGGTCGGCCAGATAAGTCCTGTCGATCGGCTCGTCCGACCCGATCGACAACGACACCCCGTGCATCACCATCGGATAATCGGCGCGGATCGTATCGAGCATCGCCATCGGCTTGCCGCCGGGCACCATGTAATTTTCGGAGATGATCTCGAGCCAGTCGACCGCTTGCGGTCCGGCCAGGAACTCGGGGTAATGATCGGGGCGCAGGCCAAGGCCGAAACCCGGCGACGGCGCCGTTTTGCGGTCGTCCATGCGCGTCCCTTCAAATTCCAATCAGCAGGCCCGGCGGCGCCGGACCTGCCGAGTGGAAATCAGGCGCCGATCGTGCCGCCGTCGGCAAGGCACTTGCTGGCCGCGACCTTCTTGTACCCCTTGCCCTTGCAGGCATTGGCGCCCTTGCAGCTGTTGCCCGCGGTGCTGCAGCCCGACGCGCTCTTGCACGAACTCGCTTCGGTCTTGCAATCCGACGTGCCCTTGCAGCTGTTGACGCCATAGCATTTGACCTCGTCGTTCGCGCCGACCTTCTTGGCGGCGGCCGGCGGATCGGCGGCCAGAGCGGCGCCCGACAGGGCCAGCGCGGTGGCCGAAGCCGCGATCAGCCCGGCAAGTTTGTTGGTCATGAGATCGTCCTTCCCTTGATTGTCAGAATAAAGGTGGGGCGAATCATTGCCCCTTGGCCTTTGTCACACGACCCGGGAGGATATTGGCATGATCTCGATCACAGGCGAAAGAAAAACTGCCCCGCGCGGCGCTCCGCGGCCNACCGTCGCTCAGGCATTTTGCGGCGGCCACCGCCTTGAAGCCATGGCCCTTGCAGGCGTTCTGGCCCTTGCACGCGTTCGCGGTCGTCTTGCAGTCGGCGGTGCCCTTGCAGCTGTTGACGCCATAGCAATGGACCATGTCCTTGGCGCCAACGGCGCTGCCCGAACTGCCCGAAGGCGCGTCGGCGGCAAAGGCGGCGCCGCCGAGCGCAAGCGCGGTGGCCGATGCGGCGATCAGGCCGGCAAGCTTGCTGTTGATCATGGGGTGATCCTTCCAAAATAAGTCCGGCGGAAGAGCCCATTGCCCTCCCACATCTTCCTATTCCGGCCGGAACGACAGGAAGTTACAGGGGTGCTCGGCCCCTCGCCGAATATTCTAATCCGCCGCGGCGACGAAGCGCGCGCCCGCGCGATCCTTTTCAGTCGTCGCGGGGTCGAAGATCATCCCGTTCATCGCGATATAGACCCCGGGCGGCAGCGTCTGCGCGGCGGCGAGCGCAAAGCCGACGTTGAACTCGGCATCGCTCGCCCGCACCGACGCGGGCTGCATCGAACCAGTCATCACGATCGTCTTGCCCGCCAGCCCGGCGAGCACGCGCGCGGTGACGACCATCGTATCGGTGCCGTGGGTGACGAGAATGCGCGTCGCGTCGCTCGCCGCCACCGCGGCGCGGATCGCGGCGCGATCGGCGTCGTCGAGCTCCAGGCTGTCCTTGCGCATCAGCTGGGTGACGCGGTGCGCGACATGGACATTATTCTCGCGCAGCATGTCAGGGATCGCCGCGGGGCCGATCTGGAACTCGCTGAGCGCGTCGAAATAGACCTTGTCGATCGTCCCGCCGGTGGTGAAGATGTCGATCATGGGGCTGTCCTCTTCGTTGCTCCGTCATTGCGAGCGAAGCGAAGCAATCCAGAGTCGCGTAGTCCGCTCTGGATTGCTTCGCTTCGCTCGCAATGACGAGCTATTTTACGCCAACGCCTCGGCGATCAGCCGCCGCGTGTTGTCGATCCCGAACAGCGCGATGAAGCTGCCCATGCGCGGCCCGGCGCTCGACCCGAGCAACGTCTCGTAGAGCGCCTTGAACCAATCGCGCAGATTTTCAAAACCATAGGCTTCGTTCTTGCCGATCTCGTAGACGATGTTCTGGATATCGTCGGCCGAGGCATCGACGGGCAATGCCGCCAGCTTCGCGTCGAGGTCGGCGAGCGCCGCGCCCTCGCCGCCCACCGGCTTGCGGCGGTTCAGCGTCGGCGCGACATAGTCGCGGTTATACGCCATCGCATTGTCGATCAGGCGATCGAGTTCGGGATAGGTCGCCGCATTGGCACCCTCGACATATTGGCCGAGGTAGCGCCAGATCTGTTCCTTCGACGCATCGGCGCCCATCACCCCGACGAGGTTGAGCAGCAGCCCGAAGGTCACCGGCAATTCGTCCGCCGGCACCGCCTCGCTGCGCGCGACATGGACATGATGCACGGGGTTGCCGAGCTTCTTGTCGCCTTCCTGCGCGGGATAATTGCCGCGCATCTGCAGATATTCGTCGACCGCCTTGGGGATCACGCCGATGTGCAGCTGCTTCGCGGCTTTGGGCTCACGATAGGCAAAGAAGGCGAGGCTTTCCTCGCTGCCATAGCTCAGCCATTGCTCGAGGCTCAGGCCATTGCCCTTCGACTTCGAAATCTTCTCGCCCTTTTCGTCGAGGAACATTTCGTAGATCAGCCCTTCGGGCTTTTGCCCGCCGATCGCGCGCGCGATCTTGCCCGACTGCACGCCGCTGTCGGTCAGGTCCTTGCCGTACATTTCGTAATCGACGCCCAAGGCGACCCAGCGCATCGCCCAGTCGACCTTCCACTGCAGCTTGGCGCCGCCGCCGAGGACCGAATGGGTGATCGTCTGCCCCTCATCCTCGAACGACACGAGGCCCTTGTCAGCATCGACGACGGTCACCGGCACCTGCAGCACGATGCCCGAGGTCGGGCTGACCGGCAGGATCGGCGAATAGGTCGCGGCGCGCTCGGCGCGCAGCGTCGGCAGCATGATGTCGAGAATATCCTGATTGTGGCGCAGGATCGTCTTCAGCGCCTCGTCGAATGCCCCCGACTTGTAGCGCTCGGTCGAGCTGACAAATTCATAATCGAAGCCGAACCGGTCGAAAAACTCGCGCAGCATCGCATTGTTATGATGCGCAAAACTCTCATACTTGCCGAACGGGTCGGGAATGTCGGTGAGCGGCTTGCCGAGATAGGCGGTCAGCATTTCCTTTTGCGGGACATTGTCGGGCACCTTGCGCAGCCCGTCCATGTCGTCGCTGAACGCGACGAGGCGCGTCGGCGCACCGCCGGTCAGCGCCTCATAGGCGCGGCGGACCATCGTCGTGCGCAGCACTTCGTTGAAGGTGCCGATATGCGGCAGGCCCGAGGGGCCATAGCCGGTCTCGAACAGCACGGGATCGCCACCAGGCTTGCCCTGCGGATAGCGTTTGACCAGCTTGCGCGCTTCCTCGAACGGCCAGGCCTTGGACGTCAACGCGGGTTCGCGCAGGGCGGGATCGAGATGCAGGTCGGTCATGGGCCGCCCATAGCGGGAAGCGGCGGCCGCGCGAAAGGCAAAAATGCGCCGAACCGCTCCCCTCTCCCCAAGGGAGGGGAGGTCGATCAGTCGCGCGGCTGGGTCGCGGGCAGGAAGCTGCTCCGGCGCAGCAGCGCCGCCGACACGAGCGACACCAGCAGCGCGACGGGCAATATCTCGGTCAAGGTCAGCGCCATGCGGAACAACGGATTCTTGTACTGCTCCGCCATCGCTCCCATTTCGGCAGAGAATTTCGCGATCTCGGCCGCCGACTTGCCCGCCGCGCGCATGTCCGCGATGCTCGTGGCGATATAATCGGTCATGAAGGTCCCGCCGGTCCGCCACATATAGAGTTCCCAGCCGAGGATGTAGAAGAGCGATGCGACCAGCCCGATGCCCAGTCCGATCCCGAACGCCTTCCAGAAGCCGATCACCCCGCCCAGGTTGACGTCGCGATAGCGCTTCACGCCGACGAAGACGAACAGCAACGCGACCAGCATCGACAGATAGCCCGCGACCATGCCCATCGTGCCGTGGTCGGCCACGACGGTGATGCTGATAAACATGCCGAAAATGACGATGATGCCTGCGATGGCGCCGTAAACCGCGATGATCCTGCCCATGACCTGTCTCCCCAAAGAATGAATGCCATGCGGGATGGACCCGAACAACGGCCGAAATCCATCGCCCAAACGGGTGATTTCGGGGGCATCGTCCGAATTTACGGCAGGATGTCGAGCGTCCGCGCCTTCTGCACCGCCTGGGTCCGGCTGGCGACCTCCAGCTTTTCATAAAGTCGGGCGATATGGGTCTTCACCGTGTTCGGCGAAATATCGAGGTGCCGCGCGATGACCTTGTTGGCGTGGCCCGCCGCGAGCATGGCCAGCACTTCGCATTCGCGCGCGCTGATCCCCAGCGCCGCGATCGCGGCGTCGTTGTGCGCAAAGGGCTGGCGCGGCCGCGCGGTGAGCCGGTTGCCGACCCATATGCCAAGCGCCACGCACAGGACGGCGATGCACAGGATATAGAATTCGCTCGACCAGCGATGAACGACATGTTTGTAGTTCAGCCATTCGAGCAGGAAGGCCGCGGCGGCGAGCGCGATGCCATAGAGGATGATCGGGCGGGCCATGGCGCATGGTAAACCATTGTCGCCCCCTGCTTGCAACATGGCCGAAACGTCCCGGGGCGACACAAGATCGTTACCGGAAAATTTACCATCTTTGCCTAGCCTCGCGGCATGACCAGCATCACCCCCCGCAACCCGCGCCAGCATGCGCGCACCGCCGTATCGCTCGACGTCGTCGTCAACGGCGTGCTCAACATGGTCGAGGGCCGCATCACCGACCTGTCCGAAGGCGGCGCGCGGATCGAGGGCGGCGTGATCCTGCCGGTGCGCTCGCGCTGCGAAATCCATTATGGCGGCCAGACGGTCTATGCGGTCGTCATGTGGACCGAAGTCGACCGCATGGGGG
>NZ_LMGF01000004.1:544656-547541 GCF_001427085.1 Sphingopyxis sp. Root1497
GTTGCCCAGCGAACCGGCGCAGATATTCCGGACGATGCGTCCGGTGAGTTTCGGGCGACGCGGGTTGAGCTGATCCCCGTCGAGCGATCGCCAGCGTTTTATAGTCAAACCCACCCACCAAATTCGTTTGTGTCGAGCGAAGTCGAGACACCCCGAAAACGTGCGCTGCCGATGGGTGTCTCGACTTCGCTCGACACAAACGGAAATTTGAGCGCTGTGGCCTTACAAGGCTCCTCCTTGCCGCGTTCCTCTTTTGTCCTTAGCTTGGGGCGATGGCCGCTCCCCTCCCCCTGCCCGCGATTCATGCGAGCCATGTCGGCATCTGGCTGGCCGATACGCAGGGCCATGCGCGCCGCGTCGATCGGGGCGAGGCGATCGCGGCGGTTGCAGGCACGCCGCATATCCTGCTCGGCGCGCCGCTGACCGGCGACCGGCTCGGCTATCCCGATCTATCGGGGCTCGACCTGCTCGAACTCTTCGCTTTCCTCTATCCGGCGCGCTTCGCGGTGCCGACGCCTGCGGGGATCGCCGCTGCGCTGGACCTCGACGCGCCCAAGGTCGAGGCCGATGTCGCGGCTTTTCTGCCGCACGCCGCCGCCGCGATGCTCGCGAGCCTCGACGACCCCGACTGGCCCGAGCGCGAAGGCGCCTGGCACGGGCTGCAGGCGCTGGCGCGCCAGCGCTGGCCCTGGGCGTCGTTGATCCAGCGCCAGGCCGTGCCCGAACGCGACGAACGCTGGCTGTTCGCGCGGCTGCCCGAATGGGAGGAACAGCCGCCGCGCGGGCAACCGCGGCAGGTGACGATCAACGCCGACGACGTGACCGCGCGGCTCGACCGGCTGACCGGCGACGGCGCCGAACGCCGCACTGGCCAGCAGGACTATGCCCGCTCCGTCGCGAGCATTTTCGCCCCGCGCGAACGCAAGGATGCGCCGCAGATGCTCGTCGCCGAGGCGGGGACCGGGATCGGCAAGACTTTGGGCTATCTCGCGCCCGCGAAACAATGGATCGACCAGTCGGCGGGTGCAGTGTGCATCTCGACCTTCACCAAGGCGCTGCAACGCCAGCTGGCGCGCGAGACCGAGCGGCTCTACCCCGACCCCGCGACCCACCGCGAAAAGGTTGTGGTGCGCAAGGGTCGCGAAAATTACCTCTGCCTGCTCAACCTCGAGGATGCGTTGCAAGGCGGCTTTTCGGGCCGGGCCGCGATTCTTGCGCAGCTCGTCGCGCGCTGGGCGGCGTACAGCCGCGACGGCGACATGGTCGGCGGCGACCTGCCCGGCTGGCTGCCCGCGCTGTTCCGCCGCAACGGCACGACGGCGCTGACCGACCGGCGCGGCGAGTGCATCTATGCGGGCTGCCCGCACTTCCGCAAATGCTTCATCGAACGCTCGGCGCGCGCCGCGACTCAGGCCGAGATCATCATCGCCAACCATGCGCTGACGATGGTGCAGGCGGCGCGGCCGCGTGACGGCGGGGCGCTGGCGACACGGCTGATCTTCGACGAGGGCCATCATCTGTGGGACGCCGCCGACAGCATGTTCGCCGCCGCGCTGACCGGGCAGGAAGCGATCGAGATCCGTCGCTGGATCCTCGGCCCCGAAGGCAAATCGCGCGGGCGGCGGCGCGGGCTCGCGGCGCGGCTCGCCGATGTCGCGAGCTATGACGAGGCGGGCGACAAGGCGATCCAGGCGGCGATCCACGCCGCGGGCGAGCTACCCGGCGACGGCTGGCTCGCCCGCCTCGCCGAAAATGCCCCATGGGGCGCGATAGAGCGGCTGCTCGCGGCGGTGCGCGGGCAGGTCTATGCGCGCGGCGTCGATGCCAAGGGCGACAGCGGCTACGGCCTCGAAACCGAACTCGCCGACCCCGACGCCGAACTGGTCGCCGCCGCCGCGAGCGCGGGCGACGCGATCGAGGCCTTGCTGCGCCCGCTGATGGCGCTCGGCAAACGGCTCGACGCGCTGGTCGACGATCCGCCCGACTGGCTCGACGGCCAGGCGCGCGCGCGCGTCGACGGCGCGCGGCACAGCCTCGGCAACCGGATCGATACGCTGGGGGCCTGGCTGTCCTTGCTCGGGCGCGTCGGCGGTCCCGCCGATCCCGATTTCGTCGACTGGCTCGCGGTGAACCGCATCGACGGACGCGAGGTCGATGCGGGTTTGCATCGTCACTGGCTCGACCCCGCCAAGCCGATCGCCGACATCGTCTATCGCCCCGCGCAGGGCGTCCTCATCACTTCGGCGACGCTGCGCGGCGCGAACGACTGGCACGACGCCGACATCCGCACCGGCGCACGGCATATGGACGGCGGGGTGCAGCATTTCGCGGTGCCCAGCCCGTTCGATTATGCGCGCCAGTCGGAGGTGCTGATCGTCACCGACATCGCGCGCGGCGACCTGCCCGCGCTCGCCGGCGCGTACAGCCGGTTGATCGAGGCATCGGGCGGCGGCGCGCTTGGCCTGTTCAGCGCGATCAGGCGGCTGCGCATCGTCCATGCGCGCATCGCCGACCGGCTCGCGCGCGCCGGCCTCCCGCTCTACGCGCAGCATGTCGACCCGCTCGACACCGGCACGCTGGTCGATATCTTCCGCGCCGACCCGCATGCGTCGCTGCTCGGCACCGACGCCTTGAGGGATGGCGTCGACGTGCCCGGCGATTCGCTGCGGCTCGTCGTCATGGAAGGCGTGCCCTGGCCGCGCCCGACGATATTGCACGCCGCACGCCGCGCCGCGCAGGGCGGTGCGCGCTACGACGACATGGTGATCCGCGGCCGCATCGCACAGGCATTCGGGCGCCTGATCCGCCGCAGCGACGATTTCGGCCAGTTCGTCATGCTGTCGCCGAGCTTTCCCTCGCGGCTGCTTTCGGCCTTCCCGCCGGGC
>NZ_LMGF01000004.1:547550-621578 GCF_001427085.1 Sphingopyxis sp. Root1497
GAAGAAAAACCGCCTTTCCCGCCTTTTCACCGTCATAAGATTGCGGCACAAGGCCAGCGAACACGGGGAAGAAGCGCGGGGCGCGCGGGGAGAAATTTTGAAGACGTTGACGATCCTGCGCCATGCCAAATCGGGTTGGGACGTACAGGTCGAGCGCGATTTCGACCGCCCGATCAACGCGCGGGGGCGGCGCGGCGCCGAACTGATCGGTCAGTGGCTGAAGCGCCAGGCCCTGCCGATCGACCGCATCATCGCCTCGCCCGCGGTCCGCGTCACCGAGACGCTCGACCTGTTCCAGCCGGCTGCGGGCCTTGACGCGATCGAGCCGCATTGGGACCGCCGTATCTATCTCGCCTCGGCCGCGACGCTGATCGACACCATCCGCGACACCGGGCGCGATGCCGAACATCTGCTGATCGCGGGGCATAATCCGGGGCTGGAAGATCTGATCCTCGAACTGGTGCCCGAAAGCGCCGACGACGCGCTGCGCGCGAAGGTCGAAGAAAAATTGCCGACCTCGGCGATGGCGCGGCTGGAAATCGATATCGCCGACTGGCGCGACCTCGACGTCCGTCAGGCGCGCTTCGTCCAGTTCATCCGCCCGCGCGACCTCGACCCCACGCTGGGTCCGGCAATCGATTAGATCAAGACCCCGATCGCGGTCGCCAACCGCTGGCGCAGCGCGATCAGGTCGGCCACCGGAACGCCGGCCTTCCCGGCCGCGGCGGGCGTCGGCGATGGCTTGGCAGGTGCGACGTCGCCGCTGTCCGACAACGCCTTGCGCGCGCCTTCGACCGTATAGCCCTTCACATGCAGCAAATCGTGGATTTTGCCCGCGAGCGCGACATCCTCGGCGCGGTAATAACGGCGGCGGCCCGAACGCTGCAGCGGCCTCAATTCGGGGAAACGCGTTTCCCAATAACGCAGCACATGCGTGGGCACGCCGATCCGCTCCGCCAGCTCGCCGATCGCGAGCATGGCGCCGGCGGCCTTGCCGTCATCCTGCGCCATGATTACCCGCCCGCGACGCGGCCACGCATCGACTGGCTGGCGCGAAAGGTCATGACCCGACGCGGGAGGATCGGCACTTCGACACCGGTCTTGGGATTGCGGCCGATGCGCTGCGCCTTGTCGCGCAGGACGAAGGTGCCGAAGCCCGAAATCTTCACATTCTGGCCCTCGGCCAGCGCGTCGGACATGTGGTCGAGGATCGATTCGACGATCGTCGCCGCCTCGTTGCGCGACAGTCCGACCAGATGATTGATCCGTGCCGCAATGTCTGCGCGAGTAAGAGTCCCTGCCGTCATGATTGTCCCTCCCGTGACGAAGCAATGCCTAAACGGGTCCCGCCGGTCCCCCACCGTCACGAGTCCCGGACGCCTATGTAACAAAAGCGAATTAATCCGCCAAACTGAAACGGATGGAGCGAGAAGTTAATGCGTCGGACGCAGGATCAGACGCGCAGGACCGCGGCGCCCCAGGTAAAGCCGCCGCCCATCGCCTCGAGCACCACCAGATCGCCGCGCTTGATGCGTCCGTCGCGGACCGCGAGGTCGAGCGCCAGCGGCACCGACGCCGCCGATGTATTGGCGTGCTGGTCGACGGTCAGGACGACGCGTTCGGGCGGCAGGCCCAGCTTTTTGGCGGTGGCGTCGATGATCCGCTTGTTCGCCTGGTGTGGCACGACCCAGTCGATCTGGTCCGCCGACAGGCCGACATCGGCCATCACTTCGCCGAGCACCGACGCGAGGTTGGTCACCGCGTGGCGGAACACTTCGCGGCCCTGCATACGCACATGGCCGACGGTGCCGGTGGTCGAGGGGCCGCCATCGACATAGAGCATGTCGCAATATTTGCCCTCGGCATGGAGCCGCGTCGCGAGGATGCCGCGGTCGTCGTCGACATCCTTCGCCGACAGCACTACCGCGCCCGCCCCGTCGCCGAAGAGGACGCAGGTGGTGCGATCTTCCCAGTCGAGGATACGGCTGAAGGTTTCGCTGCCGATCACCAGCGCATGCTTGGCGGCGCCGGTGCGCAGCATCGAGTCGGCGACCGACACGGCATAAAGGAAGCCCGAACAGACCGCCGCGACGTCGAAGGCAATGCAGTCGGGCGCACCGAGGATCGCCTGGACCTTGGTCGCGCTGGCCGGAAAGGTGTTGTCGGGGGTCGCGGTCGCGACGATGATCAGGCCGATGTCGGCGGGCTCGAGGCCGGCGGCCTTCAACGCTTCCTGCGCCGCCAGCGCCCCCAGCGTCGCGGTCGTCTCGTCGGGTTCGGCAATATGACGAAAGCGGATGCCGGTGCGCTCGACGATCCATTCATCGCTGGTATCGACCCGCTCCGCCAGTTCGGCGTTCGATACGCGGGTGCGCGGCAGCGCCGAGCCGGTCCCGGCCAGAATCGCGCGAAGAGTCATGCCGTCGAGCGGCCGCTGAAATTGGCGAGATCTTCGGTCACCTGACGCGTAATGTCCTTTTCGACGAGTTCGGCGCACAGATGCACGGCGTTGGCGACGCCCTTGGCATCGGCGCTGCCGTGGCTCTTGAGCACGACGCCGTTGAGGCCGAGGAACACGGCGCCATTATGGTTGTTCGGGTCGAGATGATGCTTGAGCAATTCGGTCGCCGGGCGCGAGATCAGAAAACCGATCTTCGAGCGCGTCGACGAGGTGAAGGCGCGGCGCAACAGGTCGGTGACGAAACGCGCCGTCCCCTCGATCGTCTTGAGCGCGATATTGCCCGAAAAACCGTCATGAACGATGACATCGACGTCGCCGCGCGACAATTTGTCGCCTTCGATGAAACCGACGAACTCCATCGGCAGCCCCTTCGCCGCGCGCAGCAGCGCCGCCGCGTCGCGAATCTGGTCGGTGCCCTTGAGTTCCTCGGTGCCGATGTTGAGCAACGCGACGCGCGGGCGTTCGAGCCCCATCGCGGTACGCGCATAGGCCGCCCCCATCACCGCGAACTGGGTGAGGTTGGTGGCGTCGCATTCGGTGTTGGCGCCGAGGTCGAGCATGACGACGTCATTGGCGCCCAGCGTCGGCAACAGCGCCGCGAGCGCCGGCCGGTCGATCCCGGGCATCGTGCGAAGCGCGAGCTTCGCCATCGCCATCAGCGCGCCGGTATTGCCCGCCGACAGCGCGCCGCCGGCATCGCCGCGTTTCACCGCGTCGATCGCCAACCCCATCGAGGTCGTCTTGGCCTTGCGCAGCGCCTGGCTCGGCTTGTCCTCGCCCGACACCACGCCATCGGTGTGGATGATATCCGACGCCGCGCGCAGGTTCGGGTGATTGTCGAGCGCGGCCTTGATCCGCACCTCGTCGCCGACGAGCAGGAAGCGCAGGCCGTCGTGCTGGTGGCGCGCCATCGCGGCGCCGGCGCACATGACGCGCACGCCGACGTCACCGCCCATCGCATCGATCGCGATTCGCGGTGTCAGACCCATGATAGCGCTCTCCGGCTAATGCTTAGGCGCCGACCGACACCACTTCGCGGCCATTATAATGGCCACAGGCATTGCAGAGGTTGTGCGGGCGCTTGAGCTCACCGCAATTCGGGCATTCCTGATAGGCTTCGACCTTCAGGCTGTCGTGGCTGCGACGCATACCGCGCTTCGAGGGCGAGGTTTTTCGCTTGGGAACGGCCATGATATATCCTGCATATTTAAACGTTTATACGAATCGGCGTACCCGGATTTGTCGCCCCCGTCGCCGGGAATGACTGGCCCGCCCGCCGTGCCGAAGCGCTATCCTGCCTGAAATGACAAGAAAATCTTCCGCCGAAGGGTGCCTCAACGCCAGAAGGTGTCGGGTGCCGGATCGGGCGGGGCTATAGCGTTTTTGCCCGCAAAGGCAAGCCCCGAGCGCCCACGTCGACGGCGCTTGCCCCAAGGCGGCGGGAATGCCACATCTCGCGCACCGCCGGGCAAGCACCCGGCCAACGATATAGGGGGAAGCGATATGATAATCTTGCCGATCAGCCTGACGATCGCCGCGGGGGCGGCGATTCTTAATATCTGGCTCATGATGCGCGTCGGGCGCGTGCGCGGGCAGGAAAAGGTGTCGATCGGTGACGGCGGCAACGAACGCGTCATCCGTCGGATGCGCGCGCACAGCAATTTTGTCGAAAACACCGCCTTCGTGCTGGTCCTGCTCGCGCTGATCGAGTTGGCCACCGGCCCCTCGACCTGGCTGTGGGCCGTCGGCTCGCTCTATCTGATCGGGCGCATCCTGCACGCGATCGGCATGGACGGCATGATGTGGGGCCGCATGGCGGGCACGATCATCACGATGCTGACCCAGGTCGGGCTCGCGGGTTTCGCCGTCTTCACCGTCTATGCGACTCCGGTCGAAACCAAGGCGGTGGTGCTGGGCGACACGACCACCGTACCGGCGGAATGACCCCTGCCCTCCCGCCCGCGGGCGGGAGCGGTCAGGCGGTGCCCATCGCCATGTCGCTGACATAGGGGTTCGTCCGCCGCTCGGCGGCGAAATTGCTATGCGCACCATGTCCGGGCAGGAAGGTCGTGTCGCCGCCGAGCGGCCACAGTTTCTGGGTGATCGAATCGAGCAATTGCTGGTGATTGCCGCGCGGGAAATCGGTGCGGCCGATCGAACCCTGGAACAAGACGTCGCCGACGATCGCGAGCTTCGAGGGGCCGTGGTAGAAAACGACGTGCCCGGGCGTGTGCCCCGGACAATGGATCACGTCGATCGTCAGGTTGCCGACGGTCACCGTGTCGCCATCGACCAGCCAGCGGTCGGGTTCGAACACTTCGCCCTCCATCCCGAAACGCTCGCCGGCGGTGGCGAGTCCCTCGATCCAGAAACGGTCGTCCTCGTGCGGCCCTTCGATCGGCACGCCGAGTTCTTTCGCCAGCACCCCCGCCTGCCCGCAATGGTCCATATGGCCGTGGGTGACGAGGATCTTCTCGACCTCGACCCCGGTCTGGCGCACCGCCTCGCGCAACTTGTCGAGATCGCCGCCGGGATCGACAAAGGCGCCCTTGTTGGTCTCGGTACACCACAGCAGGGTGCAATTCTGCTGAAAGGCGGTGACGGGGACGATGGCGGCGCGCAGCGGCGGATTGGGAGCGTTCATGCTGTGCGATGTGGGCAAAGTGCGCCGATTTGGCAAGTCCGCGGCCCTCAGTCCCAGTCGAGCGCGCCCTTTTTCCATTCATAAACGAAGCCGATCGTCAGGATCGACAGGAAGACCATCATCGCGATCCACGCCTCCCAGCCGAGGTCGAGCACGACGGCCGCCCACGGCCACAGAAAGGCCGCTTCCAGATCGAAAATGATGAAGAGGATGGCGACGAGATAGAAGCGCACGTCGAACGGTTTCCGAGGCGACTCGAACGCCGGAAAACCGCACTCATATTCGCTGAGCTTCCCGGCATCGGGCTCATTCGTCCCGGTCAGACGCGACACCGCCATCGGCAGGAAGACGAAGAGCAGCGAGAGGGTGAGCGCCACACCCAGAAAGATCAGGATGGGCAGATATTCGGCAAGATCGAGGCCGACCGAAAGCGGCGCGCCAGCGGCGGGACGTGAGGGCATGATGTTCCTGCATGTTCGCGCCGGGCCGTCCCGGACCTGAAACTGCGGAAGGCAGCGGAGGACGTGGCCTCACTCGACGGGGCCGGGATCGCGCCCGGCGCGCACCCGATCAGGCCGGCGACGAAATCTTCATCAGCACAAGGCCGCTGACGATCAGCACCGCGGCGACCATGCGCATCGCACTCACCTGCTCGCCGAGGACGAGTATGCCGACCGCAAAGGCCCCGACCGCGCCGATGCCGGTCCAGATCGTATAGGCTGTGCCGAGCGGGAGCGATTTCATCGACAGCGAAAGCAGCGCGAAGCTCGCGATCATCGTCACGATCGTGACGATCGACGGGACGAGCTTCGTAAAGCCCGCCGACTGCTTCATTGAAAACGCCCAGACGATTTCGAGCGCGCCAGCGATGATGAGGTAAATCCAGGCCATGACAGTCTCCCAAAGGAACTGCCGGGCCGTCCCGGACTGTGCCCGCCATTGGCGGTCGAGGACGTGGCCTCGCGCTGCCCTTTAGTCACTGCACGCGAAGGAATCAACCGGCGCCCGATCAGCGCAGGGTCATCGTGTCGCCTTCGACATTGACCGCGTCGAGCTTCGACAAATAGCTTTGGCCGAGCAGCGAGATGCCCATGTCTGCGTCGATCACCGCCGCCTCGACGCGGCGCACCTCGACGCCGTCGACATCGACGCTGTCGAGGATCAGGCGGCGCATCGGCACCTCGCCGCCGGCGGTGTGCGCCGTCCCCGCGATCGGCAGGTCGTCGACGTTGATCCCGATCGCTTCGGCATCGCGGCGCGTCAGCGCGACGACCGAGGCACCGCTGTCGACCATCATGCGGATGTTGGTGCCATCGATATTGGCATCGGCGTAGAAATGCGAATCCTCGGCGCGGCCGAGCCTGACCTCGCCCCCCGGCGCCGAAGCCGCCGAAGAGGTCGAAGACCAGCCGCGCTTGCCCTTTTGCGTCGTCCAGTTCGGACTGTCATCGCCGCCGCGATCGGCTGAAGCCGCGGCATCGGCGGAGGTCGCCGACCGGCCGGCGACGCCCGCCACGCCGACCGAAATCGCCGCAATCACCGCGGCCAATCCAAGAAAACGCCCCAACATGGCGCGCATGGTCGCAGATGATGGTTGGCGAAAGGTTAAGCGGCGATCAGCGCTTCGGCTCGGGAAGCCCCGACCCGGGTTCCTCGACATAGGCGCGCCAGCTCGGTTTCCCATTGCCCATCGAATAGGTGATCCGCACGCAGGCATAAGGCCGCCCCGGTGCATTGTCGGCATCGAAGGCCGCGATCGGCCACAACCGCGCCGCGTCGGCGCGATCCGACCAGCAGACCAGCGCCTCGGCGTTCTCCTGCGTCTCGCTGGCAAGGCGGTCGGCCGCCGAGGGCGGGCCATAGAAATGCCAGCCGAAAATCGCGCGGCTCGGCCGTTCTGATCGCAGGACGGCGCGGAACGGCGCCTTTTTGTCGTTCAGCAGCGCTGCGATGCGCTGATGGTCGGCGCTGGCCAGCCATGGCCCGCCGAACAGCGGTTTCCAGCGCTCGGGCTTGCCCGAGGCGAGCGCGGCGAACACCGCGTCGGCGGCCGCCGCGAAGCGCGGGGTCCACACCGATTCGGGTGCGAGCGGCGACAGGCCGATCAGATCGGGCGTCGCGTCGGCGGGGGTCAGGCGGGTGACGGGAAAGGCCGCGACTTCGGTCGCCACCCCGACCAGCGACATCCCGCCGCCCGACGAACTGCAGCCCGAAAACGAACGATAGCCGATGAGCTGGTCGGGCTCGCCGCCGCGCATTGCGCCGCCGCGGCAACGCCCCGCCTTGCCGGTGACGGTGACGCGGCGCGGCACCGCCTCGAATCCCGTCCATTGTTCGGACTGGAGCGCGAATTCGCCAACCGTCATGTCGGGAGAGACTTCGATCGGCGCCTTCGGATCGGGCCGGCGCGTGCTGAGCGCGATGCGCTTCACCGGCCCCCCCCGCCGCTCGGCATAGATGGCCGCGACATCGGGATAGAGGCTACGCCGCCACGCGATGCCGTCGACCGTCACGCACTGACCATGGACGCGTTCGGCGATGATGTCGTCGAGCGTCGCGGCGCGCGCGGTCGCGGGGGTACATTCGGGCTCCGCCGCGGTGGTGGGGGACGCGAGCACCGCGGCGCCCAGGATCATCGCTGCCGACAAAAGATTTCGCATCACCCTCTCCTGCGCCCCTCCGGCTGCACCGGTCATGAACCGGCGGTCAGGCCCTCGCGCATCCACCCCGGCGCACCGGCGGGATCGATGCTCTCGACCCGCCGATGCTCGACCGACAGGCCCAGGTCGGGATAGGCGATGACCTGCCGCTTTTCGTCGGCGGCAGCGATCGGGACCACGACCAGCCGCCGGTTGACCTTTTGCCGCCAGTTCATCCGCGCGGTATTTTCCTGCCCGACATAACAGCCCTTGGTGAAGCTGACGCCGTTGAGTTCGGCGGCATTGCATTCGAGCCAGAGCGTCGTGCCGTCGCCGAGTTCGGCGCGGCCCTCGGTGACCCCGAGCGCCAGCCGGTGCGCGCGCCATGCGGCGTCGGCGCCCTCACCGTCATCGGCGGGGGCGAGCCAGCGCTGGCCGAGGTCGGACAGGCGCGGATCGACGACGCCGAGATCGCCCATGGGCGCCCAATGCACGGACAACCCCGGTTCCGGGGCGATGGTGATCGCCCGGCGCAGGCGGTACAGCGTCAGGCGTTTCGCCAGATCGGGCGCCGCGTCGCGTTCGCAGTCGATCAGGACATCGTCCTCGTCGCCCCAGATCAGGAAATCGAACAAGGCCTTGCCCTGCGCGGTGAGCAGCGCCGCCCACACCGGCAGGTTTCCCGCCGTGTCGTTGGTAACGAGGCCCTGCAAAAAGCCCCGCACATCCTCCCCCGAAAGACGGATCAGGGCGCGGTCGTGAAGGGTGGTATTGGCCATGGGCTTAATCTAGGGACACTCGCGCATAAACCAAGCGCCCAAATGCCGCCGGAGCCTTTCGCATGACCGATCGCCTGACCATCCGCCGCCCCGACGACTGGCACGTCCACCTGCGCGACGGCGCGATGCTGGATCATGTGGCGAAATATACCGCGGAGCAATTCGCGCGCGCGATCATCATGCCCAACCTGTCGCCGCCGGTGACCACCGCCGAGGAAGGCGCCGCCTATCGCGACCGCATCCGCGCCGCGGTTCCGGCGGGTCTCGATTTCACCCCGCTGATCGTCGCCTATCTGACCGATGCGAGCGACCCCGACCAGATGGCGCGCGGCCATGCGACAGGCGTCTTCACCGCCGCGAAGCTCTATCCCGCCAATGCGACCACCGGCAGCGCGCACGGGGTGACCGACATTGCGAAGATCATGCCGGTGCTCGAACGCATGGCCGAAATCGGCATGCCGCTGCTGATCCACGGCGAGGTCACCGACCATGATGTCGACATCTTCGACCGCGAGGCGGTGTTCATCGAGCGCACGCTCAAAGGTCTCGTCCGCGACCTGCCTCATCTCAAGATCGTGTTCGAACATATCACGACGTCCGAAGCCGTCGATTTCGTGCAGGCCGCGCCCGCCAATGTCGCGGCGACGATCACCCCGCAGCATCTGCACATCAACCGCAACGCGATGCTCGTCGGCGGCATCCGTCCGCACGCTTATTGCCTGCCCGTCGCCAAGCGCGAAGCGCACCGCCTCGCGGTCCGCGCCGCCGCCGTGTCGGGCTCGCCCAAATTCTTCCTCGGCACCGACAGCGCGCCGCACGCCGTGCATACGAAGGAAGCGGCCTGCGGCTGCGCGGGCATCTTCAACGCGCCCTTCGCGCTCGAATCCTATATCACGGCGTTCGACGAGGAAGGCGCACTCGACAGGTTCGAGGGTTTCGCCAGCGAACATGGCCCGAATTTCTATGGCCTGCCGCTCAACGGCGGCACGATCACGCTCGAACGCGGCGCGACGGTCGTCCCCGACCGCTGCGGCGAGGTGGTGCCGTTCCATGCAAACGAAACGCTCGGCTGGCGGATCGTCTAGGCGGCGGGCATCATCCGCTCGGCGCGCATCTTGCGCCACATGTCGAAGCTGAACACCGCGATGCTCGTCCAGATCAACACGAAGCAGGCGAGTTGCGCGGGCTTGAGCGGTTCGTCGAAGACGAAGAGGCTGAGCAGGAACGTCAGGCTGGGCGCGAGATACTGGACGAAGCCGAGCGCCGCATAGCTCATCTTCCGCGCCGCGGTCGCAAAGAGCAGCAGCGGCACCGCGGTCACCACGCCGCCCGCCGCGAGCAACCAGCTGATGTGGAAATCCGTGCCGAAGCCGCCCCCGTCGCCGATCCAGACATAATAGGCCGCGGCGGCCAGCGAGATCGGCAGCAGCAGGGTCGTCTCGATCGCGAGCCCCGGCAGCGATCCGACCGGTGCGGTCTTGCGGATAAGGCCGTAGGTGCCAAAGCTCAGCGCCAGCGTCAGGCTGATCCACAGGGTGTCGAGCGCGCCCGCGAGCAGGATCGCGACGCCGATCCCCGCGATCGTCACCGCGAGCGCCTGCAACCGGCTCAATCGTTCGCCAAGGAAGACCATCCCCAGTACGACGTTGACCAGCGGGTTGAGATAATAGCCGAGGCTCGCCGCCAGCACATGGTCGGTGAACACCGCGAAGATATAGACGAGCCAGTTCACCGCGATCAGCAGCGAACTGGCGAGCAGCATGCGCAGCGTGCGCCAGTCCTTCAGCCCCGCCAGATAGTCGCCGATCTGGCGGCGGAACGCCATGATGACAAAGCACAAGGGCAGCGACCAGACGATCCGCTGCGCCAGCACCTCGACCGGCGGCACGCTGGTCAGCAGCTTGAAGAACAGCGGGACGAAGCCCCAGATCGCATAGGCGCCGAGCGCATAGGGCAAGCCGCCCTGCTCGCGCCCCGCGGGGGCCGCAGGCTGGTTCATGGTCTCACGCGTTCCGGCTGGTCGATCAGATGATGCCGCCGCCGAGCATCAGGCGGATGACGCCGATGACGATCACGACGATGTTCAGGTTCCGCCCGCTCGTCCGGTCCGACATCGCGCCGAGCGCGAGGCCGACGACGGCGAAGGGAATGATCACCCAATTCGCCCAGCCGAGGAACGGAATGAAGGCGAAAACCGCGAGAATGAGGGCGATGACGCCGATGATGAGCGAACCGATATTGAGCATGAAACCCATGTCGCATGCCGCACGGCGCCCCGCAAGGCCCTTTCGGTTCGTCGCTCCCAGCACTCGGTTCGTCTTGTTGCTTTGAGTTAATGCAACGCAGATCGGCTTCGGGCCGTTCTCCTTTTCGTAGCGACCGGCTCCTCGCGGGACCGGGACGCCAAACCAGGAAAGGACTTACCATGCGCAATTTCACCAAGGGCCTGCTCGGCGCCTTCGCCGCGGCCAGCGTTGCCGCCGCCGCGCCCGCCTATGCGGGCATCTCGACCGCCGCACCGGCGCAGGGCCACGGCCTGTACAAGGCCGATCAGGACACCGGCTTCTACAAGAAAAAGAAGCGGGGCCGCTATTATGCGCGCGACCAGCGCGTCAATTCGAACACCCGCATCTGGCGCGACAATGACGGTCGTTATCGCTGCAAGAAGGACAATGGCACGACCGGCCTGCTGATCGGCGGCGCCGTCGGCGGTCTCGCCGGCCATGAAATCGCCGGCAACGGCGACAAGCTGCTCGGCACCGTGCTCGGCGCCGCCGGTGGCGCGCTGCTCGGACGCGAGATCGACCGCGACAAATATCGCTGCCGCTAAGCGATAGACTAACCGTTACGGGTGCGGGTCCGAGACCCCTCCGCCTGCATACGTGATGGAGAGGGCGTCGGTCGAAAGACCGGCGCCCTCGACTTTTGGGGATGGCGGGTTTCGACCGAAACAAGACGTCGCCCCCGCGAAAGCGGGGGCCGCTGTCGGTTTACGCAGCGATTCGGAAATAGGCCGTTAGCGGCCCCCGCCTTCGCGGGGGCGACGGTTTAAAAAACGTCCTCTCTCCACCCCAAAGCCGACACCCGCATAGGCCCTCGCGACCTCCCAATCCTCCCTTTCCCTTGCCCTCCCCGCCGCCATGCCGCAGAAGCACCGTCTGATTTCAAGGGGAGGACCATCATGCTCAACGGCCCATTGCTCGTCACCGAGCGGCTGATCCTGCGCCCGCCCGCCGCCGAGGATTTCGACGCCTTCGCCGAAATGTGCGCCGATGCCGAGACGATGCAGTTCATCGGCGGCGCCTGTCCGCCGGCGCAGGCCTGGCGCCTGTGGTGCACCCTCGCGGGCGCCTGGCACATCCGCGGCTTTTCGATGTTTTCGGTGATCGAGCGCGCGAGCGGCGAATGGGTCGGGCGGATCGGGCCGTGGGAGCCCGCCGAATGGCCGGCGCCCGAGATCGCCTATGGCGTCCGCGCCAAATTCGCCGGCACCGGCTTTGCCTTCGAGGCCGCCGTCGCGGCGTGCGATTTCGCGGTCGAGTTTCTGAAGTGGGACGAACTGATGCATTGCATCGACCCCGCCAATGTCCGGTCGCAGGCGCTCGCCAAACGGCTCGGCGCGGTCAACAGCGGTCCGACGCGCCTGCCCGCACCCTTCCAGGACGCACCGGTCGACGCGTGGAAACAGAGCGCCGACAACTGGCGCGCGAACCGCAAGGCGCTAGGCACATGAGCGACCGCCATATCGACCCCGAACGCCCACAGTTCGAGGCGTTCAAGGCGCTGCCGCGCGACACCGTCATCCATATGCTCAACCTCGTCCGCTTCAAGGATGTCGCGACCTATGTCGAGGGCCATCCGCTGGCGGGGCAGCCACTCACCGGCGCCGAGGCCTATCGCAACTATGGCGCCGACAGCGGGCCGGTGTTCCAGCGCGTCGGGGGCCGCATCGTCTGGCGCGCCGCGATGGAGACGATGCTGATCGGCCCCGACGGCGAGCGCTGGGATGCGATCTTCGTCGCCGAATATCCGAACAGCGGCGCCTTCCTCGAAATGGTCACCGACCCGGTGTATCGCGAGGCGGTGAAACACCGACAGGCGGCGGTCGAAACCTCGCGTCTGATCCGCTGCACCGCGAATCCGTCTCAGGGCGAGACAGTTTTCGGCTAACAAAGCGTTACCCGTTAACACTCTTTATTCGCGCCTTCTTAACCAACATCGGGCATTCCCTGACGGATATTAAGGGAGTGTTAGCGATGATCTTGCGCGGAAAATGGCTGGTCGCCGGCCTGCTGATGGCAGCGGCCCCGCTCGCCGGGTGCCGGGACAATCCCGATGCCAAGGCCGAACTGTCGCCGCTCGACGACGGGCTGACCAACGCCGATCCGGCGATCAAAGGCTCGCTCGAAGACAAGATCATGGTCGACCCCAAGCTGACGGGTCAGGCGAACCAGAATGCGGTGACGCCGGGCAACAAGCCGGTCGACGGCGGCGTGCCCGCGGTTGCCGGCGCCAAGGCCGCGACGGTCGCCGAAGCCGCCGCGGCGCTGAAGGCGGGCAAGCTGCTCGCCGCGCCCAAGGCGCTGCCAATGGAAGCCTGCGACGGTTGCGATACGAAGCGGCCAGTGACCATCGGCGCGATGGCACGCGACCAGGCCAAGGGCGGCTGCGACGCCAAGCTGACCTATAACAACCAGTGGGCCGACCGCCTGCCGGCCGCATTCAAAGTCTATCCGCGCGCGACGCTGCGCGAAGCCGCGGGCATCGCGGGAGGCAAGTGCAACATCCGCGTCGTCAATTTCCAGACCGCGGCGTCGCTGCAGGCGGTGCTCGACTATTATCACACGATGGCGGTCAACGCCGGCTACACCAGCGACCACCGCGTCAACGGCAGCGAACATATGCTCGGCGGCACCAAGGGCGAGCTCGCCTATGTCGTGATGGCACGCACGGACGGCGGGATGACCGACGTCGATCTGGTGGCGTCGGGCGGCCGCTGAGCCAAATCCGGCGCGGACAATGAAAAAGGCCCCGGATCGCTCCGGGGCCTTTTCCTTGCGTGACGCAACCAGGTTTTGCGTCAGACCTTGTCGCCGAGCGCGCCCTTGACCGAACCCTTGAGGTTCTGGGCCTCGCCCTTGCGCTCCTGCGCTACGCCTTCGGCGCGCAGTCGCTCGTTGTCGGTCGCCTTGCCGACGGCCTGCTTGACGTTGCCGGCGGCCTCGTTGGCGATGCCTTTTGCTTTGTCTGTCAGTTCGCCCATGGGGAGTCTCCTTTGACTGGGGTGGGAGGCGATCGGCCTCTTGCAGCATCAACCCTCAGCCCCCGCCGACGTTCCGTAAAACGGGTTAAACCGTTCATCGCAAAGTCATTTTTAACATGGGTTAAGACGGCCGTCTTCAGGGACGCGCGGCGATCGCATCGAGCGCGGCGGGGTCGCAAATCGTGATGCGGTTGTAATCGACGACGATCAGTCCCGCCGTCTCGAACCCGCGCAGCAGCTTGTTGACGCTCTGCCGCGTCACTCCGAGCATCGCGCCGAGTTGTTCCTGCGGCAGCCGCAGGCCCAGCTCGATCCCATTCGCACCCGCCAGCCCATGAATGCGCGCGAGGTCGGCGAGCGTCGCCGCCATCCGCTGGTCGAGCGAGCCGAGGTTCTGCGCGTCGAGCAGGCGCAGGCTGTCGCCATGCCGCGCGCACATCAGCAGCGCGACATCGCGCCACAAAATCGGTTCGGCGTCGAGGATCGCCGCCAGCGGGTCGATGGGCAGGTGCAGCAGCACGCTGTCCGCATAGGCGCGATAGTTGTAATGGATCGGTGGTGCCGCGAGCAGCCGGACGATCGCCAAAATCTCCGGCGGACCGTTGATGCCGAGGACGAATTTCTTGCCCGCCGCAGAACCGCGGCTGATCTCGACCTCGCCCGACGCGATGACGAAGGCTTCGCGCTTTTCGGGGTCGTGCGCATAGATTTCGGTGCCGCGCGGATAATATTCGGCGCGCGCGATCGCCGCGAGCTCGGCGAGCCGCGCTTCGGGCCATGGCGCGAACAGCGGACAACGCCGCAGCACAGCGATGCGCTCGGCTTGCGACCATGAATGCGGCTTTGCTGCCATCGGCCCCTCCCCGCAAAGCTTAGGCGCGCGCACTCAAATTCCCAAGAGATTGTCGGCGCGTTGACAGACGCGGTGCGGGCGCGACGCTAAGGGCGCGGGAAATATCGGTTCGGGAGATGCCTGTGATGAAGAAACTGCTTGCCCTGTTGGCGATGCTCGCCGCCTTCCTGTCCGGCCCCGCGGCCGCGCAACCGGTCACCGAGGACGAGGCTTATGCGATTGGCATCGAGGCCTATACCTATGCCTATCCGCTCGTGCTGATGGAAACGACGCGCCGCGTGTCGACCAACGCCGGATCGCCCGGCCGTCTCCGCGCGCCGGTCAACCATTTCGCGAACATGAAGACCTATCCCGACGCCAGCTTCAAGGATGTCGTGCGCCCCAACGCTGACACGCTCTATTCGTCGATGTGGTTCGACGTCGGGAAAGAGCCGCTCGTCCTGACGCTGCCCAACACGCAAGGCCGCTATCATGTCATCCCGCTGATGGACATGTGGACCGACGTCTTCGCGACGCTCGGCACGCGCACGACGGGCAATGACGGCGGCACCGCGGCGATCGTTGGCCCGCATTGGCAGGGGGTACTGCCCAAGGGCATGCGCCTGGTCCGCAGTCCGACCGAGATGGGCTGGATCATCGGCCGCATCCAGACCAATGGCGCGGCCGATTACGAGCATGTCCATGGCCTGCAGGCCGGTCTCAAGGCCACCCCGCTGTCGCGCTGGGGCAAGCCCGAAACCGTCGCCGTCATTCCGGACGCCGACGCGTCGATCGATATGAAAACGCCCCCAGTGCAGCAGGTCGCGGCGCTCGCCCCGCAGGCCTTCTTCGCCACCTTCGCCGAACTGATGAAGCGCAACCCGCCGCACGCCAGCGACTATGCGGTGCTGCTCCGCATGGAGCGCCTCGGCATCGTTCCCGGCGAAGGCTTCGACCTGTCGAAGGCCGATCCCGCCGTCCAGCGCGGCCTGACCCGCGCCGCCGCCGATGCCTGGCAGCGCATCCTCACCCGCCGCAAGGCGCTGCCCGTCCGCGGCAGCTGGGGCGCGATCGGCAGCACTGTCGGTGTCTATGGCAATGATTATCTCGCGCGCGCCTTCATCGGCTTCGCGGGGCTCGGCGCGTTGCCGCCCGAGGAAGCCGTCTATCCGATGGCGGTGCTCGGCGGCGACGGCAAGCCGCTCTCCGGCGCGTCCAACTATGTGCTGCATTTCGAAAAGGACCAGATCCCGCCCGCCGACGCCTTCTGGTCGCTGACCATGTATGGCGAGGACCAGTTCTTCGTCGCCAACCCGATCGATCGTTTCGCGATCGGCGACCGCGACAAGCTGGCCTTCAACGCCGACGGTTCACTCGACCTCTATATCCAGAACGCCTCGCCCGGCACCGACAAGGAAGCCAACTGGCTGCCCGCCCCGACGGGCGCCTTCACGATGAACCTGCGCCTCTATCTGCCGCAGCGCCGCGCGACCGACGGAAGCTGGGCGCCGCCGCCGGTCAGGCGGGTGCCCTAGCTTCGGCCCAGGGGAGGATTTCGAGGTCGGGCCAGAAGCGGCGCCACCGCGCCGCCTTCTGCTCGAAATAGGCCTCGGTGATCTGCACGGCATTGGCACGAACGCGCGGATGGAGCAGGTCGGCAAGGCCGAAGGGCGCGATGATGTCGCGGCCATCGCCGCCGCGCAGTCCGACCGCCGAAGACGTGGTCGGAAAAGTGGCGATGGCCCCCGCGATCGAGCGATAGGGCTCGATCGCATAGCCGAACTTGGCCTGATACCAGAGGTGGACCCGGGCCTGGTTCTTCACGTCGACGCGAACCGGCAGATCGGCGAACTGCGCGGCGATCCGGCGTTCGGCGGCCAGCTCGCTTTCGTGCGACAGGTCGCCGGCATCGAAATAGACGATGTCGAGATCGTCGATCCCGTGATGGGGGCCGAACCCGAACACTTCGTTCCAGTGCGCTTGTGCGATCAGGCTTCCCGACAATCGGGCGTCGGGCAGATCGATCGCGTGCCAGCGATCCAGCAGGCTGCTGATCGTCGGATGCCGTTCGGCGAGACCCCACAGGCGCCGGATCAGTGGAAGGGGATCGGACATGCCGCAACCATAGCGGCGCGCCCGGCCGACGACAGCCCCGTCAGATCAACCCCGCCAGCGGACTCGACGGATCGGCATATTTGCGCAGCCCCATGCGCCCCGCCAGATAGGCATCGCGCCCCGCTTCGACCGCCAGCTTCATCGCGCGCGCCATAAGGATCGGGTCCTTCGCCTCGGCGATCGCGGTGTTCATCAGCACGCCGTCGCAGCCGAGTTCCATCGCCACGGCGGCATCGCTCGCGGTGCCGACCCCGGCGTCGACGAGCACCGGCACCGACGCCCCCTCGACGATCAGGCGGATCGTGACGCGGTTCTGGATGCCCAGCCCCGACCCGATCGGCGCGCCGAGCGGCATGATCGCGACCGCGCCGGCATCCTCGAGCTGCTTCGCGGCGATCGGATCGTCGACGCAATAGACCATCGGCAAAAAGCCTTCCTTGGCCAGCACCTCGGTCGCCTCGAGCGTCTCGCGCATATTGGGATAGAGCGTCTTCGCCTCACCCAGCACTTCCAGCTTCACCAGGTCCCAGCCGCCCGCCTCGCGCGCCAAACGCAGGGTACGGATCGCGTCGTCGGCGTTGAAACAGCCCGCGGTGTTGGGCAGGTAGGTGATCTTCTTGGGATCGATATAGTCGGTCAGCATCGGCGCGCTCGGGTCCGATACATTGACGCGGCGCACCGCGACGGTGACGATCTCCGCCCCCGACGCCGCGACCGCCGCCGCATTCTGCTCGAAATCCTTATATTTGCCGGTCCCGACAATCAGGCGCGAGGTGAAAGTCCGTCCGGCGACACTCCATTGATCTGCTGACAACTCAACCACCTCCCACGAAATGAACGATTTCCAGCGCGTCGCCCTCGGCGAGCGCGACGTCGGCAAGCGTCGAGCGCGGGACGATCTCGCGGTTGCGCTCGACCGCGACCTTCTTCACGTCGAGCCCCAGCGACGCGACGAGATCGGCGATGCTGCCCTCGCGCACCTGCCGCGGATCGCCGTTGAGAATGATCGAAATCAAGGGAGTTTCCGCCTCGCTTTGCCTTTTGCCGAGCAGCCCATATAGGGGGAGCGCATTTCGCCGCAACCGAAAGACCGTGCATTGACCGACAAGCCCACCGTCTATGTCCTCAGCGGCCCCAATCTCAACCTGCTCGGCACGCGCGAGCCCGAAATCTATGGCCATGATACGCTGAACGACATCCATGCGCGGCTGGAGGCGCAGGCCGACGGCCTCGGCCTCCGCCTCGAATGCCGCCAGACGAACCACGAGGGCACGCTGATCGACTGGCTGCATGAGGCTTATGTCGCGGGCGCCAAGGCGGTGCTGCTCAACGCGGGCGGCTATACCCACACCTCGATCGCGATCCACGACGCGATCAAGTCGATCAAGGTGCCGGTGATCGAGGTTCATTTGTCGGACCCGATGAAACGCGAATCCTTTCGCCATATCAGCTATGTAGGCATGGCGGCGGCGCTGCATTTTGCCGGGCACGGCGCGGCGAGCTATACGCTGGCGCTGGACGCCGCCGCGTCTCTCTGACAAGAGGCGGCATCGAAAACAGGGGTCCGCGCGTCTTCACGTCATGAAAGGCGCCGCAACAAGCAGGAAAATCATCATGGGTGACCATAAAGACAATGGCATCAACATCGATCCGGCCTTCGTCCGCGCGCTCGCGGAACTGCTCGACGATACCGGTCTGTCCGAAATCGAGGTCGAGGACGGCGAACGCAAGATCCGCGTCGCGCGCACGCTGACCGCCGCCGCGCCGGTCGCCTATGCGCCCGCGCCGGTCGCCGCGCCCGCCGCCGCTTCGGCCCCCGCGGCCATCGCCGCGCCGGCCGCACCCGCCGTCGACAGCTTCGCCGACGCGGTGAAGTCGCCGATGGTCGGCACCGTCTATCTCGCCCCCGAACCGAGCGCGCCGAACTTCGCGGCCATCGGCTCAGCAGTAAAGGCCGGCGATACCATTTTGATCATCGAGGCGATGAAGGTCATGAACCCGATCGTCGCGCCCGCGTCGGGCACGCTGAAGGCCGTGCATGTCGAGAACAGCCAGCCGGTCGAGTTCGACCAGCCGCTGTTCACCATCGGCTGAGCAATCGCATGACGATCGAAAAGCTGCTGATCGCCAACCGCGGCGAAATCGCGCTGCGCATCCACCGCGCGTGCCACGAGATGGGCATCAAGACCGTCGCGGTCCATTCGACCGCCGATGCCGACGCGATGCACGTCCGCCTTGCCGATCAGGCCGTGTGCATCGGCCCGCCGGCCGCGAAGGACAGCTATCTCAACATCCCCGCGATCATCTCGGCCGCCGAGGTTACGGGCGCCGACGCGATCCATCCGGGTTACGGCTTCCTGTCGGAAAACGCCCGCTTCGCTGAGATCATCGAAGCCCACAACATGGTCTTCGTCGGGCCGAAGCCCGAACATATCCGCACGATGGGCGACAAGGTCGAAGCCAAGCGCACCGCCGTCGCCTTGGGCCTGCCCGTCGTCCCCGGCTCGCCCGGCGCGGTAACCCCCGGCGAGGAAACGCGGAAGCTGGCGGCTGCGATCGGTTATCCCGTCCTCATCAAGGCCGCCTCGGGCGGCGGCGGGCGCGGCATGAAAGTCGTGCCCGACGAGGACAGCCTCGAAAGCCTGATGGGACAGGCCTCGTCCGAAGCCGCGGCGGCGTTCGGCGACCCGACCGTCTATATGGAAAAATATCTCGGCAACCCGCGCCACATCGAATTCCAGGTGTTCGGCGACGGCAACGGGAATGCCATCCACCTCGGCGAACGCGACTGCTCGCTGCAGCGCCGCCACCAGAAGGTGCTCGAAGAGGCGCCCTCGCCTGTCATCTCGGCCGAGGAACGCGCGCGCATGGGCAAGGTGTGCGCCGACGCGATGGCCAAGATGCATTATCGCGGCGCCGGCACGATCGAATTCCTTTGGGAAAATGGCGAGTTCTTCTTCATCGAGATGAACACCCGCATCCAGGTCGAGCATCCGGTGACCGAGATGATCACCGGCTTCGACCTCGTCCGCGAACAGATCCGCATCGCCGACGGCCGCGGCCTGTCGGTGCGGCAGGAGGACCTCGAGTTCCGCGGCCATGCCATGGAATGCCGCATAAACGCCGAGGATCCGCGTAGCTTCATGCCCTCGCCGGGCAAGGTCACCCAGTACCACCCCGCCGGTGGCATGCATGTGCGCGTCGATAGCGGGCTTTACGCCGGCTATTCGATCCCGCCCTATTACGACAGCATGATCGGCAAGCTGATCGTTTATGGCCGCACCCGCGAAAGCTGCATGATGCGCATGCGCCGCGCGCTCGAGGAAATGGTTGTCAGCGGGGTCAAGACCAACATCCCGCTGCACCAGGCGCTGCTTTCGGCCCCCGACGTGATCCACGGCGACTATACGATCAAGTGGCTGGAGGAATGGCTGGCGAAGCAGGACGAAGAGGCGTCGGCCTGACCGCCCGACACCCCTTCCCTTCGGCGAGGGGCTAATCGCGCCGAGCTGTGGCCCAGCTCACTTTCACTGGGTTCGCTTTTTGGCTATGGGCCTTGACCATGGTCAAAATCTCCCCCCTCGCCGCCCCGTTTTTTGTCTCGCTGACACTTCTTGCCACCCCGGCCTCTGCGCAAGGGGTCAAGGAAGATTCGGTCGTCGTCCAGCCGGACAAGGTCACCGACGACGCGCCGAAGGTCGAAAGCGCCGCCGAAGCCAATCTGCCGAGCTGGTCGAAGGCCAATGCCGAAGCCCTGCTGCGCAGCATCGAGGGCATCGGGGCCGAGGGGCTGTTCGCCAAGGACTACAACCCCGCAGGCCTTGCCGCCGCGATCGTCAGCGACGACCAGGCGCGGCTCGACCGCACCGCGACCGACAGCTTCCTGCTGCTTGCCACCCACCTGCGCGACGGCCGCACCCCCAATGCCGCGCGCAAGCAGTGGTTCATGGTCGACGACGACGCCGACCATATGCCGCTGGTGTCGATGCTGACCTCGGCGTTGCTCGCCGGGTCGATCCCCGAGACGCTTGCCGGTCTCGACCCCGTCCATCCCGATTTCGCGGCGCTCAAGGCGTCGCTCGCGACGGCCAAGCCCGCCGACGCCAATGCGATCCGCGTCAATATGGAGCGCTGGCGCTGGATGCCGCGCGACCTCGGCCAGCGCTACATCGTCAGCAACGTCCCCGAATATCTGACCCGCGTTATCCATGACGGCACGGTCATCGCGACGCACAAGGCCGTTGTCGGCAAGGCCAGCACCGCGACGCCCCAGCTCAACCCGATGGCGACCGGGATCATCGTCAACCCGACCTGGACGCTGCCGCGCAGCATCATCAACGAAGGCATCGGCGCGACGATCGCCAACAATCCCGCCTCGGCGCGCGCGCAGGGCTATACCTGGACGGGCAGCGGCAAGACGCTGTCGGTCGTGCAAAAGGCCGGGCCGGGCAATGCGCTCGGCGTGATGAAGCTCGAAATGCTCAACCCGCACGCCATCTATCTGCACGACACGCCGTCGAAGGGCGCCTTCGCCTCGGCGACCCGCGCCTTCAGCCATGGCTGCATCCGCACCGAGCGTGCGCTGCATTTCTCGGGGCTGATGACGGTGATGTTCGCGGGCAAGAGCCCCGAGGAATTCGGCGCCGCCATCGCCAGCGGCGAAACGACACGCTTCGGCTTCGACCAGCCCTTCCCGGTCTATGTCGCCTATTGGACGGTGATCCCGGGCGACAAGGGCGGCGTGAAGAAACTCGCCGACATCTATGGCCGCGACGCGCCGGTGGTGGCGAGCTTCGCCCAGCCCGGCCGCCCCGCCGCGATCATGATCGCGCCGACGGTGGTCCCGACGGTGGCGTCTGCACCGACGAAGGTCAGCGGCGGGAATTGATTTCGATCCTCCCTGCGCCGAAGGTGTGGGGAGGTGGCAGCGCGAAGCGCTGACGGAGGGGCCGGCGCCGTCAAAGGCTGGCGCGAGGCCGNNNCCCCCTCCCCATCGCTGCGCGACAGGGAGGATGATCGGCGTCAATCCGCCGTCTTCGGAAAAACGCCCTGCTGGGCGCTCGCGCGCACCATATTCTCTGTGCCCGGCGCGGGCGGTCCCGGCAGTTCGAACGGCACCGGCGCCGGCGGCGGCAGGCTCAGCTTGTCGGCGAACAGCAACCGCCCCGGACCCAGCTTGTAGAGGATCATCGGCAACAATTCCTCACCGAACACGAAACAGCCCTCGCTCCGTCCCAGCTTGCCCTGCGTCGCGATCAGCGACGGCTCGGCATACCAGGCGCCATGGACGACGATCGCGCGCTGATCGGCATTGTTGTTGTCGGGCTCGAGTCCCGCGAGGCGCATCGACGACCCGTTGCTGCCCCAATAATAATCGCTGGTCCGGTATGCCCCACGCGAGGTCGCGAGCGACCCGACGCGGTTCGAAAAGCTCTTGAGCCAGCCGTCGTGTTGCGGGTCGGAGCCGCGGCCATGGGTGACCGGAAACATGTCGACCTTGCCCGCGACCATATCGACCAGCGCGAAGCGCGCGCGCGACGACGGCAGGCCGAAATCGACGATTCCGACACGGTCGGTCTGCGGGATATTGCGGCCCTGCATCTCCAGTTGGCGTTTCGCCACGGCGAGATAGTCGACCGGTGGCTGCGCCGCCACCGGTTGCTGAATCCAGCCCGGCATCGTCTGCGCGCGCAACGTCGTCGCGGCGAAAGCGCCTGCGCCCGCCACCGCGGCCAGCATCGATCGGCGATCGATCATTTTTGTCACGTGCAACCCAACCCCGTCTGTCGCCTCTGGCGATCCCTCGTCCGGGTATTAGCCGCAGCTTGGCTTGCAAAGGCAAGCGGCATTGCGTTCGTCATGCCGCCAGTTGTGGCATAATCGCCATGAACGGCGGGTTTACACGGCAACCCCTGCCGCGATAGAGCCGATGCCATGAAAGCAAACATCTGGCACAACCCCGCCTGCGGCACCTCGCGCAAGACGCTCGCGATTCTGCAAGAGACGCCCGGCGTCGACCTCACGGTCGTCGAATATCTCAAGACGCCCTATGAAGCCGACAAGCTGCGCCAGCTGTTCGAAGCCGCGAACATCAGCGCCCGCGACGCCCTCCGCCTGCGCGGCACCGACGCCGCCGAGCGCGGCATGGCCGACTGGAGCGAAGACGCGATCATCGCCGCGATGGCGGCGAACTCCGCCTATGTCGAACGCCCCTTCGTCGAGACCGATAAGGGCGCGCGGCTCTGCCGCCCGCAGGACAAGGTCTACGAGATTCTCTGATCGCGTTCGACCGCTTTGGGGTGGTGAGCTGACTGTCGGCTTTCTAGGTCACAATAAACGATCGGTCGCGGAAATCTTTTTGCGCGAATGGCGCGACCAAAAGTAACAGGCCACCCAAATCCAACTGGCGAGCATGCCTGCAACACCTGCGGCTTCGACCTCCCAGACGTAATAACAGAGAAAGAACGCAAGCGACGCCCCAAGAAGCATTTTGTAGATGCTTTCAAGACGCTCGACCCAGATCATAAGCGACACTCCTCTAACCCCAATTGTAATGCTTATCGCGACGTCCGCAATCGGTCGGTTTATGCCGCCCCGTTCCAATCGCCATCAAACGACCGACAAGGGATGGAATCCGAACCGACAGGTTTTGGACGAAACGATGCGGCGGCAGATGTCGGGCCGGAAAGCGAGGCGAGGAAATCGCTCGCGGCGGACAACCCTTGCGACCAGGATGGGTCAATGGCTTTGACACTGAACCCCATTATCGTTCATGCGTCGGCCCCGGAAGCGACTGCCGACAGCGAAGGAAAAGGGAAAACAATGGCCGCGCCATTTTCAATGGACGAGCGACGCGAGCACTTCGCTTATTGCGTCCAACTATTTGGTGGCACCACGGCTTTCTCGCGGCGCCTTGGCATCGACGAGCGGGCCATCCGCCGTTTTATCAATGGCGAGCGGCCTCTTGGTGCCGGACTTCTGGAAGACACCGCAAAGGCACTACGCCTGCTCATTGCGGAGGCAACCACGGCCGAAGAACAGATCGCTGCCACGTTGCGCTTTCCGCCGACCGATCCGTCATAATTTGCCCCATCTGACCCGTCGCGATTAGCGTTCGATGGCGGAGGGTCAGGACCGGGGGGACAGAAAATAGTCGGCTGAGCTGCTGAAATTGGTCGAAAGCCGACCAAAAGACGCTTCCCGCTGGACAGAATCGCGACCCTGCCGCTACCCGCGCGCCATGGGTATCACCGCAACAATCATGAACACCGCCACCGGCCAGCCGATCCAGAAGATGAGCTTTGGCCGCATGCCCAAGCCTTGGGCCAGCTTCACGCTCGAAACCGGCGAACTGGTCACCGCCGAGCGCATCGACGTCGGCAAGCCCGCGCCGGGCAAATTCGTCGCCCCGGTCAGCGTCTGGGTGACGGTCAAGCCGAAGGGCTGATAGCGCCTATTTCTTGTCCCACGGCGACGACGTGTCGCCGGACGCAGCCCCACCGCCCCCGCCGCACGGCGTCAGCACCGCGGGCGCGGGTTCGCGCAGCGTGAACACGCCGTCGTTGACGATCTCGATCGCGCCCGATGCCGATTTGCGCTGCATCACCGTGATGCAATAATCGCTGTGGTTCGGCCAGATCGCGTCGAACTGCGCCGACGGCACCGCGATATCGGTGCTCTCGCCGGCCTGATACGGGTCGATCTCGAACGAATCGCGCCGTCCCTTGCGGCCATGGCTCGCATATTTGATCGGATAGCTGGCGGGCTCCCAGGCGGCGGAGGAAAAGCCGAACTCGGTCCAGTCGCTGATCCGCCAGGCCGCTTCCCCGCCGACAAAGCCCGTGAGGAACGGGAGGAACAGCACGATCAATATCTTCTTGGCGATCCCCATCGGCTCGTGCGGCCGCGTGATGACGAACAGCGCAAAGGGTATGCCGAGGACAAAGCCGACCAGCCGCATCGCGTTGAGGAAGGTCCCGTTGATCGGCGTGATCAACGAAGTCCCCGAAAACAGCGCCTCGATGCACAGCAGCGCCAGCAGTCCGCCCATTATGATGGCAGCAAGGCGCAACGCCGAAATGCGGTTGGCCGGTTCATCGGCCTCGAAGGCATAGGGTGGTGCCCGCTCGGTCACCGGCTCCCCGGCAGACGCGCCCATCAACGCGCTGCGCCGCCGTCCGAAACCCCCGCCCGTCAGATTGTCGCGACTGTCCATGGCCATGCCCCCTCTGACGGCACAGCTATACGGCAAGCCTTGATATCGCGTTACTTATCCCGCCCCAATCCGTCCGCCCGCGATGCGGAAGCGCGTCACCGGCCCCGGCATATCCGCGAACAGCGCCGCCTCGGTGCCGGTCAGCCACGCCTGTCCACCCTGCCCCGCCAGCCGCTCGTAGAGCGCCGCACGGCGCATCGGGTCGAGGTGCGCGGCGACCTCGTCGAGCAGCAGCACCGGGCGCTGGCCGCGCGCGCGCGCGACGCAATCGCTGTGCGCGAGGACGAGCGAGAGCAGCATCGCCTTCTGCTCGCCGGTCGAGCAGCGCGCCGCGCTGCGCCCCGTCGCGGCGTGGACCGCCATCAGGTCGTCGCGATGCGGTCCGGCGGTCGCGCGGCCCGCTGCCGCGTCGATACGCCGCCGCCCGGCGAACAACGCCCTCAGCGCGTCCGCCGTCCATGGCGCCCCGCGCTGTGCCCCCTCGCTGTCGACCAGCGTCAGCAGCGGGCGCGCAAAGGGCGCGTCGGGCTGCTGCGCCAGTTCGACCGACAACCCCGCGAGTGTCCTCTGCCGCGCCGCGTCCATCGCCGCGCCATGGTCGGCGAGTTGCGCCTCGAGGCTCGCCAGCCATTGCAGGTCGGCGCCCGCGAAGTCGGCGAGCAATTTGCCGCGCGCCCGCAGCGCCGCTTCATAGCGATTGCCATGCTGCGCGTGCCGCGGGTCGAGCGCGAGCACGAGCCGGTCGAGGAAGCGCCGCCGGTTGCCCGCAGTCTCGACGAACAGCCGGTCCATCGCCGGGGTCAGCCACAGCACCGCGAGCCAGTCGCCGAGCGCCGTCGCCGCCGCCGCCGCGCCGTTGACCCGCACGATCCGCCGACCGGGATGCACGGGCTCGATCCCGGTACCCAGCGCGACCGGCGCCAGATCGTCGCCCGCCTGCACCTCGGCGAAGACCGCGAAGCCCCCGCTGGCGCCGTCGCGCACCATGTCGGACAGCGCCGCGCGCCGCAGCCCGCGTCCCGGCGCGAGCAACGAGATGGCCTCCAGGATATTGGTCTTGCCCGCACCATTGTCGCCGTGGAGCGCGACGAGGCCCGGCCCGGCCGCCATTTCCGCCGCGGCATGATTGCGAAAATCGGTGAGCGAGAGGCGGGCGAGCGTCATTGAGCCGTCGTCCTAGGGGATTTGGCGCGGCGAAGGAACGCCCTGTTTCCCCTTCCCGCTTGCGGGAGGGGTCGGGGGAGGGCCTGTCCTTTGAACACTGCGTAAGAAACACGCCCTCCCCTAACCCCTCCCGCGAGCGGGAGGGGGATGGCCCCACTAATCCATGTTAGAATTTTCCGTTCATTGGGAATTAATCCCGTTAGACAGGATTTTTCCCGTTGAAACAATCGATCAAAATCCGAAAAACCGCGGTTAACCGCCAATGAATGAAATTGGCACGGCTCCTGCATTACCCTTGGCATCTGCCGGAAGGTCCGGCGGGATGAAAAAAGGAAGGACAAAATCATGGCCCATTTCAACGCAGACTCGCTTCGCAGCTACGCCGTCGCCGCTTTCGCTTCGGTCTATTGCTCCGCGATGCTCTTCATGGTCGCCGTCGGTCAGACGGGTGCACATGTCGGTCAGTTGGTCGCTTGACCAACTGACCCGTCGCCACCGAAAAACGCCGGCCCGATGGCCGGGATGGAAAGGAAAGAAATGACACAGGGTTTTCGCAAGAATCGTCGCGATGGGATGGTCTTCGGCGTCTGCGCCGGCATGGCCGACCGCTTCGGCTTCGACGTCTTGTGGACGCGCGTCGCCTTTGTCGCGCTGACTTTGCTGGGCTTCGGCCTGCCGCTGCTGCTGTACGTCACCGTCGCGATCCTCGCGCCGTAGAGCCAGCACCGGGCCGGCCGCCTTTCAGGCGCAGTCGCACCGGCCCGCACATTCCCACAGATCAAAGGCTCGCCGGTCTATCCCCCGGCGGGCCTTTTCATTTGGGTCGGATCGAGAAATTATACGGCAGGTACAGGAACACCTCGGTCGGGCTGGCCTGCGCCCAGGCAAGCTGCTCGTTGAGCCCGGTGACCTCGACGCCATAGTCGGGACCGAAGGCCGCCGCGGTCTTCAGCCCCTCGGCGGCGACCAGCCTGACGATCTCGGTCCGATACTGGTCGGGATTCTTGATCGTCAGCGTGATGCCGCCACGCTTCTCGATCAGCGCACGACCGTTCGCGGGCACGCCTTTGACAAAAGTGTCGATCCGCTCCTGCGCGCTGCCGACCGAACCCGCGAGTCCCGCCTTGACGAACAGCCCGATCTCGCTGGTGTCGGGCCGTCCGCCGCGCTGGAAGACCAGGCCTTTGTAGTTTGTCAGCGCGACCTTGGTCAGTTCGAAATCGCCGGTAACCAGTTCGACGCCGGCACTCTCGGCGCGGCGGATCGCGGCCTCCAGCATCGCGTGGATCTCACGCTTGCGGACATCCTCCTCGCGCGAGTCCGAGGTGAATTGCACCCGCTGGATCGCGCTGTCGGCGGTGCGGCGCAGGCCCACCACCGGCTGCACATCGGCAAGATAGCCCGCCGAGGCGCGCTGCGCGGTGACCACCACCTCGCCCTGGATATTGCTGTTGTCCTGCGCGGCGACGCCACCGCCGCCCGCCGCCAGCGCGAGAACCGCCGCCAGTCCGATCCTGCCGATGCTCATGATACCCTCCTTCGCCGCAGATGTGCGTTCCGTGGACGGCGTATCAGGCAATGGCCTGCCCGGCCATGAACGAAAAAGGACCCGCCGGTTTCCCGGCGAGTCCTTGTTTCTTGTCGCAAGCCGTACGGCGAGGGGCTTATGCCTCGTCGCCGCCTTCGGGGCGTTCTTCGACCATCACATCGTCGGTGGTGAAGTCCTCGCCCTGCACCTTGCCCAGCGGATCGTCGCCGATCGCCGCTTCAGGGCCCTGCGCCAGTTCGGCGGCATGCTCTGCGGCGGCGGTCGCCGGTGCGATCAGGTCGACCTGGCTTGCGGCGCGCATCGCGGCGCGCAGCGCGGCATCCTTCGACGAGGCCGTCACGCGGACGCGGTTCATGGCAGCACCGGTACCCGCCGGGATGAGGCGGCCGACGATGACATTTTCCTTGAGCCCGATCAGCGAGTCGACCTTGCCCTGCACCGACGCTTCGGTCAGCACGCGGGTCGTTTCCTGGAACGATGCCGCCGAAACGAAGCTGCGGGTCTGCAGCGACGCCTTGGTGATGCCCAGCAGGACCGGGCGACCTTCGGCCTTGCGGCCGTTCTTCGGCAGCTTGGCGTTATATTCCATCATCTCCAGATAATCGAGCTGCTCGCCCGGCAGCAGCGTGGTGTCGCCGCCTTCGGTGATCTCGACCTTCTGCAGCATCTGGCGAACGATCACCTCGATGTGCTTGTCGTTGATCTTCACGCCCTGCAGTCGATAGACTTCCTGGATTTCGGCGACGAGATATTCGGCCAGTGCCTCGACACCCATGACGTCGAGGATGTCGTGCGGGTTCGGCGAACCGCTGATCAGCGCATCGCCGCGCTTGACCTGGTCGCCTTCCTGCACTTCGAGGACCTTCGACTTGGGGATCAGATACTCGATCGGATCGCCTTCTTCCGGAACGATCGCGATCTTGCGCTTCGCCTTGTAATCCTTGACGAATTCAATGCGACCGCTGATCTTCGCGATGACGCTGTTGTCCTTCGGAATGCGCGCTTCGAACAGCTCGGCCACCCGCGGCAGACCGCCGGTGATGTCGCGCGTCTTCGACGCCTCGCGGCTGACACGCGCCAGCACGTCGCCCGCCTGCACTTCCTGGCCGTCCTCGACCGACAGCATCGTGCCGACCGCGAGCAGATAGCGCGCGGCTTCGCCCGACTGGTCGTCGAGCAGAGTCAGGCGCGGCTGGAGGTCTTCTTTCTTCGAACGACCCGCCGAGCGATATTCGATCACGACGCGCTGGGCGATGCCCGTCGCTTCGTCGACCTGTTCGATCAGGGTCTTGGTATCTTCCAGATCCTGATACTTCACGACGCCCTGCTTTTCGGTGATCAGCGGCATGGTGAACGGATCCCATTCGGCAATCCGCTCGCCCTTCTTCACCTTGTCACCATCCTTGAGCAGGATGTGCGCGCCATAAGGCAGCTTGTGCGACGCGCGCTCGCGGCCTTCGCTGTCGATCACCGCGACCTCGCCCGAACGCGCCAGCGCCAGGCGGCGGCCACGCTGGTCGACGATCGTCGGCATGTCGCGATATTCGATCGTGCCGTCCGAGATCGATTCGGCGTTCGACTGCTCGTTGACCTGCGCCGCGCCACCGATGTGGAAGGTACGCATGGTCAGCTGGGTGCCGGGTTCACCGATCGACTGGGCGGCGATGACGCCGACCGCTTCACCGATGTTCACCGGGGTCCCGCGCGCGAGATCACGACCATAGCATTTGCCGCAAACACCCAGCGTCGCTTCGCAGACCAGCGGCGAACGGATCTTCACGGACTGGACTTCGGCGTCTTCGATCCGCTGCGTCGTCGGCTCGTCGAGCAGGGTGCCGACGGGCGCCAGCACATTGCCGTCCTTGTCGAGCACATCTTCCAACGTGGTACGGCCCAGGATGCGCTCGCCCAGCGAGGCGATCGTCGAACCGCCCTGGATGATCGCGCGCATTTCCATGCCGCGTTCGGTGCCGCAATCTTCCTCGATGACAACGCAATCCTGCGACACGTCGACCAGACGGCGGGTCAAATAACCCGAGTTCGCCGTCTTGAGCGCCGTATCCGCGAGGCCCTTGCGGGCGCCGTGGGTCGAGTTGAAATATTCAAGGACGGTCAGGCCTTCCTTGAAGTTCGAGATGATCGGGGTTTCGATGATCTCACCCGACGGCTTGGCCATCAGGCCGCGCATGCCGGCCAGCTGCTTCATCTGCGCCTGTGAACCACGAGCACCCGAGTGCGCCATCATATAGATGGAGTTGATCGGGGCCAGACGACCCGTTTTCGGATCCTTCGGTTCGGCGCGGATTTCGTCCATCATCGCGTTCGCGACCTTGTCGCCGCACTGCGACCAGGCGTCGATCGCCTTGTTGTACTTTTCCTGCTGCGTGATCAGGCCGTCCTGATACTGCTGCTCGAAATCCTTCACCAGCGCGCGGGTTTCGTCGACCATGCCTTCCTTCGACGCCGGGATGATCATGTCATCCTTGCCGAAGGAGATGCCGGCCTTGAACGCGTTGCGGAAGCCCAGCGCCATGATGGCGTCGGCGAACAACACGGTCTCTTTCTGGCCGGTGTGACGATAGACCTGATCGATCACGTCGCCGATTTCCTTCTTGGTCAGAAGGCGGTTGACGACGTCGAAGGGCACGGTGTGCGACTTCGGCAGGCATTCGCCGATCAGCATGCGGCCCGGGGTCGTCTCGAAGCGGCGCAGATATTCATTGCCCTTCTCGTCGGTCTGCGGGACGCGGCTGATGACCTTGGTGTGGAGCGTCACGGCACCGGTGAACAGCGCCTGATGCACTTCGGCCATGTCGGCGAGCAGCATGCCTTCGCCGGGTTCGCCGGCGCGTTCCATCGACAGATAATAGAGACCCAGCACCATGTCCTGCGACGGAACGATGATCGGCTTGCCGTTCGCGGGGCTCAAGATGTTGTTGGTCGACATCATCAGCACGCGCGCTTCCAGCTGGGCTTCCAGCGAGAGCGGTACGTGGACGGCCATCTGGTCACCGTCGAAGTCGGCGTTGAACGCGGCGCAGACCAGCGGGTGAAGCTGGATCGCCTTGCCCTCGATCAGCACAGGCTCGAACGCCTGAATGCCGAGGCGGTGAAGCGTCGGGGCGCGGTTCAGCAGGACCGGGTGCTCGCGAATGACTTCGTCGAGAATGTCCCAGACTTCCTTGCGTTCCTTTTCGACCCACTTCTTTGCCTGCTTCAGGGTCATCGAGAGACCCTTGGCGTCGAGGCGCGCGTAGATGAACGGCTTGAACAGCTCGAGCGCCATCTTCTTGGGCAGGCCGCACTGGTGCAGCTTGAGTTCGGGACCGGTCACGATGACCGAGCGGCCCGAATAGTCGACGCGCTTGCCGAGCAGGTTCTGACGGAAGCGGCCCTGCTTGCCCTTGAGCATGTCGGACAGAGACTTCAGCGGACGCTTGTTGGCGCCGGTGATCGTGCGACCGCGGCGGCCGTTGTCGAACAGCGCATCGACGGCTTCCTGCAGCATGCGCTTTTCGTTGCGGACGATGATGTCCGGCGCGCGCAGCTCCATCAGGCGCTTCAGGCGGTTGTTGCGGTTGATGACGCGGCGATACAGATCGTTGAGATCCGACGTCGCGAAGCGACCACCGTCGAGCGGCACCAGCGGGCGCAGTTCGGGCGGGATCACGGGAACGACTTCGAGAATCATCCATTCGGGGCGGTTGCCCGAATCGATGAAGCTTTCGACGACCTTCAGGCGCTTGATGATCTTCTTGGGCTTCAGCTCCGACTTGGTCGTCGCCAGATCTTCCATCAGGTCGGCGCGTTCCTGTTCGAGATCGAGATTCTCGAGCAGGACGCGGATCGCCTCGGCGCCGATGCCGGCGCTGAACGCGTCTTCGCCATATTCATCCTGCGCGTCGAGCAGTTCGTCCTCGGTCAGCAGCTGGAACTTTTCCAGCGGCGTCAGGCCGGGTTCGAGGACGATATAGGCTTCGAAGTACAGGACGCGCTCGAGCTGCTTGAGCTGCATGTCGAGCAGCAGGCCGATGCGCGACGGCAGCGACTTCAGGAACCAGATGTGCGCGACCGGCGCGGCGAGCTCGATATGGCCCATGCGCTCGCGGCGGACCTTGGTCACCGTGACTTCGACACCGCATTTTTCGCAGACGATGCCCTTGTATTTCATGCGCTTGTACTTGCCGCACAGGCACTCATAATCCTTGATCGGGCCAAAGATGCGCGCGCAGAACAGGCCGTCACGCTCGGGCTTGAACGTGCGGTAGTTGATGGTTTCGGGCTTCTTGATCTCGCCGAACGACCACGAACGGATCCGCTCGGGGCTCGCAATGCCGATCTTGATCATGTCGAAGGTTTCCGGCTTCGCGACCGGGTTCATGAAGTTGGTAAGCTGGTTCATATTCTAGCTCCACTCTTCCCCTCCCGCTTGGTGCGGGAGGGGCGAGGAAAAGATCTTATTCGGCGGCTTCGGGAAGGGCGTCGGGGCCTTCGTCGGGATCGGTCTCCGCATAGGACGACAGTTCGACGTTGAGACCCAGCGAGCGCATTTCCTTGACGAGCACGTTGAAGCTTTCGGGAATGCCGGCCTCGAAGGTGTCGTCGCCCTTGACGATCGCTTCGTAAACCTTGGTGCGGCCGATCACGTCATCGGACTTCACCGTCAGCATTTCCTGGAGCGTGTAGGCGGCGCCATAAGCCTGGAGCGCCCACACTTCCATTTCCCCGAAGCGCTGGCCACCGAACTGCGCCTTACCGCCCAGCGGCTGTTGGGTAACAAGCGAGTACGGCCCGATCGAACGCGCGTGGATCTTGTCGTCGACCAGGTGATGGAGCTTCAGGATATACATATATCCCACCGTCACCTTGCGGTCGAAGCGGTCGCCGGTGCGACCGTCGTACAGGTCGACCTGGCCCGACCGGTCGAGACCGGCGCGTTCCAGCATCTCGGACACATCGCCTTCGCGCGCGCCGTCGAACACCGGGGTTGCAAAGGGCACACCCACCGAAAGATTTCCGGCAAGCTCGACGACCTCATCGGCGCTACGCGCCTTGATTTCGTCCGCATATTCATCGCCATAGGCCTGCAGAAGCGCTTCGCGCACCGCCTCGGGCGGAGCGCCCGCCTCGGGGTCGGGGTTCGCCATGCGCCAATCTTCGAGCGCCGCGGTGATCCGGCGACCAAAGCCGCGCGATGCCCAGCCGAGGTGCGTCTCCAGGATCTGCCCGACGTTCATGCGCGACGGCACGCCCAGCGGGTTGAGCACGAAGTCGACGTGCGTGCCATCTTCCAGGAACGGCATGTCCTCGATCGGCAGGATGCGGCTGATGATGCCCTTGTTGCCGTGACGGCCGGCCATCTTGTCGCCCGACTGCAGCTTGCGCTTCACCGCGACGAAGACCTTGACCATCTTGAGCACGCCCGGGGCGAGTTCGTCGCCGCGCTGCAGCTTTTCGACGCGATCTTCGTACTTCGCGCTGATCCGCTTGATCGCGTCGTCATACTGCGCCTTGATCGCTTCGAGGGCGGTCTGGGCATTGTCTTCGACGACCGCCAGCTTCCACCAATCGCCGCGGTCGAGTTCGACCAGCATGTCCTCGGTGACCACATCGCCCTTCTTCAGGCCCTTCGGCACCGCGCTGGTCGTCTGACCGATCAGCAGGTCCTTCAGGCTCGAGAAGGTCGCACGGTTGAGGATCGCGCGCTCGTCGTCGGCGTCCTGCTTCAGACGCTCGATTTCCTCGCGCTCGATCGCGATCGCGCGCTCGTCCTTGTCGATGCCATGGCGGTTGAAGACGCGGACTTCGACGACCGTACCCGACACGCCCGGCGGCAGGCGGAGCGAGGTGTCGCGCACGTCGCTGGCCTTTTCACCGAAGATCGCGCGCAGCAGCTTTTCTTCCGGCGTCATCGGCGATTCACCCTTGGGGGTGATCTTGCCGGCCAGAATGTCGCCCGGGCCGACTTCGGCACCGATATAGACGATACCCGCTTCGTCGAGGTTGCGCAGCGCTTCCTCGCCGACGTTCGGGATGTCGCGCGTGATGTCTTCAGGGCCAAGGCGCGTGTCGCGCGCGGTAACTTCGAATTCCTCGATGTGGATCGAGGTGAAGACGTCGTCCTTCACGATGCGTTCGCTGATGAGGATACTATCCTCATAGTTATAGCCGTTCCACGGCATGAACGCGACGAGCACATTCTTGCCCAGCGCCAGTTCGCCCAGTTCGGTCGACGGACCGTCGGCGATGATGTCGCCGGTCTTGACCACTTCACCGACCTTCACCAGCGGACGCTGGTTGATGCAGGTGTTCTGGTTCGAACGCTGGAACTTCTGCAGGCGATAGATGTCGACGCCCGACTTGCCGGGTTCGACCATATCGGTCGCACGGATGACGATACGCGTCGCGTCGACCTGGTCGATGATGCCGCCGCGGCGGGCCGCGATGGCCGCGCCCGAATCGCGGGCAACGGTTTCTTCCATGCCGGTGCCGACGACGGGCGCTTCGGCCCGGATCAGCGGCACGGCCTGACGCTGCATGTTCGATCCCATCAGCGCGCGGTTGGCGTCATCGTTTTCCAGGAACGGAATGAGCGATGCCGCGACCGAAACGAGCTGTTTCGGCGACACGTCCATCAGCGTGATCTGCGCCTTGGGCGCCATCAGGAATTCGCCCGCTTCGCGTGCCGAGATCAGGTCCTCGACAAAGCTGCCGTCCTCGTGGAGATCGGCGTTCGCCTGCGCGACGGTGTGCTTCTGCTCTTCCATCGCCGACAGATAGACGACGTCGGTCGTGACCTTGCCGTCGATGATCTTGCGATAGGGGGTTTCGATGAAGCCATATTTGTTGACGCGCGCGAAGGTCGCGAGGCTGTTGATCAGACCAATGTTCGGGCCTTCCGGCGTTTCGATCGGGCAGATGCGGCCATAGTGCGTCGGGTGAACGTCGCGGACTTCGAAGCCCGCGCGCTCGCGCGTCAGACCGCCCGGCCCGAGCGCCGAAACGCGACGCTTGTGCGTCACTTCGGACAGCGGGTTGGTCTGGTCCATGAACTGCGAGAGCTGCGACGAACCGAAGAATTCACGCACCGCGGCAACCGCGGGCTTCGCGTTGATCAGGTCGTTCGGCATCACGGTCGACACGTCGACCGACGACATGCGCTCCTTCACCGCGCGTTCCATGCGGAGCAGGCCGACGCGATACTGGTTTTCCAGCAGTTCGCCGACCGAACGGACACGACGGTTACCGAGGTTGTCGATATCGTCGATTTCGCCCTTGCCGTCCTTCAGGTTCACCAGTTCCTTGACCACGGCGAGGATGTCCTCGCTGCGCAGCGTCGTCACCGTGTCCTCGGCGTCGAGGCCGAGGCGCATGTTGAGCTTGACGCGGCCGACGGCCGACAGGTCGTAACGCTCGGCGTCGAAGAACAGGCCGCCGAACAGCGCTTCCGCGGTTTCGCGCGTCGGCGGTTCGCCGGGGCGCATCACGCGATAGATGTCCGAAAGCGCCTGGTCGCGGTCCTCGGCCTTGTCGACCTTCAGCGTGTTGCGGATCCAGGGGCCGGTGTTGTTGTGGTCGATGTCGAGCAGGACGAGCTTGTCGATGCCCGCGCCGTCGATCTTCTCGAGATTCTCGGCCGACACTTCGTCGCCGGCTTCGATGTAGATCTCGCCGGTGGCTTCGTTGATCAGGTCATAAGCCGAGTAACGGCCGAAGATTTCCTCGGTCGGGATCAGCAGCGTGTCGAGACCGTCCTTCGCCGCCTTGTTGGCGAGGCGCGGGCTGATCTTGTGGCCGGCGGCAAAGACGACTTCGCCGGTCTTGGCGTCGACGACGTCGAACGCGGGCTTCGACCCGCGCCAGTTTTCGACCATGAACGGCACGCGCCAGCCATTTTCGGCGCGCTCGAAGACGAGGCGGTCATAGAAATCGTTGAGGATTTCCTCGCCCGTCATGCCCAGCGCATAGAGCAAGCTGGTGACCGGAAGCTTGCGCTTGCGGTCGATACGGACGTTGACGATGTCCTTGGCGTCGAATTCGAAGTCGAGCCACGACCCGCGATACGGGATCACGCGCGCGGCGAACAGGAACTTGCCCGACGAGTGGGTCTTGCCGCGGTCGTGATCGAACAGCACACCCGGCGAACGGTGCATCTGCGACACGATGACGCGCTCGGTGCCGTTGACGAAGAAGGTGCCGTTCTCGGTCATGAGCGGCATGTCGCCCATGTAGACGTCCTGCTCCTTGATATCGAGGACCGAACGGGTGTCGGTTTCGCTGTCGACTTCAAAGACGATCAGGCGCAGCGTGACCTTCATCGGCGCCGCATAGGTGATGCCGCGCTGGCGGCATTCGTCGACGTCGTATTTCGGCGCTTCGAGTTCGTAGTGGACGAAGTCGAGCTCGGCGGTGCCGGCGAAATCGCGGATCGGAAAAACGCTGCGCAGCGTCTTTTCGAGGCCCGAAACATAACCCGTCGACGGATCCGAGCGCAGGAACTGCTCATAGGATTCGCGCTGCACCTCGATGAGGTTGGGCATTTCCACCGCTTCGTGGATGTTGCCGAACAGCTTACGGATTCGCTTGCTTGCGGTTGCTTCGAGGGCCTTGCCCACCGACTTCGCCTTGGTCGCCATAAGTGATTGTCTCGCCTTGATAAAATAACTCGTGGGCGCATCGACGCGAAAAAAGCCGCAGGCAACCGTCGCCGGTTTACCGCAGCTTTCAAACGCCTGTCGAAATCCCCGCCGACCTATCCGTACAGCCTGCCGCGCAAAGTCAGGCTCTATCTCGGACGATGGGGTGTGACGGCGATATAGGATCGGGGCCCTGTTTTGTCAACGCGGCGACGACAGGAACCTCAGCGATCGAGCCCGTCGATCTTGCGTTCGATCCGCTCCAGCCGCGCGGCGATATCGCCGCCAGCGCCGACCGGCGGCGCCGGCAGGTTCAGCACCGGCATCACATAGATGGCGACGCGACGCCGGATTTCCAGCGGATCGTCATAATCCTCGGCACCGAGCACGAGCATCTGGTGGAGCAGCCATTCGATCAGCCGGTCGAGATCGTCGGGCGGCGCCCAGCCGCCCGAGGCGATCGCGCCGTCGAACATCGACCGCACCAGCGCCCCGGTGATCGACTTGTGCGCCGCGAGGAAGATCGAGAAATCGTCGTGGAGCAGCCCGTCCTGCGCGACCTTGTGGATCCACGGGGTGTTGCAAATGCTTTCGATCCCGCCCGCGATCACCTGCTCCAGCCGGTCCTCGATCGGCCCCAGCCCGACCGCGATCTTCGCCCCCTGCTCCAGATACGGTCCCGCCAGATGCTGGAGCAACGCGAGCAGCAATCCGTCGCGGTTGCCGAACCAGCGATAGAGCGTCGCTCGCGACACCCCCGATTCGCGCACGACATGATCGATCGTCGTGTCGTGAAAACCGATGCGCGACACCACCTCGGCAGTAGCGTCGAGCACCGCCGCGCGCGCTGCATCGCCGCTCGCGGGGCGCAGATTTGGGCCGAGACTCGCGATTTTTCCCTCCATCGTTGAGACGCGCTGGCTAGCATATCCCACCCTATGAGGCAAAATGTTGCATCTATCTCACTTAGTGTGATAAGTGGGCCTCAATGTCTCGCGGACGAACAGACCGGCTCCAGCCGGTGGCGCGCGATGGAGGGAGAGAAAAATGAGAATGACGCACGGACTGTTTTTGCTGCTGACCAGCGCCAGCATCGCGATCGCCACCGGCGCCGCGGCACAGGAAGCACCCGCCCCCGCCCCTGCCGACGCGGAGACGACGCAGGGCGGCATCGAGGATATCGTCGTCACCGCGCGCCGCACCAGTGAGGTCGCGCAGACGATTCCGATCGCGATCACCGCCTTTGGTGCGCAGCAACTGACCGACGCCAATGTCGAGGGCATCGCCGACATCGCCAAGCAAACCCCGAACTTCTTCGTCCAGACGTCGAGCGCCGACCCGACCGGTGTCCTCCTGACGATCCGCGGCCAGTCGCAGCAGGATTCGATCCTGACCATCGAATCGCCGATCGGCGTCTATGTCGACGGGGTGAACTACATCCGCTCGTCGAACCTCGAAACCGCGCTGTTCGACACCGAACGCGTCGAGGTGCTGCGCGGGCCGCAGGGCACGTTGTTTGGCAAGAACACCACCGGCGGCGCGATCAACATCACGACGCGCCAGCCCGACCTGTCGGGCGTCGGCGGCTATGTCCAGGCGAGCGGCGCGACCCACGACCGCTACGATATCGGCGCGGTGTTCAACCTGCCCGTCGTCACCGACAAGCTGGGTGTGCGCCTCGTCGGCCGCTGGCTCGACAACGGGTCGCTCGGGGTCAACGGCCTGAACCAAGGCATCGGCGGGCGCGAGCAGATCGCCTTTCGCGCCAACACGCTGTTCACCCCCAACGATGCGGTCAGCTGGGCGATCTCGGCCGATTACACCCGCACCAAGGGCGACGGACCGGTCAGCAAGCTCGCCTTCGTCAGCCCTTTCCCCAGCCCCGCCGCGGGCACTCCCAACCCCGCCCCGGCGCTGATCGACATCGCGATCAGCCAGGGCATCCTCAACCCGGCGCTGCTCGCCGATCCGGTCGCCAACGGCCCCGCGATCGGCGCCGCGCTGGCGCAGGCCCGCACGCTTTTCGCCGGTCTCGTCGACCGGCGCGGATTTTACGACAATGATGCAACGGGCGCGCAGGGCATTTATGCGCGCACCTATGGCGTCAGCTCGAACCTGGCGGTTGAGCTGACGCCAGATTTGTCCTTCCGCTCGATCTCGGCGGCGCGCTGGCTGAAACGCTGGCTCGACGTCGACCTCGACGCTTCGCCCTTCCCGCTGCTCGAGGCGAGCCTTTCCAGCCACGCCAAGAATCTCAGCCAGGAATTCCAGTTCAGCGGCACTATCGGCCAAAGCCTCGACTGGATCGTCGGCGCCTATTTCAACGAGGAAACCGGCCGCGACTTCTCGCGTGCCACAGCGCTCGGCACGATCAACGCGACCAATCCGAACATTACCGACGGCTTCGTCAAGAACAGTAGCTGGGCGGTGTTCGGCCAGTTCAACTATGACCTGACCGATGCCTTGCGCTTCACCGGCGGGCTGCGCTGGACCGAGGAAAGCAAGGAATTGCGCTCGTTCAACCGCTCGTCCGGCGGCGCGGTGTGCAACATCCCGCCGGCGCTGCAACTCGGCGGCACCTGCCAGGCGGTCTTCAAGGACGGCTTTTCGGATTACAGCTATCTCGCCAGCGTCGACTGGACACTGCGGCCGGGGCTCTTGGTCTATGCCCGCACCGCGCGCAGCTTCAAGGGCGGCGGCCAGAATCTGCGCGGCACCGGCAGCGCCGACAGCTTCGCCGCCTTCGCCCCCGAAACCGTCACCGATTACGAAGTCGGGACAAAGGCCGATCTGTTCGACCGGCGGCTGCGCATCAACGCCGCGATCTTCCAAGCGAACTACAGCGACATCCAGCGCACGATCGTCCAGGCCTCGCCCGGCGGCGCGATCGTCAGCCTGGTCACCAACGCGGCGCGCGCGCGCATCCGCGGCGGCGAGCTCGAAGTCACCGCGATCCCGCTCGACGGGCTGACCCTGTCGGGCAGCGTCGGGGTCAACGACGCCAAATATCTCGACTTCACCGACGTCACCGGCGACCGCTCGAACGAACCCTTCCAGTTCCCCAAATACAGCTACCGCCTCGGCGCCACCTACGCGGCGCCGCTCGATTTCGGCGAACTGCGGCTCAGCGTCGACTGGACCTGGCGCAGCGCGACGCAACTGGTGGGTTCGGCGATCTACCGCGACAGCCTGCGCCAGCCCGCCTACGGCCTGCTCGGCGCCCGCGCGTCGATCGATATCGAGAGCATCAACAGCCAGATCGCGATCTTCGCGACCAACCTGACGGGCAAGCGCTATGCGGTGTCGGCGGTGCAGTTCGACAACAGCCTGGGCTTCAACAGCCTCTACGCCGGCGAACCGCGGGTGATCGGGGTCCAGCTGACGACGCGGTTCGGCGGCGAGTGAGCACGGCCGCCGCGGTCGCAACGCCGCTCCCATAAACTTCGTCATTGCGAGCGAAGCGAAGCAATCCAGAGCGGTTTACGCCGCTCTGGATTGCCGCGTCGCTTCGCTCCTCGCAATGACGAGGCTTGAGTGGCGGCCCTCGCGCGCGCCGACCGACGTCAAAAAATCCCCTTCAACAAATTCGCCGGATTCTTCCGCAGCGCCGCCTCTTCGCCCGCCATATATTGGAAAATGCCTTTCAGCGCCTGCTCGGTCACCGACTTGGTCAGCCCGTCATGCGTCAGCCCCGCCGACGCCAACAGCGAATTGCCCTTCGACAAATCGTCGAGTTGGCGAAAGGCGCCGACATTCTGCAGCGCCGATCCGACCAGCGGCGACACTTTGGTGAACAGCACGTCCCCGGCGCTGGTCTGCAGATAGCGCGTCGCGCCATCTTTCTTGGTCACCAGCGCGGGTGCGTCGGACCAGCGCAGGCCGTCGATCGCGGCACGAAAAACCGGCTTCGCCTCGCCCGCGGCCTTGCCGCCGGCGTCGTTCAGGCTTCGGGTCAAATTGGTCGTCAGGCCCAGCTTGTCGCCCATGCCGAACAGCTTCGACGCCATTTTTCCGCCCGCCCCCGGCAACAGGATGCGCACCGCCTTGTCGGCGTAAAAGGCCCCGGGCTGCGCCAGTTTGTCGAGCGCCCCGTCGGATGCATTGCCGATCAGCGACTTCACGCCGCCGTTCGGCGCTTTGGCCATCGCGAATGGCGTCACCGCAAGCGCCAACATCCCGGCCGCCCCCGCGAGCAGCGCCCGGCGCTGCATTTCCGTCTCGTCCCACTCCATGACGCACTCCTGCCAGGGCCTGCCCCGCCGCAATCGACGGGCCGGTTGTAGCAGCAAAGCGTTGGCCGCCATAGAGCGTCGGTGAGACGGATGACGCCCGCTAACGACCGATTGCGGAAGTTGATCAGGTTGTTCCCGCGCCTTTGTCGTATAGGTATAGCGTAACAGGGCATTGGCAATCGTTTGCCGAGACGATAGCCTCTTGAAGTGTGACATTCTCCAATTCGTCGTAGACCATGTCGTCTTTGACGGGCTCAATATGATCGGCGTCCGCGCAGAAATTATCGTGCGACGTCGCTTCGATAATCGCGTTTACCTTGCGCCAGCGATAGGGCCGCGTTCGGCGGTCAATTACATTGTAGATCATTGCTGTGTTCTAGCGATACGTCAAAACAGGGCAACCTCCGCTCCCCACCCCAAAGCCGACCTCACACCCCGTCAAGCCGCCATGCGCAGCCGGTTCCGCCCTTCGCGCTTGGCGGTGTAGAGCGCGTCATCGGCGCGCTGGAGCAGTTCCTCGACGCCGGTCTCGCCGGCATAGACCGCGACACCGATGCTGACCGTCGCCGGCGGACCGTCGTCGTCGGCGCGGCCGTTCAAGGCCTCGACCGCCTGCCGCACCCGCTCGGCGACCAATTCGGCGGCCTGCGCGCTCGACCGTTGCAGCACACAGACGAATTCCTCGCCGCCATAACGGCCGACCATATCCTCTTCGCGCAGCGACGCCTTGGCGCGCTGCGCGACGCGGCGGATCACCGCATCGCCGACGCCATGGCCGTGGATGTCGTTGATCCGCTTGAAATGGTCGATGTCGAAGATCGCGACCGCCAGCGGCGCACCATTTTCGCGCGCGCCGACCAGCGCGCGTTCGAGGAAGGCGAGCGTGTGGCGGCGGTTCGGCAATCCGGTCAGCGCATCGGTGTTCGCCGCGGCCTCGGCATCGCTTCGCGCCGCTTCGAGCATGCGGGCGTTCTCCACGGTCTCGGTCACATCCTGGATCGTGCCGAAGATGCCGACCGGCTTGCCGCCACGGCTCATTTCGATCGAGCCGTGCGACACGATGTCGCGCACCTCGTCGTCGGGGCGGATGATCTGGCCATGGAATGCGAAGGATGTGCCGTCGGCGACCGCCTTTTCCAGCGTCGCGCGCATCCGGTCGCCGTCCCCGGGCATATAACGGTCGAGGCTGCCCTGAACCGTCATCGGGGTGTCGGGTTCCAGCCCGTGGATGCGATAGGCCTGATCGGACCATTGGATCGTCCAGCGGACAAGGTCGACGCGCCAATGGCCGACGAGCGCCGCCGCCTCGGCCTGGAGCAGCCAGCGGTTGCTCTGCTCGAGCCGTTTCGCCAGCCGTTGCCGCACGACGAGCAGCGCCGCGAGCGGCAGCGCGGTGAACAACAGCGTCAGCAGGTAGAATTGCAGGAACAGGACGATCGTCGTCGGCGCGGCGTCCATATTGGCGATCGGGCCGAGCCCGTGCCCCGTCATCCACGACGCGATGATCGTGACGATCAGCACGCTGGCCGCGGCGCCGAAGGGGCCGAGACGATAGGAGGCCGCGACCACCGCGACGCACGGCAGGAAGGTGACCGGGAATTCGGCCTGCGAAAAACAGACGGTGGTGATCGCCGCCGCCGCGGTCAGGATCGCGGTCGCCTCGACGGTCCCGGCGCGATTGCTGTTGCCGAGCGCGCCCGCTCCGGCAAGCCGCGCGAGCATGACGATCGGCGGGGTGACGATCAGCATTCCCAGCCCGACGGTGGTCAGCCACGACCGGAAAAAATCGAAACCGCCACCGGTCAGCAAGGTCGCGATACCGGCGCTCGCGCAACTGGCGGTCAGCGCCGCGATACAGAAATTGCCGACCGAGCGCGGCACCATGAACGACAATAGGCCGCGCTCGCGGCGATTGATCATCCACAGCGCGACGCTACCCTCGACGGCATTGGCCAAGGTGAAGGCGGCCGACAGCGACAGCGGCGCGCCGCCAAGCATATTGGCGCTGACGCTGGCGCCCGCCATGCCGACAAGGGCGCCGATCCGCGCGCCGGCCGGCGCCAGCAACAGCATCGCGAGCAGATAGCCCGACGGCGGCCACACAGCGGCGATATTATCAGCGCCCTTGGTCGCGGCAAGCGACAGGCTGGCGAGCAGGAAATAGCCCAGCGCCGTCAAAAGCGACCAGAACAGCGTCTCGACCTTGGGGGACATCGACCGCGTCATGCCGCAAGACTGATCGAAATTGGCAAAGAAATCGATAACATAAGCGCCGCCGCCCTGGATTTGCGACGAAATGCGGATCGCGGCGCCGGCGGTCAGGCCACCCCGCCGAAGGTCAGCCCGACGACCTGTTCGACCATCGCCTCGTCCCAGTCGATGCGGCGATCGAGGATCAGCATCGCGAGGCCATGGACCAGCGCCCAGGCGTGCAGCGCGGCAACATCGGGGTCCTTGACCCCCGGCAGCGCCTTGCCGACCCCGGCACGGAGCAAATTATACGCCACTTCGCCGCCATCGTCCTCGCCATCCTTGCGGTCGGGCATCTGGCGCGTGAAGCTCAGGCGGAACAGCGCCGGCTCGTCGTGCGCGAACCGCACATAGGTGGCGCCGGTCGCCTTGAAGCCCGCGACCCCGCCGCCCGCCTTCAGCCACGCCTGAGCCTGCAGCGCGCCGAGCCGCCGCAATCCCTCACCCGCGAGCGCGTCGAGCAGCGCCTCCTTGTCGGGGAAATGGCGGTAAAGCGCGGTCGCGCTGACCCCGACGTCGCGCGCCAACGCGCGCAGCCCCAGTTCGCCGTCGTCGCCGGCTTCCAGCCGCTTGAGCCCCGCCGCGATCACCGCCGCGCGCAGGTCGCCATGATGATAGGTGCCCGCCGCTTTCGCGCCGTCGCTTTTTATGTTGACACTGTTATCTTTGCTCGCCATCATGTTTTCACTGTAAACATATCGAGTCGCCCACGCAACCCCACGCTGCGCGGCACCTTCGCCAACTTCCGTACGGAGCTTCATCATGGCCAGCAACGTCGAAACCATCATCCGCGGTGCCGTCACCAAAACCATCGGCAAGGTCGCCGATTTCAACCGCAAGCGCCTCCCCCGCCCCACCGACGCGCATCCCTTCCTGACCGGCATCCACCAACCGATGACCGAGGAATTCACGCTCGAGGAACTGCGCGTCGACGGCGAAATCCCCGCCGCCCTGACCGGCCGCTACCTGCGCAACGGCCCCAACCCCGCGATCGCCCCCGATCCCGCCAGCTATCACTGGTTCGCCGGCGCCGGCATGGTCCATGGTATCCGCATCGCGAACGGCAAGGCCGACTGGTATCGCAATCGCTGGGTGCGCGGCAGCGAGGCCTGCGAAGCCCTCGGCGAAGATCTGCCCCCCGGCCCGCGCGAAGGGCGCAACGATGCCCCCAACACCAACGTCGTCGGCCTCGCGGGCCGCACCTTCGCGATCGTCGAGGCGGGCGGAAAGCCGGTCGAACTGGGTTACGAATTGAACACGATCGCTCACAACCCGTTCGACGGCAGCCTCGCCGGCGCCTTTACTGCACACCCGCACCACGACCCCTTCACCGACGAAATGCACGCGATCACCTATCGCGGCGACGAGCCGAACAAGGTCTGGCACGTCGTGCTCGACAAGGATGCGCAGGTCGTCCGCGAACTGGCGATCCCGGTGAGCGACGGTCCGTCGATCCACGATTGCGCGATCACCGAAAATTATGTGCTGGTGCTCGACCTGCCGGTGACCTTCTCGATGAAGATGCTGCTGGCGGGCTACCGCTTCCCCTATGCGTGGAACGACGCGCACCAGGCGCGGGTCGGCCTCCTCCCCAGGACGGGCGGCGCCGACGACATCGTCTGGGTTCCGGTCGAGCCTTGCTATGTCTTCCACCCCGCCAACGCCTTCGAGACGGCGGACGGCAAGGTGATCGTCGACGTCGTCGCCCACGAAACGATGTTCGCAAGCTCGAAGCGCGGCCCCGACAGCGAAAAATCGCGCATGGAACGCTGGACGATCGATCCCGCGGCCGGTACCACGACCCGCACCGTGATCCACGATCATGCGCAGGAATTCCCACGCTACGACGAGCGGCTGACGACCCGGCCCTATCGCTACGCCTACAGCGTGGCCATTCCCGATGCGCAATCGAGCGAATGGGCACTGGCTGAAACGCGACTGTTCCGCCACGACCTCGATGCCGGCACCACGACGGCGCATGACTTCGGCCCTGATCGCCACCCCGGCGAATTCGTCTTTGTTCCGCGCAGCGAAGATGGCGCCGAAGACGATGGCTGGCTGATCGGGCTGGTCGTCGACATGAACGACGAGACCACCGACCTCGTCATCCTCAACGCCGACGATTTCACCGGCGCGCCGCAGGCGGTGATCCACCTGCCGCACCGCGTCCCGCCGGGGTTCCACGGCAATTGGGTCGCCGACTGACGCCCAAAGCACTGAAACGGGACAATTTCGAGACCGGCGTCACCCAGTTGACGCCGGTCCCTTTTTTCCGCCATGAGGGTCACCATAAAGGAGATTCCGCATGGCCCGTTTCACCCGCCTCGCAGCCGTCGCTGTCGGCCTCACTCTGCTGGCAAGCCCGCTTGCGGCACAGGATAAGTCCAAGACGATCGAAGGCACGTTGACCCTGTTCGAAGGCCAGAAGTTCGACGGCGATTCCTATCGCCTCGAAAAGGACGAACCGTCGCTGCAGCACGACTTCCTCGTCGGCAGCATCGCGGTCTATCCCGGCGAAACCTGGGAATTGTGCGACAAGCCCAAGTTCAAGGGCAATTGCCTGACCGTGTCAGCCAACGAGACCGGCATCGGCAAGGCGATGATCAAGTCGGCCCGCGTGATCAAGGCCAAGTAATAAGTCCGCGTCCGGCCGTTGCGGCGGCCGGCGCCTTTCCATGATCGCCTCGGTCGCGCGCAGCGACCGTTCGTTGTCGACGTCGATCGCGGTCGCGCCGTCGCGGACGAGCAGCGCCGCGACCTCGACCTTCAGATGCCGCGAGATGCGGCCGAAGATGTGATGGATCGGCCCGAGCCCGAAGCGGAAGCGGAGCAGGTTGACCAGCCCGAACGCCTGCATCACACGCACCGGTTTCTTGACGAACTGCCCGCCGCCGCGAAATGCCTCGGCGGCTTTCAGCGCTCTGCGATGGCCGATCCAATAGGCGTTGCAGTTCGACACCGCGACGTCCGAAAATTCGTAAAAGCGCCGCTGGCCCTCAGGATGCGCCGCCAGCACATCCTCACGCCGCGCCAGCGCCACCCCCGCCTCGGCACCGAGGCGCGCCGCTTCGGCGCTGATTTCGGCGATCGTCGCGGGGGTCAGCAGGCAATTGTCGGCGGTCGTAACGAGCAGCGGGAAATCCGCCTGTTCAGCAACAGCGAGTACGGAATCCGCCAGATTGTCGGAAGCGGGCACGAACACCAGGCGATCGCCGAGGCTGTCGACGACGATATCGCCAAGATCGTCGGCCAGTCCTTCGTGATGGCTCGACACGAAGATGCGCGCCGCGTCGGTCGCAGCGGCGCTGACGAGCACATGTGCGACCATCGGACGGCCTGCAACGGGCACCAGGCATTTGTCGGCGACGCCATGCGCCTCGGCGAGCGCATCGACCGCACCCGGACGGCGACCGGCGAGGATGAGGATAGAACCGAGGCCCGTTTCATGTCCGCTCATGCCGCGTCCCTCCGCGCCGCCGCCGGCGCCAACTGGCGGAGCATGCTTTCGGCGACGATCGTCTCGATCAGGTCGGCCTGGGTAAATCCGGCAGCGACGGCGGCGCGGCCAAAGACTTTTTCGGACCAGAGATTGCAGTTGAGGTTCACCTCGAGCAGCCGCACCTCGCCGGTCGCGAAGTCGACGCGGAACTCGAAACGCCCGAAATCGAACGGGCGGAAGATCTCGGCCATCTGCGCGGTCATCGCCGCGATGCGCGCACCGATTTCGGGTTCGTCGAACAGTTTGAGGCTATATTTGGCGCTGCGGTCGACCAGGTCGCGCTTTTCCTGATAGGTGCGCAGGTGCGTCGGATCGGCCTGTTCGAAGATCATCATCGGCAGCATCGCGGGTTCGCCGCCCTGCGTGATCACCGGCACCTCGACATCGCTGCCGACGATGAAGGGTTCGACGACCGCGTCATGGTCGAGCGCATGGATCTCGGCGACCGCCTGCGCGAGTTCGATGCGATCGTGCGCGTCGCGAATGCCCCATGACGCCGAGCTGTTGTTCGGCTTGATCACCCAGCGCGAGGCGGGCGGGCAGCGCGACACGTCGACCGGCGCGCCGCGGCGGAACAGGGCCCAGGGCGCGGTCGGCACGCCGCGCGCGGCGGCCTCCAGCTTGGTCAGATGCTTGTCGTCGGAGAGTCCGCGCACGATCGGCGAGGCGCCGACATAGGGCAGGCCCATGCGGTTGCAGAGCAGGGGCAGCAGCATTTCCGAATTGAAGAAGCCACCCCGGTTGAGCAGCGGAAAGACGAAATCGGCATCGGGTCTGTCGAACAGCGCCGCATAGCTGTCAGCGATGACAAGCGGGACACCGAGGCCTTCCAATATTTCGCGAATCTCGCGGTGGTAGAGCGCGTGGTTGCCGTCTTCGGGGTGCAAGGCGCCGGTCCAGCGCGCATGTTTGGCGATGAAGAGCAGCCGCTGTTGGCGGATGGCGTCGGATAGCCGCGTGGGCTGAAGAGAGGTGGTTCGCATAAGGCGTTTCGACCACACGGAGGTTGCAGCGGCATGACCTTTCGGTGACGGCGCTGAAACCAAAACGCCAAATCTCTGTCATGTTGGGGCGGTAGACGTCGGTCTTGCCCTCCCCTTGCCAGGACCGCGCTCCCGATGTTGCTCAACGCGATTCCCGCCGACGAACCCCGCCTTCCGCCCACCAAACGCTACGCAGCACGGCTGGCGACCGCACTCACCAGCGGCGGCGATGCGCGGATCCGCCCCGACGCCGACGGTCGCAACCAATATCATGCCAGCGTGCTGCCGTCGGACGCACTCGCCTATGGCTCGTCGACGATCAGCAGCATCTCGGACCACGCCTTTCATACTCTGCTCGATCGCTGGCATCACGGGCTCGACCGCCCCGTCGCCGCGGGCGATTATGCCGAGGCCCTGGCGATCCTGCGCTTCAAGCTGGTCGAAGCCTTTGGGACGCCGGACACCGCGGTGGTGTTCGCCGCGTCGGGCACCGACCTCGAATATGCGGGACTTGCCGCGGCCCATGACGGGCGACCGGTCACCGCGATCCTGCTCGGGCGCGACGAAGTCGGCAGCGGCTGCGTCCACAGCGCCGCGGGGCGCTTTTTCGCCGACGAGACCGCGACCGGCGCGCGGGTCGTCGCGCAATCGGCGATCGATCCCGCCTTTGCCGGCACCGAACTGGTCGATGTTCCCGTGCGCGACGCCGCCGGACGACCGCGCGCGTCGAGCACCGTCGCCGACGACCTCGCCGCCGCTGCGCAGCGAGCGATCGCAAACGACCGCCGTCCGGTCGTCCATGTCGTCCACGGGTCGAAATCGGGACTGACCCTGCCGGTCCTCGCCGATGTCGAACGGATCGTCGCGGCCTTCGGCGACGCGGTGACGATCGTCGTCGACGCGTGCCAGCTGCGCGTCGCGCCTGCGACGATCCGCCGTTACCTCGCGCTCGGTTGCGTCGTGTTGATGACCGGATCGAAATTCGCCGGCGGGCCGCCGTTCAGCGGCTTCGCCCTGATCCCCGACGCGGTGCGGGCCAGAGCCATGCCGCTTCCCGACGGTTATCGCCGCGTCGCGACGCGCGCCGAATGGCCGGCGGACTGGCCGGGGGCCGATCGTTTGCCGGCGTCGGGCAATTTCGGCCTGCTCCTTCGCCTGCAGGCGGCGATGATCGAGATCGAACGCTTTGCCGCGCTGCCCGCGCCGCAGGTCGATCATATCGCCGCGCGCTTCGGCCATCATGTCGGCCGGATGGTCGCGCGGCTCGAACTGCGCGACGTACTGGACAGCGACGGCAAAGACAGGACCGCGCCCTGCCTCGCCGCCGCGACCCTGCGCACGCTCGACCTCTCCGCACGCTGGAGGACCTGCGATTTCGATCAGGCGCGGGCAATCCATCGCCATATCGCGCGCCAATCGCGCCAATGGTTGGGTCGCGAAATCCGCCTGGGCCAGCCGGTGCGCACGCATAGTCTGGCCGATGGCCGCGCCGCCGGGACGCTGCGGCTTTCGCTGTCGATGCCGATGATGGTCGAGATGGCGACACTCGACGATGCGGCGCTCGACACCCGGTTCGACCGTGACATGGGGCTGATCGGCGCAGCGATTTCCGCCGCGGCGGCGGCAATGGATTCGTCGCGCCCGCCCCAACACGCCTGACCGCGATTCCGACGCCGCAAGGCGCCGAAACGAGTCGAAATCATCGCCGCGCCGTCCGGCTGCCACGGTTCATCGTGAAAATCGCCGCTATTCGGCAGCATTTTTTGCGTGCCGTTCGTTGGCCCTTCACTATGACGAAGAAAATTCCCCTCTCCCGCCCCGCCACGTGCGCGATTGCCGCGTTCCTGGTTCTGTCCAGCCCCAGCGCTTTCGCGCAGGAAACCGCCGCCCCCGTGGCCGAGCCCGTCGCCCCGCCGGTGATGGTGCCGCCGGTCGCGCCGACGACGGCTCCGGCGCCGGCAATGAGCGCCCCGGTCGCCGCACCGACGCAGCCCGCGCCGGTGATCCGCGTTCCCGTCGATATCGAACCCGCTCCCGCTCCGGTCGCCAAGGCGACCCCGCGCGCCGCGCCCAAGGCCGCCGCGCGTCCGACAGCAACGGCACGCACCGCCGCGCCCGAACCGGTTGCAGTTGCGCCCGTCGCGGCTGTCTCAAGTGCAGCCATTCCCGCCGAAGCCGCGGCCAGCACCTTGCCCGTGGAAAGCCTGAACCCGGTTGCGCCGGTGGTCGATCCGGTTCCGACGCCGGTCGCCGATGCGGCCCCCGCCACTGACGGCTTCCCGTGGGAGCTGGCCGGTGGGGCTGCCGCGCTGCTGATCGTCGGCGGTGCCGCGCTGGCCTTCAGCCGCCGTCGCCGGACGCGCGAGGCTTGGGCCGAATCGACGGTCGAATATGCCGATGTTCCGGTCGTCGCACCCATCGCCCCGGCGGTGGCTCGTGGACCCGTGACCACCCCTGCGGGGCCCGCCTATGCGCTGCGCGACGAACAGGTCATCGCGCCCCCCCCGCCAGCCCAGCGCTCGACGCCGGCCTTCGCCGCCGCACCGAGCGGCAGCATGGGACGCCACGAGGCGCTGGCAATGGTCGGACCGACCGCCGACAACCCGTTCCTGACGCTCAAGAAGCGCCTGAAGCGCGCGCGCTTCCATGACCGCAAGGAGCGGATGGAATATGACGGGCTGATGGATCAGCCGCAGGTCGCGCGCCAGCCGGTCAGTGCATGGGAAATCGCCAACCGTCCCGAGCCCGCGCTTGCCAAGCAGACGACGCGCCGCCCCGATCAGGCGCCGCTCTTTCCCGGCCGGCTTCGTCCCGGATACGCCGGCAGCTAGTTAACTGCCTGCGATATCCGGAAACAGAAAAGGGCGGCGCCTCGCGGCACCGCCCTTTTCCTATTCCAACCCGCGCCCCGACGAAGGGGCCCGGACAAGAGCTTACTTCAGTTCGACGGTACCGCCGGCAGCGAGAATCTTCGCCTTCAGCTCTTCGGCTTCCGCCTTGTTCACGCCTTCCTTGATCGGCTTCGGCGCGCCTTCGACGAGCGCCTTGGCTTCGCCAAGACCCAGGCCGGTGATCGCGCGGACTTCCTTGATGACGTTGATCTTGTTGCCGCCGTCACCGGTCAGGATGACGTCGAATTCGGTCTGCTCTTCCGCAGCCGGGCCGGCAGCGGCAGCGGCCGGAGCGGCAGCAACAGCAGCGGCAGCCGAAACGCCCCACTTTTCTTCGAGCAGCTTCGACAGGTCAGCCGCTTCGAGGACGGTCAGGGTCGACAGTTCTTCAACGATCTTTGCAAGATCAGCCATGTTCATTCTCCATCAGAGCCGGGATGTCCCGGCAGTAGTTCAAGGGGTTAGTTCGAAATCACGCTGCTTCTTTGGCGGCATATGCGCCAAAAACCCGCGCCAGCTGGCCCGCCGGGGCTGCGGCAATCTGCGCAACCTTGGTGGCCGGAGCCTGCACCAGACCGATGATCTTGGCGCGCAGCTCGTCGAGCGAGGGAAGCGAAGCAAGCGCTTTGACGCCATCGACGTCGAGCACCACGTCACCCATGCCGCCGCCAACGATCTCAAGCTTGTCGTTGGTCTTGGCAAACTCCACCGCGATCTTCGCAGCCGACACCGGATCGGTGGAGGTTGCGAGCGCCGTGGGACCGGTCAGCAGTTCGCCGATGCCGGTGTAGGACGTGCCGTCGAGCGCGATTTTGGCAAGACGGTTCTTCGTGACGCGAAAGTCGGCCCCGGCATCACGCATCTGCTGGCGCAGCACCGTCGACTGAGCGACGGTCAGACCCAGGTTGCGGACGACCACAACCGAGGCAGCTGACGACAGCGTAGCGTTCAGCGAGGATACGGCTTCGGCCTTTTCCGTACGATCCATGCCTATACTCCACTCTGTGCCCGGTACCGCGCGCAAGCACGCGCCCGCCGGGCGGCTAAAACACGCAAAGGCGGCAGCAAGCCAAAGCTCGCCTGTCCTTTGCGCAACGATGTCCGATGGGGTCGGTCAAGCCGCGTCACCTGAAACCAGGCGGGCGACCGATAAAGACTGTTCCCCGTCTCGGCTGGAAATTAAGAAGGACATATTCCCTTCACCAACTGTCTCGGACGGAATCGCCGCTGCCGGGGCAGCGACAATGTGCGGTGGCCAATAGCGCCGACGCCGGGGAAGTCAAGGTGCGATGCGCCGCCCGGTCGGCGCCGTTCCCCGCCCGGGACGGCAAGTGAGCAGCCAACCCCAAGACAAGCCTCCTTTAATCTGATAAGTTGTCACAACTTGATGTCACTCCCCCCGTGCATCTTCCATGTCGACAGGAGGGATCATTGGGTTTTTCGGATATGTTCGGCGGTCGACGTGCGGCACAAAAGCTCGCCGACGACCTCGACGCATTGCAACAGATGAAGCTGAAACACGGGGACAACACACGCCCCGAACTGGAACGGCGCGCCGCCGATCGCGGCCTGAACGGCCGGGACCGGCGCCACTGGCAACGCCTGCTGGCACTGGCCCGGGAAGAAGGCCTTTGACGCCTCGCGGCGCATCGGTTCACAAAAGCCGCAGGATCATGTCCGGAAAATTTGCGGACGCCCCTTGTGTAGCCATTCATAAGATATATCTTAGAGCTATCGGAAATAGCTCTAAGGACCATATGATGTTTTACGGAAAGATAGAAGGACGCGGCTGCGGCATGCGCCACGCGATGCACAACGGCGGACACGGACGGGGCTTCGGCCATGGACGCGGCTTCGGCGGTCGCCACGGACATGGAGGCGGCGACGATGGCCGCCGGTCGCGGCGGCGGATGTTCGACAGCGGCGAACTGCGGCTGGTGCTGCTCCGGCTGATCGCCGACGAACCGCGCCATGGCTATGACCTGATCCGCCGGATCGAGGAACTGGCCGGCGGGGCCTATGCCCCCAGCCCCGGGGTCATCTACCCAACCCTCACCCTGCTCGACGACATGGGCCAGATCGCCGCGCAGCAAAGCGAAGGCGCCAAGAAATTGTTCGCGATCACCCCCGATGGCGCAGCCGAACTCGACGCGAACAAGGATATCGTCGACGCGCTGCTCGCGCGGCTGGCCGAGGTCGGCGAAGAGCGGCAGCGGACCGATGGCGGATCGGTCCGCCGCGCAATGGGCAATCTGCGCCAGGTGCTGCTCAATCGGCTCGGCGACCGCGACATCGACGAGGCAAAGCTGCACGAAGTCGTCGCGCTGATCGACGAAGCCGCGCAGAAGATCGAACGGCTGTAAGGAGCGACGGATATGACGATATCGGCAACCGCCAGCGTGCCCACCGCGCATGCCGGCAAATATCTCCAGCAACTGTGCAAGCATTGGCAGCACAACCTCGCGGTCGAATTCACCGCCGACCATGGCACCGTGACCTTTCCCAAGGACGCCCGCGGCGCCGAGTGGCCGGGCGACGGGCTGGTGACCTTCGATGCCGGCGCGGATGCGCTGGCGGTCCGCATCGATGCCAGCATCGACGGCCAGCTCGAGGGTTTGAAGGGTGCCGTGGCGCGCCACCTCGATCGCTTCGCCTTCCGCGAAGCGCCGCTGACGTTCGACTGGCAGGCGGCCTAGACCCGAAATATCGTTTTTCGATAATATCGATTGACGATAAGAACGACTCGCAATATTGTTCTTCGATAAACAACCTATCGGAGAACGATATGCCCGCTCAACATTCCACATTGCTCGGGGTCACCCGCGGCCTGCTCTGGCTCATGCTGGGGCTGGTGGCGGCGGCCACCGTGCTCGTGCTCGTCGTCGGCATCGCGCTGATCGCCGCCTGGCCCGACGTGATGGTCGAGCTGAAGAACAGCAAGGTCTTTGTCGACCCCGGCATCATCCAGTCGCAACTGCTCTGGATGATGGCCGTGCTGGCGGCGATCCTGGCGGTCGCCGTCTATGTGCTGCGCCAGTTGCAGGCGCTGGTCGCCAGCGCCGCGACCGGCGATCCCTTCGTCCCCGCGAATGCTCGGCGCCTCCGCCGTATCGGCTGGGGCCTTGTCGCGGCGCAGCTGCTGGCGATCCCGCTCCACATGATCGCGAGCAGCGTCGCGGCGGCGCACAGCGAATTTGCCGGCATGGGCGGGCTGTCGCTGAACAACATCCTCGCCATCCTGCTCGCCTTCGTCCTCGCGGCGGTGTTCGAACAGGGCGCGGCGATGCGCGACGAGCTGGAAGGAACCGTGTGATGGCGATCGTCGTGAAACTGGACGACCTCCTCCACGCCAAGCGGATGACGCTAACCGACCTGTCCGAGCGCATTGGCATCACGCTGGCCAATCTGTCGATCCTCAAGACCGGCAAGGCCAAAGCGATGCGTTTTTCGACGCTCGATGCGATCTGCACCGAACTCGGGTGCCAGCCGGGCGACCTGCTCGTCCATGAGGCCGATGGCTGACCGCGCGGGAACGCAAATCCCGCTCCGGCGTTGAGAGGAAAGGCGGTCGCTTTCGGCCGCCTTTCGCATGTGCCGAGAAAGGAATTTTTGTGACCGATGCCCAGGGGCTGCTTTGCCCGACCTGCCGCGTGAATCTGACGATGTCCGAACGGCAGGGGATCGAGATCGATTATTGCCCGCAATGCCGCGGGGTCTGGCTCGATCGCGGCGAACTCGACAAGATCATCGAGCGCAGCGAAGCCGCGACCGCGCCGCAGCAGCAGGCCGCGCCACCTCCTCCGCCGCAGCCGCAATATCGCGAGCAGGACTATCGCGGCGGCGAGCGCGGCCATGACGACCGCCACTATGGCAAGCCCTACAAGAAGAATTACAAGAAGAGCTTCCTGAGCGAGCTTTTCGACTGACGATCAGCCCGCGACGGCATTTCGCCGGGCATAGAGGAAATAAACGCCCAGCCCGGCGATATTCCAGATGAAGAACCAGATCTGGGTCTGCGCCGGCAGGCTGAAGAACAGATAGATGCAGCCGAGCACCGCGATGCCGCCGACCACCCAGGGCAGCGGCGTGCGGAAGGTGCGCGGCGCATCGGGCGCGCGGACACGCATGATCAGCATGCAGACCGAAACGGCGGTGAAGGCCGCGAGCGTGCCGGCATTGGCGAGCGCGGCCAGCTCGTCGAGCGGGATGAAGCCCGCGAGTACCGCGACGACAAGGGCGGTGAAGATGGTGATGCGCACCGGCGACCCACGCGACGACAGCTTGGCGAGGCCCTTGGGCAGCAGGCCGTCGCGCGCCATGGTGAAGAAGATGCGGCTCTGGCCGTAGAAAAACGCGAGAATGACGGTCGGCAGCGCGACGACCGCCGAAACGCCCAGATAATAGGCCGCGTTCGGGCTGCCCAGATCGCGCAGGATCAGCGCCAGCGGCTCGGGACTGTTGGCGAATTTGCTGTAGGAAATGGCGCCGACCGCCGCGACCGCCACGGCGACATAGATCAGCACGCAGACGATCATCGACCCGACGATGCCGATCTTGAGGTCGCGGTCGGGGTCTTTCGCTTCCTCGGCGGCGGTCGCGATCGCATCGAAGCCGTAGAAGGCGAAGAAGATGATCGCCGCCGCCGCCATCACCCCGCGCTCTACCCCGTCGGGACCGATATGCTTGGCAAAGCCATAGGGGCTGAACGGTTCGAGATTGGCGGCGTCGAAGGCGGGTAGCGCCACCGCGACGAATACCGCCAGCGCGATGATCTTGACGACGACGAGGATCGCATTGACCGTCGCGCTTTCGCGGGTGCCGAACAGCAGCATGCCCGCGACGAGGGCGATGATCGCGATCGCCGGCAGGTTGACGATGCCGCCAAGTTCGGGACCCTGCATCAGCGCCATCGGGACGTCCGCCCACGCTTGTAGCAGCGGCGCCGCATAGCCCGACCAGCCGACCGCGACCGCGCTGACCACCAACGAATATTCGAGGATCAGGCTCCAGCCAACGATCCAGGCGATGAGTTCGCCGATCACGACATAGCTGTAGGTATAGGCGCTGCCCGACGCGGGGATCATCGTCGCCATTTCGGCATAGGCGAGCGCGGCGCAGGCGCAGATCAGCCCCGCCACGGCAAAGGACAGGATGACCGCGGGTCCCGCCTTGTCGGCACCGACGCCGATCAGCGTCAGGATGCCGGTGCCGACGATCGCACCGACGCCCAGAGCGACGAGATGCGGCCAGCCGAGCGTGCGCGCGAGCCTGTGCCCCTCCTGCTGTTCCGGAACGATGGTTTTGCGGCGCAGCAGGCTGTCGGTCATTCGGGCTCCCCTATTTTCGTTGCTTGTGAAACGGGATCGGGGAGAAGGCAAGCGGAGCCGTCAGCCCGGGCGCGCCACCCTATGAGCACGCGCCGCCAGCCCCGCCGCCAACAGCACCGCCAGCGCGTAAGCGAGCGGCGCCGACCACAGGACCACCCGCGCCCCGGCGACCGCGCCGGCAACCAGCGCAGCCCACAGCCAAAGATGCGCGAGCCAGCGCCCGTCGCCCGTACCCCGCAGCGCATTGGCGATCTTGTGCCCCATCTGCACCAGCGTGCCGGTCATGTAGGTGACGCCGACGACGGCGCCGTCCTGCCCCTCGATTGCGGCATTGACGACCCCCATGGCGAAGGCGAGGCAAAGGACGGGCGGCCAGCCCGGAAGGATGGAACGCAATCCGATCGCCAGCACGAGCAGCAGCGCGACGAGCGCGAGCACGCAAGGCGACCGCCGCGAACCGGCACGCGCGGCAACGAGCGAGCCCGTCACCACCCCCGCGACGAAGGTCGCGATGATGCCGCCCGCGACCATCGCCGCTTCGCTCCATTGGGCGAGACCGACCGCCAGCCGGGTCGAATTGCCCGTCATGAAGGATACGAAAAAGCCCGACGACTCCACAAAGCCGATCGCATCGACGAAACCGGCGAGGATCGCGATCCCAACCGCCAGATGCTGATGGGTGCGGTCGAAACGGATCATCGCGTCAGAGCAAAGCCTCGATCGCCTCGGCCAGTTTCGCATCGCGCTCCGACAATCCATCAGCATCGTGGGTTGTCAGCAGGATGTCGACGCGGTTGTAGACGTTCGACCATTCGGGGTGATGGTCCATCTTTTCGGCGATGATCGCAACGCTGGTCATGAAACCGAAGGCTTGCGCAAAATCGGCGAACTTGAAGCGGCGGGTGATCGCATCGCGCTGCGGCTCGTGTGTCCAGTCGGGAAAGCGCGCCAGCAGGGCATCGCGCGCGGCATCGTCGAGTTTCTGGATCATCGCTTCGTCTCCCCGCTGGTAATGGCGCGATGCTCCCCATAAGGAAGGGCGCGATGAGCGACAAGACCGCCCTTTCCTCTCTTCCTCCCGGCTGGACCGGCACGGCACCCGATACCGACGCGCTGTTCGCGATGGCCGAGGCGGCGCTGGACAGCCTGCCCGCCGTGTTCGCGCCGCATATCCGGGATGTGGTGATCGCGATCGAGGAGTTTGCCGACGACGACGTGTTGAAGTCGCTCGACATCGAGCATCCTTACGACCTCACCGGCCTCTACGAAGGCCGCCCGCTGACCGAGCGCAGCATCGACGCGAGCGGCGGCATGCCCGACCGCGTCACCCTGTATCGCATTCCCATCCTGGTCGAATGGATCGAGACCGGCGAGAAACTCGACCGGCTGGTGCGCCATGTGCTGATCCACGAAATCGGGCATCATTTCGGTTTCTCCGACGACGATATGCACGCGCTCGAGGATATGGCGTGACAGTATTGTTGCGGTTCGACCGGGTGGCGTGCATCCGCGGCGACCGGCTGTTGTTCGAAGAGCTGTCGCTGGCGCTGGCGCCCGGCGAGGCGCTGTGGCTGCGTGGCCCCAATGGCGCGGGCAAGTCGAGCCTGATCCGCGTTGCGGCGGGGCTGCTGCGCGCTGCGGCGGGAACGGTGGAGCGCTTCGGCCGGGTCGCGCTGATCGACGAGGCCGCGGCACTCGACGCCGAACTACCGCTGCGCCGGGCGCTCGATTTCTGGGCACGGGTCGATACCGTCGACGGTCATACGGTGGATCGCGCGATGGAGGCGATGGCGCTGCATCCGCTGGCCGAGGTGCCGGTCGCGATGCTGTCGACCGGACAGCGCAAGCGCGCCGCGATGGTCCGGGTGATCGCCAGCGGGGCGCCGATCTGGCTGCTTGACGAGCCCGCCAACGGCATGGACGATGCGGCGCAGGCGCGGCTGGTCGCGGCGATTGCGATGCATCGGGCCAATGGCGGCGCGGTGATGCTGGCGTCGCATTTCGCGCTGGGCGTCCCCGATCTGGCCGACCTCGACATGGGGGCGCGGGCATGACGATGCTGATCGCCCTGTTCTGGCGTGACCTGCGGCGGGCATGGGGTAGCGGGGCGCTGTGGCTGCCGGTGCTGTTCTTCCTGCTTGTCGCCACTGCCTTTCCCTTTGCGGTCGGCCCCGATGCCCCTTTGCTCCAGCGCGCGGGCGGCGGGATGGCATGGGTTGCGGCGCTGCTCGCGGCGCTGCTGCCGATCGACCGGCTGGTCCGTCCCGACCGCGATGCCGGGGTGCTCGACCAGCTCGCGGTGCGCGGGGTCGCCGACGAGGTGATCGCGGCGGTGAAGATCGGCGCGCATGCGGTCGGCTTTGGCCTGCCATTGCTGATCGCTCTCCTCCCCGCCTCGGCGCTGCTGGCGCAGGATGCGGGGCGGATGGAGACGCTGGCGACGGGGATCGCTATCGCCATCCCCGCCCTCGCCTCGCTGGCGGTGCTGAGCGCGGCGCTGACTGCGGGTCTCAAGGGCGGAAGCGCGATCGGCGGGCTGCTGGTGCTGCCGCTGGCGGTGCCGCTGCTGATCTTTGGCGCCGGCATGCTCGACCCGTCGGGGCGCGGGGCGATCAAGCTGCTGGCGGCGGTGAGCCTGTTGCTCACGGCGATCGGGCCGTTTGCGGCGGGCGCCGCGTTACGAGGCTTGCGCGAATGACAAACGCCGGCGGATCGCGAAAAATCGGCCCGGTTTGGCCTTAAAGCCACAAAAGCCCCGCATGGCCGCGTCGGAATTGTATCCTTTGTGGCTTTAAGCGGGCGATGGAGGACGGGCGTCGTTGCGGGGTTCGGCGGGATAGGCGAGACGGCCATCTGGCAGGGTAGATCATGGCCGAATAAATTAGGAAAGCGGTTTTTGGCGCTGCAGTGACGATGACTGCTCTCGACCGTTTGCGGACGTTGCGGCTTACGCATATGTTGGAATGTCGGAGGCGTTTGCCACCCAAATGGATTTCGGAAATTGTAAATGAAAATCAGAACGCGATATGTAAATTACTTAATATTTTTCATAATATCTATGTTATGTATTTTCTTATCTTTCGACATGCTCAAAGATTTTTTTAATAATGGCTTTGTAGATGTAAACAAAGTTACCGACGCATTGATTGGCATTTCTTTGTTTTTATTGGGTGCGCTTTTTATCAATGCTGTAAGCTTTTTAGTGGATGGGATTTCTAAAGAGCGCTAGCTACATTGATCGGCGCGAGCAAGGTCCGCTTTCCACCCCAAAGCGGCCTTTCGCGCATAAGAAAAGGGCCGGAGTTTCCCCCGGCCCTTCCCTAAATCGTTGCGGTGCCTGAAATCAGGCGCCGGTGACGTCGGCCGTATCGACCTTGACGCCCGGACCCATCGACGACGACAGCGCGATCTTGCGGACGTACTTGCCCTTCGCGCCGGCCGGCTTGGCCTTGACGATCGCGTCGACGAAGGCGTCGAAGTTCTGGCGGAGCTTTTCCTCGCCGAACGACAGCTTGCCGAGGCCGGCGTGGATGATGCCGACCTTTTCGACGCGGAATTCGATCTGACCGCCCTTGGCGGCCTTCACGGCTTCGGCGACGTTCGGGGTCACGGTGCCCAGCTTCGGGTTCGGCATCAGGCCCTTCGGACCCAGCGTCTTACCCAGACGACCGACGATGCCCATCATGTCCGGCGTCGCGATGACGCGGCCATAGTCGAGGTTGCCCGCGAGCATGTCTTCCATCAGGTCTTCGGCACCGACCTTGTCGGCGCCGGCGGCGAGCGCCTTGTCGGCATTGTCGCCGCGCGCGAACACGGCGACCTTGACGTCCTTGCCGGTGCCGGCAGGCAGCGTGACAACGCCGCGGACCATCTGGTCGGCATGGCGCGGATCGACGCCGAGGTTGATCGCGACCTCGAGCGTTTCGTCGAACTTGGCTGAGGCCAGTTCGCGAACGGTCTTGATCGCTTCGTCGACGGCGTGAAGCTTCAGCGCGTCAACCTTGCCCTCGAGGGCCTTCTGCTTCTTGGTCAGCTTTGCCATCGGATCAGCCCTCCGTCACTTCGAGGCCCATCGAGCGCGCGCTGCCCTCGATGATCTTCGTTGCCTGTTCCAGATCGTTCGCGTTGAGATCCTTCATCTTGATCTCGGCAATTTCGGCGAGCTTCGAGCGCGCGATCTTGCCACCGCTGATCTTGCCGGGTTCCTTCGAGCCCGACTTCAGGTTCGCGGCCTTCTTGATCAGATAGGTCGCCGGGGGCGTCTTGGTGACGAAAGAGAAGCTCTTGTCGGCAAAGACGGTGATGATGGTCGGGGTCGGGGTGCCCTTTTCCATGGAATCGGTCGCAGCGTTGAACGCCTTGCAGAATTCCATGATGTTGACACCGCGCTGGCCGAGTGCCGGCCCGAGCGGCGGCGAGGGGTTTGCGGTCCCTGCCGGAACTTGCAGCTTGATGTAGCCGCTAATCTTCTTAGCCATGATGGCCTCCTATCTTTCTGTCGACTTTCCCGAGGGAAAAGCCTCAAAATTAGCGGTCAAGCAGAAGGGCATCACCCCTTCCTCCCGCGCGGAATCACGCCCGTGTCTGGCGCGAAGCGGCGCCGTTAGACGGAAACGGGCGGAAAGGCAAGGCTTTTGGGGGCGCCCCTCTCCCATCGGGAGAGGGTTGCGAAGGCTTGGCAGCTTGCTGCCTAGCCGAAGCTGGGTGAGGGTTTCAGCGACGATCACCCTCACCAAGGCATCCTAGCCAGCAAGCTGGCAAGTCTGCCTATCCTCTCCCGAAGGGAGAGGAAAAGAAGGTCAGCCCTGCGGAACGAGGCGCAGCAGCCCCTCCTGCACCGCCGATGCGATCAGCGTGCCGTCGCGGCGATAGATCGAACCGCGATTGATGCCGCGGCTGCCGCCCGACCAGTCGCTGTCCATCACATAGACGAACCATTCGTCGACGCGCACATCGTCGTGGAACCACATCGCATGGTCGAGGCTGGTCGAAAACAGGCCGGGGGTCGACCAGTTGAGTCCGTGCGGCAGCATCGCCGACGACAGCAGCCCCATGTCCGACGCGAAGGCGAGGAAACCCTGATGGACGAGCGGGTCGTCGCCGATCGGCGCGGCGGCGCGAAACCATTGATAATGCTGTGTCGCCTTCGCCGAAGCGGGCGGGCGATAGTTGCGCAGTTCGAACGGACGGCGCCGCGCCATATGGTTGAACGAATCCTCCGACACATTCGGGTCGGCGGCGATCGTTTCGAGGAAATCCTGGCACTCTTCGGGCGGCAACAGATCGGGCATCGCGACCTGATGCGCGAAGCCCGGCGTCGGTTTCTGGAACGAGGCGGTGAGGTTGAAGATCACCTTGCCGTCCTGGCGCACCACGACGCGGCGGTTGGCGAAGCTGCGCCCGTCGAAGTCGCGGTGAACACGGAAATGCAGCGGCTTGGTCTCGTCGCCGCCGCGCAGGAAATAGGCGTGCAGCGAATGGACTCGCTTGTCGGGATCGACGGTGCGCGCGGCCGCGACCATCGCCTGCGCGATCACCTGACCGCCGAAGATGCGGTCGCGCGCGGTGGTTGCGAGCGCGGGAAAGGTGAATTCGTCTTCGACCCCGGGCACGGCATCGAGGTCGAACAGACGCGCGACGGCACCCACCACGTCGCCGACATCGACGCTGGCGTTGATCGCGCGGGCACGGTCGATGCGGGCCTGAATCGCGTCGGGAGTCAGCCCCATAAACCTGTCCGTTCCTGAAGGAGAGCGACGGCGCGAGCCGTCACTTCATGCGCTCAACCTGCTCGAAGTCGAGTTCGACCGGGGTCGCACGACCGAAGATCGACACGCTGACCTTGACGCGTGCCTTTTCGAAATCGAGCTCCTCGACCAGCCCGTTGAAGCTGGCGAAGGGACCGTCGAGCACCTTGACCTGGTCGCCGATTTCGTAATCGACGCGGATTTCCTGCTTCGGACGGGCCGCGGCCTCTTCCTTGCTGTTCAGGATGCGCGCGGCTTCGGCTTCGCTGATCGCCTGCGGCTTGCCCATCGAACCGAGGAAGCCCGTCACCTTCGGGGTGTTCTTGACGAGGTGATAGACGTCGTCGGTCATCGTCAGCTTGGCAAGGACATAGCCGGGGAAGAATTTCCGCTCGGCCTGCACCTTTTTGCCGCGCTTGACCTCGGTGACGGTCTCGACCGGGACCTCGACCGATTCGACGAGTTGGGTCAGGCCCATGCGCTCGGCTTCGGCGATCACCGAATCGCGGACCTTGTTCTCGAAACCCGAATAGGCGTGAATGATGTACCAGCGCGCCATGTCTATACTATCCCTGTAAGCCTGCGCGGATCAGCGCGCGAGCGACGTCAGCCAGGTGACGATCGCGTTGAAAACCGTGTCGACGCCGAGGAAGAAGAACGCCAGGATCGTGGTCATGATCAGCACCAGGATCGTCGTCTGCATCGTCTCGCGGCCCGTGGGCCAAACGATCTTGCGCGCTTCATCCTTCACCTGATTGATGAATTGGCTCGGGCTGGTCTTCGCCATGATCGTCCTAATCCTCTAAGCGTCCGAATATCGGGCAGATGGGTTGCCGCCCGCCGCGCGTCAACCGTGCTTTGGGCAATAGTCCGCCCACCCTCCCCGAGCATGTCGGCGAAAGGCGGAAGGAAAACGGCGCATCTGTCCGAATGCTGCGGCCTTTACTTGCGCCCGGGAGCGATTGCAAGTCAAAGGCGGGGTGCGGCGTGGGACATGTGGCGGCGCATGAAAAGCAACAGCACGATCATGATCGCCCAGCTGGCCACCGGCTGGAACACGAACAGCAGATGCAGCGCGCCCGCCGACGCCTTGCCGTCCTGCGGATCGAAACCGACGAAGCCGAGCAGCGCATAGCTGACCGCGATGGCGGCGGCGACGCCGAACTTCTGCATCAGGTTCAAAAGCGCGAACAGAAAGGCCGAGCGGCTGCGCCCGCAGCGCGCCGCATCGCGCGGGACGAGGTCGGCGAGCATCGAATAGATGAACAGCAGGCCGACGAAGCCGGTCCCGAGCAGCAGCGAGAAGCCCGCCGCCTGCGCCAGCCCGCGCGGTTGCTGCGCCAGCGTCGCGAGCAACAAGCCCGAAATCAGCAGCGCCATCGCGATCATCGTCACCGGCTTGCCGAACCGACGCGCGAGGAAGGTCCACACCGGCGAGGCGATGGCGCCGCCGATGAAGCTCGCGAACAGCAGGATCGCACTTTGCGCATCGAGGTCGAGCACCGCGGCGGCGAAAAAGACGAAGAGCGAGGTCAAGGATCCGAAAGCGAAGCTGTTGAGGAACTGGACCCCGAACAGCAGCATCAGCGGAGGAAACCCTAGCGAAACGCGAATCTCGTTTCGCCAGCCGATCCCCGGTTCGGCGACGATGGTGCGCGGCGGCACGCGCCCGATCGCGAACAGCGCGATCGGCACCATCACGAGGAACAGGCTGGCATAGGCCATGATCCGTCCCTGCAGACTGATGCCCGGCATCGCGATCTGCGCCGCCGCCGGGGCGGCAAAGGCGGCGATCAGCGCGATCTTCGCGAACCAGTCGCGCATGCCATAGAGCAAGGCGCTGTCGGCGGGCGAACGTACCAGTGCCGAACCCCACGACAATTGCGCGACCTCGTAGAGGCTATAGCTCGAATAGAAGAGCACCATGATCAGGAACAGCGCCGCGAACGGCAGGCTGTCGCCGACCGTCACGATCGTCACGAGCAACAGCGCCAGCGGCACCAGCGCGAGCAGCATCCAGCGCCGGTGCGCGCCGAGCCCGGTGCGGACGCGGTCGATCATCGTACCGATCAGCGGATCGACCACCCCGTCCCAGATGGTGGTGAGCGAAAAGAGCAGCCCGACGAGGCCCACCGCGATGACGCCGCCTTCGGCGATATAGGGCGGCAGATAGACGCTGAACGGCAGGCTCAGGATCGCGGTCGGCCCCGCAGTTGCGGCATAGGCGGCAACGGTGCGCGGGCGCAGCGACGCCTCGGGCGCGTCGCCGGCCGGCGCGGGAATCCCGGAGACGGACGGCGCCGTCGAAGCCTGCTGCTCTGCCACGTCGCCTTGTCTCCGATCCCGCCGCGAAGCTTTCAGCAATTGACACTCATGTCAACAAACGAACGATGCCCTTTTCGATTGCCGTGCCCGGCACATCGGCCCACATGTCGATGAAAATATCGGGCGCATGTGTTTCATTCCGGGGGGATCAACCATGTCCGACGCCGCCAAGGCCGCGATCACCAACATCTTCGTCCTGATGCTGGAAAATCATTCGTTCGACAATATGCTCGGCCGGTCGGGGATTCCCGGGCTGCGCGTCGCGCCGACGGACGCCAGCAACAGCTATGACGGGCAGACCTACAAGGTCAAAAGCCCTGCCCCCTGGTGCATGACCACCGATCCCGGCCATGAATATCTCGACGCGCTGCAGCAATTGTGCGGCGCGGACGCGTTCGGCCGCTTCGTGAAGAAATGCCGCAAGGAGGCGCGCGACTTCATCGAATGCGCGGGTTGCAGCTATCCGCCGGTCGACAATTCGGGCTTTGCCAGCAGCTATGCGACATCGGTTAGCGAGGACACGGGGACGCCGCAGCCCGGCGATATCGGCGACATCATGGCCTGTTTCGACACGCCGGTGCAATTGCCCGTCCTGTTCACGCTGGCGACCGAATTCGCAGTGTGCGACGCATGGCATTCGGCGCTGCCCGGCCCGACCTGGCCCAACCGTTTCTTCGTCCATGGCGCCTCGTCGTCGGGCATGAACATCAGCCCCAGCTTCGGCGACGAGGCCGAATGGGAAGCGTGGCGCGGACTGGGTTTCGAATATGCCAATGGCTCGATCTACGACGCGCTCGATGCCAGGCAGCATCAATGGAAGCTGTACCAGGACAAGGACAATGGTTTCAGCGACCGGCCGTCGCACTGGGATCAGGGCGGCTGGATTTCGCAGGTCGCGGCGATCAAGAACATCGGCCTCGAGCGCATCGATAACCTCACCAAATTCGCGGACGACATCAACGCGCGGGATCACGACGGCAAGCCGAGCTACATCCGATACCCCTATACCTTCATCGAGCCCAATTTCGGCGCCAGCTTCTTTTCGCCGCAACCCGGCGGCGACGGCAAGGGGCCGCGCTACACGGGGGGATCGTCGCAGCATCCCGAGGATAACTGCTATGGCGGCGAGGGGCTGATCAAATATGTCTATGAGACGATCCGCAATTCGCCGGTCTGGGAGACCAGCCTGCTGATCATCGTCTATGACGAGCATGGCGGCTTCTATGACAGCGCGGGGATCCCAGAAGCGGCCGAACCCGGCGACCATATCCATGCCAAAGACCGCAAGCTCAACGAATATTGCTTCGATTTCAGCGTTCTCGGCGTCCGCGTCCCGGCGGTGATCGTGTCGCCCTGGATCGCGAAGGGTCATGTCGATCACACCCGCTATGACCATAGTTCGGTGATCGCCACGCTGACGCGCAAATTGGGCATGGGGCCATTGACCAAACGCGATACCGCCGCCGCCGACCTGTGGCCGCTGCTGACCGAAAGCGCGCCGCGCAGCGATTGTCCGACGACGCTGCCCGACCCGGTCCTCCCGCCGCAGGGAAGCGACTATGAGACCGGCGCGGCGCCCGACAATCGGCACGAACAGCCGCTGCCGCGATCAGGCAATGCGGTCGGTTTCCTGCATGTGCTGCTCAAGACCGAGATCGAACTCGCGCAAAAATGCGGCGGCCGCGCAGCCGAGGACATCATCGCCGATTTCCGGAAGATCGAGACCCACGCCGATGCCAGCGCCTATGTCGGCAAGGTGAAGGCGATGCTCGACGCGCTATAGGGTTGGCCAAGCGGCACCATCCCTAGACGGACGACTTCTGCGCGAAACCCAGCGTCTAACTGCGATCGATCGTGGCGTGCAGATAGGGGCTTTCGCCGGTGACGCATTTGGCGCCTTCCGAAATTCTGACTTCCTTCAGGATTGCCCATATCTGCCGCGGCTTTAACGGCCGCTTTGCACCAACCTTTCCACCGGCATTCCACGCCGGTCGTGGAGGCAAACAGTCGAATTCTGACCTACCCACGATCGTTCTCCTGTGACCAAAATGGCCAAAAAGGAAACGCATGGATCAAGCCGATTGGCCGATTGGAGACGGTCGGCTTTCAGATACGCAGACCTGAAAGCCGACCGTCCAAGCATCAAAGCTCTGTTCTTTCGTATCATGTCACCACTTATAGCGCAGTGATCCGACAATGGTGCGCGATGCACCGAAATAGCAGCTGTTGGTGAACGGACAGGCCGATACATGGCGCTTGTCGAACAGGTTTTGCGCGTTCACTGCGACGCTGAGGCCGTCGAGCGACGGAATGGCATGGCCAAGGTCATAAGCGAACATCGCATCGACCAGCGTGAAACCCTTGGTCTTGAACATTTCGAAGGTCGTGACGCTGTTCACGACTTTGTAGCTCGTCGAGCCCCAGGAACCGCCGACATAGCGGAACCCGCCGCCGAAGCTCAGCCCGCCGAGCGGCCCCTCGCCCGCCGCTGCCTTACCGAAATCGTAGGAAAGGAAAGCCGAGGCCTGCCATTCGGGAACACCGAGCGCAGGCGTACCCGTCGTCGACGGCGTGCCGCTGGTGCCAAGCCGGGTCAGCGTCGGTGCCACAGCCGCGACGGCCGGCGTACCCTGCGTGATCTCCGCGTCGGCATAGGTGCCGGCAAAGATCAGGTCGAGACCGGGCCGCAGCTCGCCGCGCGCTTCGAGTTCGACACCACGGATGCGCGTCTCGCCGATCTGGACCTGCGAGTTGGCCGGACGGCCGCCGGTGCCCGCCAGCGGATCGCCCACCGGTACATTCTGCCGCTTCAGCTCATAGGCCGACAGCGTGAAAAGCGCACTCAGGCCGTTTGGCTGATATTTAAGGCCGGCCTCATACATATTACCCGTGGTCGGCGAGAAGGGATTGCCCAAATAGTCGGCGCCCGCCTGCGGCTCGAAGGATTCGGTGTAGCTCAGATAGGGCGAGAGGCCGAATTCGAACGCGTAGAGCGCTCCGAAACGCATGGTGAAGGCGCTCTGCGACAGCGGCGTGAGCAGGCGGTTCTTCTTGTTGAGCGTGCGCTGCTCGTACCAATCCCACCGGCCGCTTGCGATCAGATGGAGGCCACCGATCGTGACCTGGTCCTGAATGTAGAGGCCGGTCTGGTCGCGGGTCGTGTAAGTGTTCGCATAGGCTGCCGACAGAAGTTTGAGATCAAGGCTCGGCATCGTGCCGCCATAGACGGGAGCGAACAGGCTCAGGTTCGGAATGCTCGTCAGCGGATTGGCGGTCTGCCCGGTGTTGAACTGCTGGAAATTTTCCCCGGTGATCCGCAGGTAATCGAGGCCGACCAAGATGTCATGCTCGATACCGCCCGTATTGAATTTCGCGTTCAGGCTGTTGTCTAGCGTCAGCGTATCGAAATCCTCGTCGGCACCGCCGCCGCCGCGAATGATCGTGCGATAATCCGTGTTGACGTTGAGCCCGCTGCCCGTCGTTGCGAACCCTCCGACATAAAGCTGGCGATAACTCAGCTTGTTGTTCTGGAACCGGAAATTCGACCGGAACGCCAAATGTTCATTGAACTCGCGACGGAACAGCAACGCCACCGATTTCTGCTTGTGGTCATAGACCTCATAGGACGGATCACCGGTGTTGAGGTGCCGGTCGAGCAGCCCGTTCGGGTTCGGCAAGACGCTCCCGTAAGCCGGGACGCCCGAGTAGCCGCCGCCCGACGGCGCATGCTGGTAAACAGCGATCAGCGTGATGCTGGTCCGGTCGTCTGGGACGAAGGCGACCATCGGGCTGATGTGATATCGCTCGCTCTCGGTCATATCGGTGAACCCGTCGGCCTTCTGCCACCCGCCGACGATGCGTACGCGCCATTTGCCATCGGCATCGAGCGGCTGGTTGACGTCGCCGACGAAGCGCAGGCTGCTGTAGTTGCCGACCTGACCTTCGAAGCGGCCCGACGCTTCGGCTTCGGGCTTCTTGCTCGACAGGTTGATAAGGCCGCCCGGCGTCCCGTTGCCATAAAGGACCGAGGCCGGCCCCTTCATGATGTCGATCTGGTCGATGCGATTGAAATCGGTCTGCGGCGTCGAATAGGGCCCGGCGATCAACCGCATGCCGTCGAGGAAAAGCCCCGGTGCGAAGCCGCGCAGGTTCATTTGGTCATACCGCGACACGGTGCCACCGCGCTGGTTGGCCGCCACGCCCGAGACATAGCCGACCGCCTGGTTGAGCGAGATCGCGTTGCGGCGCTCGATCTCCTCGCTGTCGATAACCGTGATCGTCTGCGATGTTTCGATAAGCGGCGTTCCTGTCTTAGTCGCCGATGACACGCTGGCCTCGCGCAAACCGGTCACGACGATCGTATCGCTGGAGCTTTCGCCCTCCGCGGCCGCCTCTTCGGCAAACGCCGTCTGCGGACCAACCAGCATCGCGGCGGCCAGTGCCATCCACGATAAATTTGACCGCGCGATACGCGCGCTTACCTGCTTCGACGTCATTGACTACCCCTTGTTGCTATTGATATCGATTCGCAGTTGCGACTAGTCGCAGAAACTGCTTAGGGCAACCCACAGTCGAACAACGCAGGAACACGGGGGCAAATGGCGGGCTCACTTCTGAACGGCAGCCGCATGGCGGCGCGGACGATTACCGCCATCGTCGGCGGCTATGCGGCGACCGCCGGGAGCGTTTCACTCCTTGCGCGTGTCCTGCCGATCGACCGTGCCGAAGCGACCATCTGGGCGATGACCTTGTCCTTCCTCCTTTACGCCGCGATCATCCTCTGGGCCTTCCACGAGACCCGATTGCTGCGTGTCACCGGGGTAATCTGGGGAACCGCAATCGGTTCGACCGCTGGTGTGTTTCTGCTGGGGCCGGCCCTATGAAGAAGCCCCGCGCCGATACGACGCCGGGCGTTCGTCAGTCGATGGCCTGGATTCACGGCTGGCTCGGCCTGATTGCGGGCTGGATTCTCTTCGCAATGTTTCTCACCGGGACCGCGAGCTATTTCCGTCCGGAAATCACGCGCTGGATGCAACCAGAGATCGAGCTTGCGCGAGTCGCGCCGGCCATCGCCGCCGATACCGCCGTCGCTCATCTTCAAAAGATCGCGCCATCGGCCGAGCAGTGGTTCATCACGCTTCCCGACGAACGCACGACCGCGACACGCATCTTCATCCGCGACCGGCCCGATCCGAATGCGAAGCCGGCGCCGCGGCGTCCAGAAATGCGCCTCGACCCGGGGAGCGGCGAGGAAGTAACCGCGCGCGAGACGCGCGGCGGCGAGCATTTCTATCGCTTCCACTTCCAGCTCCAGATTCCCCATCCATGGGGCCGCTGGCTCGCGGGGCTATGTGCAATGGCGATGCTGACCGCGATCATTTCCGGCGTGATCACGCACAAGCGGATCTTCGTCGATTTCTTCACCTTGCGCTGGAGCAAGGGCCAGCGCAGCTGGCTCGACGCGCATAATGCCTCGGCAGTGCTCGCCTTGCCGTTTCACGCGATGATCACCTACACCGGTCTGATCACGCTGGTCGCAATGTATATGCCCTGGCCGATCGCGGCGAACTACAAGGATCCGGCGACCTTCGAGGCAGCCGTCTTCGGCGCCGAACCCGATGCAGAATATTCGCGGCGCTTCATGCCCCTGACGCCTGTGGCCCCGCTCGTGGCGGACGCGTCGCGCGAATGGGGCGGCAGGCCGGCGACGATGACGGTGCGCAACCCCAATGACGCGACGGCGACGATCACCCTGTTCCAAAGCGCGAAGGACCAGCTGAATGCGCGCGGCGGATCGATCGTCTATTCGGGCGTCGACGGCCGAAGGCTATCGGCCTCGCCTCCCCCCGGTCCCGGCGCTGAAGCCGCCGGCGTCATGCTGGGCCTCCACATGGGCAATTTCGCCGGGCCTATACTGCGCTGGACCTACTTCCTCCTCGGGCTCACCGGCACGGCGATGGTCGGCACGGGTCTGGTCCTGTGGACGGTGAAGCGAAAGCGGCCGAACGCCGCGCCCTTCTTCGGGCTTCGGCTGGCCGAACGATTGAACGTCGGCGCGATCGCCTGTCTGCCGACAGGCATAGCGGCTTTCCTTCTCGCCAATCGCCTGCTTCCGGCGTCCATGCCCGGAAGAGCCGACATCGAGGTCAACATCATGTTCTGGACATGGTTCGGGCTTGCCGCTGCCGCCTGCATGCGCCCGATCCGCCGCGCGTGGACCGAAACGCTCGCGTTGGCGGCGATCGCTTTCCTGGCCCTTCCGATCGTGAACGCACTAGCCACGACGCGCGGACTGCTGACGTCGTTCCAGAAGGGCGATTGGCTGTTCGTAGCTTTCGATCTGGCAATGATCGCAACTGGCGCGCTCCTCGGCTTCGCCGCGTGGCGGTCAGCTCAAGGTTCCCTTGCTCCCGTCCGGCAACGCAAGCGGGCTTCCAACGCCGTGCAGCTCATCAAGGAAGCAGCAGATGCAGCTTGAGCCCTTCCTGCTGAGCTATGCGGGGTTCGCAAGTATCGCCCTGACAACGCAGCGCATCCGGCGCAATATCGCCGTGCCGAATCTCCCTAAGATCGGTGCATTGCGTATTCTCGCCGTAACCCTGCTGTCGCTCGCGGCATGGCGCGCCGTCGAACATTTCGGCCCGGAAAAGGGTTGGGTCGCCTTCGTCGGGTTGCTGTGCCTCTCGGCAGTCCCGCTCGTCCTCATGCTGTCTCGATGGCCGAGGGCTGGCGTGACCGCGGGAGCCGCGGCGGCGATCATCGGATTGAGCACAATGCTGGTCAATCTCGCTGGATGATAAGATCCGATTGGCCGGTTGGAGACTGTCAGCTTAAGAGAGCGTACCAGCGAAAACGGGCGGAACCCCACGCGTCACAATTGCAACATGAGAGCAAGGAGCAGAAATCTGAGGGCAAGGAACGAGCGGTAGCAAAGCGGCGAGATAACACCCGGAGACTGCCCCCATGTCCACCAAAGCGCTCGCTCCTTCTGATCACCACGACGGTGGCTTCACCGAGGACATGGAAAGACTAGAGCGGCTTCGCCTCGGTCGCAGGCGGGCCCTGGGACTGATGTTCAGCGCAGGTGGCGCCGCCCTTGTGGCGGGATGTGGCGGCGGAAGCTCTGGGTCCAGCACCACGACGCCTGTCACCGTGACTCCGACTCCGACACCAACGCCCACCCCGACGCCCACACCCACGCCGACTTCAACCTGTACCGCCTATGCAAGCGAGACGAACGGTCCCTATCCTGCTGACGGCACCAACACCTCGTCGGGATCGACGTCGAACGTTCTGACCGTCAATGGCGTCACGCGTAGCGACATCCGTTCGAGCTTCATCGGGTCCGCCGCCGCCGCGCCAGGCGTGCCCGTGACCTTCACGATCACATTGGTCGACGCGAACAACAGCTGCGCCGCGCTAGCAGGCTATGCCATTTACATCTGGCACTGTGACCGCGACGGCCGCTATTCGCTCTACGACCTACCTGCTGAAAGCTATCTGCGCGGGCTTCAGGTCACCGATTCGAACGGCCGGCTCACTTTTACCACCATCTTCCCCGGCTGCTACGCCGGACGTTACCCGCATATCCACTTCGAGGTCTTCACCAGTTCGACGAATGCGACCAGCGGCCGCTTCGCACGGCTCATTTCGCAATTCGCGTTGCCGTCGGCGGCTTGTACGACGGTCTATGCCTCGACCGGCTACAGCTCGAGCCAGAGCAATTTCCGTTCGGTGTCGATCGCAAACGACAATGTGTTCGGCGACAACAGCGCGGCGCAGATCACAGTGATGACGATGGCCATGAGCGGGGACGTCACCAGCGGCTATACCGCGACCGCTACGGTGGGCCTTGCAACCTGACACGCTTCGCCTCCCCCGTGGCGAACGCTTCATTCCTGCCGATCCTTCTGATAGGCTCGGCGGGAATGAAGCGAAAGGCGACGGGACTTTGGACCAGAAAACGCGCGTCCTGATCGTCGACGACGACGCGGCGATCCGCTCGCTCATGGCCGACTTCCTCTCCAGCCACGGCATCGAAGTCGCGACCGGTGCCGGCGCTCCCGATCTCTACGCGGCCCTCAAGGCCGGACGTTTCGACACAATCGTGCTGGATGTGATGATGGCCGGCGAAGACGGGCTGACGGCGCTCTCGAAGCTGCCAATCGCCGACCGGCCGCCGGTTATCCTCGTGTCGGTCCTCGGCAACGATGTCGACCGGATCGTGGGGATCGAACTCGGCGCCGACGATTATCTCGCCAAGCCCTTCAATCCACGCGAACTGCTCGCACGCATCCGCGCGCTGGTCCGGCGGAGCAAAGTTCGCCAAGCGGGGGCAGATGGCGGGACGACGTGGCTGTTCGGCGACTGGACGCTCGACGCAGCTCAGTGGCTGCTGACAGCGCCGGGCGGCAGCGACGTTGCTCTGACCCCCGGCGAGTTCCGGCTGCTACTCGCTCTCGTCGAACAGCGCGGTCGGCTGGTCGATCGCGACAGGTTGCTTGCGGCGACGGGCGGTGAGGAGACGGAAGTCTTCGACCGTTCGATCGATGTTCTTCTGAGCCGTCTCCGGCGAAAGCTCGCCGACCATGGTGGCCGCGACCTCATCCGCACGGTGCGCGGCGAAGGCTATCAGCTCGCCCTTCCGGCCCGCGTGGCCGACTGATCATGCGCAAACAGCGCACCATCCTGTTCCGGTTGTCGGGACTGGTCCTTGCAGCAATCCTGATCATGGCGTTACTGTCGATCGCGGTTGCGTTCTTCAGTCCGCCACCCTTCCGGCCGCCGGTACGCACAGCCGACCTGATCGCGGCGTTTAGCGATCCGGCAGCGCCGCAAAGAATGGGCATGCGCGATGTCCGCTTCGCCGACGCAGTTACGCTCCCATCACCCAATGCTGGCGAGCGCTGTGACGCGCCACTCTCGGCAGCGCTCGCGCAATCGATCGGGCGGACACCCTCCGATGTTCGCCTTTGCGTGTCGGCCTCCGAGCATGGCTCGCGCGGCGCGACGGTTCCCGACGAACTTCGCGATCGCTTTTCGCTGGCAATCCGGCAGGGGAATGGCTGGCGCGTTGCCAGCTTACCGCCGCCGCCGATGATCACCAGTTGGCATGTGACGACCCTCGGCTGGCTGATGCTGGCGGGAACAATCCTTTTCGGCCTTTGCCTGCTCGTCGTCCGCTCGATCACCCGTCCGTTGCGGCAACTTGCCAACGATGCGCGCGAGGCCGGAATCGACGGCCCGGCATTCCAGGCCGACGCGGCCGCCCCTGTAGAGGTCGGGCAGCTCGCCGCAGCGATTGCGGGGATGCGCAGGCGCCATTCCGAGCTCATCACCAACCGCGCCGAACTGCTCGTCGGCATCGCGCATGATCTGGGAACACCACTCACCCGGCTGGCCTTTCGGATCGAAGCCCTGCCCGACACGGCGCGCAACGCCGCACGGGCCGACATCGCGGAGATGCAGAAACTGATCGCGTCCGCGCTTGAATTCGCTCGCGGCCGTGAACGCGAGGTCGAACCGATAGCGCTGGACATGCTGCTTGCCGACCGTGCAGCCGTGCTCGGAACCGACGCGGAGCCGGTGACTTTACTTTCAGCCGAGCCGCTGGTCGTTGCCGCGAACCTGGTCGATCTTATGCGCGTGATCGACAATCTGGTCGTCAACGCACAGCGATATGGCGGCGGCGCAGAGCTTTCGCTTCGCCGTGTCGGCGCGATGGCGGAGCTTATGGTCCGCGATCATGGTCCCGGGATCGATCCCGCCGCAGCATCGCACTTGTTCGATCCGCTCTATCGGGGCGCCATCGAGGGTGCCGACGAGCGCCAGTCGATCGGCTTTGGTCTTGGCCTAGCCATCGTCCAGTCGAACATCGAAACGATGCGCGGCACAATCAGCGTTACGAACCATCCCGAAGGCGGCGCCTTATTCAGCGTCCTCGTTCCGCGGACCCAATAGCTGGCCATGGCCGGAAGCGGAAAGTCAGCTTTCGGCGTAGGCGTTGGGAAAGCTGACATTGCCGGAGTCCGAGCTTCGTCTCAGAAAGGGAGTCTCGCTGCTAGGCGGTGTGATCACAGACTATCTTCGCCGCCCCTCGATGAGTCCGTCGACGAGGCTGGGGTCGGCCAGCGTCGAGGTGTCGCCGAGCGAGGCGAAGTCATTCTCGGCGATCTTGCGCAGGATGCGGCGCATAATCTTGCCCGAGCGCGTCTTGGGCAGGCCCGGCGTCAGGTGGATATGGTCGGGGGTGGCGATCGGGCCGATTTCCTTGCGCACCTGCTGCTTGAGGGCGGCGACCATGTCTTCGGTCGCCTCGATCCCGGCGTTGAGGGTGACATAGGCGTAGATGCCCTGGCCCTTGATGTCGTGGGGGAAGCCGACGACCGCGGCCTCGGCGACATCCGCGTGGAGGACGAGCGCGCTTTCGACCTCGGCGGTGCCCATGCGGTGGCCCGACACGTTGATGACGTCGTCG
>NZ_LMGF01000005.1:0-42880 GCF_001427085.1 Sphingopyxis sp. Root1497
CAAGCTGATGACCGATGCCGGGCTGATCGTGATCACCGCGTTCATCAGCCCGTTCAAGGTCGAGCGCGACATGGTCCGCTCGATGCTACCGCAAGGCGAGTTCGTCGAGATCTTCGTCGATACGCCGCTGGCCGAGGCCGAGAAGCGCGACGTCAAGGGGCTCTACAAAAAGGCCCGCAGTGGCCAGCTCAAGAACTTCACCGGTATCGACAGCCCCTATGAAGCGCCCGAAGATGCCGAAGTCCGCATCGATACCACGGCTTTGAGTCCGGACGAGGCCGCCGACCTCATCGTCGACAGGCTCATCGGATGAGCGCCGGACTCGACGACGCCGCGCTCGCCGCGCATCTCGCCGACTATGCAGGCCGCATCCTGCTCCTCGTGCGCGACTCCGGCCTCTTCACCGGCAAGGCGCTCGGCAAGGCGGGCGATCAGGTCGCGAACCAGTTCCTCATCCACGCGCTGCGCGAACAGCGCCCCGATGACGGCCTGCTGTCCGAGGAAAGCCAGGACACCCCCGATCGCCTCGGCAAGCGCCGCGTCTGGATCATCGATCCGCTCGACGGCACCCGCGAATATGGCGAGGGGCGCAGCGACTGGGCGGTGCATGTCGCGCTCGCGATCGACGGCGTGCCGACCGTCGGCGCGGTCGCGCTGCCCGGGCTCGACGGCGGCATCCTACTCGCCACCGACCGCGCCGGCCCGCTCCCCGAAGCCGCCGCGCGCCCGCGCCTCGCGGTCAGTCGTACCCGCCCCGCCGCCGAAGCCCTCACCGTCGCCGAAAAACTCGGCGCCGAGCTCGTCCCGATGGGCTCGGCGGGCGCCAAGGCGATGGCGGTCGTGCGCGGCGACGTCGACATCTATCTGCACAGCGGCGGCCAATTTGAATGGGACAGCGCGGCGCCCGCCGCGGTGGCGCTTGCGCACGGGTTGCACGCCTCGCGCATCGACGGCGCGCCGCTCGTTTATAACCAGCAGGACGTGGCGATGCCCGACCTGCTGATCTGCCGCAAGGACATGGCCGACAGTCTGCTCGCGGCCTGCCGCAATCCACACATCGGGGGGAAAGACGCATGACCGGTTTCGACACGGCGGACGGCGCGCGCGCGCTGGCCGCGGCGCGCGCGGAAAGCGGCATCGACCGCGAAGAACCGCAGGATTTCCGCGCCGCGCTCGACGCCTTCTATCATTTCGCCCGCCGCAACACGCCGACCCCCGAGGGTCTCGCGCAGCTCGACACGATGGTCCAGCGCTTGCTGATTAACCGCCTGCGCTTCGCCGACGACCTCGCGCGCCACCCCGAAATCCTGACCGAAAATGTCGTCGACCCGATCGTCGTGCTCGGCTTCCCGCGCAGCGGCACCACGGTGCTCCAGCGCATGATGTCGGCGGATCCCGCGATGCAGTCGCTCAAATTCTGGCGCCTGCTCAACCCCGCGCCCTTCCCGGGCGATGCGCCGCACGAACCAGGCGGGCGGCTGGCCTATGCCGAGGCGGTCGCCGACGCGATCCGCATCGGCAATCCCGCGCTCCACGCCGCGCACCCCGCGGTCGCCGATGACGCCGACGAGGACTGGAACCTCCATCACCTCAGCTTCCAGCATGTCGGCCAAATCTACACCGGCGTCCCCGATGCCGATTATCTTGCATATCTGCGCACGCTGCCGCGCCGCCCGAGCTATGCCTATGTCGCCGACCTGCTGCGCTATCTGCAATGGCAGGACGGCGGCCGCCGCGGACGCAAATGGATCCTCAAGAGCCCGGTGCATGTTGGTCATCTCGAAGAGATGCTGGCCTGTCATCCCGGCGCGACCTTCGTCTATCCGCGCCGTGATTTTCGCACCGTGGTTGCTTCCTTCTGCAACGCACTCGAAGCCGCAGGACAGCCGTATCTGACGCGCTCGCCCGCCGCGATCGGGCGTATCGCGCTCGAATATTGGGTCCCCGAAATGCACCGCTTCAGCCAAGCACGCGTCCGGCTCGGGGCGCGGCTCAAGATGATCGAGGTCGATTATCGCGACATGCTCGCCGACCCGATCCCGCATATCCGCGACATTTACGCGCAGGACGGGACGCGTTTGTCGGACGAGGGCGAAGCCGCGATCCGCGCGTGGATCGCCGACAATCCCGCCGGCAAGCACGGCATCAACCAATATTCGCTGGAACGGTACGAACTGACCGAGGCGATGGTCGACGAGGCCTTCGGCTTCCTCGACGCCACCAGCAAGGAGACCAGGGCCCATGTCTGATATCGCCAACGGCTATACGCAATTTCTCGAAGCGGCGCGCGAGGTGGAGGCGATCATTCGCGCCCACCCTGGCACCACCGACGCCGACCTGGCGGAGGGCTATCATTATCTGTCGGGCATGTGGATTTTCCACGTCGAACGCGCGTTCAAAAGCTATGATGTCGATCGCCCCGCCTTTGTGCGCGACATGGACAATGTCCGCACCTGGGGCCTGCCCACCCCCGACCATCATTATTACAGCGCCCAGATCGACGGCGCCGGCGTCTATCGCCTGTTCGGCAATCGCGGCACCACCGTCGATTATTGCTTCGAACTCGTGTCGGGCCTCGCCGGCGACGACGGGGTCGTCGGCGACCGCATCGGCGTGCTCGAATCGAGCCGGTTACAGATCGAGGCCGACGGTCATTTCGAACTGTGGATCGGCGGCCCCGAACGGCCCGGCAACTGGATGCCCTGCGACCAGCGCGCGCGCTGCCTGTTCGTGCGCCAGACCGTCAACGACTGGCTGACCGAACAGCCGACCCCGATGCTGATCGAGCGGATGGACCGGCCGACCCCGATCCCGCGGCGACCGGCGCTGGCGGACGTCCAGAAGCTCTATGCCATCGCGGCGAAGAACATGGTCGACCAGGTGCGATTCCTCGACGATTTCGCGCAAAACTGGGGCAAGATATTGCCGGTCAACGCCTATCCGGCGCCGAGCGTGGGACCCGCGGATGCCGGCTATTTCCCCGGACAGTATAATACCAAGGGCCGCTGGGAAGTGCCGGCGGGCAAGGCGCTCGTCATCACCATCGAGCCGAACGACGCGCGGTACCAGAGCTTGGCGCTCGCCCATCCGCTCTGGTTCAACAGCCTGTCGCCGCGCTCGGTCCAGTCGAGCATCACCGGGGCGCAATCGCTGGCGTCGAGCGACGGGCGGTTTCGCTATGTGATCGCCGGCGAGGACCCCGGGATCTGGAACTGGCTCGACACCACCGGCATCACCTCGGGCTTCATCTTCATGCGGTTCCAGCAACTCGCCTCGCGCACCCCGCCGGGGGCGCCGCGCACCAGGCTCGTCTCGCTTGCTTCGGTGCGCGACGAATTTCCAGCCGACGAACCGCGCGTCTCGCCGACCGAGCGTCAGGCGATCTCGCGGCTGCGGCGGCTTTCCGCCGACCGGCGCTATGCTTGAAAGGCCGCCGGGTGCCCGACCCGGATCGAATAATATCACTTGATAACAAGGATATGGGGAGGAATAAGATGATTGTTTCGCACAAAATCTTGATGGGTTCGACCGCCATTCTGATGGCGATGGCCGCGGTGCCCGCCGCGGCGCAGAGCGATCCGGCGGTGCCCGCCGTCGCCGAGGACGACGGCAACGACGGCATCATCGTCGTGACCGCGCAGCGGCGCGAGGAAGCGCTGCAGGACGTTCCGATCGCGGTGTCGGCGTTCCAGGGCGATCAGCTCCAATCGACCGGCATCGACGGCCTCCGCCAATTGTCGCAGATGGCGCCGTCGCTGGTGGTGCCCGAGGGCGGCAGCCAGTCGGTGCCCTATATTCGCGGCGTCGGCAGCCGCAACATCACCCCCGGCAACGAATCCAGCGCGGCGGTCTATATCGACGGCGTCTATCAGACCGACAAGACCGGCATCCTGCTCCAGACCTTTCCCGAGGTCGAATCGATCCAGGTGCTGCGCGGGCCGCAGGGGACCTTGTTCGGGCGCAACGCCACCTCGGGCGCGATCCTGATCTCGACCAGGAAGCCGAGCCAGGATTTCGGCGGCATGGTCGAGGGGACGTTGGGGACCGACGATCGCGGCGCGCGCGCCTATGTCACCACCGGACTTGGCGAAAGTCTGGCGTTCAGCGTCAGCGGTTTCTATCGCTATGAAACGCCCTACATCACCAACCGCAACCCGTCGAACGGCATCGGCAAGCGCACCGGCGAAGAGGAAACCTATGGTTTCCGGGGCAACCTATTGTTCGAGAGCGGCGATTTCTCGGCCATGGTGCAGGGCAATTATATCAAGGGCTATACGACGCCGATCATGGCGATGCAGCCCGCGCCGGGATCGCCTTTCTCGATCGGCGAGGCGGTGTCGGGGGTCGATATCCGCAATCCGAAGCGCAGCTATTATGGCGAGGTGCCGCCCGAGGTGCGCTACGACAGCTGGGGGACGTCGCTCCACCTCGACTATGATCTTGGCGACATCGCGATCAGCTCGACCAGCGCCTATACGCGCAGCGGTTCGGGGGTTCAGCTCGACCTCGACCTGTCGCCCGCCTCGGTCTTCTGGTTCGACACCGACCTCAAGGGCCGCACCTGGCAACAGGAATTGCTGGTGTCGTCGAAAGGCAGCGCGCCCTTCCAGTGGCTGCTCGGCGGATTCTACATCAACTATCGCGACGGCTACACGCAACTCGACCAATATGTCGGGCTTCCGGTTCCGAGCAAGCTCCAGCCGCATGTCATTCCGCAACGGCTGCTCGAACTGTCGGCGCTCGGCCTCGGGCCTACGTCGGGGCTCGCCTATATCGATCTCAGCACCTTCGTGAAAATCGAATCGGTCGGGCTGTTCGGCGAGGCGTCGTACGAGTTCGGGCAGGGGACAAAGATCACCGCCGGGCTGCGCTACACCGACGAGACCGCGACGCTCGACGCGGACAATGGCAAGGTAACCTATGTCCCCGACGGCGCCGGCGGGGTCATCGCGATCCCGCAGACGATCGGCGACGTCTGCGCCGCCGATCCGCAATGCGACGGGCTGAGCACCGGTTTTTCGGAGCTGACCTATCGCCTCGTCCTCGACCATAAATTCTCGGACGATCTGCTCGTCTATGCGAGCTACAACCGCGGCTTCAAGAGCGGGGTGTACAACATCTCCTCGCTGTCGGCGCGCGCGACCGAGCCCGAAACGATCGATGCCTTCGAGGTCGGGCTGAAATCGCAGCTGTTCGACCGCAAGCTGACGCTCAACCTCGCGGGCTATTACTACAAATACGACAATCTGCAGGTGCCGGTGGTCGACCCCGCCACCAACACCCAGATTTCGATCAACGCGGCGAAGGCGACGATTTCGGGGCTGGAGGCCGAAATGTCGTTCCGCCCCGACGACCGGTTGACGCTGAACGGCAGTTTCTCGACCTATTTCCAGTCGGAATATGACAGCTTCCCGAACTGCGAAATCTATCGCCCCGCGGGGGTCGGGCTGGCGCTCGCGACCAACGCCGATTGCTCGGGTCAGGATCTGCCGGTCACGCCCAATATCATGGCCAGCGTATCGGCGAACTACAAACTGCCGCTCGGCCGCGACGGCGAGCTCGAGCTGGCAGGGCTGCTCAGCTACACCGACGAATTCGACCATGCGACCCACGGTTTCTATCCGGCGGGGGTCGATGCCGGCGGCAATCCCTATCCGGCGGGCGAGGGACGGGCGCCGATCCAGAAATCGCTGACGACGCTCAACCTGTCGGCGACCTTCCGGCCGCTGAAGGACAATCTCTACGTCACCGTCTGGGGCCGCGACCTGCTCAACCAGGGCGACCGCGTGTTCCGCAACATGCAGACGACGACATTCGGCTATTCGACGGCGCTCGGCCGCGGGATCACCGGGGGCGTCACGATCGGCTATAAATTCGGTTCGTGACGGCGTGACGAGGCGGCGGGGCGGCGAAAAGGCGATAAGGGCATCGCCGGCGGTCCCGCCGCCTTAGTTGAGTGCGGGTAGTGCTGGACCGCTGCGCCCATTATGATCCCCGGCGAAAGCCGGGGCCCATGAGGGGAAGGCGATGTTGGCCGTCTGGGCCCCGGCTTTCGCCGGGGATCAGTACTTTTCGTCACCCCCCAGGCGCATCGCGCAAAATAATCTCCGCGCCCCTCCACGCCATCGCCATCGTCGGGCCATTGGTGTTGCCCGACGGGATCGCCGGCATGATCGAAGTGTCGATGACACGCAGCCCCTCGACGCCGCGCACACGCAGCGCCGGATCGACAACCGATGCGTCGTCCTTGCCCATGCGGCAACTGCCCACCGCATGATAGCCGCAGGTCCCGAACCGGTCATAGGCGTCGAGGATTTCGGCGTCGGTGGCGAAGCCGGGGCCGGGCAGCGTCTCTTCGGCGATCATGCCGGCGAGCGGTTGTTGCTTCGCATAGTCACGCATCACGCGCACCGCGACCGCCATCGCGGCGCGATCCTCGTCGGTGTCGCGGTAATTGGGCTTGAAGCTCGCCGCCGTATCGGGGTCGCGTGTCGCGATATGGATGCTGCCGCGCGAGGTCGGGCGCAGCGGATAGATCACCGCGTTGATCCCCGGATGTTTTTCGAGCTGCGTGCGCTGCGTCGCCATGTCGAAGCTGAAGGGCGCGATCAGCATCTGGACGTCGGGGCGGTTGAGCCCGGGGCGCGACTTGAACCAGCCACCAATCTCATAGGCCGCCGCCGACATCGGGCCGTCGCCGGTGAGATAATATTGGAGCGTCGCGAGCAGCAGCCGCCAGCCGCCGAAGACGCGGTTCTGCGACAGCGCCGCTTTGGTGAGCTTCCACTGCATGATGATGCCGCGATGCTCGATCAGCCCTTCGCCGACCTGCGGATTGTGATGGACGAGGGGGATGCCGAGCGTGGCGAGGCGGCTTGCGTCGCCGACGCCCGATCGTTCGAGGATCGCCGGGCTCGCCATCGCGCCGCCGCACAGGATCACCTCGTGGCGTGCGTCGATCCGCTCGCGCTGGCCGCCCTGGACGACCTCGACTCCGACCGCGCGGGTGCCGTCGAAGATCACGCGGTCGACGGTGCGGTCGGTGAGGACGGTGAGGTTGGGGCGCTTTTCGGCGGGGCGCAGGAACGCCTGCGCGGCGCTCTGGCGCTTGCCCTTCCAGATCGTGCGCGGGGCATAGCCGATCGCGACCTGATCGTCGGGGGCGTTGATGTCGGGCTTGTTCGCCCAGCCCATCGCTTCGCCGGCCGCGACCTGCGCGTCCGAAATCGGCAGGCGCTGGGTCGGCATCGATATCTTCATCGGCCCCGCATCGCCGCGCGTTTCGTCCGCGCCCAGTTCGTGATTCTCGAAGGCGCGATAGGCGGCGCCGATATGCTCCCAGCTCCAGTCGTCGCTCGACTGTTCGGCGATCGCGTCGAAATCGGCGGGCTGGCCGCGCACATACATCATGCCGTTGACCGACGACGACCCGCCGAGCACGCGCCCGCGCACCCATGCCTCGGACTGGCCCGCGGTCGACGCCTCGGGTTCGCTCATATGGACCCACAGATGCTTGGGATCCTGCATCACCTTGGCGAGTCCCTTGGGCATCGAAATGAAGGGATGGCGGTCGCGCGGCCCCGCTTCGATCAGCGCGACCGTCACCGCCGGATTCTCCGACAAGCGATAGGCGAGCACGCAGCCGGCGGCGCCCGCACCGCAGATAATATAGTCGAAGTCCATGACCCTATCCCTTCGATTCCGGCCATTTTTACGGCGCTTTCACCCGCACCATAAAAAACTATTGTTATTAGGTAAAGGGTCGAATAGGCTGAGGCCAACGAAAAGGAGAGGATTGGCGATATGGGTGAAGTTCGTGAAATTGCGCGCCCCGCCCGCAAACTGACCACGCTCGCCGATCTGACCCCGAGCCAGATCGAGGCGATCCGTAAGATCCCCGCCGAAAAGGACGCGGTCGTGGTCCCCTTCGGCGCGACGCGCCCCAACGCGATCTTCACCGGCCAGGACCGCTATGACCGCGAGCAGGAGCGGATCTTCCGCCGCTTTCCGGTCCCCGTCACCTGCTCGGCGCTGCTCGAGCCCGGCAGCATCGTCGCCAACGACAGCTATGGTTTTCCCATGCTCGTCTCGCGCACCCGCGACGGCACGATCAAGGCCTTCGTCAACGCGTGCCAGCACAAGGGCTCGAAGATCATCGAGGATTGCGCGGTCCACAAGCAGAGCCGCATGACCTGTCCCTATCACGCCTGGACCTATGGCATCGACGGCAAGCTGATCGGCGTGTCGCGCAGCGAAGCCTTTCAGGGACTCGACAAGAACCAGCGCGGACTGATCGAGCTCGAAGCGCGCGAGTGGGGCGGGATCGTCTATGTCCAGCTCAACCGCGACATCCCCGCCGACTGGTCGAACCTGTCGCAACAGGTCGCCGACGATTTCGACGCGCTCGGCATATCGTCGGCGCATGTCTATGGCCGCAAGACGTTCGATTTGCAGGCGAACTGGAAGGTCGTGCTCGAACCCTTCCTCGAGGGTTATCATGTCCAGCGACTCCACGCCGCGTCGATCGGCGACCGCTTTCAGGACGCGCCGAACATCGTCGACATGTTCGGGCCGAACATCCGGCAGGTGTCGGGGCGCATCGGCTACGTCCCCGAAATGCTGGACGAGGAGGCCGACGGCAATGTCCACAAGCTGGTGACCCACGCTTACACGACCTTCCCCAACTGCGTCGTGGTGACCAGCCAATATTATATCAGCGTCATGCTGCTGATGCCGCGCGGTCCCGCCCGAACGACGGTCGAATATTTCATGCTCACCCCCGAAGCGGCGTCGACGCCGAAGGCCGAGGAGGTGTTTGCGCGCTCTTATGAGCTGATCCTCAGCGTCTTTGGCGGCGAGGATTTCCGGGCGGCCGAGATCAGCCAGCAGGGGCTGAACGCCGGGGTGCCCGAAGAAACGATCTATTGCGGACTCGAGAGCAATATTATCCATTATTATGAAGCGATCGAAGCACTGCTGTAACGACGGACCCGGCGATAGATCGGACAGAGAGGGACTGAATGGCGCAGACATTGCCGGGTGCGATGGATTGGTGGGCGCGGATGCGGCCCGAGCAGCCCGCGGTGGTGCTCGGCGGCGACCGGCTGAGCTATGGCGAATATAAGGCCTGGTCCGACCGCGTCGCTGCGATGCTGGAGGCCGACGGGCTGCAGCCGGGCGAGCGGGTCGCGATCTGCTCGACCAACAGCCTCGCTTATTGCGCGCTGATCATGGGGATCATCCGGGCGGGCGGGATCGTCAATCCGGTCAATTTCCGCTTCACGCCGCGCGAAATCCGCGAGTTGTGCGAGACGACCGAACCGCGCTTTGCCTTTGCTACCCCGGATTTCGAGGCGAATGTCGCGGCGGCGGGGCTGACCCCGCGCGCCATGGCGGAGATAGAGGCTCTACGCCACGCCGCAGCCGCATCGCCGGCGCATGATCCGGTGCCCGAAGCCCCCGTCGTCATCATTGCGACCAGCGGATCGACCGCCAAGCCCAAGGGGGTCGTCTTCACCAACCGGTCGATGACCGCCTATGCGGCGTGCTGGGCGATCGAGGAGGTCTCGTCGTCGCCGGGATCGCGCGTGATCACGCTCGCACCGCTGAACACCTCGGCGGGCTTCGTCCAACTCATCCATTATACGGTGCAGGGCTGTACGGTCTACATGGAGCCGGCCTTCGTCCCCGACGCTATCCTGCAACTGATTCAGGATGAGAAGATCGGCTGTTTCGGCGGAGTGCCCACTTTCTTCGAGGCGATCACACGCTGTCCTGACTTCGCCGACGCCGACCTGTCGTCGATCCGCCTCGCGACCGCGGGCGGCGCGCGGGTCAGCCGGCAATTGCTCGACACCTGGAAGGCCAAGGGCATCACGATCCGGCAGATTTACGGCCAGACCGAAGTCGGCGGCAATGCGACGATGATGCCCGAGCATTTGGCGATCGAAGAGTCCGAGAAATGCGGCTGGGGCGGCATTTTTATGGATTTGCGTGTCGTGCGCGCCGACGGAAGCGACTGCGACCCCGGCGAACCCGGCGAGATATTGATGCGCTCGCCCGGCATGATGCAGGGCTATTGGCGCAATCCGGAGGAGACCGCGAAGGCGATCCGTGGCGGATGGCTCTATTCGGGCGACATCGGCACGCTCGACGAACGCGGCTTGCTGACCTTTGTCGATCGGATGAAGGACCTGATCATTTCGGGCGGCCTCAACATCTCGGCCGCCGAGGTCGAGCGGGTGGTGTGCGAGTTTCCGGGCGTGATCGAGGCGCTGGCGATCGCCGCGCCCGATCCGAAGTTCGGCGAGACGCCTTTCGTCGTTTATCACGGCGCCGCCGAGGTCGATGTCGCGGCGCTGATCGACCACTGCAACACGAACCTGTCGAATTACAAGGTGCCGCGTTACGTCGCTTTCTCTGCCGACCCGCTGCCGCGGCTCGCGACCGGAAAATTGTCGAAGCCCGCGGTGCGCGAAGCCTATGCCGGCGCTCATGAGACGATGGAGCGCGTCAGATGAGGAGCCGTCGATGACCGCCGCCCAACTCGCCGCCGCGCCGGTGCCGCCGCACATTCCGGCGCATCTGGTGTTCGATTTCGACATCTATGCCGATCCGCGCATCGGCGAGGATGTGCAGGGCACTTACGCGGCCGCGCTGTCGGACGCGCCCGATATTTTCTGGAGCCGGCTCAACGGCGGACATTGGATCGTCAAGAGCTTCGACGCGATCAGCCAGATCGTGCTCGACCCCGAGCATTTTTCGGTGCGCGAGATGCAGATTCCGCGCGTCAAGAACCCGCCCTTCATGATCCCGCTAAGCCTCGATCCACCCGAAAACCTGCCCTATCGCCGCGCGATGATGCCGATGTTCGGACCGAGCGCGATCAAGGCGCTCGAACCGCGGATCCGGGAATGGGCAGCCGAGTTCGTCGAGGCGGTCGCGGGCAAGGGCGCATGCGATTTCCAGGCCGATGTGTCGAAGGTGTTCCCGGTCAGCGTCTTCATGGAGTTGATGGGCATGGACCTCGCCCGGTTGCAGGATTTCCGCCATCTCGCCGAGGATTTCTTCTCGGCACAGAATGACGAAGCCGAATTAGGGCGGCTGAGCGCGTTGATCCTCGGTGAACTCAAGGGTCTGATCGCGGAGAAGCGCGCCGCGCCCGACGGCAAGCTGATGTCGCACTTCATCACCGTCGACATCGACGGTCGGACGATGAGCGACGATGAAATTCTCGCTATGAGCTTCGTGCTTTTCCTCGGCGGCATGGACACAGTCACCAACGTCACCGGCTTCGCCTTCCAGCAGCTCGCGCAGATGCCCGAAGTGCAGGCGCGGCTCGCCGCCGATCCGTCGCTGATCCCTGCTTTCGCCGACGAGGCGGTGCGGCTCTATGGCGTCGTCAACACGCCGCGGCTGGTGGTCGCGGACAAGCAGATCGGCGATGCTTCATTTCGCGAAGGCGAGATGGTGCTCAATATCCTCTGTCTCGGCAGCCGCGACCCCGCGAAGTTCGAGCGGCCGAACGCCTTCGACCTCGACCGCAAGAAGACCGCGCACCTGACCTTTTCGTCGGGTCCGCATCTGTGTGTCGGGCATGTTCTCGGCCGGGCCGAGCTTCGCATCCTGACCGAGGAATGGGTGAAGCGTATCCCGGCGTTCCGTGCGACGGCGGGCGAACGCCATGCCTTTCGTATCGGCACGGTGATGGCGCTCGAAGCACTACCGATCGAATGGGCGGTCTGACCTAGTCGGCGTCGCCGAGCGGCGCGCCGATGGTATCCGTGCCCAGGCGCCGCCTGACGCCGACCAGGAACATGCGCAGCGCCTCGACGAACATCTCTTCGTCGCCAAAGGGATTGTCGTCCACAGCCTTGGCGAAGTACGGATATTTGGCCGCATCGACCGCCGGGATCACCGGGATGCCGCGCACCTGAGCCGACGCCTCGAACAGCGCGGTTCCGAAAGTATATTTCTCAATCGCATCGATCACGGTCAGGTGGATTGAGGGGGGGTAGGGTTCCTCGGACGCCGCGCGTTCATAGGCGGCGAGCAGCAGGTGGCGCGGGAAATAGCGCAGCATCAGCGGTGCGGCATTGGGATGTTTGAGCAGGGTGCGGCGGGTCACCACGCAGCGCGCGATGATCTGTTCCTCGAAGGACAGCGCGGGATCGTTCACCGTCGGGATGCGCACGAACATCATGCGCGCGACCTCCTGGAGCAGTTCCGACTTGTCCTTGAAATGATGGTAGAGTGAGGGCGGCCGCACCCCGAGCTTGCGCGCGACGAGGTTGAGGCTCAGTTCCTCAAGCCCGACCTCGTCGATCACCTCAAGCGCGGCCTCGGCCGCATTGGCGCGCGATATCAGCGGTTTGGATGGCCGTGCCAACGAAATTTTCCCCTTGCCCAAATTGCTCATGGCAGCGCGGGCGGGCGCGTGCCAGTGCAAAAACGCCGCCGCTTGGGGTGGCCTGTTCAATCTATTGACGTTAGATAATCCCGAGATCATTGTCGAGTATGAGGAGAGCCAGTCGATGACGGATCACTTGCAGGCCCGTGTGTTCGTGTCTTCGGACGGAGTCGAACTTGTCGGTGATCGCGGCGGGGCGGCGGATGCGCCGTGCGTGATCCTGCTCCACGGCGGCGGGCAGACGCGACACAGCTGGAACCGTGCGGTTGACAGCCTGCTCGACGCGGGATTGCAGGTGATCAATTTCGACGCGCGCGGGCATGGCGACAGCGACTGGTCGCCCACCGGCGCCTATGCACTCAGCGACCGCGCGGCCGATCTGCGCGCGGTGGCGGCCGATCTGCGCGTGCCGTTCGTCCTTGTTGGCGCATCGTTGGGCGGAGCGACCGCGATCCAGGCGGTGCACGAAGGGCTGCGGCCCGCGGGCGTCGTGCTCGTCGATATCGTGCCCGAACCCGATCCGCGCGGGATCGAGCGCATCGTCGGCTTCATGCACGGGCATCGCGAAGGCTTTGCGAGCATCGACGAGGCGGCGGCAGCGGTCGCGGCCTATAACCCGCAGCGTGCGCGGCCAACCGACACAAGCGGGCTGATGAAGAATCTGCGCCCGCGGGAGGGGCGCCTGTACTGGCATTGGGATCCGCGCATCCTCGATACCGCGCCGAGGACGCATCATATCGTCGTCGAGCGTGCGACCGAAACGCTGGGCGCGCTGGTCGACATGCCGGTGCTGTTGGTTCGCGGGCTGTCGAGCGACGTCGTCAGCGAGGCCGGGATCGTGGCCTTTCGGCGGCAGGTGCCGCGGCTCGAAATCCTCGACGTGCAGGGCGCCGGCCATATGGTCGCGGGCGATCGCAACGATGCATTCAACGATGGCGTGATCGCTTTTGCGAAGCGGTTACTGATGCCGGTTTCGTGATAGAGATTTGGCACTAACTATCAGATTTTATGATGGATAATATGTGTCCGACGAAAACCTTATGGCGTTAAATTTGCGATTGACTTTAAATCTAATGACTGTAGGTTAAATCCCACAGGGCCGCAGCTGACGGCTCGACCTTTGGGAGGAGACGGTCATGGATCGCAAAATTTCGCGTCCTGCAATTCGCTACGCTTGCCTGGCATCGGTTATCGCGCTCACGGCGGTTGCTGCGCCGGCTTACGCGCAGGACGCCCCCGCCGCGCCGCCGCCCGCCGACGAAGCGAATGCCGGCAACGACGCCGAAATCATCGTCACCGCGCGCCGCCGCGATGAGCGGCTGATCGACGCCCCGGTCGCGATCACCGCGCTCGGCGGCGCGGCGCTCGACAATTATGCGGTCACCGACTTCAACGATATCGCGCAGCTCGTACCGACGATGGTCGCGGGTAAGGCGGCGTCGGGGTCGTCGGCCAGCATCTTCCTCCGCGGCGTCGGTTCGACCGCGCTCAGCGCGGGTTTCGACCAGTCGGTGTCCTTCGTCGTCGACGGCATGCCGATGAGCCGCGGCCGCGAGATCGGTCTCAGCCAATATGACGTCCAGCGCGTCGAGGTGCTCAAGGGGCCGCAGGCCTTGTTCTTCGGCAAGAATGCCACGGCGGGCCTGATCGCGGTCACCACGAACAACCCGCGCGACGTCTTCGAGGCGGGATTCAAGGCGGGCTACGGTTTCGAGGCGCAGGAAAAATATGGCGAGGGCTATATTTCGGGTCCGCTCGCCGATGGGCTGCGCGCGCGCCTGGCCTTCCGCATCGCGGACAGCGAAGGCGCCTTCACCAACACCGCCGCGGCGACCTATACCGATCCGTTCGGCCTCCAGCGTCACAGCAACAGCAAATATCGTGGCGGCGGCCGTACCTATAGCGGACGTGCGACGCTCGAATGGGACGCCACCGACAATCTGACCTTCCAGGTCAAAAGCGGCTACACCGACCAGAAGGACGGCGGCCCGACCGACATCATCGAGCGCATCTGCGGCGGTGGTCGCACCACGCCCTTCGCCGCCAACGGCATTCCGCCGAGTCCCAATGCCGATTGCGTCATCAACGGCCGGTCGGACAGCTCGACGATCCCCGTCGAGGTGGCGAACCTCGATTATCGCTATGCCGGCGACGGACACATGTATTCGCGGCTCAAATCGGGTTTCGGTATCCTGACCGCGACGCTGGAGAGCGACGTGTTCGACGTCACCTCGATTACCTCCTATTACCGCTTCAAGCAGAACGACCTGAACAACGTGTCGGGTGAAGCCTATCCGGCGACCTTCTCGCAGCTTGCCGATTATCGCCAGACGTCGGAGGAACTGCGCTTCCAGTCGAAGTGGGGCGGGCCGGTCAACGTGCTGTTCGGGCTGTTCGCGTCGAGCAACAAGTTCATCTTCAACACCGATGCCTATATCTTCCCCTTGCCGGCTGTCGCAGCGGGCACGACCTATGTGACGTTCAAGCGCGACAATGGCTTCACCGGCAGCTCGATGTCGGCGTTCGGCGAAGTGACGGCGAATCTGTCCGACGCGATCGAACTCGCGGCGGGCGCGCGGTACAGCTATGAATCGCGCGACAGCTTCCAGGCGTCGCTCGCCGCCAATCCCGCCTTTGGTGCGGCGTTTCCGGGCGGGCTGCGGCTCGACGATCGTTATCGCGAATCCGACGTCTCGCCGCAGGTCACGCTTCGCTACAAGCCCTCGCGCGACCTGACCTTTTACGCCGCGTACAAGGAAGGTTTCAAATCGGGCGGGTTCAACATTTCGCAGACCCTGACCCCCGCGGCGACCGTCGCGGCCGGGCAGTTCGGTGCCGAACGGGCACGCGGCGGCGAGGTCGGGGGGCGTGCGATCCTGATGGGCGGCGCGCTTTCGCTCAACGCGACGGCCTATTATTACGACTATCTCGACCTGCAGGTGCAGAATTTCGATCCGGTCACCATCGGGCAGGTTGTGGCGAATGCCGGTACGCTGCGCGTCAAGGGCATCGAGGGCGATTTCAACTGGCGTTCGGGCGGCTTCTCGCTGCGCGGGGCAGCGGCCTACAACAATGCGTCCTACAAGGATTATGTCGGGCAATGCTATGGTGGTCAGACGATCGCGCAGGGTTGTAACCTGCTCCGCCCGTCTCCCGCTGCGGCTTTCACCAGCCAGGATTATGACGGGCTGACGCCGCCCAAGGCACCACGCTTTGCCGGTCGCCTCGGTGCTAGCTACGCGGTCGAGCTGTCGGATTCGGGCATGACGCTCGAAGCGAGCGGCGACATGAGCTATTCGGCCAAATATAATTTCTCCGACACGCTGCGCCCCGATGCGGTGCAGCCGAGCTTCACCAAGTTCGACGCCTCGCTGCGGCTGAAGGGTCCCGACGATCGCTGGACGCTGGCACTGATCGGCCGCAACCTGAGCAACAAGCTGGTGGTGACCGGCGGCTCGGAAATCCCGTTCACCGGCGGCACGGGAACGGGCACCGCCGGGCCCGGCGTGCTCAGCGACCTGTCGGCCTTCGTCGACAATCCGCGCGAGTTCTACATCGAAGCCTCGGTCAAATTCTGATGCTCGGCCGCGGTTCGCGCCGCGCAAGATCGACGATGAACCCGGCGCCGCGAAAGCGGGCCGGGTTCATGTTGATCGTCTCGCTCGGCCTCGTGATGGCGCCGGCGAGGGCTGCGCCGTCCGACGTCGGTGATGGCGGCGTGCCGGCCTTTTACGCTTGGTCCGGTGCTTTGCCGGGCGAGGCGGGCGTCGTACTGGCCGAGGAGCCATTGCCCGCCGATTTTTCGGTGCCCGGCGCGGGCAGGGCGACGCGCATCCTTTACACCGCGCGCGACGGCATCACCGATAAGGGCATGGTGCCGGTTTCCGCCGCGGTTTTCCTCCCGCGCGGTACGCCGCCGAAGGGCGGCTGGCCGGTGATGGCCTGGGCGCATGGCACCACCGGCATCGCCGACGTCTGTGCGCCGTCGGCGCGTCCGCGCGGCGAGCGCGACGGCCGCTATATCGCAAGCTGGCTCGACGCCGGTTTTGCGGTGGTGGCGAGCGATTATCAGGGGCTCGGCACACCCGGCATCCATCCCTATTCCAATTATCGCGCGAGTTCGTACAGCCTCCTCGACAGCGCGCGGGCCGTCGTGCGCGACGCACGTTACGGGGCGGCCAATCAGGTCATCCTCGTCGGGCAATCGCAGGGCGCCGGAACGGTCGTCGCGGCCGCCGGCTATGCGCCGACCCACGCGCCCGATCTGAAGGTGCGCGGCGTGGTCGCGACCGGCGCGCCGAACCTGTCGCGCGAAGCGATCGAGAGCGGACTCGCGTCGAGCGCGACCGACGTCATGGTCACCGGCGCTTATGCGATGATCGGCTATGAACTCACGCGCACCCATGCCGATCTCGATGCCGATGCGGTTTTCACCGAACAGGGGCGCGAGATCGAGGCGCTCGTCGGATCGGCGTGCCTGCCCGACCTGATGAAGGCGGCCGCCGCACGCAACCTCGATCCGTCGAAGGCGTTTCGGCCGGGCATGCTCAAGCGGCTCTGGGATACCGACGTCGATTTGCGTTCGTTTCCAACGCTCGACCTCGCGGCACCGGTCTTTTTCGGCATCGGCGCGGCTGACACGGCGGCGCTGCCGATGACGACGCTGACCTTGGTCAACGACCTGTGCAGCCGCGGCAATGTCGTCGAGACGCGTATCTACAAGGACAAGGATCATTCGGGCGTTGTGAACGCCGCCGCAGCCGATGCGATCGCCTTTGCCAAGGCGGCGATCGAGGGCGGACCGATCGCGCCGACCTGCAAGCCCTAGCCGCCTAGCGGCCTTCGTCGGCGGCGACGCGGCGGTGCGCCGTCATGGCGAACAGGACCAGGCCGACGGTCAGCGGCAGCATGACCAGCGCCAGCATCGACAGGCTCTGGCGCAGCGCATCGTTGCCGGTGAAGACGGTGTCGGACATCCACGCCGACAAGGCCGGGCCGCAGGTCAGGCCGACCAGATTGCCGACCAGCACATAGAGCGCGGTGATCTTGGCGCGCATGCGCGGCGGCGCGATATGCTGGATGATCAGCACCGCGAGGCCGCCTGCGGCGCCATAGCCGAAGGTCGCGATGGCGATGATCGCGATGGCGCCGTCGATGTCGCTCGCGAGCAGGAAAGCGGCGACCGCGGCATGACCGATGCCGAGGCCGATCGCCAGCGCCAGCACCGCGAGTTCGGCGCGGTCGCGCTTCATCGCCCAGGCGCTGACCGCCGGCCAGAAGAAGGCGGCGATGGCGGCCGCGACCACCCCGACAAGACCGAAGATCGCGCCCGCTTCGGCAAGGCTCTGGCCATAGCTGCGAGTCAGCATCGTCGCGGTCCAGGCGATGAAGCTGTAGCTCGCGAGCGCCGACACGCCGAAGCTGAGATAGAAGGGCAGGTAGAAACGCCAGTGGCGGCGGAGATAGGCGAGGGCCGCCGCGAGGCTGGTCTGGTCGGCCTGTCCTGGCTCTTCGACGCGATCGGGTTCGGCGACGGTGAGCAGCCAGAGCGGGCCGAGGACCAATCCGGGTACACCGACGATGACAAGCGTCAGCCGCCATGGGCTGAGCCCGAGATCGGGCGAGAGGAACGTCGCTAGCTCGAAGGCATAAGCGCCGATCAGGAAGGCCCCGGACGCCATCAGCGTCGATACCGCCATGAACAGGCCGATGGGCAGCGCCCGCTTTTCGGGCGGGAAGAGGTCGGCAACGAGCGATACCGTCGCGGGGACCAGCACCGCTTCGCCGATCGCGACCCCGGCGCGCGTCATCAGCAATATCTCGAAATTGGGCGCGAAGCCCGATGCGACGGTCGACAGGCTCCAGACGATCACGCCGATGCCGACGATGCGCACGCGCGTGCCGCGGTCGATCAGATAGGCGACGGGCACCCCCGACAAGGCATAGAGCAATCCGAAACCGAGTCCGATGAGCAGGCCGATCGCGGTGGCATCGATGCCCATGTCCCTGATGATCGGATCGGCGAGCAGCGCGATGATGTAACGGTCGAGATAGGACAGTGCGGCGATCAGGCAGAGCAGCCCGGCGACATACCAGGCGCGGGTTGGCGACGGCCATCCCCAGGCCGTCATGCCGCGCAAATCTCCACCGGGAAGCCTTCGAGCCAACTCATGCCCGACACCTGTTCGGCCTGGTCGGGGGTCGCGGGGGTAATTTCGTTGAGGTTGCGGCCCGGCTGCGCATTGGCGCCCCGCCAGCCGCCGCGATGGCCCCAGCCATGCGGATAGGCGACGCAGCCCGGGCGGACCTCGTCGGTCACCTCGGCCACCACCTCGATCGCGCCCCATTGGGTCGAGATCTTCACCGCCATGCCGTCGTCGATGCCGCGCGCGGCGGCGTCCGACGGGTTGATCAGCAGCGAGGGGGAATCCGAGCGGACGAGCTTGTCGACATTGTGCATCCAGCTGTTGATCGAGCGCAGTTTGCGCAGGTTGATCAGGCGCAGCATGTTCGGGTCGGGATCGGGTTCGGCGTGGAGGCGCGTCACCTCTTCGCCGGCGATATCATCCCACAGATGGATATTGCCGTCGGGATGTCCGATGCGCTTTTCGAAGTCAAACGCCCAGCGCCCGCGCTCGATCATCACGCCGTGCGGGTTCGCCTTGAGCTTGGCGAGCGAGAGGCCGTCCTGCCCCTCGATCCCCGCCTGCAGCGCGCCGTCGGCCATTTCGAACGGCGTCATGTTGCCGAAGGCGCCGTCGCGGCCCATGCGTGCGGCAAGGTCGCGCAAAATCTCATATTCGCCGCGCGCTTCGCCGGTCGGCGGGATCACCGCGGGCACATATTGGGCGAAGGGTCGCACCATATGGTTCATGAAGAACTGGTTGATGTCCTCACGCTCGAGCGCCGTCGTCGCGGGCAGGATGTAGTGCGCGTGGCGCGAGGTTTCGGTCATGTAGAGGTCGACCGACACCATCAGGTCGAGCGCCTCAAAGCCTTCGGGCAGGCGCGGCCCGCCGGGCATCGACATCACCGGATTGGCGCCGACGGTCAGCAAGGTCTTGATCTGGCCGTCGCCGGGGGTGGTCATTTCCTCGAGGAAGGTCAGGCTCGACTGGGTGCCCCAGACCGAAGCCTGGCCGCTGATGCGCGAGCTGTGGCGTTTGTGGCGTGCTTGGCCGGGTCCCGTCGCCTGCGCGTCGGTCGCGGTGCCGCCATGCCCCCAGCCGACGCCGCCCGGCTGATGAAACTTGCCACCGAGCAGGTTGAGGAGGTGGAGGAAATAGTTGGTCAGCGTCGAGTAACTGGCGCGGCAGATGCCGATGCGCCCCATTGCGGCGGCGCGCGGCGCGGCGACGAAATCGCGGGCGAGCGTGCGTATTTCGTCGGCTTCGATGCCGCAACGCGGGGCGGCAAGCTCCGGGGTGATCCAGTCGATCGCCGCGGAAAGCTCCGCAAAGCCGATGCAATGGCGCGCGACGAAATCGTTGTCGGCCAGCCCCTCGGCGATGACGGTCCGGACCATCGCGCCGAGCAGCCAGACGTCGCCGGCGGGGATGATCGAGACATGTTCGAACTTGCGCGCGGTCTCGCTGCGCCGCGGGTCGACGACGATGACGCGGCCGCGTTCGGCGATCTCGACCAGATCCTCCTTGAAGCGCGGCGCGATGAGCAAGGAGCCGTGGCTGACCAGCGGGTTCGATCCGAAGATCAGCAGATGGTCGCATTGCGCAAGGTCGGGGAAGACGAAGCCATGTGTGCCGAAGATCAGCTCGGTCGCGAGAACCACCGACGTGATATCCTCCGACGACGGGGTGAACAGCTTGCTGCAGTCCATCGCGCGGCTGAACAGATAGTTGCCCATCGAGCTGGGCCAGCCCATGCTCGGTGGGTTGCCGGTATTCATCGCGAAGCTGTGCGGGCCATGTTTGTCGACCGAAGCCGACAGGCGCGCGGCGATATCGTCCAGTGCCTCATCCCATCCGATGGGTTCAAACTCGCCGGGGCCGCCGACGCGCTTCAGCGGGGTGGTGACGCGGTCGGGGTCGTAGGTGACGTCAGCGAGCGCGGGACCCTTGACGCAGATATGGCCGCGCGAGTGGGGATTGTCCCGGTCGGGGCGAACCTTGACGATCTTGCCGTCGGTGACCGTCGCGACCATGCCGCACAGCGCTTCGCACACCCGGCAATAGGTGATATGGTCGCCATCGGCGCCGGGGATGGTGGTGAAAGCCATGGGCTATTTCCTTCCTATGTCAGCGCGCGGGCGGGGTGATGCGGATGTTTACTGTGCGGACGCGGCCATCGAGCTTGCCCGCGGTCTTGCCATCAGCGAGCGGACCCGACCCGCTGTCCTGCCCGAGGTCGAAGGTTTCGCTCGGCGAAAAGGACAGGCGGGGCAGGGCGCCCTTGATCGTGCCGCTGGCGATTTCGGCGCCGTCGGCAAGGATATGGACGATCGCTTCGCTCTCTCCGCGCCGTTCGAAGCGTAGCAGGATGGTCGCGGGACCGCGCCCCAGTGGGCGGTCGGCGGCGACTTCCGTCAGTTTCATGTCGAGGCTGCGGTAGGAGAAGACCGGGCGCCCCTTGCGCAGGTGGAGCGCGAAGCCGCCATGCCGCCCGCCGATCGCGGCGATGGTGCCGCCGGCGTCGCTGTCGAGATCGAGCTTCGCCTCGATTGTGAAGCTGGCGGACTGCATGGGCGGGGCGAGCGCTTCCGGAATGCGCGCGGTGGCGCCGGTGTAGGTCCACTGATAGCCGCGCCGGGCCATGTCCTCGGCGGCCATCTTACGGACGAAGCCCCACGCGTCGCTGGTGTTGGACAGCGGATAGACATTGTTCGCCTTCGCCTCGCGGTCGAACAGCACCTTCATCTCGGCGAGCTTGCGCGGGTTGGCGGCGGCGACATCGCGCTGTTCGCCGGGGTCGGCGGCAAGGTTGTAGAGTTCCCAATTGTCGTCGCTGAAGACCGGCCGGTTCATGAAATCCCACACGTCGAGCCGGTGCGGGACGACGGCTTTCCAGCCGTTCGCATAGATCGACCGGTTGCCGTACATTTCATAATATTGAGTGGCGTGCCGCGTCGGCGCGGCGGGCGCGGCGAAGCTGTATTTCATGCTGACGCCGTCGAACGCCATCTGCCGCTCGCCATTGACCATCGCGGCGGGGGCGATGCCCGCGGCGTCGAGAATCGTCGGGGTGATATCGGTGACGTGCTGATACTGGCCGCGCAGCTCGCCGCGTGCGGCGATGCCCCCCGGCCAGGAGAGGATCAGCGGCACGCGCGTGCCGCCCTCATAGGCCGTCTGCTTGTAATAGCGGAACGGGGTATTGCCCGCGACCGCCCAGCCATTGGCATAGTGGGGGTAGGTCGAGGGACCGCCCCAATCGTCATAATGGCGCAGATTTTCCTCGAGCGTCGCGAAATAGGCGTTGGCGAAATAATGTTCGCTGAACGTGCCCTGCGGCGCGCCCTCGGCGCTGGCGCCATTGTCTGCGGTGATCAAGATGACCGTGTTGTCGAGTTCGCCGCGCGCTTCGAGCGCGGCGAGGATCAGGCCGAACTGCTCGTCGGCATGGCTGAGCTGAGCGGCGAAAGCCTCCATCTGGCGCGCAAACATGCGCTGCTCGTCGCGGCTGAGGTCGGCCCAATGTTTCACGCCGGCGGGCAGCGGCGGCAGCACCATATCGGCGGGGACGAGGCCAAGCTTCTTCTGGCGATCGAGGATCTGCTGCGCCGCGACATCCCAGCCGGCGTCGAAGCGGCCCTTATAATGATCAAGCCAGCGCTGCGGCGCGTGATGCGGCGCGTGGACCGCACCGGTTGCCCAATACATCAGGAATGGCCGTTTCGGATCGGTCGCATCGCGCGCACCGATCCAGGCTATGGCCTTTTCGGCCATGTCGGCGCTCAGATGATAGTCGGGACGCGGCGACAGCGCGACCGGGTCATGGTCGGACCAGAGCGTCGGGTCGAAATTGTCGGCGTCAAAGGCAAGGAAGCCATAATAGCGGTCGAAGCCTTGGCCGCTGGGCCAATAGGTGAAGGGGCCCGCGGCTGAGGCGTCGGCCTGCGGCAGGTGGTCCCATTTGCCGATTGCGTAAGTGAGGTAGCCCGACTGGCGCAGATTCTCGGCGACGGTGCCCGCGCTGCGCGGGACGAGCGCATCCTGTCCCGGGAAGCCGACCGCGATCGCCGAATGGCCGCCGATATGGACGCCGTGCGAATTGCGCCCTGTGAGCAGCGCGGCACGGCTCGCCGAACAGATCGGTGTCGTGTGATAATTGGTGTAGCGCAGCCCGCGCTGAGCGACGCGGTCGATATTCGGGGTTTCGACCAAGCCGCCATAGCTGCTGAGCTGGCCGAAGCCCATGTCGTCGATCACCCAGACCAGGACATTGGGCGCGCCCGCCGGGGCAATGGTGCGCTTGATTTTTCCGGGGGTCGAATCGGCGAAGGTCTTGCCGATCCTGGGCTGATCGCCGGGTGCCGCCGATGACGTCGTGGCGATGCTCGCCGCGCAGAGGCAGACGGCCGCCGCACTGAATATCCTGCTTTTCCTCATTCCCGTACACCTCGTGTCTGTCGATCGCCGGATGCTTGACGCCGCACTATAGATGAATTACAATCTTCGTAAAGTGTAAACATCGAGATTGGTGAGGGACGGGACATGAAAATCGAACTGGATGCGATCTATCGCCGCATTGTCGACCATCTGGAAAATGGCACGACCGACATGGCCGCGGATTCGATCGAGGTCCCCGCGGCGCATTTCACCGACACCGATCATCTGGCCCGCGAACTCGACGTGTTCCGGCGCCAGCCGCTCGCCGCCGCGACGAGCAGGGAAATCCCCGAACCCGGCAGTTTCGTCACCCGCGACATATTGGGCGTGCCGCTGCTGATCGTGCGGCAGAAGGACGGCAGCGTTGGCGTGTTCCGCAACATGTGCCGCCACCGCGGCGGCAAGGTCGAGCAAAGCGAGAAGGGCAAGAAGCCTTTTTTCGTCTGCGCCTATCATGGCTGGAGCTTCAAGGGCGACGGCAGCTTGCGCGGCATTCCGTTCGAGGAGCAATATGGCACGCTCGACAAGGGGTGCCGCAATCTCTTCGCGGTCGAGGCGGAGGAACGCCACGGCCTTATCTGGATCAAGCTGCCTCAGGCGCCGCAGGACACGCCGATCGCCGACTATCTGGGCGAGGCCGACGAGCGGCTCGCGGCTTATGACATCGACAAGCTCGTCGTCTTCATGGACCAGAAGATCGACCTCGACATCAACTGGAAGCTGGTGATGGACGGCGCGATCGACGTGCTGCATCCGCAATTCCTGCACGCCGAAGGGGTCGGAAAGCTGATCCAGACCGGCGCTGCGGTGTGGCTCGATCTCGGGCGGCACGGCCAATCCTATTCGGCGCGCAAACGGCTCGCACGCAAGCTCAAGGCCGGCGAACCGATCGAGGGCGGCTGGCGCTATCTGACCGGCAACCTGATGATTTTCCCCAACATGAGCGTGATCCCGACGCCCGATCATATCGAGCATTGGACCGTGTGGCCGCATCTGACCGATCCCGGCAAATGCCATGTCCACATCCGCTTCCTGACCGATCCGGCGAAGCTGACCGACGAGGTTGCCGAGCGGATCAACCGCAGCTGGGAGATTTTGCGGCAGGCCGCGACCGAGGAGGATTTCCCGATGGAGGAAATGATCCAGGCCAATGCCGCGGCGCTGCCTACCACCGGCTTCCTCTATGGCGCGAACGAAGTGCCGACGCAGCATCTGCACTTGCAGATGGCGCGCGAATTCGATGCGCTGGCGTGACGCTCGCGCGGCACGGATGATGTAAGAGGCCCGGACGAAGAGCCGGGCCCGCGAAAACCCCCTCGGGAGAGACTGCATGAATATCGCCGAACTCGTCCGTTACTGGGCACGCTGGAGGCCCGAACATACGGCGGTGATCACCGATGACGTCCGGACGAGCTGGGCCGAGTTCGACGCGCGCAGCGACGCGATCGCGCGGGGCCTGCGCGCCGCCGGGGTGGTCAAGGGCGACCGCGTCGGCATGCACCTCGACAATAGGATCGAAGCGCCGTTGCTGACCGTCGCGTGCCTGAAGCTCGGGGCGATGATCGTGCCGCTCAATTTCAAACTCACCGCGAGTGAAATTCTGCCTTTGCTGGAGGATGCCGACTGCAAGATCGTTGTTACTCAGGCGAAGCATCTCGACCGGCTCGAGTTGGCGGCATCGAAGCTGCCCTTCGCGATTTACAGCCTCGACGGCAGCGATGCGCGGCGCTTTTCCGCGCTGCTGATCGATACCGGTCCGGTGCCGACCGAGACGATCGGCCTCAACGATGCCGGCTTCCTCTGCTACACCTCGGGCACCACCGGGCGCCAGAAAGGCGCGCTGCTCACGCACGGCGGCGCCATGTATCCCGGCCTCGCCAAGAATATCGCCGAAGGGCTGACCTGGCGCGATTCGATCATGGTTGCGGTGCCCTTCGTCTTTACCGGCGCGATCGTTTCCTGCTTCATCCAGTTCGCGGTCAATGCGGGCGGGACGATGGTGCTCGAATCCGATTTTGACATCGACCGCTATTTGGACGTGATCGAGCGGCATCGGGTGAGCGCGGCGACGACGGTTCCGGTCGTCTGGGAACGGCTGATGCGGTCGCCGGGGTTCGAAAAGGCCGATCTGTCGAGCATGATCTCGGCTGCCGCCGGCGGCGCGCCGGTCAGCGTCGACCTGATCGAGGCCTATCGCGCCAAGGGCATCTCGCTGATCCAGTCCTATGGCTTGACCGAGGCGTCGGGGCTGGCGGCGACGATGCACGGCGACGATGCGATCGCGCATATCGGCTGGGCGGGACGCCCGATCGTCGGCAGCGAGATGAAGATCGGCGACGCTGACGGCAACACGCTCGCCAATGGCGAGATCGGCGAGATCATGGTGCGTGGACCGCATGTTATGCGCGAATATTGGCGCAATCCCGAGGCCACCGCGGCGACGTTTGCGGGCGATTGGCTGCGCACCGGTGACACCGGCATGATGAACGACGAAGGCTTCGTGAAGGTCGTCGACCGGTCGAAGGACATGATCATCTCGGGCGGCATCAACGTCTATCCGGCCGAGATCGAGAAGATATTGTCGGCGAACCCGCACATCGGCGAGCTGGCTGTGATCGGGGTTCCCGACAGCGACTGGGGCGAAGTTCCGATGATCGTCGCGAGCGGGGTGAAGGACGAAGGCGCGGCGCTGTCCGCACTCGAAACCGACGGCTCGGCGCAGCTCGCGGCCTTCAAGCGTCCGCGCCGCGTCGTGTTCATTGACGAACCGCTGCCGCGTACTCTGTCGGGCAAGATTTCCAAACCGACGCTGCGGGGGCTGTTTCCCGCGGTGCCCGACCGGGCAAAGGCGTTGTTCGGGAAATAGCGATCGGGGCCGGCGGGCGGCACGAGACGCCCGTCGGCCGCGCCCTTTTACCGTTTCATCGTTCCCGTGCATTTCCAGTTGCGCGCGTCGCTGACGTCGCTTCCCTCCACGCCTGTGAACTTCGCAACGCTGGGATAGGCGCAGATGCGATAGCTTCGCGCCACCCCGGCATCGCTATCGGCCGTCACGGGCTTTTCAAGGCTCATCCCCGAAACATACATCGACGTGTTCGACGTCGAGTTGAGTTCCAGCGTCCGAGGACTGTTGGTCATTATGATGTCAGCTGGCGGCGTGCCGCCCTCCACCCAGCGCTGCATCGCGTCCAGCATCGCGCGACTGCTGTCGGTTGGGGAGCCTTCGCCGCCGCGGCAATGGAACATCCCGGGCACGAAAAAGCTCCGGAAGAAATTTCCGCTTTCGGCGCCGTACCGAGCCCGGGCCGCGTCGCTGTAATCCGCCGTATAGGCGGGTGGGATCGATTCGTCGGAGGCGCCGGTCCACATGATCAGTTTGCCGCCGGTTCGCTGCATCGCCGCAAGATTGGCGGGATCATAGCCATAACCGCCGACGCGCGCCCACAGCGCGTCGTCTTCGTTGCGCTGTGCCGGATCCCCGAAATCCATCTGCGTCAGCGCATCATAGCCGGTAGCGCGCAAAGCCTTCATGCTGAGCACGGTCGATCCGAACAGAGGCGGCCGAGTCTTGTCGGTCCATGGCGGCGGCGCGGTGCCCAGCGCGATCGGTCCCAGCAGCGAGGGGTTGGCGAACCAAAAGCCCGGCGCCGCGATGTCGGATCCCGCAACCGGGGGCAACCCGCCGGCCAGGATTTCGAGTGTCGAATATTGCGCATCGCTGAGGAACGGGAACAAGGAATGCGACAGACGGATTTGCGTCGGATCCCAGATCAGCCCGTCGCGCGCGCCGTCGGCCGCGTCATATTTGGCGACGATGGCATGCCCGACGCGCGTCATGTCGGCGGGCGATATCCAGCGCGCCGGATCGCGCGCGACATGCTGTGCGACATAGGCCCAGAACGTCTGCACATGGGCGCTGATTGGGGCGCCTGCCGCGATGAAGCCGTCGGCATCGTCGGGGTATCGCTCCGCTTCCATCAGGGTGCTGACGCCGCCCCCGGAACAGCCCATGATATAGCGCGGCATCGCGCTGCGGTTATAATAGCCGCGCGCCAGCGTTTGCGTCGCAACTGCCGCCACATGCGTGCCGCGATGCGCATAATCTTCGGACTTTGCCGGATCGCCGCGGAATGACATGTCGAGCGCACCGCGCGAGTGCGATCCCTTGTCGGTGGTCGCCACCGCATAGCCGGCGGTCAGATGCTCGCGCGACGGATTGACGATGTAGCCCGCCGACCCACCCGGAATCGTCATCAGATAGCGGCCGTTCCAGCTTTGCGGCAGTGCGATCATGAAGCCGACGGTATTCGGCCCGGGATTTGCGGTCCGCACGACCCCGTCGATCCGGCAATAGGGCACCGGGTCGGCCAGCCAGCGGATCGACTCGATCGCGACATCCTTGCCCGCCCATGTGATCGCCTCGGGCGAACAGGCTGCGGCCGCTACGCCGGGGATTGCAACTGGTCGCGGGTCATGCGCCGCCGCAAACGGTATCGTCAGCAATCCGGTCAGCGCGCCGGCCATCATCAGGATTGTCCGATATCGCATACCCTTTATCCTCCACCCATCGTCGCTTTGCCGACTCTGAAAGCCAGTTCCGCTATCAAATAACAAAAAATGGAAAATGTAAATATTGATGCTATGGTGAAGGCAGGGCATGAAGCCGATTGCCGGTTTCACGGGCGGGTCTACCGGTCAAAGACCCATTTGAAAGCCGGGCAGGGGAAGGACGGAGCCATTGGACGTTTCGAAAAATCGCGAGGAACAGGCCATGCCCGATATCGGCAAGACCGGCGCGAAGATCGTCGAGGGCGCGCGTCGCTGTTTCGAACGCTATGGGATCGAGAAGACGACGGTCGAGGATATCGCGCGAGCCTCCGGCGTCTCGCGCCCGACGGTCTATAAATTTTTTGGCGGCAAGATGGAGATCGTCGATTACATCGGCTTTGCCGAACTCGACAAGATTCAGGACCTCGTCCGCGCTCGCATCCAGCGCCAGCGGAATTTCGCCGACACGACGACCGAGGCGATTGTCGCGTCGGTCCAGGTGGCGAGCGGCAATCCCTATATACGCCGTTTCGTCGAGGATCTGGAAGTGTCGGCGCAGAGCCAACTCCCCACCAGCCCTTATCAGGAGCAGGCACGGCATCGCTGGGAATCGGTGATGCACCGCGCGCAGGCGAGCGGAGAACTTGCAGCTGACCTTGACCCAGCCGATGTCGTGAACTGGCTGTCGCGCAATCAGGTCATGCTGCTGCGCGTGCTCGACCAGTTCGGCGGCGACGAGGCCAAGCTGCGGCATATGGTGCGTCGCTTCGTCGTCGAACCCTTGCTTGCCAATCGGACTCCCACGTCAAGCTGACAATTCGGGGCGGGGCAGGCCCGATTCGCGACTCGCCGTGGATCGGCATCGCCTGTGAGCACGATGGAAATCCGGACGTGAAAGGCTTGTTGGCAGGAAGATTCTCAAGGATTTCCGCGAATTAAACTACATATCATAGATTGTGCATCGCACAGCGTGCTCGTTGCTCGGTGACATTGTTGACATTTTATCGAATCTGTTGTCTGTAAGCACCGGGAGTGATGCACGGCAACAGCACCGGCCGAACCGATCTGCCCTGATCGTTTCGAGCAGCGCGCGTCCCACAGTGATGGACTGCGCGGCGCCGCCTTCAACGAAGGGCGGGCGTCGCCAATGGGAGGATGCTATGCGCTTTTCTTACAAGCTCGCCACATGCACGCTGGCGATTGCGGTTTCGACCGTCTCGACGGCGGCGATGGCGCAGGATGCCGGGGACGCGGCCGACGACAGTTCGGGCGTCAATGAAATCGTTGTGACCGCGCAGAAGCGCGACGAACGTTTGCAGGACGTGCCGATCGCTGTTTCGGCCTTTACGCCCGATCAGCTCCAGCAAAGCGGCGTTTCGGATGTTCTGGAACTGGCCGCGGTCACGCCGTCGCTTCTGATCACCGAAGGATCGAGCGCGGCGCAGCCCTATATTCGCGGCGTCGGCGGGCGGAACATCACCCCCGGCAACGAAGCCACGACCGCTGTTTATGTCGATGGCGTGTATCAGACCGATAAGACCGGTATCCTGCTTCAGGGTTTCCCCGATGTGCAGTCGGTGCAGGTCCTGCGCGGCCCGCAAGGAACCTTGTTCGGCCGCAACGCGACGTCTGGCGCGATCCTGGTCACCACGAAAAAGCCCGACACCGAATTCGGCGGAATGCTCGAAGGCACCTATGGCACCGATGAAGAGGGCGCCCGCGGTTTCGTGACGGGCGGCCTTTCGGACACGCTCGCGCTGAGTGTCAGCGGCTTTTACCGCAACGAGCGTCCCTATATCCGCAACCGCACCCAGGCGCTAAACGGCGCCGGAAAATATGTCGGCGGTGATCAGAGCTTCGGCTTTCGCGGGTCGGTGCTCTGGGAAGCCACGCCCGATTTCACCGCGACGCTGTCGGGCTATTATTCGAAGGGCGAAACCAATGCCGTGGTGGCGTTGCAGCCGATCCTGGGGGAAACCACCACGACCGGCCAGGTGGCATCGGGCATCGATATTTCGCGGCCCGAACGCTCCTATTATGGCCAGATCGATCCCGAAGTCCGCTTCCAGGGCTATGGCGGCTCGCTGACCCTCGACGCCGATGTCGGGCCGGTCAACATCAAGTCGATCACGGCCTATAGCCACAGCACCTCGGGGGTCGAATATGACCTCGACGGCTCGCCCGCGAACGTCTTCTGGTTCGATACCGCGCTAAAGGGCCGGAGCTATCAGCAGGAAATCGACATCACCTCGATGAACGATGGGCCGTTCCAGTGGATTCTCGGCGGCTTCTATCTCAACTACCGCGACGGCTATGCGGGGCTTGACCAATATGTCGGACTGCCCGTTCCCAGCACGCTCCGGCCGCACACGGTGCCGCAAGCGCTGCTCGACCGCTCGGCGGCCGGCGCCGGCCCGGCGTCGGGCCTAGCCTATATCGATCAGAGCGCCTTCGTGACCATCAAGTCGCTCGGCCTCTTCGGTGAAGCATCCTATGCGTTCAGCGACGCTGCCAAGCTGACGGTAGGTCTGCGCTACACCGACGAAAAGCATGTCCTCGACAAGGACAATGCGGGCACCACCTATGTGCCCAACGGCACCGGCGGCGTCATTGCGATCCACAGCAATTCGGCCGCGATCTGCGCGGCGAACACGGCGTGCAAGGGCCTTAGCGCCCCCTTCTCCGAGCTGACCTATCGTGCGGTTTTCGACTATAAGTTCAGCGACGATGTCATGGGCTATCTGAGCTACAACCGCGGCTTCAAGAGCGGCGTCTACAATATCTCGTCGATCCCCAACGTCATCCCGACCCAGCCCGAGACGATCGACGCGTTCGAAGTCGGGCTCAAGACCAGCCTGTTCGACCGCAAGGTGACCTTCAACGCCGCCGCCTATTATTACAAGTACGACAATCTGCAGGTTCCGATCGTCGATCCGGTGACCAATACCCAGCAGTCGATCAATGCGGCGAAGGCGACGATCTCGGGTCTGGAAATCGAAGCCGCCTACCGCCCCAACGACCGCTTCTCGCTGTCGACGGGCTTCGCGACCTTCTTCAAATCGGAATATGACAGCTTCAAGAACTGCGCCATCTATCGGCGCCGGGCATCGGGCCTCGCGGTTCCTCCCAATGCGGATTGCTCGGGTTTCGACCTGCCGGCAACGCCCGACGTCACCGTCAGCGTCCAGGCCAATTATAATATCCCTCTGGCCAACGGCGGGAAGTTCGAACTGAGCGGCCTGTTCAGCTACGTCGACTCGTTCGATCACGCGACCTATGGCGCCTATCCTGCGGGCGGCACGGGAGCGGGAGCTTATCCGGCCGGCATCGGACGTGCTCCGATCCAGAAGGCGACCGAGACGCTCAACCTGTCGGCCACCTTCCATGCGCCGGACGATGCGTTCTACGTCTCGGTGTGGGGCAAGGATCTGTTCAACCAGAACGATGTGTTCCGTAACGTGTCGACGACCTCCTTCGGCTATTATTCGGTGCTCTCGCGCGGGACTACCGCCGGTGTCACGATCGGCACGAAGTTCGGGTCGCAGCGCTAAAAGGAAGCACGGCCGTCGGCACGGGTATTGCCGGCGGCCGCGTTTTTTCGGGGAGGACAAGGTGGACCAATCAGCCGGCGCCATAGGTGGCATGCTGCCGTCCGACCTTTCCGCCCATTGGTATAATGCGGATGCCTTTACGCCCGGCGATCCGTGGAACGGCTTTGACCCGGCGCGAACCGCGCTCGTCCTCGTCGACCTGATCAACTGGCAGGTCGACCCGGATGGCCCCTCGATTGCCGCAATGCGCGCGGCGGGGCATGATGATCGCGCCGACCATCTGCTCGCGCGCTTCGGCGACACCATCGCGCCCAATCTTGCCTTGTTGCTGCCCGCCGCGCGCCGTGCGGGCGTGCGCGTGGTCCATGCGCGGCTTGCCAGCCGGCATCCGAACTATGCCGATGTCGTCCCGGCGCTGCGCCCCTATGTGAAAGCGGCCGGGGCTTTGGACGGATCGCCCGGCGCTGCGCCGATCGCCGAGGTCGGCGACGAGCCCGGCGATCTGTCGGTCGTCAAATCGGGATCGGGTGCGTTTGGCGGGACCGAACTCGACTTTCTGCTTCGCCGCGAGGGGATCGACACGATCCTCTACGCCGGGATGGTGACGACCGCCTGCGTGCTGCTCAGCGTTGCCGCGGGGTTCGACCTTGGATACCGGCAATATCTGGTCGCCGATTGCACCGGCACGCTGTCGGCGCGTGACCAGGAGGATGCCGAACGGCTGATCGGCAATTATCTCGCCGAAATTGTGACCGCTGCCGATGCCGTCGCGGCGATGGAGACACTGTCCGATGCCTTATGATTTTCTGACCGACCTGCTGGTGCTCGAAGTGTCGCATTTCGGTCCCGACGCGCTCGGCGGTCGGCTCGCCGATATGGGCGCGCGGGTGATCAAGGTCGAGGATCCCGACGGCGGCGACCCGCTGCGCCGCGCCGGTCCCTGGTCGGTGGGCGACGAAACGGGCTTTTCCTACATGCATCTGCGCTGGAATCGCGGCAAGGAAAGCGTGATCATCGACCTCGCGAGCGAGGCGGGACGCGCGGAGTTCCTGACGCTGGCGGCCAAGGCCGATGTCGTGATTGAGGGCATGCGCGCCGGCGTGATGGCGCGACTGGGGCTCGGTTATGAGGTGCTGAAGGGGGTGAACCCTGCAATCATCTTCTGCTCGCTGTCGGGGCTCGGCGAGACGGGCCCTTATGCCAAGCTCGCCTCGCACGGGCCGTCGTTCGACGCCTATGGCGGGCTCGGCACGCCGGTGAGCGACAGCATCTCGCGCTACGACGGGGCGCAGGCGCCGTCGATCGGCATGTACGCCTATGGGCTGGAGGCAGCCTTCGCCGTCGTGTCGGCGGTACATCGCGCGCGGCGGACGGGCGAGGGGGCGGCGATCGAGGTCGCGGCGGCCGATTGTTCGGCGCACTGGCTGCCCGAGGCGCTCGATCCTTTGCTCAATCCTGACACGACCTTTGCGCGGCCGGGATTCCTCGATGCCAGCGGCAAAATGCGTTTCTGGGCGCGGATGGAAAATTACCGTTGCGCCGACGGCAAGCTGGTCTTCCTGATGACCTTCACGCCGAAGAGCTGGCAGGCGCTGCTTAAGCTCATCGGCCGTCCCGACCTCGACGCCATCTACACGCGCGAGCCGCAGACGGGGACCGAGGACGCGGAGGTCAATGCCGCATTGATCCCGATCTTCGCCTCGCGCCCGCGCGCCGACTGGCTCGCCGATTTCGAGCGCGACAATGTGGCGGCGATGCCGGTGAACAGCTTTGCCGATGTCATCGCCGACCCGCATTTCAGGGCGCGCGACAACACCTATCAGGCGTCGCTGCCCGACGGGCGCAAGCTGACTTTGACCTCGACCGCGATCCATGTCGCGGGACAGCATTTCGGCATGCCGCTGGCGCCCGAAGTTGGCGAGGACGACGCCGCGATCCGCGCCGAATTCGGCCTCGGCGCGCGCTGAGTCTCAGCCGCGCGCCGCGCGCGCCTGCATCGGAATCACGCCTGGGCCCGCCATCACCCGGTCATAGCTGCGGTGAAACTGCTGGTTGATCACTTCGTTGTGCGCGAGCAGCATCGTGCCGGTGTTCGGCATGTTCGCCGACCGCTGGATGCTGTCGCCGATCGGCACATCCTCGTTCAGGATCGCGGCTTCGGCGATGTCCCAATTCTTGGCGAGGATCGTCTGGCCGCGCTCGTCATAGTCGCCGGGTGCCCTGGGAGTCAGGAAGCGCAGATGGACGCGCGAGCGGCCGGGGTTGTGGACGTCCTGATACATCGTCCAGAATTCGGCGTGATGCGGGTGCAGCTGGATGCTGACATTGGGAAAGACCATATTGCCATAGACGACATAGGGATCGAGGTCGTGTTCGCCCGGCTCGCTGTCCAATATCTCGTCGATCTTGCGCCGCGGCGTCGTCGTCACCGCATGGTCGCCGGTGCCTTCGACGCGCGCCATCATGTTCATATAGAAATAGGGCCGGATCGTTGGCCCATGGACCCATTGGACATGATAGCCGTCGGTCAGCCCGTCGACCATGATCTTCCAATTCTGGTCGAACTCGAAAAAGGCTTCGCGGTAGAAATATTGGCGGTCGAGACCATAACCCGCGAGCACCCCGTCCATCACCGGGCCGAGATGCGCGGCTACGTCGATCGACCCTTCAGGATTTTCGACGATCCAGATGAAGCCGTGGCGTTCCTCGCAGGGCAGGGCAATCAGATTGCGTTCGCGGCACGGCAGGCTGAGCCCCAGCGTCTGTTTGAAGGTCAGGCCGATCAGCTCGCCCTCATTGGTATAGGTCCAACCATGATAGGGACAGGAAAAGCGCCCCTGCTTGCCCTCGGCCTCGGTCACCAAAGTCGCGCCGCGGTGGCGGCACATGTTGAGGAAGGCGCGGACCTGGCCGTCCTTGCCGCGCGTGACCAGCGCCTCGCTGCGGTTCAGTTTGACGGTGACATAACTGCCCGATTCGGGAAGCTGGCTGCCGTGCAGCGCCATCATCGGATAATGTTCGAAGATCTTTTCGCGCTCGGCGACCGCGATGTCGGGGTCCGAATAGACCGACAGCGGATATTCGTAGGTTTCCTCGATCATGTCGGTGCTGTTGTCGCGGATGTGGCGGAACAGCTTTTCCGCGACCTGGCGATTATGTTCGGGGCTCAGATACATTCGACTCTCCGTGGGGGACGTCGCGGTCCCAGCGGGCCGGCGTGATTGACTTTACATATATATAGCGTTGTAAATAGTAAAAACATATATAAAAAGGGCTTTGTGAAAAATGTGACTTTACGCACCGGCATGCCGGCAAAGCGAAGCGCGGGGAGAGTTATGGTCGACAGCCTGAATATGCCTTCGGTCCCGGTGCTGATCCGCGAGCGCGCGGCGCGCGATCCGTCCGCGCCGTTCATCACCGACGTCGCGGGCGGCACGATGTCCGGCGGCGCGTTTCACGAGGCGGCGCTGCGCGTCGCGGACGCGATGGCCTCGATCGGGGTCGCGCGCGGGGAATGCGTCGTGACGATGCTCGATCCGTGTCTTGCCGCCTATTGCGCGTGGATCGGACTCAGCTGGCGCGGTGCGCTCGAGGTGCCGATCAACCCCGAATATAAGGGCAATCTGCTCGCCTATGCGCTGAACGATTGCCGCGCGCGGGTGCTGATCACCAGCAATGCCTGCGTCGATCAGGTGAATGCGATCCGCGACCGCCTCGGCACGCTCGAGCAGATCATCACGATCGACGACATGGCTTGCGCCAGCGACATCCCGGTCGCGACGCTGGCCTCGGTCGAGGCGCGGGCGCCGCGTATCGACCATGCCGAGCCGCAACTCGCTGACACCAATGCCGTCATCTACACCTCGGGCACCACCGGACCGTCGAAAGGCGTGCTCCAGGCGTGGGGTTCGATCCAGCAGGTCCAGCATAATTTCAGCGGCGAGGTGATCGATCCCGATCAGATCCCCGTCTATTATTCGCCTTGGCCGACCTTCCATTCGTCGGGGCGCGTCGGCTTCGTTTTCGCGGCGGTGCGTGGCGGGCATATGGTCTTCCGCAGCCGTTTTTCGGTCAGCCATTATTGGGCCGATGTGCGCGCGCATGGTTGCACCCACACCCAGCTGATGGGCATCGCGGGCTTCCTGATGAATGCCGAGCGGCGGCCCGACGACGCCGACAATCCGCTGTTATGGGTGCTGATGAACCCGGTGCTGCCCGACTATCGCGATTTTGAGGCGCGTTTCGGGGTCAGGGTTTGCACCGGATGGGGCATGACCGAAATCGGGTTTCCGCTGAATGCGTCGAACCTGCCCAATGCGCAGACCTGCGGCAAGCTGTCGCCGCTGTACGAGGTGCGGATCGTCGATGCCGAAGGCCGCGACCTGCCCGACGGACAGGCGGGCGAATTGCTGATCCGGGGTAAGGCGCCCTTCCTGATTACCCAGGGCTATCTGAACAAGCCCGAGGCGAATGCCAAAGCGTCGCGCCACGGCTGGTATAAGACGGGCGACATCCTCCGCCGCGATGCCGACGGCTATTTCTATTTCCTCGACCGTGCCAATGATTACCTCCGTGTGCGCGGCAACAATGTCTCGTCGCTCGAGCTCGAGGGCGAGGTGCGTGCGCATCCGGCGGTCGCCGAAGCCGCGGCGATCGGCGTGAAGGCCGCCGACGTCCCCGCGCTGCCCGGCAATGCGCGCGCAAGCGAGGACGAGATCAAGATCGTGGTGCAGCTGGGCGATTCCGCGCCGCTCACCGAAAGCGATCTCGTCGATTATCTCGCCGAGCGGCTGCCGCGCTACATGGTCCCGCGCTTCGTCGAGTTCGTCGCGGACCTGCCGCGCACCCCGACGGGCAAGATCCGCAAGGCCGGGCTGCGCGAGGCGCCCGTTAACGACGCGACCTGGGACCGGCTCAGCCGATCCGTTCCCGCCGCAACCTGATCCCCGCCGCCTCGCGATCCCAGGTGTCGGCGGTGACGCCGTCATCGCGCAGCGCATATTTCTGGATCTTTTGCGTGGGCGTGCGCGGCAGGTCGGGCATCAGCCGGAAATAGCGCGGCACCATATAATGGGGCAGGCGGGTGGCGAGGAAGTCGGTCAGCGCCATCAGGTCGATCGCGGCGCCGTCCGACGGCATAATGCACGCCATCACCTCATCCTCGGTCTTGTCGCTCGCGACCCCGATCACCGCGGCCTCCTTGACTCCGTCGAAGGCGCGGATTTCCTGTTCGACCTCATAGGCCGAGATATTCTCGCCGCGGCGACGGATCGCGTCCTTGCGGCGGTCGACGAAGAAATAGTCGCCATCGGCGTCGCGGCGCAGCAGGTCGCCGGTGTGCAGCCAGCCGTTGCGCCAGGCCTCGGCGGTCGCCTCGGGATTCTTGTAGTATCCGCTGAACATCGTCCAGGGCTGGTCGCAGCGCAGGATCGCCTCGCCGACCGCGCCCTCGGGCACCTCGATATCATGTTCGTCGACCAGCCGAATGTGCTGCCCGGGGCGCAGCCGCCCGGCGACCCCGATCTTGTCGGGATCGAGCGGGCTCTGCACCGGATTGGCGAGCTCGGTCATGCTGTAGGCGGCGAAGGCGCCGACCCCGAAACGCGCGGTAAAGGCCTTGACGTCGGCGGTGTAGGGAACCGCGCTCACCGATTTCAGGCTGTGGTTGCGATCGTCGTCCGAGGGCGGGGTGCTGAGCAGGAAGGGGATCATTGCGCCGAGCAGGGTGGTCGTGTTCGCGCCATGATCGCGGACGATCTGCCAGAACTGATCGGTCTTGAACGATTCGACGAGCACCACCGATCCCGCGTTCGACAGCTGGCCATAGAGGCAGCCGAAGCCACCCGAATGGAAGATCGGCAGATGCGCGAGATGGCGATAGTCGCGGCCGATCATCGCCGGCATCGCGGCGTGGTAGAAGGTCCACATATGCGCATAGGAGCACATCACCGCCTTCGACGGGCCGGTGGTGCCCGAGGTGAAGATGATCGCCATATCGTCCCATGGTGCGATCGGCCGCGCGAGGTCGCCCGCGCTGCCTGGCTCTACCAGCATCGCCTCGTCATGGAGTTCGAGACCGTCCACCGGCTCGGTGGCGCCCCCGATGACGATCAGCTTTTCTAGCATACCGCGCTCAACCTCGGCGAGGCGCGGCATCAGGTCGCGGTGGACCAGCCCGACCTTCGCGTCGGCAAGCCACAACACATGGCGGAGTAGGCTGCCGCGATAGGCGAGATTGGCGGGCACAAAAACGCCGCCCAGCATATGCGTGCCGAGCCAGGCGCGTACCGCGGCCTTGCCGTTGGGCAGCCAGTTGAAGACATGGTCGCCCTGCTCGACGCCGAGCCGCTTGAGCGCCCCCGCGGCACGGTGCGCCTGATCGAGCGCCTCGGCAAAACTCCATTCGCTGCCGTCCTGAAAACGCATGTAGAGATCGTCCGGATGCTCGCGCGCCTGGCGCTCGAGCAGATGGCGGGTGACGGCCTGGTCGGGGGTGGGGAAGGGCATGTCGGACATCGGGGTCTTCCTGCTGTGGTCAGGCGAAGGGAAAAAGGGCGGCATCCTCGCGGCGCAGGCCGGGGCGGGCGTTGGCGAGGCGGAGCGAGGCCGCATAGCGTTCGGGCTGCGATCCGAAGCAGGTGGCGGGCAGCGGACCCGACAGCGCGCCGTCGCGGCCATAATAGCGGGTGATGTCCATGCGCTGGCCGCGCCCGACGAAGGCGCCGCGCTGGATCAGGAACAGGCGCTCGAAATCTTCTGCCGACAGCCGCTCGGCGGCCCAGCGCGCGAACCCATTGAGCAGCGGGGCACCGGAGTAAGCGGACGGGGCCGTGATGTGAAAATCACCGTCGATCACGATTTCGAGCACGAGCGCGCCATCCTGCAACAGCCGAACCGGCTGATAATCGGCGTCGGAATCGGGCAGGATGACGTCATGGCGGCGGTCGGCTCGCCCCTTCGCGATATGCACCGCCGCGAGGCGTAGCGTGTCGAACATATGCGTGCATTGCAGGGCCGGCTCGGTCTGCAACCATCGGGTCCGCAGGTCATCGACCAAGGGCAGGCCCGCGAGGCCGGTCATCTCGCCGCCTGCCTCCGCGCAACTGGATAGCGGGTGGCGCTCCCAGCGCCCCTCGACGGCGGTCAGCCTCTGGTCGTCGTGGTGGATCAACAGCGCCAGCGCATGGAACGGGTCTTCCAGCACCGCCTCGACCCGATCGGGACCGAGCCGGCGAAAACGCGTCGTCCGGACGAAATAGCCGTCACCATAAGCGGGATTGGCGGCCATGCGGCGCGCCGGATCGTCGGTCATCGCTCGAGCGGGCCTCCCACGCTGCGCCGCCTATCGATATCGCTGCGGCTACTTAATCGATTGATTAAATATCTGTGTCAGCTTGGGGGAGGGCCGTCAACCCAGCGATGGAGGTTTATCGGATTTCGCTGCCCGCGAGCAAAGGCTGGACGATGAAACGCCGGATGAAGCGGCGCTTCTCGGCGTCGTCGATCTGCGGTGAGGCGACTTGGAGCATCAGCATCGCCTGCGCGCGCGCGAGCCAATAGATGCACTCGTCGATTTTCAGGTCGGTCGCAATCTCGCCGCGCGCCCGCGCCTGTTCGAACATGTTCGCCCACCAGGTGCGCTGCAATTGCTGCATCAGGCTGCTCGGCGAAATCACCGATTCCTGAAATTCGATGCTTTCGACCATCCGGCGAATATAGATATTCTCGTTCGCCAGCCGGATGACGAGCAGCAGCGTATCGGACAGGAAATCGGCGAAATCGTCCGATCGCACCAGCCGCCGCCGTACCTCGCTGTTGACGCGCCAGGTCTCGCGCACCGAAATCTCGTCGAGGATCGCATCCTTGCTCGGATAATATTTATAGACGGTTGGACGCGACACTTTGGCGCGGCTCGCGATATTCTCGATCGTCGTCTTGCCGATCCCATATTGCTCGAAACAATCATAGGCGGCGCGCAGGATGCGCTCCTGCGTCGAATTATCGTCCGTCCGGGCTGATGCCGGGCCGCTGTCCATGCCTGATCTCCTGCCCCGACCGGGGAATGCTGCATCGCACTGTCGTAGCAAGGCTGGCATCGCGAACAAGTCGCAAATTCGTCACGCCGCTACGGGCAGTTTCCGGATCATGACTTCCAGCCCGTCCATGATCGTTGTCCCCGAAATCGCCTCGACCGCTGCCTCGCCCACCGGAAGCAGCCAGTTGATGTTGCTGCCGCCCTGCGCATTGGCGTGCTGCCAGCCGCCATGATGGCCCCATCCATGCGGATAGCTGACGGTGCCGGGGCGCATATCTTCGGTGATCGCGACGCAGACCGCGACGGTGGCGGACCCGGTCGACAGCTCGACCGTCTCGCCATCGGACAGGCCGAACCGCTCCGCATCTTCGGGGTGCATCAGCAGGTCGGGGTGCTGGCTGCGCACGAGGCGCGGGACATTATGCAGCCAGCTGTTGAGCGAGCGGATGTCGCGGTGCGTGATCAGGCGCAGCGTGTCGGACGGCGCCGGATCGAGACGCGCGAACTCGTCGGCGATCATCGCGTGCCACAGCTTCGCTCGGCCGTCGGGCCAGGCGATGCGCGGCCACGGGTCATAGGGATCGGGCAGATCGACCATCACGCCATGCGGAGCCGCGCGCAGCTTGTCGAAACTCCAACCCTCACGCGCCCCCATATCGTCGCCCGCGGGGCCGAGGCGGAAAGCCTTGTCGAGATCGTCCATCGGCCGACCATGCGTCGGCTTGCCCATCCGGGTCAGCAGCGCGTTGAAAATCTCCCATTCGGATCGCGCTTCGCCGACCGGCGGGATGACGGCGTCGGTCACCTGCACGAACGGCCGGATCATCGATCCGAGTCCCGCCATCGGATAATCGTCGCGTTCGAAAAAGGTCGGCACCGGCAGGATATAATCGGCGTAGCGGTTGCTCTCGGTCTGGTAGAGGTCGAGCGCGACGATCAGGTCGAGCTGCTGCAGTGCATCGACCAGCGTCTGCCCGCCGGGCGCCGACATCACCATATTGCCGCCGGTCAGGATCATTGCACGCACCTGGCCCGCTCCGGGTTCCAATATGTCGGCGGGCAGCATCGCGGAGGCGAGGAATTGCGCGACGCTGGGGAAGTCACCGACCCGGCTGCGCGTATCGCCATAGCCGCCGGTCAGCACCTTCTGCGATCCGCCGAGGATCGTGCGGCTGAAGATCGCGCCGCCTTGGCGCCCCAGCTTGCCGCCGAGCAGGTTGAGCGCGATCAGCAGGAAATTCTCGAGCGTGGCATGCGGCCCGCGGCACACCCCGAGCCGGCCATAAGCGACCGCCCGCGGCGTCGCGGCAAAGCTGCGCGCGATTTCGGCGATCGTGTCGGCATCGACGCCCGCGCGCTCGGCGCAGTCGGCCAGGCCATGCGCGGCGACCGCGCTGGCGAGGTCGGCGAACCCCTCGGTATGCGCCGCGACATAGTCCGCGTCGTGGAGTCCTTCGTCGATCAGCACGCCGAGCAGCCCGAGCAGCAGCCAGATGTCGCCGTTCGCGCGGACCGCGACATGCTGATAGCGGCGCGCGGTTTCGGTGCGGCGCGGATCGACCACGACCACGCGGCCACGCGCGGCGATGGCATCGAGATCGTGGCGCACGCGCGGCGACCAGAGCATCGATCCGTTCGAGACCAGCGGATTGGCGCCGAACATCAGCAGCATGTCGTTATGCGGCAGGTCGGGAATCTCGTAAGTCACCGCCGACCCGAAGGCGAGGTAGCAGGCGGTCAGCCGCGCATTGGTGTCCTGCGACCCCGCGCCATAATATTTAGTGATGCCCAGCGCCTTGAGGAACGCCTTCAGGCTGAACGACACGTCGATGCCGAAGGCGATTGGATTCCCCTTGTACGACGCGACCGCGTCGGGGCCGTGGGTGTCGATCACATGGCCGAGACGTGCGGCGATATCGTCCAGCGCCTCATCCCAGCCAACCGGTGCGAACTCGCCCGGACCGCCGACGCGTTTCATCGGGGTCAGAATGCGATCGGGGTCATAGGTGACGTTGTGAAAGGTGATGCCTTTCAGGCAGACATGGCCCAAAGAATGCGGATTGTCCTTGTCGGGCTGGACATCGGTGATCCGCCCGGCCTCGACCTTTGCGGCGAGTCCGCAATGCGCCTCGCACAGCCGGCAGAAGGTGAAATGCACCCCATCCTCGCCGGGCGCGAGCCGCGTGGTCTGGCTGTCGATCATCGCCTGCTCCTCATAAATTTCATCCATTATCTATTATCATTTGATTATCGTCAAAATTGGTGCAAACCCGCCCGCAAGAGACAGTTTCTGCATCATTGGGTGAGGGTGAAAATGGACTTTACGAACGACTATACGCTGACCATCGACGGCGCGGCGGTCGATACCGCGACCCGCGTCGACGTAATCAACCCCGCGACCGGAAAGGTTTTCGCATCGGCGCCCTGCGCGGGGCAGGCCGAGCTCGACCTGGCGGTCGCCGCGGCGACGCGCGCGCTGCCGGCGTGGAAGGCGCTCGGCTGGGAAGGGCGCCGCGACCTGCTGGTCAAGGCGGCGAAGGCGATCGAGCCGCAACTCGACCAGTTCACCGCGCTCTTCGTCGCCGAACAGGGCCGCCCGACCGCACTCGCCAAGGGCGAGGTGCAGATGGGCGCCTGGTGGCTGAAGTCGGTCGCGCGGCAAGACCTGCCCAACGAAATCGTCGAGGACAGCGACACGCGCCAGGTGATCGTCAAGCACGAACCGCTGGGCGTCGTTGCCGCGATCGTGCCGTGGAACTTCCCCTTCCTGCTCGCGATGTGGAAGATCGCCCCTGCGCTGCTCGCGGGCAACACGATGGTCCTGAAGCCGTCGCCCTACACCCCGCTCTGTTCGCTGAAGCTCGCCGAACTGTGGCGCGATATCCTGCCGGCCGGGGTCTATAACGTCATTTCGGGCGACGATGCGCTCGGTCCGCTGATGACCGCGCATCCGGGCTTTGCGAAGATCAGCTTCACCGGCTCGACCGCGACGGGCAAGCGCGTGATGGAGGCGGCGTCGCGCGACCTCAAGCGCATCACGCTCGAACTCGGCGGCAACGATGCGGCGATCATACTGCCCGACGTCGATGTGGCGGAGGTCGCGCCGAAGCTGTTCTTCGGCTCCTTCTACAACAGCGCGCAAGTCTGCATCGCGACCAAGCGCCTGTATATTCACGACGATATCTATGACGAGATGCTGGGCGCCTTCCACCGTCTCGCAAAAGAAGCCGTCGTCGGTGACGGGGCGCAGCAGGGGGTGCAGTACGGCCCGGTCCAGAACCGCGCGCAGTACGACCGCGTTCGCGGCCTGATCGAAGGCGCGCGCGCCGAGGGGCTGACCGTGCTGCAGGGCGCCGACGTACCCGAGGGCGACGGCTATTTCATCCCGATCACCCTCGTCGACAACCCGCCGGAGGATGCGGCGGTGGTAACCGAGGAGGCTTTCGGCCCGATATTGCCGCTGCTGCGCTTCTCCGACATCGACGATGTCGTCGCGCGCGCGAATGATTGCGACTATGGGCTGGCGGGGGCGGTGTGGTCGAAGGACATCGATGCGGCGGTCGCGGTCGCCGACCGGATGGAGACGGGGACCGTCTGGATCAACGACAATTTCCAGAACGGGCCGCATATTCCTTTCGCCGGTGCGAAACAGTCGGGCTTCGGGGTCGAGAACGGCGCCGAGGGCCTGCGCGAATACACCTTTCCCAAGGTGATCTTCGTGCCGAAGAAACCGGCCTGACGGCGATCGGCGGGCGCGCTGCTCGATCAAGCG
>NZ_LMGF01000005.1:42885-48403 GCF_001427085.1 Sphingopyxis sp. Root1497
CGATCCGGGCGAGGTGCCAGTCGGCGTCCGCCCATAGGACTTCGATCGCCATCGCGCGCTTCACATAATGGCCGATCGCCAGCTCATCGGTCATGCCCATGCCGCCGTGCAGCTGGATCGCCTGTTGCCCGACAAAGCGGCAGGCGCGCGCGACATTGACCATCGCACTCGACACGGCGCGGGCGCGCGCTGCCGCGCTTTTGTCGAGCGCCTCCATCGCGAGCCACGCCGACGAGCGCGCGAGCTCGCATTCGAGATACATGTCGACCATGCGGTGCTGGAGCGCCTGGAAACCCGCGATCGGCTGGCCGAACTGGCGGCGTTGACCGGTGTAGGCGATCGTCTGTTCGAGCAGGCTGTCGAGCAGCCCGACCGCCTCGGCCGCGAGCAGCGCGAGCGCGCGGTCGCGGGCCTCTTCGAGCAGGTCGATGGCCGCGCCTTCGGGGCCGATCAGCGCGTCAGCCGCAAGGGTGTGGTTCTCGAAGATCAGGTCGGCGGCGGGGTGGCCGTCGATCGTCCGATAGGGCGACAGCCGGAGGCCTTCGGTCCTGGCGGAATTGACTTGGAACAGCGACACTCCCTCGTCGCCGGTGCGCGCGGCGACAAGGACGGTATCGGCCTCAGGGGCCCAGCCGACCACCGCCTTGGTTCCGTCGAGACGCCAGCCGTCGCCGTCGCGCCGCGCGCGCGTTTCGATGCCTGCGAAATCATAGCGGAGGCCCGGCTCGGCCCAAGCGAGCGTAGCCACCTTGTCGGCGGGCAGGGCAGTGGCGCCGCAATGATCCAGCAGCCACGCCGCCGTCGCCACCTCGGCGAAGGGCAAATGCGCCCGCGCACGTCCGATTTCCTCGGCGATGATGGAGCCTTGCTGCGCATCGAGCAGCGCCGAACCTATGCGGAGGCGGTCGGCGAAATCGGGCCATCGCGGCGCGCCCTCCTTCACCAGAAAGGCGCGCACGGCGTCGCGAAGCATCGCCTGTTCGGCTTCGGACAGAGCGGCGCTCATCGCGCCATTCCCGCCAGCGAACGCCAGATGATATTCTTCTGCACCTCGGTCGATCCACCATAGATCGTCTGCGCGCGTTCGAAGAGATAGGATTGCACCGCAGCCGGGCCGAAGGGGCCAACTGCGGGTGCTGCCGCCGCCCAGTCGGCGCTATCGCGCTCGAGCATCGGCAGCCGGTGCCGCCCAGCGAGATCGATTCCGAGTTCGGTGATCGTCTGCGCGCATTCGGTACAGGCGATCTTGAGCGCAGCGGCGGTCGCCATCGATACCTCGCCGCGGAGCGCCCGCAGGATCGACGCCTCGATCGCTGCGAGCCGCGCCTCGACGCGGGCATGGGCCAGGCGGAAGGCCGGGTCGCGGTCCATCGTGCCGCCGCTGCGCGCGGGCAGCTTCGCGGCTTCCTCCAGCAGCTTCGCGAGGTCGCGTTTCTTCGACCCGATATGCGCGTAGGACAGGCGCTCGGTCTTGAGCAGGACATTGGCATAATGCCAGGCCTGCCCCTCGTCGCCGATACGGTTGGTGACGGGCACGCGGACATTGTCGAATTCGATACGGGCGAGTTCGTCCGACCCGTCGATCAGGCGGATCGGGTGGACCCGGATGCCCGGCAGGTCGAGCGGGGCGCAGATCAGCGAAATGCCCTGCTGCTTGCGCTCCTCGCGGCTGGTGCGCGCGAGGCAGAAGATCCAGTCGGCCCATAGCGCGCCTGAGGTCCAGATCTTCGTCCCGTTCAATATATAATCGTCGCCGTCGCGCACCGCCGAGAAGCGCAACGAGGCGAGGTCGGACCCCGCCTCGGGTTCCGAATAGCCCTGCGCCCAGAAACAGCGCGATTCGAGGATCGCGGGCAGCCATTCGGCCTTCTGCGCCTCCGATCCGAACGCGGCGATGATCGGACCGATATAGATGACCGCCATCGGGATGATGCCCGCGGCATGAGCGAATTCGAGTTCCTGGTCGAAAATGTAGCGCTCGATCGGCGTCCAACCGGTGCCGCCGACCGCACGCGGCCAGCCGACGCCGAACCAGCCGCGTGCGTTGAGCGCGCGCTGCGCATCGACATGGTCTTCTTTCGTCAGCCGCTGCCCCGCCTTGTTCTTCGCGATGACATGCTCAGGATAATCGCGCGCGAAAAAGGCGCGGACGTCGCCCTGAAAGGCGGATTCTTCGGGGGTCAGCTTCAGCACATGATGATCCTGTCGACAGGGTGGGAGCGCGGGTCGCGGACCCACCCTAGAACATGGTCAGGATGCGCGGAAGGTGACCGGCAAGGTCTTGAGCACCCGCGATTCCCCCACCGCGAAGTCTGGCTGGAAATCCGACCGGATCTGCAGGTCGGGCAGGCGATCGAAGATCGAGCGGATCATCATTTCGAGCAATACCTTGGCGAAATGCTGGCCGATGCAGATATGCGCGCCGCCGCCAAAGCCGAGATGGTCGTGCTCGGTGCGGACCGGCCGGTCGAAGCGGACCTCATTGGGGTCGGCGAAATGTCCTGGGTCGTGGTTCGCCGCTCCGTTCATCGCCATCACATAGTCGCCGGCCTTGAGCGGGCACCCCTCAAGCTCGGTGTCGCGCGTGACGGTGCGCCGCAGGCCCTGGATCGGCGAGGCATAGCGCACAAATTCCTGCAGCGCGGTCGGGAAGTCGATCTCGTTGTTCAGTAGGCGCGCGCGCTCTTCGGGATGTTCGATCAGATACCAGAGCGACATGCCCGCGACCGCGCTGGTCGTGTCGAGACCGCCGAACAGCACCAAAGTCGCGATACCGACGATCTCGTCGTCGGTCAGCGCTTCGTCGCCGATCCGGGCGTCGATCAGCGTTTGCATCAGATCGTCCTCGGACGGCGACTGGCGCCGCCGTGCGGCGAATTCGTAGAGATACTGGCTGAGTTCGAGGCCATATTGGCCACAGGTTTCGGGATCCTCGACGCGCATCCGGGTCAGGAAATCGATTTTGAACGACAGCGTGTCCCAATCATCGCGCGGTACGCCGAGGAAGGGCATGATCACCGTCGCGAGCGTCGGGCGGACGAGCTGTTCCTGCAATTCGGCCTCGCCGGTCGGCGCGATCGCGTCGAGCAACTCGGTGATGATCGCCTCGAAACGCGGACGATATTTCTGGATCGCATCGGGCAGGAAGATCGGGTTGAGCAGCTTGCGCATCCGGGTTTGCTGCGGCGGATCGAGGTCGATCGGGTAGAGCGCCAGCGGCTGCTTAGGCAGCGCGGTGCCGTCGGCCGAGCTGAAGGTCCGGAAATCGTCGTAGACGCGGCGCGTCGCGGCATAGTTGGTGGTGTACCAGAAACCTCCGAGCTGTTCCGACCGGGCGACCGGACAACCGCCCGAGCGCACCTTGTCGTAGAAGTCGTAGGGGCGCTGCATCAGCGCGCGGTCGTGCTGGCTGAACTCTTCCACCGCATAGTCTTTGACGTCTGCCATCGATCGATCCTCTCGCCTGTGCCGCCTTCGGCCTTTTTCGCGAGGCAATTTCGATCAAATGGCAAGCTGTGTCAACCAATCGATTAATTATTTCCGGTGCTCGTCGCACATGAAATGGCGCTTTATGGGGATTTAGGGCGATATTGATCGACTTTACATTTTGAAGAATCTGGACAGTCGACGAAAAGAGTGAAAAGCTCTAACCGAACGACTAACTGGAGCGACTCCATGCGACCAGAAACGGGTGAGGACGGCGATCACGTCACTTTCTGCCGCATCTGCACGGCAGTGTGCGGGCTGGTGGCGACGGTCGAGGGCGGCAAGGTCGTGCGCGCGCGGCCCGACCCCGACAATCCGTCGTCGCAGGGGCAAGCCTGCGTCAAGGGCATCGCCTATCATGGCGTGACGCACGACCCCGACCGGGTGACGCGGCCGGTGAAGCGCGTCGCGCCGGGGCGGTTCGAGCCGGTAAGCTGGGACGAAGCGCTGGGCGATATCGCGGCGCGGCTGTCGACAATCATCGCCGAGCACGGCCCCGACGCGGTGGCGAGCTACCAGGGCAACCCGCCCGCCTATGCCACCGACGGCATGACGGGGTTCCGCATGTTCCTGAAGGCGCTGGGCACGACGAAAATCTATGGTGCGGGGTCGCAGGACACCAATGCCCGCTTCACCGCCAACTGGATTCTCTATGGCAGCCCGCTGACGATCGACGTGCCCGACGTCAACAATGCCGATTTCATGCTCATCTTCGGTGCCAACCCGCTGATCTCGCACGGCTCGCTGATCTTCACCCCGCGCGTCCGGCAGCAGTTCGACGCGGTCGCGGCGCGCGGGGGCGTGGTGGTCGTCGATCCGCGGCGCAGCGAAACCGCGGCGCGCTACGAACATGTCGCGATCGAGCCCAATTCGGACTGTTGGCTGATGCTGGCGATGCTCAAGACGCTTGCCGACGAGGGGTTGGCCGACGAGGCTTTCCTGGCGGAGCGTTGCGCGGGCTGGCCGGAACTACGGGTGGCGCTCGCGGGCATCGATTATGACGATGTCGCGCGGCGCACGGGGATCGCCGTCGAGACGATCAAGGGGCTCGCGCGCCGCCTCACCGCCAGCCCGAAATCGGTGTGCTATGGCCGTGTCGGCATCTGCCGCGGGCCGCATGCGACGCTCGCCAATTTCCTGCTGTCGGCGCTCAACATGGTCGGCGGGACCTTCGGCCACGAAGGCGGCAGCACCTTTGCGACCCCGGTGCTGGCGGGCAGCGACCGCGCGACGACGGGCGGTTATGACGAGGTGCGCAGCCGCGTCGGCAATTTCCCGAGCGTGACGCAATTCCTGCCCTCGGCGGTGATGCCCGACGATATCCTCGAACCCGGTCCGGGCAAGGTTCGCGCGCTGCTCTCGCTCGGCGGCAATGTGCTGCTCGCGGCGCCGGGCGGCGAGCGGCTGCGGCGCGGGCTCGAACAGCTCGAGCTGTCGGTGTCGTTCGACCTCTATATCAACGAGGCTGGCTCCTACGCCGATTATGTGCTGCCCGGGCTGACCTTCTACGAGCGCGCCGACCTGCCGATGGTGCCGTTCATGAGCATGGTGCAGCCCTTCCTGCAATATGCCGAGCCGGTGATCCCGCCGGTCGGCGAAGCGCGGAGCGAGTTCGATACCTTCTGCGAGATATTGGCGCGGATGGGGCTGCGGATGCCTGCCGCCTCGCCCGGTGAGGTCGCGGCGCAGGCAGCGGGCGGGCAGCTCCGCCCGCTCGAAGTGCTCGACGGTGCTATCCGGCAGGGGCCGGCGGGCCTGCATGGCGACTGGTCGATCGACAAGCTGCGCGACCATCCGCACGGCGTGATGCTCGACATTCCGATCCCTTGGGGCAATCAGGACAAGATCGCGCACGCCGACGGGAAAATTCATCTGTGGGACGATATGGTCGCCGCCGAGCTCGATCGGCTGTTCGCGACGGCACCGATCGAGGGGCTGAAACTGCTTTCGCGGCGCGACATGCGTTCGCACAATGGCTGGCTGCACAATGTCGACCGGCTGATCCGCTCGCAAAAGCCCACGCTGCATATTC
>NZ_LMGF01000005.1:48416-140287 GCF_001427085.1 Sphingopyxis sp. Root1497
CGGTGCGATCGAGGTCGAGGTCGAGGTCAGCGCCGACCATTTGCGCGGCACGGTATCTTATCCGCATTGCTTCGGGCATGGCACCGGCGGCTGGCAGCGCGCGAACCGGGCCGGGGGCGCGAACGTCAATATCCTGCTCGGCCACGGCCCCGATGTGGTCGAGGCGGTGTCGGGGACGACGCTGATGGACGGGATCGCGGTCGAGCTGACCGCGCTAAAGCCGGCGTGAGCGCGGCACGCTCAGGGCGCGAGACCGCGCAGATAGATGTCGCAGACCATTTCGGCATATTTCTGCTTGATGCCGTCGTCGAGCCGCGCGACGCCCAGCGTCGAAGGGACCGAATAGCCCGCGTGGAAAATATGGTCGGCGGCGCCGACGAGGCAATAATAGAGCAGGCCGGGATCGACGTCCCTGAGGGCGCCTTCGCGCACCCCCTGCGCGACGATGTCGCGATAGACCTCGATCATCGGTTCGATGAAGATCTGCGCGACGCGTTTGCTCGCCGCGGGACTGCCGGACTCGACCATGTAATGGATCAGGCGGTTGATATAGGGCGAGCGAAAATAAGCGTTGATGATACCGTTGATATGGATCTTCAGCTTCTTCTGGGCCGGGATATCCATCTCGCTCAGCGCCTTGAGCGCGGTCATCGCGGTTTCGGCATCGCGTTCAAGCACCGCGAGCAACAGTCCTTCCTTGTTGCCGAAATAATATTTGATCATCGCGCTGTTCACCGATGCGCGCTGCGAAATCTCGTTGAGCGAGACGTCGATGTTGCTCGCCTCGGACAGCAGTTGCGCGGTCGCGTTCAAAAGCGCTTCGGCCGATGCCGACCGTTCCTCGCGCCGCGCTGCCTTGATCGTCAAGCCGCTCTCTTTGTCCATGCCCATGTCCGCTATGTTCGCCCCGCCTATCGTTGGGACTCGGGAAGGAAGACTGTCAAGCCCTCCAGGTCGTCGGTCATCGCGATTTGGCAGGACAGGCGGCTGTTCGGTCGCGGGTCGTTGACGCAATCGAGCATCTCGCTTTCGTCGGCGCCGGCGGCTCCGACGCGCTCCAGCCATTCGGGGGCGACATAGATGTGGCAGGTCGCACAGGCGCAGACGCCGCCGCAATCGGCCTCGATCCCCTCGACCATATTGTCGCGTGCGCCGCGCATGACCGAGTCCCCGACTTCGATCTCGACCGTCTCGACGGTGCCGTCGGCATTCTGGAAATTCACGCTTGGCATATGGTTTTCCCTGTCCCGGCCACCGTGGTTCAACCCACTTTCAATTGATCAATTAATATTTCATGGTGACGGTGTCAACGAAGGCGCATATGAAGCTTAAAATTAATTAGTCGATTGATGGAGAGTGCATGTCAGGCGAGGAAGCGGACTATATCGTCGTGGGCGGGGGCAGCGCGGGCTGCGTGCTGGCGGCGCGGCTGAGCGAGAATCCGGGCGTCCGCGTCGCACTGGTCGAGGCCGGCGGCGAATCGACCGGGCTGATGGTCCAGATGCCGGTCGGTTTCGCCAAGATGCTCGTCGACGACCGCTACGACTGGAAATATTGGCAGCTGCCCGACCCGTCGATCAACGGGCGGCGCTTCATCTGGTCGGGCGGGCGCATGCTCGGCGGCGGCAGTGCGATCAACGGGCAGGTCTATATCCGCGGCACCCGCGCCGACTTCGACGCGTGGGAACGGCTCGGCGCGACGGGCTGGAATTTCGACGGCGTCTTTCCCTATTTCCTGCGCAGCGAGAGCTGGAGCGGTGCGCCGAACCAGAGTCATGGGTCGCAGGGGCCGCTGTCGGTGTCGCCGATGCGCGACCCGCATCCGCTGTGCGACCTGTTCCTGCGCGCGTGTGAGCAATATGGCCTGGCGCGGCTCGACGATTATAACGGCGGGCAGATGGAGGGCGCGTACCTCACCCAGGCGACGCAGCGCGACGGCTGGCGGTGCAGTACCGAGAAAGCCTATCTGCGTGACGCGCGCAAACGTCCCAATCTGATGACGGTCACCAACGCGCATGTCGAAACGATCCTGATTGAAAATGGCGAGGCGGTCGGCATCCGCTATCGCCAGGGTGGCGATGCGAAGGTTCTGCGCGCGCGTCGCGAGGTGATCGTCTCGTCGGGTGCGATGGGGTCGCCCGCGCTGCTGCTGCGCTCGGGGGTCGGCGCGGGCGAGTATCTGCAATCGCGCGGCATCGCGGTGCAGGCCGACCGGCCCGAGGTCGGCCATAACCTCCAGGAACATCCCGGCATCACCCAGAACAAGTTCGTCAGCGTACCAACGCTCAACAGCCAGGTCGGGCCGTTCGACATGATCCGACACCTGACCAAATTTTTCTGGAACAAGACCGGGCCGATGGGTGCGCCCGCGGTGCAGGCAATGGGTCTCGCGCGCACCCGCGACGGGCTCGACGAACCCGACGTCCAGCTCCACTTCATGCCGCTCGCTTACAATGTCGAGCCCGAGACGGTGTCGTCGGCTGAGGCGGTGATGCCGAAGGAGCCGTGCATCAGCATCAACGTGTCGCTCACGCGGCCCAAGTCGCGCGGGCGTGTCGAACTGGGCGATGCGCTCGAGCCCGTGATCAATCATCAATTGCTCGGCGACCGCGCCGACGTCGATACGCTGATCGGCGCGATGAAGCTGGTCGACCGGTTGTTCGCGATGCCCGCGTTGAGCGCGATCACGCTGGGCGACCGTTCGCCCGACCCGGTGCCCACCGACGATGCGGGGTGGGAGGCCTATGTTCGCGCCAAGACGATGATCACCTATCACCCCGTCGGCAGCTGCCGCATGGGGTCGGACGCCGGCTCGGTGGTCGACCCCGAATGCCGCGTGCGCGGCGTCGGGCGGCTGCGCGTCGTCGATGCCTCGATCATGCCGCAGATCACCAGCGGCAACACCAATGCCGCGACGATCATGATCGGCGAGAAAGCCGCCGAACTGATCCGCACCACCGCATGAGCGCAGCCGCCGCCTATGATTTTCAGCATATTGCGGTCGAGCGCCCAGCGCCGGGCGTCGTGCTGCTCACATTGAACCGTCCCGAGCGGATGAATGCGACCAACGATGTGCTGCATAGCGAGTTGGTGCGGCTGCCCGCCGCCATCGATGCCGATCCCGGCGCGCGCGCGGCGGTGGTGACCGGGGCGGGGCGCGCCTTTTGCGTCGGCGGCGACTGGGCCGACATCGCGGGCCAAGGCAATGACTACGCCAACAAGATCCGGATGATGCGCGAAACGTCGCAGATCTTGACCGGACTGATCGAGATGCGAAAGCCGCTCGTCTCCGCGATCAACGGTCCCGCAGCGGGGATCGGCCTCGCACTCGGGCTGCTCGCCGATATCTCGGTGGCCAATGAAGAGGCGAACCTGTCCGACGGGCATCTGCGTATCGGCCTCGCCGCGGGCGATCATGCCGCGATGGTCTGGCCGCTGCTCTGTTCGATGGCAAAGGCCAAGCGCTACCTGCTCACCGGCGACAAGCTGAACGGCCGCGAGGCCGAGCGGATCGGGCTCGTCTCCGACGCGGTGCCGCCCGCGGAGGTGTTGCCGCTCGCGCTGCGCTATGCCGCGACGCTCGCCGAGCGGTCGCCGCTCGCGGTCGAGCTCAGCAAGCGCGCGCTCAACCATTGGCTGCGCGGTGCGATGCCGATCTTCGAGGCGTCGCTGGGTTACGAAATGGTGACCGCTTTCGACCCCGACCAAGCGGCGCATATGCCGCAAACGAGCTGAGGACCCCGACCATGACCACCGACCCGACGCTGATCGTCGCGACCCCCGCGCCCGGGGTGCTGCACCTGATCTTCAACCGTCCCGATGTGCATAATGCCTATGACACGCCGACCTTCACCGCCTTTGCCGAGCAGCTCGACCATGCCGCAACCGACCCCGACATCCGCGCCATCGTCATCAGTGCGCGCGGGGGCAGGGCGTTCAGCGCAGGGTTCGATATCCACGAGATGGCGGGCTTCGATGCCGCCACGATGCGCCGCGCCTTCGAGGCGCGCGATCCGGTGTTCGGGCGCGTCGCCGCGCATCCGCTGCCGATCATCGCCGCGATCGACGGCATCTGCTTCGGCGCGGGCGCGCTGCTCGCGCTCGCCTGCGACATGCGCATCGCGACGCCCGGCTTTCGCTTCAAGGTGACCGCGGTCGGCTATGGCTGCGCCAATGCGACCTGGTCGCTGCCGCGCGCGGTCGGCGCGCCGCGCGCCAAGGCGATCCTGATGACCGGGCAGGTCGTCGAGGCGGAAGAGGCCGAACGCATCGGGCTGGTGAACGAAATCGTCGAGGCGTCCGAACTCGAGGCGCGCGCTATCGCCGTCGCATCGGCGATCGCCGCGCATCCGCCGCAGGGGATCGCGGGCATCAAGACGCTCGTCGACGGCAGCCTGACGCGCGCACCGATCGAGGGCTGGCAGGCCGAATATGACTGGATGATCGCGAGCATGACCGGCGCCCCGGCAGGCGGCGAGACCTTCGGGAAATTCCTGTCCGAGCACGACGACCACAAACGCTGAATATCAAAATCAGGAGACTATCATGATCGGCCAAGCTCATGCGCAGGTGGCGCATCCCGACCGGCTCTTTATCGGTGGGCGGTGGATTCCCGTCGAGGGCAGCGGTCGCTTCGCGGTGACCAATCCCGCGACCGAGGAAGTGTTCGGCGAAGTGGTCGCGGCGGGCGTCCCCGAAGTCGAACGCGCGGTCGCGGCGGCGCGCAAGGCGTTCGATGAAGGCCCCTGGCCGCGGATGTCGGCTGCCGAACGCGCGACCTATATGCGCGCCTTGTCGCAGGCGCTGCAGCGCCGCGGCGCCGCGCTCGACAGCGCCTGGATTTCGCAGGTCGGGGTGCCGATCTGGATGGCGCAGGGGTCGGGCGCGGGCACCGCGGGGCTGCTCGACTATTATGCCGGACTCGCCGAGACTTATCCGTTCGAGGATGTCCGCCCGTCGAATGGCATGATGTCGAAGGTCGCGGTGGTGGTGCGCGAACCCGTCGGCGTCGTCGCGGCAATCGCGCCGTGGAACGGTCCGCTCGCCTCGCTGCTGATCAAGCTGGCGCCAGCGCTCGCGACGGGCTGCACGGTGATCCTGAAACCGGCGCCCGAAACCCCGCTCGAGGCGTTCATGCTCGCTGAAGCTGCCGAGGAGGCGGGTTTCCCCGATGGCGTGATCAACCTGTTGCCCGCCGACCGCGAGGCGTCGGACCTGCTCGTCCGCCATCCGGGTGTCGACAAGGTCGCCTTCACCGGCTCGACCGAGGTCGGGCTGCATATCGCACAGGTTTGTGCGTCGCGCATGGCGCGCTTTACGATGGAACTCGGCGGCAAGTCGGCGGCGATCGTGCTCGACGACTTCGAGCCCGAGGCGATGGGCCCGGCGCTTGCGCCGATGATCACCCTGCTCTGCGGCCAGGTGTGCATCAATTTCAGCCGCGTCCTTGTCCCGCGTGCGCGCAAGAACGCCTATGTCGAAAGCCTCGCAGCGGCGATGGCGGCGACCAGCATCGGCGATCCGCTCGATCCCGCGACGATGATGGGGCCGCTCGCGATGGCGCGGCACCATGCCAAAGTCTCCAGCTATTTCGACAGGGGCGTCGCCGAGGGTGCGCGCATCGCGACCGGCGGCCGTCGGCCGCCAGCACTGAACAGCGGCTATTATGTCGAGCCGACGGTGTTCACCGACGCGACCAACGACATGGCGATCGCGCAGGAGGAAATCTTCGGTCCGGTCACCGCGGTCATCCCCTATGACAGCGTCGAGGAGGCTATCGCGATCGCCAACGACAGCCCGTTCGGCCTGTCGGGCGGCGTCTATACGCACGACACCGACCGCGCCTATGGCGTCGCGCGGCGTATCCGCACTGGCCATTTCACCCAGAACGGCCGCGATTTCGACCTGACCAATCCGTTCGGCGGCTTCAAGAAATCGGGCGTCGGTCGCGAGGGCGGGCCGGAGGGCATCGAGTCCTTTACCGAGGTCAAGACGATCTTCCTGCCGCAAGCGCCCGGCACGCTCGCATGAGCGCAGCCTACACCGCCGGCCTGTTCGACGTCGCGGGCAAGCGCGCGCTCGTGACCGGCGCGACATCGGGCATCGGCCGGATGATCGCGCGCGGGCTGGCGCAGGCGGGGGTCGAGGTCTGGGTGGTGGCGCGCGGCGCCGCCGACGTCGATGCTATCGTCGCTGAACTGGGCGGTAACGCCCAAGGCGTGGCCGCGGATATCGCAACCGACGACGGCATCGCACGGGTCGCCGAAGCACTTGGCGAGCGGCCGCTCCACATCCTCGTCAACAATGCCGGCACCGACCGCACCACGCCGCTCGACGCCGATGGGCGCGGGGATTTCGATGCGGTGCTGAACCTCAACCTGACCGCGCCCTTCCTGCTGACGCGCAAATTGCTGCCGCAGCTCGAGAGCGGCGCCAGCCCGGGCGACCCGGCGCGGGTGATCAACATCGCGTCGATCGCCGCGCTGAACCCCGGGCATCTCGAAAATTTCGCCTATGCGTCGAGCAAGTCCGGCGTTGCGATGATGTCGCGTCACCTCGGCCGCCACCTCGCCAAGCGCAACATCAGCTGCAATGCGATCGCGCCGGGCCTCTTCCCCTCGCGGCTCACCGAGCAATTTCTTGGCATGGGTGCGGACGACGAGGTGCCCAAGGCCTTCGTCTCGCCACTGGGCGCGCGGGCAGGGGAAATGGACGATATCGCGGGCGCGGTGATCTACCTTTCGTCGCGCGCCGGCGCCTGGGTGACGGGCGTGCTGCTGCCGGTGAGCGGCGGTATTTCGACCGTCAGTTGACAGGTGCCTGCGCTGGCTTTGGTGTGGGAAGCGGTCGCTTCCTCTTTTGTCATCCCCGCGAAAGCGGGGACCCAGAGCGTGCGTAGGCTTAGCTTTCCCTGAGTTCCCGCTTTCGCGGGAATGACAAAGTAATAAGATACAGAGCGACCACGCCCACCCGAAACCGGCCGTTCGACGCAAAAACTCTCAATCGACCCCAAAGATCGCCGAACTGATCGTCGGCGCGCCGGGACCGCCGGCGAGCAGGCAGGTGCGCGCGTTCGGTACTGGGTTCGGGCTTTCGCCGCGCAGGCAGCGCACCGCCTCGACCGCCGTGACGAAACCATGGACGAAGCCATGCGCCAGATTGCCGCCCGATGTATTGACCGGCAGCTTCCCGCTCGGCGCGATCAGATTTTCGAAGCGCACAACCTCTGCCACATTTTCGTATGTGCAAAAGCCATGGTCGATCAGCGACGCGATCCCCTGCGCGCTGAAATTCTCGTACAGCTGGACGACATCGATATCGGCCGGGGTCAGTCCCGCGGTGCCGTAGAGCCGGTCGCGGATCGCGCGGAAGCCGGCGGTCGGATAAAGTTCGGTCGCGTCATTCTCGAGCAGGTCGCCATAACCCGCCTCGGTCCCCTGCGCGACCGACAGCAATTTCACCGGTTTCTTCTTCAGGTCGCGCGCCATCTCGGTCGAGACGAGCAAGATCGCGCCCGCGCCGTCATTCTCGCGGCTGCAATCGAACAGGTGGAACGGTTCGGCGATGATCCGCGAACCGCTATATTCAGCATGGTCGAAATCCTTGCCATAGGCGACCGCGTCGGGGTTGCGACTGCCGTGATAATAGGAGGCGCGGACGAGTTCTTCGCACAGCTCATAGGGCACGCCATGATATTCGAACATCCGCTGCGCGCGCATCGCGCAGACCTGCGCGGGGGCGAGAATGCCCGACGACACCATATGGTCGTTGAGATGATGCGCCATCACCGCCGCCGACAGCCGCCCGCTATTCCCTTCGACCAGCGCGCGAAACACGACGACGGCGCGCGCCTGTCCGGTCAGGATCGCCGACGCCGCAATACCAAAAGCTCCGGCGATGCCGCCGCCGCCGCCGCCCCACACCTGCGCTGACCAGTTGATCGCCTTGGTGCCGAGGTCGGGCATCAGCCGCACCGGCTCGTTCTTGTCGTCGCCATAGGAGACAAAGCCGTCGACATCCGCCGGGTCGAAACCCGCGTCTTCGCAGGCGTCGACGATCGCGCGGACCAGCACGCCGCGTTCGGGGGCGGGCGCGGTGCCGCGTTTGTACTGGCGATAACCGACGCCGGCGGCGGCCGTCAGGCCCGACAAATTGGGGGTCATGAAAGGCTCCAGCGCAGCGCGGGGATTTGGGCATCGCCAAAGGCGGTGCGCGCGATCGTTCCGGTGACAAGGGCGCCGATGCGCAGGCCCGCTTCGTCTCCCTCCAATACGCCGACGAGGCGGACCGGCACCGAATTCAGGGTGACGATCAAGGTCGAGAAGGGTTTGGCGAAGGCTTCGGTCCCGCCGAACGGGTGGTGGGTGCGGGTATAGGTGAAGACCTCGCCTTCGAGCGGCTGTTGGGTCCATTCATGGTCCCAGCTGCCGCAGCTGCCGCAACGCCAAACTGCGGGCCAATGCCAGCGTCCGCAGCCCGTGCAGCGCGGCAGTTCAAGCCGCCCTTCGAGAAGCGCGTCCCAATAGCGCCCCTCGGCGCCGACCGGACCCGTTGCCGAATGATAGGTCATCCGCCCCTTGCCATCCTTTCCTGCCGCATCGCCTGCGCGGCCCTTGCTTCATTTATCTACTGTATATAGATTTGACTACGACGTGCAATGAGGAAGTGCGCGGCGTCCGATGGACGCGTGGACGAATGGGAGAAACGACGATGCTGCGAGTGACCTTCTGCCTCAAGCGCCTGCCGGGCCTGACGCGCGAGCAATTCCAGGACTATTGGCGGAACGAGCACGCGCCGCTGGTCAAGGACCATGCCGCGGCGCTTGGCATCCGAAAATATGTCCAGTCGCACAGCCTGACGCTCCCGGGCACCTTTCCGCTCGCCGATGTGCGCGGCTCCTCGGGCCTCGATTTCGATGGTGTCGCGCAGCTGTGGTGGGACGATATGGCCAGCTTTGCCGCCGCAGGTTCGACCGAGGCCGGACGCATCGCCGGCGCGCTGCTGCTCGCCGACGAGAGGAAATTCATCGATCTGCCCAATTCGCCGATCTTCCTGTCGGACGATTTTCACGTCATCGAATAGGCGGGCCGAAAGAGCCTATTTCCAGCGTCCCGTCGCGGTCACGGGTTCGTCGCTCGCCATATGCGCCTCGGCCTGCTGCCGCGTCAGTTCGGCAAGCGGTTCGAGGATGGCCTTATCCTTGAGCGTGCCAATGCCCGCCGCATCGATGTCGAGCCAGTCGGCGATGACCTCTTCGCTTTGCTCGCCGCTCAGCGGGGCAGGGCGCAAGGTCGGTGCGGGCAGGTCGGCGGTCTTGACCACATAGGCGTCGCCGAACACATCCTCCTGCAACCAGGGATGATCCTCGATCCGATAGAAACCGCGCTCAACATAATAGGGGGAATCCGGCAGTTCGGAGAGCCGCAGCATCGGGGCGGCAGCAATGCCCGCCGCCTGCAGCGTCTCCGCAGCGTCGTGTCGGCTGCGCTCCGCGAGCCAGGCTTCGATCACCGTGTCGATCTCGCCGCGCGCCGCAAGCCGCTTGGCGGCGCTGTCAAACGCCAAGCCTTCACCATAGCCGATCGTCTCGCACAACCGCGCCCAATCGGCGTCGCTCTCGACGGTGATCACGCACCATTCGTCGTCGCCCGCGGCGCGATAGGCCGCCCACGGCCAGTCGGTCGGCGCACCGCCCGCAGGGGTGCCGCGCACCACGTCGGTGGCGAAATGGCCGATCATCACTTCGGATTGTGCGACCTTGGCGACGCCGCCCAGCCCGGTGCGCAGGCGACGGATCAGCAGCGCCGCGACCCCGATCGCACAGATGCGGCCTGCGACATGGTCGGGATAGACGGTGATCGAATCGCTGAAGCTCTGCGGATCGTCGGGATAGCGCCAGGCGAGCGTCAGCCCGGTGGATGCGCGAACCAGCGGGCCATAGCCCATCCGCCCGCTCCACGGCCCGGTGTCGCCGAAGGCCGAGCTTTCGGACAACACGATCCGCGGGTTGATCGCGCGCAGATCGGCTTCGCCGAGGCCGAGCTTCTCCATCGTGCCGGGCTTGAAGTTCGAGCAGACGACGTCGGCTTGCCGGACAAGGTCGAGGAACAGCGCGCGTCCTTCGTCGCTGCGCAGGTCGATCCCCAGGCTGCGCTTGTTGCGATGCCCTGCGGCGAAGCTGACCGACATGCCGTGCTCGAGATAGGATTGGCGGCTGCCGTCCGGAAACGCCTGGCTCTCGATCTTGACCACATCGGCGCCGAGGTCGCCGAGCAGCCGCGCACCCTCGGCCCCGACGACGATGACGCCGAGATCGAGCACTTTCAGGTCGCCAAAGGGAGCTAGGGGAGCCGCGCCGGCGGCTGCTGGAAACTCGGTGTCCTGCGGTGCCGGCAATGGCCCCATGCGGTCGCCGTCGATGGTCAGGAACCCATTGGGCAGCCGCGTTCCGTCGGCCAGCGTGGTGACCGCTTCGCGTACGGCGGCATGGTCGCTGTCCAGAAATTCGCCGAGCGTCAGCACCGACGCGATCGGTACGCCATAGTCCTGTCCTTCGCGTTCCAGATCGGCGCGGAGACGGTCGGCGAAGAAGCCGGCAATATGAGGGAGCAAGTCCGCCGAGGCATAGCGGTGCGACGTCCGGTCGAAATCGGGTGAGGCAAATTGCGCTGGCTCGCCCATCCACCGGAACATGCCGCGCCACTGGCGCTTGGCAAGCAGGCAGATGCGCACATAACCGTCGGCGCAGCGCATGATCGGATATTGGAATCCCGCGCGTGGCCGGTCGCGCAGCAGCAGGCCGACCGGCTTGCCCATCGTCGCGCTGCCGTTGATGCCGAAGCCCGGATCGAGGCCCTGCACCGCGCCGTCGAGCGCCGCGAAGTCGAAATGCGCCCCTTTGCCGCCGCTGAGCGCGCGATAGAGCGCGCCGAGCAGCGCGAAAACCGCCTGCGGGGCGGCGCATTGATAGGCGAGGTCGCCGGGCGGCAGCAGCGGCTCGCGCCCGCGAATGCCCGAGCGCGACAGCACGGCGGACAGCGCATGGAGCACAGGACCGGTCGCGCGCCAGTCCGCCAGCGGGCCGTCTTCACCGAAGTCACTGACCGTCATGGTGATCAGTGCCGGGTTAGCGCGGCGGAGCGCGGCGAGATCGGCCCCCGACGCCCGGTCGGCGACAAGGATATGCGCGCGCTCGATGGCCGTCGCGGCCTCGGGACTGCCCAGATCGCCGGTGTGCAGCCGCTTGCCGGCGTTGGCGACGACCGCCTCGGCGCTGGCGTCGGCATCGGTCGCGAAGCGGTCGACCGCGGCGCCCAGATCGGCCAGATAGCGTCCGATCATCGCCAGCGGCCCTTGCACGCTCTCGACGATGCGAATGCCGGACAGCGGCCGATCGGACATGAACTTACCCTTCTCTTCGATACGCCAGCGGACGCGAAGGCGCTCCGCTGGCCGCGCCGGCGCTTGCCATATCCGCACCGCGAAGAAAAGTTAATTAATCGACTAATTCGTTTTGCGGCGCTCATCTTCTATGATAGCGGCCGCGCCACGGAGAGTTGCCGATGGACTTCACTTTCACCGACGATCAGCGTCAGTTGCGCGATGCGCTGCGCGGGTATCTTCAGCGCAGCAATGGATTTTCGGTCCGTACGGCGAATGCGCGTAGCGCGTCCGGCTGGAGCGAATCGCTGTGGCGCGGGCTTGCGGACGACCTCGGCATATTGGGCGTGTTCGTGCCCGAAGGTGCGGGCGGCATCGGCGGCGATGCGGTCGACATGATGGTCGTGATGGAGGAGCTTGGCGCCAACCTGCTCGTCGAACCCTATTTTGAAACCGCAGTGATCGGCGCGTCGGCGCTCGGCGCCGGGCACACGGCCGAACATGCTGCGATCGCCGGCGGCGATATGCGACTGGCTTTTGCCTGGGCCGAGGCCGAGACGCGCTTCGACCGCATGCCGCGCGATACCATTGCGCTGCGCACGACGGTCGGCTGGCGGGTCGATGGCCACAAGATCGTCGTGAGCGGGGCGCCTATGGCGACGCATTTCCTCGTCACCGCGCGCGTCGGCGACGAGCCGGCGCTGTTCCTCGTCGAAGCCGGCGCGGTCGGCATTTCGCAACAAGCATTTCCGACGATCGACGGCCGGCGCGCCGCCGATGTCGCCTTCGATGCCGTTGCGATCCCCGACAGCGCGCACATCGCACGCGGAGCCGAGGCGATCGAGCGGCTGTGCGACGTCGCAACCGCGATGCTTGGTGCCGAGGCGCTTGGCGTGATGCGCGTGATGCTCGACGATACCATCGCCTTCACCAAGGAGCGCCGCCAGTTCGGGCAGGCGATCTCGACCTTTCAGGTCATTCAGCACCGCATGGTCGACATGTATATGCAGCTCGAACTAGCGACCTCGGCGGTGTACCGCGCGGTGCTCAGCCTCGACGCCGCGCCGGCCGACCGCGCCCGCGCCGTCTCCGCGATGAAGGTGACCATCGCCGACGCCTGCCGCTTTGTCGGCCAGAATGCAATCCAGCTCCACGGCGGCATGGGGATGACCGACGAGGTCGCGGTGACCCATTATTTCCGCCGCGCGACCGTGATCGAGAGCGAATTCGGCTCGGCCGACTGGCACCGCCGCCGCTTCGTCGCACTGTCGCGCGCGGCCTGAGGAGACAGCCGATGGACATCGCCTGGAGCGCCGACGAAATCGCCTTTCGCGACGAAGTGCGCGCCTTTCTTACCGACAAGCTGACCGACGATCTGCGCGCGAGCGGTGCCAATATGACCAGCGTCTACGCCGACCCGGATCATGCGCGCGCCTGGCAGGCGATCTTGCACGAAAAGGGCTGGGTCGCTCCGTCCTGGCCGGTCGAGCATGGCGGCACCGGCTGGAGCCTCGCGCAACGCTATATCTGGCAACGCGAGCGCATCGCCGCTGGCGCACCGCCGGTGTCGCCGATGGGGGTGCAGATGTGCGGCCCCGCGATCATCGGCCATGGCAGCGACGCGCAGAAGGCCCATTTTCTGCCGCGCATGCTGTCGGGCGAGCATTTCTGGTGCCAGGGCTATTCCGAAACCGGGTCGGGCTCCGACCTCGCCAGCCTGCAATGCCGTGCCGAGGAGGATGGCGATCATCTGGTCGTCACCGGCCAGAAATTGTGGAGCACCCATGCCCACGCCGCCAACTGGGGCTTTTTCCTCGTCCGCACGTCGACGCACGACCGGCCGCAAAAGGGCATCAGCTTCCTGCTGATCGACATGACCAGCGCCGGCGTCACCGTGGTGCCGACGGTTTCGCCCGCGGGCGAGAATATCCAGAACGAGATTTTCCTCGATGCGGTACGTGTGCCCAAGGCGAATGTCGTAGGCGCGATCGGTGACGGGTGGACCGTCGCGAAATATCTGCTCGAATTCGAACGCGGCGGCGCGGCCTATGCGCCGGGCTTGCAGATCGACCTCGACGAGATCGAGCAATTCGCCAGCGCCGCGCGCGGCGACGAGGGCGGGCGCCTGATCGACGATGGCGCCTTCGCCGATGCGATCGCGCAGGCGCGGATCGATGTGCTGGCGCTCGAAATATTCGAATTTCGCGCGATGAGCGACGCGGGGGCCGGGCGCTATCCGCATGCGATCCCGTCGCTGATGAAGATCCGCGGTACCGAATTGCAGCAGCGGATCACCGAACTGCGCCTGCTCGCAGCTGGCCGCTATGGCATGGCCTATCAGCCGCAGGCGGGGGTTTCCGCAGGGCCGGTCCATTTCCCGCACGCCGAGGGCGCTTTCGCCGGCCCGCGCGAGGCCGCGATCGCGCCGATGCGCTACGTCAGCGAACGCGCGGCGTCGATCTACGCCGGGACGAATGAGATTCAGCGCAACATCATCGCCAAGATTTTGGGCCTTTAGCCCGCCAATCGGAGAGACAAGATGACCGATGCTCCCGCCGTGCTCGCCGAACGTCGCGGCCACGTCCTGATCCTGACGATCAACCGCCCCGACGCGCGCAACGCGGTCAATGCCGCGGTCCATATCGGGCTGGGCGAAGGACTCGAACGGGCCGAGGCCGATCCCGAAATCCGCGCGGTGATCGTCACCGGTGCGGGCGACCAGGCCTTTTGCGCTGGCGCCGATCTGAAAGCCCTGTCGCGCGGCGAGCGGCTCGAACCCGAAGACAAAGCGCAGCGCGCCTGGGGCTTCGCGGGTTTTGTGCGGCACCCGATCGGCAAACCGATCATCGCGGCGGTCAACGGCTTCGCGCTCGGCGGCGGCACCGAACTCGCGCTGGCCTCGGACATCGTGATTGCGGCCGACCATGCGCAATTCGGACTGCCCGAGGTCAAGCGCGGGATCATCGCGGCGGCGGGCGGCGCGTTTCGCATCGTCCAGCAATTGCCACGCAAGATTGCGATGCAGCTGTTGCTGACCGGCGAGCCGATTTCGGCGCAACGCGCGCTCGATCTCGGCCTCGCGAACGAGGTGGTCCCGCTCGACCAGCTTATGGACACCGCGCTCGACTTTGCCGAGCGCATCGCGGTCAACGCCCCGCTCGCGGTGCAGGCGAGCAAAAGGATCGCCATGGGTATTGCCGAGGGCCAGATCGCCGGCGACGCCGAGTTTTGGGAGGCGAACAAGCGTGAAACGCGCGTGGTCTTCACCTCCGCAGATTCGCGGGAAGGCCCGCGTGCCTTCGCCGAAAAGCGCCAGCCCGTCTGGCAAGCGCGCTGAGGACGTAGAGCATGTCGGACGATAACAGACCTATCATCGTCGGTGTCGGCCAGATCAATGATCGGCCGGAAAACCCCGCCGATGGCCGCGATCCCGTCGTGTTGATGGCGGACGCGCTGCGGCTCGCCGAAAAGGACGCTGGCGGGGCGCTGCTCGCCGACGCCGATTTTCTGGGGATCGTCCAGCAGATATCGTTCCGCGACATTCGCGATGCGCGGGAGTCTCTGGCGAGCGAACTCGGCATCGCGCCCGCGACGATGATGCAAAGCGAAGGGCCGAACGGCGACAGCCCGGTCCTGCTCCTCAACGAAGCGGCCAACCGGATCGGGGCCGGCGAGTGCCGGATCGCGCTGGTGTGCGGCGCCGAGGCGCTACGAACCGCGGCAGCAAGGGCGGCGGCAGAGGAGTCCGGCCGCCGCGTCGATGCGACGCGCGAAGCGGCGCAGCGGCGCGAGCCAAGCTATGCGCAGCAATATGGGCTGGTCGCGCCGGTCGATGTTTACCCTCTCTACGAAAATGCACTCCGCGCATCGCTCGGACAAAGTTTCGCCGAGGCGCAGGCCGAAAGCGGGACGATCTGGTCGCTTTTTTCGGAGGTTGCGACCGCCAATCCTCATGCATGGATTCGGAAACCGGTCAGCCCGGCTGACGTGATCACGCCGACCGAGAGCAACCGGCCGATCGCCTTTCCCTATAACAAGCTGATGGTCGCCAACGCCTCGGTCAACCAGGGCGCCGCCTTCATCGTGACGAGCGTCGGCGAGGCGCGCCGGCGCGGGATCGCCGAGGACCGCTGGATCTATGTCGGTAATGGTGCGGCGGCCCATGAACCGAACAGCCCGTTGCAGCGTGATCGCTACGACCATAGCGCGAGCATGGAGGTCTCGATCCGCCGGGCGCTCGCCTTGAACGGGGTCGATCCGTCCCGGCTCGATATGGTCGAACTGTACAGCTGTTTCCCCTGCATTCCCAAGCTGGCCCGCCGGATCATCGATTGGCCGGCCGAGCGGCCGGCGACGGTCTTCGGCGGCCTGACCTTTGGTGGCGGGCCGATCGGCAATTATATGGGCCATGCCATCGCGAGCATGACCGATCGGCTGCGTGCCGAGGAAGGGACGGGGCTGCTGTTCGCAAATGGCGGCTATGCGACGCACAATCACAGCATCGTGATCAGCAGCAAGCCGCTCGCGGCCGCCTTCTTTCCCCGCAGTTACGATTATCAGGAGGAGGCAGACGCGATGCGCGATGCAATTCCGGCGCTGGCGCGCGACTATCTGGGTGACGCGACGATCGAAAGCTACACGATCCTCTACAGGCGCGACGGGATGCCAAAAGCGGGCGTCGTGGTCGCGCGGACACCGGAGGGCGAGCGGACGCTCGCGCATGTTCCGCCGAGCGAAGGCGACGTCCTGCGACGGCTCGCCGATGCGGATGTTGAGCCTGTGGGCGCGCCCGGCCGGATCGTCGAGGGCGCGGGGCTTCGGGAATGGCGCTTTGCGTGATCGCGACGGGCGGGGTTGAGGGGCATTTGGTGTGTCGCACCCTCGTGGCTGTTCAAAGCCGGGCAATGATGGCATCTGTCGGCCTAATGCCGATAGGGAAAGGGATAAGTTTGCCCGCCAGCCAAGCCAGGAAAAAAAAGGGGCCGGGGCGCCCGCTGACGCCGCTGATCACGCGCGAAACGGCGATCCTTGTGTCGATCGACCTGCTCGATCGCAAGGGCCTCGACGCGCTGACCGTGCAGGCGGTGGCGCGCGAACTGAACGTTCAGGCGCCGTCGCTTTATTATCATTTCAAGAATCGCGACGAACTTCTCCACATGATGGCCCGGACCTTGCTGGTCGAGGTGGGGCAGGGGGAAAAGCCGGGGTCGTCGTGGGAGGAGCGGGCGATCGACCTCGCGGTTGCGACCCGTCGCGTGATGCTGAACCACGCGCACGCCGGACCGCTGATGCTGCGCTTCTTTCCGCGCGAGCTGATGCTCGGTGCCTATGAGCGCGGCCTGTCGGACTGTCCTTACCCGCCCGAGCATCATCTGGCGGTTCTCGAGGCGCTCGAAAAGCTGACCTATGGCAAGGCGCTTTTCGACGCGGCGGCCAAGGCGCACGACCATGCCGCGATGCCGACGGTCGATCCGGCGCGTTACCCGTTGCTTGCCGCAGCGATCGCCAAATCTCCGGTGTCCGACGAGGCGTTGTTCGTCGAGACGCTCGAGGTGCTGCTCGACGGTTTCAGATTTCGATACGGACAGAAGGGTAAAGCCATATGATCGAGGGCGGATGCAATTGTGGGGCGGTGCGCTACCGTGCCGACGGCGACCCGATCGTGGTGGCGCAATGCCACTGCACCAACTGTCGCCGGCAATCGGGCAGCGCCTTCTCGGTCAACCTGCTCTTTAAGGGGGCCGCGGTCAGCCATGAAGGCGACCTGTCGGTCTATGAGGATAAGGACACATTCTCCGGCAACGCGGTGCTGCGCAAATTCTGTGGTCGTTGCGGGTCGCCGATCTTTTCGGAGCCGACCGACGGGAAGGGGCTTTTGATCGTCAAGGCCGGGACGCTCGACGATCCGGGGGCTTTCGCTCCGTCGGTCAGCGTCTGGACGTCGACCGCGCTGCCGTGGGTGGTGTTGCCCGAAGGCCAATATGCGTTCGAAAAAAACGCCTGACCTGTTCGGTCACGCGGTGTAGCCGCCATCGACGACGATCTGCGTACCCGTCACGAAGCTGCTTTCGTCGGATAGCAGGAACAGGACAGCGCCAACGCTCTCCTCAGGCTGTGCGACGCGTCCGAGCGGGGTCAACTTCGCACCGCGTATGAGGGCCTCGCTGTTTGTCGTCTCGGTCAGGAGGCGCGTCGCGAAAAACCCCGGGATCAGAACGTTGACGCGAATGCCGCTGGGCGCGAGTTCCTTGGCGGCCGCCCGCGACATCCCGATCACCGCCGCCTTCGCGGCCGAATAGGCGACCAGATTGGCATGGGCCTTCGTCCCGGCGGGCGATGCGACATTGACGATCGAACCTCCGCCCGATTTCAGCATCGCGCGTGCCCCCTCGCGCATGCCCAGAAACACGCCATTCTGGTTGACCGCGACGACGCTGGCCCATTCCTCGTCGCTGATGTCGACCAGTGGGCGCGTGGCGCCGACACCGGCGTTGTTCACGAGACCATCGATCCGGCCGAACCGCTCCACCGCGAATTCGACTGCAGCCTTCCAATCTTCGGGTTTCGTGACGTCGAGCGGCGCAAAGTGCGCCTTGCTGTCGAGCGATGCCTCGATCGCCGCCCCCGCGGCCCGATCCCGGCCACCGAAAATGACCTCGGCGCCCTCGCGCACCATGCCGCGGACCTGCGCTTCGCCCATCCCCCGGGTGCCGCCCGACAGAAGAATGATTTTTCCCGACAATCGGCCTGCCATCAATCTTCTCCCACCAGGTTTGCGCCACCGAAGCGATCCTTTGGACCATCCGGATCTAATATCTATGATATATAGATATGTTCTCCCGATTACAATGGCAGAGGCGTTGGGGAAGCGGACGGCCAGAGGGACGAACTGCCCCCAAGGAGGAGGCATGGCCGGCTGGTCGGACTATTACCCGTCCTTCAGCAATGACTTGCGCCGGCTATCCTCATCCTTTCTCGCAAGGCCGAGAAAGTCCGCGCTATGCGCCGTGGCCGAAGCGCCCGACGGCCCTATCGGCCAAAGCGTTGCCATCTCATGGCGCGGATGCGCCAAGCTTGGCGCGAACGGCCTTTGAAAGTTCGGCGACGTAAAAGCCGCTGCGGCAGACGAACCAGATATGGCCGGTCTCCGGCACGAAACTGTTGATCGACATGCAGCTGTCGGTCTTGCCGGCGAGGGGACCGGGAGGGGAGGGGGTATCGATGGCTCCCGGATGGTAATAGGCCACTTCGTACGGGTGCGTCGGATCGCGGAGGTCGACGATCCGGACCCCCGAGCCCATGAAGCTGAACAGGCCGAGCACCACGCCGCCCCAAGCATCGTCGACAACGGCATTATAATGGAGGCCGTAGGAGCCGGCGGCGTTCGCCTTGGCCCACGCCGGATCATCGAGGCAGCGGTCATTCGCCTCAAGCCGGAATTCGCCGACCATGCGCAGCGACTTTTCATCGGTCATATCGAAGATGCGCGGGAAGGCGGTGCAGCGGAGCTCATTCGCAGCCACCAGATACTGGCGGCCGCGGACGCGCAGCAGCGGCGCATGATGGTCGCCTTGGCCGCGGATGTCGCTGGTGCCGACGAACCTGATCGTCGGCCATTCGGGGTTCGGCTTGCCGATCTGGGTGATGTCCCAGATGCTGGGCGCGGAATCGCCCTTGCGCGCCTCGATCATCGGCACGCTTCCGGCGCAGATCAGTCGCGTCTGGTCATCGTTGATCCACATGTCGTGGCAGCGCTGTGCCTTGCCGCCGGGAAGGACGAGCGGATATTCCCCCATATAAATGGGTCTTGCCGGATCGCTGATGTCGAGGACCATCAGGCCATCGGTGCCATATTCGCGGCTCGCATAGACCCGCATGCCATCGGGCGAGATCTTGGGCACATGGATGTTTGCGGGCCAGTAAAAGGTCGTGAGCAACTTCGGCGTGGTGCAGTCGCTGATATCGTAGATGTCGAGGGGAGCGGGGCCGGGCGGTCTGAGGCCGCCGCTATAGTCGCCCGCGACGAGCAGGTGGCGGGTGCCGGTGTCGATGACGTCCATCGTCTCCGATCCCCCGATCGCGCCCGGCGTGTCGAGCAGACCCACCGCCTTGGGGGCCTTGGGGTCGCTCGCGTTGATGACGGCGATTCCTTTGCGTTCACCGCCGCCGTAAACATAGGCGCACTGGCGCGATCGTTTGAGCATCGCATTGTCGCCGCGTCCCCACGGGTCGAGCTTGCCGACGATGCGCATGCCGCAGACATAGGGCGTGGCGGTGCGCCCGGCCTCGAGGTCGGCAAGCGGCGTCTCGCCCTGCATGCCGGGCTCGGGATTGTCGCCCGGACCGCACAGCGCCGTCGCGCGGCTCGGCGTTTTCGGCCCGCCCGAAGAAGAGGGGGAGGCGCTGGCCGATGGTGTGGCGGCAAGCGCTGCGCACGCGGCAACAGCGAGCAGCCGCGCCGTGCGCGCGCTCACTTGCCGCCCTTGGCCGCTGCGGCTTCCTGTTTCTTGAGTTCCTCGACAAAATCGAAGGCGCGCGCGGCCACGAGGCAGCGATAGCCCTTGGGATCGATGAAGGGATTGCTTCCGGGTTCGGCCAGCATCGCTTCATATTTGTCGACATTATTGTGCTGCCAGGGGTGGCCGCCGAACCAGACGTCGGGCTTGAGCGACAGCAGTCGCTCCCAGCCGTCGATCTGGTCTTTGACGATCCCGGGATATTCTTCGGGCACGAGCTTGGTGGCGGCCTGCTGGCTTCCCATCAGCAACACGTCATAGGTCTTGCCATTTTCGGTCGTCTGCCATTCAAAGGATGAGGCGCCGCGGGTATGGCCGGCGGTCTTCCAAACCGAAACGGTCACATCGCCGAGGGTCACCTTGTCGCCGTCGTGCAGGACGCGGTCGACCTTTACCGGCGGCATGCCGCGGCCGATCCCTTCGACCGCCGGCGAACCCTTTTCGACCGTCTCGGCGTCGCCTTCCATGATCATCAGCTTCGCGTCCGGCGCATGGACCTTCATCCACGCGCTGCCGCCCTGGTGATCGAGGTGCGCGTGGCTGCCGAGGATGATCTTGATGTCCGCGAGTTTGAAGCCGAGCTTCTCGATCGACTCCGCAACCCATGGCGCCGTCTCGTCGAACGTCGTGTCGATCAGGATCAGGCCGTCGCTCGTCTTGACGAGATAGGCGGTGACCGCCGAGATGCCGACCGAATAGGTATTGCCGACGACCTTGAAGGCGGGGAACTTGCGGTGATCCCAGCCCGTCGTGATGCGCGTCGCGTCCATGAGGGCGATTGCGGGGCGACCGCAGGCGACTTCGTTCGGGTCGATGCTGAGGAGGGGCGAGTCGGCGGCGATCTTCGCGAGCGGCGGCGCGGAGGGAGCGGCGAGTGCGGCCTGGCCCATTGCCAGCGCAGCCAAGGATACGGCGAACCGCGACATTGCCTTCTTCATGCCCATCGATCTTCTCCCATGTATTCGGATAGCGAATTAATATTCGTCAATAGCGATTTGATATCGGGTCGGCGCTCGATGTCAAGGTCCGCGCGTTGACGTTCGACTCGTCATCACCGTGTCGCCTTCTGTCGCACCCGCGGCCTTCCCCATCGTCGGCATCCGGGCGGCCTTGGTGCGCGAAGATCAAGCAAATCAGCGACTTCTTCAACTTGCCTCGGGGGTATTTACAAGCTGTCGAAAATCCATATGCTTAGAAATGCGAATATAAGTTCGCCATCCGAATAATGCGAATTTCGCACTCGGATGGCAGGATAGCCCGGCGACCGGGCACGCTTTGGGAAACCCGCTCGGGAGGGATGAATGAAAAAGGCATTGTTTACGTCGAAAATCAGGCTCGCATGCGGGACCGCCGCGATCCTCCTCTCCGCCGTCCCGGCGATGGCACAGGAAGTCGCTCCGGACGCCGAGGCTACCGAAAGCGCGCCGGCCGACGACGCGTCGATCATCGTCACTGGCACGCGCGTCAACCGTGAAGGCTATCTCGCGCCGACGCCGGTGACCGCGATCGGGCGCGATGCGATCGAGGCTCAGGCCGCTACGACGATCGCGGACGTCCTTTACGACATTCCCTCGGTTCGCCCTTCGCCGAATTTTCCCGCCACGTCGCAGGCCAGCGGCAACTATGTGAACCTGCGAGGCCTTGGCGCGACGCGTACGCTCACCCTCGTCGACGGTCGCCGCTTCGTTCCCTCGAACGGCGCGGAGAACTCAGGCGGCAGTTCGGTCGACATCAACCTCATCCCCGAAGCGCTTGTCGATCGTCTCGATGTGGTGAGCGGCGGCGCTTCGGCGGCCTGGGGTTCCGACGCCGTGGGGGGCGTCATCAACATCGTGCTGAAACGCAAGCTCGAAGGCATCCAGGGCAAGGTGCAATATGGCGTCTCCGACTATGGCGACGCGCAGGAAGTCAGCCTCAGCCTCGCTGCCGGCACCTCGTTCGCGGATGGTCGCGGCCAGCTCATGCTCGCGGGCGAGTACAGCAAGTCGTGGGATGTCCCGACTACCAACGACCGGCCCTATGGCAAGGATCAGTGCGGTTGGTTCCCGGGTTCGGTGAACGGAACTTTCTATCTCGGGCTCCAGACCTGCGGCCTGACGCACAACAGCTATACGCGCGGCGGCGTACTCGTCGCCGCCAACGGAAACCCGCTCGCGTTGACCGACCCTTTCTATGGGCGCCAGTTCCTCAATTCGACCAGTTCGGCGCCGTTCGACTATGGCCAGGTCGGACCGATCAATCGCAGCGTGTCGATCGGCGGCGACGGCGAATGGCGCGGTGTGCGAAACCTTCAGGCTCCGCTCGAGCGCAAGATCCTCTTCGGCCGCGCACTCTATGAGTTTTCGCCGAGCCTTACCGGATTCATCGAAGCCTCCTATGGCGAGTCGGGTACCGAAACCGACCTGTTCTTGAACGCGATCCCGTCCTCGACCGACTATCCGATCGCGATCCGGAACGGCAATCCGTACATCCCTGCCGACATCCAGGCGATCATGAACGCCAATGGCACCGACACCATCTATCTGTCGAAACTGACGCCCGAACTCGGTTCGGCGACCTCGGATTCGAACAACCGTGTCTTCCGCGTCGCCACCGGCCTCGAAGGTCAGATGGGCAAAGGCTGGTCGTGGAAGGCCTATGGCACCTTCGGGCGCGACTGGTACGACACGATCCTCGGCAACAATATCGTCGTCTCGAACCTTGCCGCCGCAACCGACGTCGTCATCAATCCCCGGACCGGGCTGCCCGATTGCCGCGTGAATGTCGAAGGGGCCGCGGCGCCGGGCGAGGCGGCTTATGGCGCTGCCGCCCTCTGTGTTCCCGCCAATCCTTTCGGACCGGGGTCGCTGGCCTCGGCGAAGGATTATATCGTCGACGATCTCTATCAAAGCTCGGTCTATACGCAGGTCGCGGCAGGCGCGTCGATCAACGGCGAGCCCTTCTCGACCTGGGCTGGTCCCGTGTCCTTCGCGGCCGGCGTCGACTATCGCTATGAGAAGGTCGCGCAGGACGTCAGCTTCTACGCCGACTTCGTCAATCCGCCGCTCTTCGCCTCGGGGGGCTTCCAGCAATCCAATCCGAAGAGCTTCGCCGGCAACTATACCGTCGTCGAAGGCTTCAGCGAAGTCGTCGTGCCGCTGCTCGCTGACGTGAAGGGCGCAGAATCGCTCGATCTCAACGGCGCGATCCGCGTGACCGATTACAGCACGAGCGGCACGGTTGTTACCTGGAAGGTCGGGACTACCTACGAACCCGTCTCGGGCCTTCGCTTCCGCGCCGCCTATTCGAAAGATATTCGCGCGCCCTCGCTTTTCGAGAGTTTCGGGGCGAACACCACTTATTCCTCGGTGATCACCCGCGGTCCGGGCGGTGTGGAAACGGGTTCGGCGAACGCCGTCTCGCCAGGACGCAACAACCTCGATCTCAGCCCCGAGCGCGCCTACAGCACCACTGTCGGCATTACGATGGAAGATGTGCTGACGCGAGGACTCACGCTCTCGATCGACGGCTACCGCATCAAGCTCAAGGACGTCATCGGCAAGCTCGGCGCGCAGGGCATCATCGACGGCTGCTTCGGCGGCGGCACCGCCGCGGGACGCGAACCGAACCAAGGGCTCTGCAGTCTCATCAATAGTGACCAGACCGTGATTATCGACCCCTTCCTCAATCTCGGCTCGATCGAGACGCAGGGTATCGAATTCGACCTTGGCTATCGCTTCGGCGCCGACGTCCTGTTCGGTGGCTCGACGGGCCAGTTCTCGGCCCGGCTCCTCGCCAACTACGTCGACAAATACAAAGAAAACAGCTCGGGTCTCAATCCGCGCGATCTCGCGGGCGACCTTTCGGGCGTGCCGCATTGGCGCTGGAACGCAACGCTGGCCTATAATGACGAGAAGCTGGGGGTGAGCCTGCGCGGCAACTTCATCGACAGCATGTACCGTTACAAGTTCGCGGCCGCGAACACCTATCTCGACGAGAAGATTCCGGCCTATTTCTATCTCGACGCGAACATCCGTTACAATATCGTCTCGGGTGACAAGGCGAAGGTCCAGCTGTTCGCCAACGTCGACAACATCCTCAATACCAAGCCGCCCTTCTCGCCGGGCACCGGCGCGACCGGCTGGTTCGGGCTGCCGGGCAAGTTTGCCCAGTATAGTTCCTACACCAATGGCACCTTCTACGACGTCCTCGGGCGTACGTACAAGATCGGCGCCCGCTTCTCCTTCTGACGATGGCGCATCCTCTTCCATCCTGGCGAGCAAAGGGTGCCGAACAATCGGCGGCCGGATCTCGTCCTCCCCGGCTCCGGGTCGCCGCGCGTCATGCGCGCGGTGACGCCCGGCGCGCGCCAGGATGGACCCTTGCGTCACCCGCTATTTTTGGCCGCGCCGCGCTGATAGGAACAGGCCGCATGACAAAATCGAGCGGGAGCATCCTGATGAGCGATGAGAAGAACGACAAGAATACGGTCAAGTCGGTGGCCAAGGCATTTGCGGTCCTGAATGCCTTCGGACTCGACAGCGAAGAGCTTGTCATTGCCGAAGTGGCGCGCGCGGCGGGGACCGACAATGCGACCGCCTTTCGCATGCTGAATACCTTGGTGTCGCTCGGCTATGTCGAGCGGGTAGGGGAGAGCAAGCGCTTTCGCCTGACGCTCAAATGCCTCGATCTCGGTTTCAACGCTATTGCGCGATCCGACATCCGCAGCCTCGGGCGGCCGCTGCTTCGCTCGCTTGTCGACGACCATATCGAGGCGGCCTCGATCGGGGTCCTTGATGCCTATGAGGTGGTCTATATCGAGCGTATCCAGGCCGGGCTGCAACGGCTGGCCGTCGACGTCCGGGTCGGCAATCGCGTCCCGGCCTTCTCGTCGGCGCTGGGGCGGGCGATCCTTGCCCATCTGCCCGTCGCGACCGAACGCGAAATCCTCGAATCCAACCCGCCGAAGCAGCTCACCGAATATACGATGGTCGACATCGACCGGCTGCTCGACGAGATCGCCAAGGTTCGTGAAGACGGCTTCGCCGTATCGGACCAGGAAACGGTGACGGGCCTGCGCGTTCTCGCGGCGCCGATCACCGACATGGACGGCGTTCCGCTCGCGGCGCTCAGCGTTGCGGCGCCGTCCTTCGGCCAGACTCTCGACGATTTCGTCGACCGCGCACGCGACATCACCTGCGAAGCCGCGCGCCAGCTTTCGTTCGCCGTTCGCGCCGCTGGCGGCACGGCGGCTCAATCTTTGGCACCATAGCAACAATTGGAGACTTTTACCGGTGACTTCCGCTATCGATTTCAAGGGCTTGATCCCCGCCATCGCCGTTCCGTTCAATGAGGATTTCAGCATTGACGAAGGCGGTCTTACGCGGCTTGCGCGCTGGCTCTCCGAACAGCGCCACATCAAGGCGATCATGACGAACGGTCACACCGGAGAGGTCTTCTCGCTGACCCCCGCTGAACGCGCCCAGGTGACGTCGATCGTTGCAAAGGCGGTCGATGGCCGCATCCCGGTCATTTCCTCGATCGTGTGCGAGGGCATATTGGATGCCTGCGAACAGGCCGTGATCGCGCGCGAAGCCGGCGCCAGCGCGCTCGATATCATGCCCCCGCATCACTGGCTGCGTTTTGGTTTCCGTCCGTCGCACGTCACCGAATATTTCGAAGCGATCGGCAAGGCTTCGGGACTGCCGCTGATCGTTCATGTCTATCCCGCCTGGACCAAGGCCAGCTTCTCGTCCGAACTGCTCGCCGAACTTGCGCGCCTCGACGCGGTGCAGGCGTTCAAGATCGGCACGCGCGAGATGAACAAATATGATCGTGACCTGAAGGCGATCCGCGCCGCGGCGCCGGGCAAGGCGCTGCTGACCTGTCATGATGAATATCTGCTCGCCTCGATGGTCCAGGGTGTCGATGGCGCGCTCGTCGGCTTCGCCTCGGTCATCCCGGGCCTGATCGCGGACCTGCTCGATGCCGTGCAGCAGGGCGATCTGGTCGAGGCGCAGCGCGTGCAGGCGCTGATCGATCCGCTCAAGCAGGCGGTCTATGGCGATGGCGAACCGACCGGCGAGGCGCATGCCTGCATGAAGGCGGCGATGGCCGCCGCCGGGCTGATCGCGCGCGGTACCGTGCGTCCGCCGACGGTGCCGCCGAGCGCCGAAGAACTCCGCCGCATTGAGCACGCGGTGCGCGGCGCCGGCCTGGTCGAACCGGCGCTGGTCTGACGCCATGACATCCGACCCTCGCATCGCGGTCGTCACCGGCGCCGCCTCGGGCATAGGGGCGGCGATAACGCAGCGCCTCGTCCGCGATGGCTGGTCGGTGATCGGGCTCGACCGGACGCCGGCCGAGCCTGCCGAGCCTGCCGATGGCGTGCGGTTCGAGGTCGTCGATCTGGCCGACATGGCGGCGCTGGCGGGTCTCTCCGCCAGCCTCGGTCCGGTCGGCGCCATTGTTCATGCCGCGGGGTTCATGACCACCGGGGGCATCGAGGAATTCGATCCCGCCGTCGGCGACCTCATGTACGCCGTGCATGTCCGTGCGCTCGCGCTTCTTGTCCAAAACCTGACACCGGGCATGGGCGCGGGTGCACGGATCGTTGCGATCGGCAGCCGCACCAGCCGCGGCGCAAAGGGCAAGGCGCAATATGCCGCGACCAAGGCGGCGCTGACCGGGCTGGTGCGATCCTTCGCGATCGAGCTCGCGCCGCGCGGCATCACCGCCAACATCGTCTCGCCCGCCGCGACGGCAACACCGTTTCTGACGCGCGGCGACCGGGCCGGCGTTCCGCCCATACTGCCGCCGATAGGCCGCTACATCGAACCCGCCGAGGTCGCAGCCACGGTTGCGTTCCTGCTTGGCGATGAGGCCGGCGCGATCACCGGCCAGGATATTCTCATCTGTGGCGGCGCGTCGCTCTGACGCTTGCCATCAGCTCCAAGGTGCAAAAAGTGACCCAGCCCCAGATCATCGACATCGTCGAAGTGACCAAGCCTATCTCGTCTCCGATCCGCAACGCCTATATCGACTTTTCCAAGATGACGGCGAGCCTCGTCGCGGTGGTGACCAATGTCGTTCGCGACGGCCGCCGTGTCGTCGGCTACGGTTTCAATTCCAACGGCCGTTACGGGCAGGGCGGTCTCATTCGCGAGCGCTTCCGCGATCGGCTGATCGAAGCCGAGCCTGCAAGTCTGCTCGATACGACGGGCGAGAATTTCGATCCGGATAAGATCTGGAAGACGCTGATGACCAACGAGAAGCCGGGCGGTCATGGCGAACGCTCGGTCGCGGTCGGGACGATCGATATGGCGGTATGGGATGCGGTCGCGAAGATCGCGGAGAAGCCGCTCTTCCGCCTGCTTGCCGACATGAAGGGCCGCGAGGCGAACCCGCGCGTCTTCGTCTATGCGGCCGGCGGCTACTATTATCCGGGCAAGGACGACGACGCGCTGCGCGCCGAGATGCGTGGCTACATCGATCGCGGCTATAATGTCGTGAAGATGAAGATCGGCGGCGAGAGCCTCGCGATCGATCGTCGGCGGATCGAATCCGTGCTCCAGGAAATCGAGGGCGACGCGCAGCTCGCGGTCGACGCCAATGGCCGCTTCGACACGCTGACCGCGATCGAATATGCCAAGGCGCTACGCGACTATCCGCTCTTCTGGTACGAAGAGGCGGGCGATCCGCTCGATTACAAGCTGCAAGCGGCGCTTGCCGAATTCTATCCAGGCTCGATGGCGACGGGCGAAAATCTCTTCAGCCATCAGGATGCGCGCAACCTGCTGCGCTACGGCGGCATGCGCCCCGACCGCGACTATCTGCAGATGGACTGCGCGCTCTCCTACGGCCTGGTCGAATATCTGCGCACCCTCGACGCGCTCGCCGAATGCGGCTGGTCGCCGTCGCGCTGCATCCCGCACGGCGGTCACCAGATGTCACTGAATATTGCGGCGGGCCTGGGGCTCGGCGGAAACGAGAGCTACCCCGACCTGTTCCAGCCCTATGGCGGCTTCCCCGACACGGTGAAGGTCGAGGACGGTCATATCGTGATGCCGGACCTTCCGGGCATCGGTTTCGAAGGCAAAAGCGACCTCATCAAGGTGATGCGCGAACTCGCTGAATAATTTGGGTTACCGCCGCCGCACGTACGGCTGAATGGCGGAACGGGAGAGAGAAATGGGTCATTTTGCGCCGTCGGCAACCATCGTCATCATGGGCGCGGTCGTCCTCTACATCGCTTTCACCAGCTGGCTGACCTATCGGCTGCGAAGCAAGAGCAATGCCGATTATATGGTCGGTTCAAGGGCGCTCCCGGCGATCGTCGTCGGTGTCCTCCTGATGTCCGAGTTCATCGGCGCCAAGTCGACAGTCGGCACCGCGCAGGAGGCGTTCAACTCGGGCATGGCGGCAACCTGGTCGGTGCTCGGCGCCTCGATCGGCTTCCTGCTTTTCGGCCTCTTCTTTGCCAAGAAGATTTATGGGTCGGGCGAATATACGATCTCGGCGGCGATCGAGAAGAAATATGACCGCAAGACGATGACCGTCGTCTCGCTGATCATGATCTATGCGCTGCTGCTGGTGAACGTCGGCAATTACATCAGCGGCGCGGCGGCCATTCAGGAGGTGATGAAGATCGGCCTGTTGCCGGCGATGGCGATCATCGCGGTCGTCAGCACCTTCTATTATTTCTTCGGGGGACTGAAGGGCATTGCCTATGTGACGCTGCTGCACAGCGCGATCAAGCTGGTCGGCATCGCGATCATCGCGGCGGTGGCCTTGATGGCGACCAAGGGTTTTGCCCCCATGCAAGCGGCGCTTCCCGCGCATTATTTCACCTGGGACGGGACGATCGGCTTCGCGACGATCGCGGCCTGGACGATCTCGACGATCGGCGCGATCTTCTCGACCCAATATATCATCCAGGCGATCTCCTCGACGAAGAGTCCGGCCGACGCGAGCAAGGCGGCTCTATGGGCCGCGCTCTTCTGCTTCCCGATCGGCTTTGCGCTCGCCGCGATCGGCGTCGCGGCGCGCTACCTCCGCCCCGACCTCGACAGCCTTTATGCGCTGCCGATGTTCCTCGAAATCATGCCGACCTGGGCAGCGGCGCTCGTCACCGTGTCGCTGGTTGCGTCGATCTTCGTCAGCGTCAGCACCGTCGCGCTCGCGATCGCTTCGCTCGTGATCCGCGATTTCTATGTGCCCTATCGCAATCCCAGCGAAGCCCAGCAGTTCCGGATGACCCGCATCGCCGCGATCGTCATCGCCTTCGTGCCGCTGATCTTCGCGCTGTTCGTGCCCGAGGTTTTGAAGCTCAGCTTCTTCACTCGCGCGCTACGCCTTTCGATCTCGATCGTCGCGGTGATCGGCTTCACCTTGCCCTTTTACGCCAGCTCGCGCGGGGCGACACTGGCGCTCGCCGGTTCGGCGATCCTGACGACGATCTGGTACATGCTCGATAACCCCTATGGCATCGACAACATCTATATTTCGCTCGTCGTGCCGCTCGTCGTCATCATCATGGAAAGACTGGTCCGCGGCGGGCCGCCTGCCGTGCCGGAGACTGCCGCTGAGTCAGGAAACGCGGACCCGCGATGAAAGGGCGTCCGGGTCTGCCTGCCCGCTATAGGGGTGATCGAGATTCTGAAGAGGTGAAACCTAGCTCTTGATCATTCCCACTCAAATATTCAGAGATCCGTAATATCCTGATAATAATGAGGAAAAATAATATTCTGACCCAAATGATCAGCGGGCGGCTCGTTATGTTCTTAAACTATTGAAAATAGGAGAAAATTTGTCATTTTCAATAATATAACTTTCGAAGACGATCTTTAGAGTTGCATGGTAAATCCGGCCATTTTCCGGTCTAATTCCTGTCAATCGAAACGCAGATACCGAAGTTATTCTCTTGTATAGGCCGGTTAAAATATTTCTTTACTGTTATATGTAGGGGCAGAGAACCGCAAATACCGTCCGTCGATTTGCCGCCCTCTCCCAAACTACTCTGCCATGCAACGTCCGCTTCGCGCCCGATATCGGCCGTTCCGACCTGGATTTACTTGTGCCCGAAAGCGGTCATTCCGCTGACGCGCTCGCTGCAGCTGCTTCGCGCCTGACAGCCGGCATTTTGTCGATCGGCCTCGCGGCATTGAAAACGGATGGTCGCAGCCTCGCTTGCTGCCACTCGCCCGCTGGGCCTGAGACTGCGACTGATAGATTGAAGGCCGCTTCTGAGCTACCATCGCGAGGGTCCGGCCGCCATGATAGGTAACGGTTCCGCACATCCTGTTGCCGTTGGCCGAGAGCGTGCCGTCGAACAGGACATCGCCTTCACGGGACGCGACAACCATGTGGATGCTGTAGCCGGTCAAGGTGATTGTGCGCACGACGACGGGCGCGGTCCTGACCGGGGTTAGCGATCCGCCATAGGTGTCGCCGACGAAGCCGATCGACATCAGCCCGAAACTGGGCTCTCCCCCGGCATCCATCAGGAAATCCCAGTTGCCGTGGAGGTTCGGGGGCTCGCCGCCCGCCGTAGCGGCTCCGGCGTCGCACTCAAAGCGCATGTTTACGGGCTCGCTTGCCGCTGCTGGAACGACTGCAAATGCCAATGCTGCGCCAGTGATAAATCGCTTCATTGCTTTCTCCATTTCGACATTTCGTGCCGACCGGTTGGCGGGTCATGATCCCTGTCGACAAGGGGCAAAATCGTGAATAGCGTCCGCCGTTTCGTGACGGGTGGGCGGATGCGGTTGGCGATGCGTGAATGGCGGATGTTGAGGAAGTGGCGGGTGCCGCTGAGTGCTGTCGCGTTCGGCGCGATGCTTGGCGTAACGGGGCCATTCGGATCGCAATCTGTACTCGGGCCAGCGGTTCGATATCCTTTCTGGATGATCATCGCCGTCGCCGGCTTTGGGACCGCTGCGGCCGCGGAGCGGATCCTTCCGTCCCTTTCGCCGCGCAAGCGGACGGTCGCACGGTACTTCGCGGTGGCAGCAGTATCGGCGGTACCCATGACCTTCTTTGTGGCATGGGCTATGGGGGTGGTCAGACCAGGAAGGACATTCGGTCCCGTCCAACTGCTCGGCTTGTTCCCCTATGTGGCGCTGGTCCAGCTGCTGATCGCCCGCATCATGGCTCCGGACGACCCGGTTGCGGTGGTCGCACCCGCGGGACAGCCCGCCGCGGCTCCAGAATATCCGCCCGAATTCCTGTCGAAGCTTCCGGCCGCCCTGCGCAGCGACATACTCGCACTCGAAGCCGAAGATCATTATGTGCGCGTACACACACTCAACGGCTCGGCGTTGGTCCTGATGCGGCTGGCGGATGCGGCGGCGATCATCGATCCGCGGCTAGGCCTTCGCGTGCACCGCAGCTGGTGGGTGGCCAAAGACGGTGTCCGGCAACTGGAAAGAACCCCCGGACGAGCGATTGCGCGGCTTCTGGATGACACAGCAGTCCCCATCAGCAGGACATATTTGCCGGCGGCGCGAACGGTTTTGAAGGACTAGCCCGAGCGATCCGGCGGGATTTGCCGGGGCGAACGGTCCGGCTGCTCCAGAGCGCTTTATGTTGAAAGCTGTTCCGCGCGTCGCAGCCGTTTTGCGCACAGCGGCGCAATCGCCCACGCGATCAGCCAACAAAGCTCGCACACGACGAAAATCGTTGCCGCGATGGGCGGTATCATATGCGCCACGCGATTGACGATCATCGCGATCCACCCCGTCACTCCAAAGGCGATCATGGCATTGTCCTTGCTGTCGACCCGGCGCGGGGCCGCGTCGCTTCGTCTCTATCTGCCATTCACGCATCGCCAACTGCATCGGTCTGCCGATCACGAAATTGCGGAAGCCGTTCACGACTTTCCCCGTTGCCGACCCGCATCACCATCCGCCAACGGGCCGACACGAAATCAGCGTCGCCAATGTCGGTGTTCGCCTCAACCCCGCAAAGTCCATGCAGAGGACAGAATTGGCCCATGAATAGCTTTGATCTCGACGAACTTGCGGCCGGGCGGCAGTCGCCCGGTTCTCCCGCGACGGACCTCGCCGAAGCGGTCCGCCGGCATGAGCGTGCGATGCGCCGAAGCTCGGCCTTCGACCTGTCGCCGGTCGGATCGGTGCGCCGCGACCGTGCTCGGCGCGCTGGGCGCGATCGACTCGAAACGCTTTATCTTTTCGGTAGCCGCCTGGACCGCAGTCGCGCTCAGGATCTGGCAGCGCCGGCGAGCGGCAAGACTGGCGCACGCGATCGCGGCTGCCGACGAGATGCTGGAACAGTTCAGGGAGGCCGAAACCGCTGACCTCACCTGATCGATAACCACGGCTCTTACAGCCCTATTCGCCCGCGCTGAAAGCGGCGGGCGCACAACCATCCTCACCACCAGGTTCAATGAACCGGCTTTTGCCGGGCAGGGAGATTTTGACTCATGAAACGTACCCTTTTGTGCGCCTCGGCGCTTTGCGGAAGCCTTATTCTCGTGCAGCCAGCCCAGGCGGCCTGCACGACATCCACCGACGGGCAGAAAACCGTCGCCTGTACCGGCGATACGGCATCGACGGTAGCGATCGGCGCCGATGTCGACCGCTTCACCAACGACGGCAATATTGCGGTATCGCTCGGCCTCGCGGTTACCGCCGGCACGAACACCGGCGATTTCACGAATAGTGGCACCATCACGTCGACCTCCAATCAGATATTTTCGGTCAGGATCGACGGATTTCGGGAGGGGGCCGTCCTTTCTAACAGCGGAACCATTTCGACCGGAAGCAATGGCGCGGCGGCGATCGCGATCGGCGGCATCGCGACCGTCCGCAACAGCGGCTCGATCGTTACCTTGCCTGGAAGCGGCAATTCCATCGGACTGGCGATCGAAGGAGGCGGCGATATCGCGAACCTCGCGGGCGGCGAAATCCGCGGCGGCTTCGCCGGAATCCGCACGTCCGACCGGACCAGGCTCGTCAACGCCGGAACCATCTCGGGCGCCAACGGCGCGCTTCTAGGCAACGGATCGAGCGTCGATAACAGCGGAACCATTACGGGCAGTTCGAACGCCATCGCGATCGCTGCGGATGGTACGGTCATCAACCGCGAAGGCGGCCAGCTGATCGGGACCGGAATCGCGCCCGCCATATTGCTGCAATCCGGATCGAACACGATTTTCAACGCGGGCCGCATCGACACGACGGGCACGTCGTTCGGCAGCGCGGCCACTGTCGTCATTCTGCGTGCAAGCACGGACAAGTCGAGCACGCTCGTCAACACGGCGACCGGCGTTATCGGCCATCCGGGTCAGGATTCGGGCGACGACGCCATCCTCGGGTCTGGCGGCGCGCTATCTATCGCCAACGCCGGGCTGATCCATGCGGATATTTCTCTGAACGGAGGAGGCGCGCCGAGGACCGTGCTCAACGGCTATGATCTGGCAGGCAACGCTGTCGACGGGCCCAGCCGTATCGAGGGCGACCTCTACTTCAATGGCAGCGACGACACGGTTCGCGTCCGCAACCGCGGTACGATCGTCGGCGACATTTATTTCGGCGAAGGCGTCAACGAACTCTACAACAGCGGGACCATCAACGGGAACATTTCGGACATCGGGGACGCCGCCAATCATATCGTTCTCGCCGGGACGCTGAACGGCGATGGCAGCTTCCAGGGCACCACGACCCTTGAGGTTTCGGGCGTGCTCAACGGTTCGATCGTGCTCGGCGGCAACGACGACACCGTGATCGTCAACGGCCCGCTCACGATCACGGGCGAGAACAGCATCAACGTCGCAGGCGGCGGCGGCGACACGGTGATCTATCGTGGCGAAACCGGCGCAGTCGACGCCTGGCGCATCAACGCCGAGAAGCTGATCAAGGACGGCGGGGGCACGACTATCCTTGGATCCGAAGGTGCGACCTTCCTGGGCGGCGTCACCATTGCTGACGGAACCCTCGTGTTCGGAACCGACCGCGCCGCCGACGAGATCGTCGGCAATGCGTCGATTGGCAGCAGCGGCGTCTACCGCCTCGACGGAACGCATCTCGGCGCGATCGACATCGCGGCCGGGGGTGTCCTTCTGGGAACGGGCCGCGTCGGTGACGGCCGCTTTGCCGAGCAGGTGCTGACCAACGCGGGAATCGTCGCGCCGGGCCAGGGCGCGGGAAGCATCGGAACGCTTACCGTCATGAGCGACTATACCCAAACGGCCGCCGGTCGGCTCGACATCGAGCTTGGCGCGCCCGGTATATCCGACCTGCTCGAGGTTCGTGGAGCCGCCAATCTCGCGGGCGGAGTCAATTTCATCCCGCTCGATCTTGCGGACACCGGCACCTATACCTTCCTGACCTACGGGTCGCGCGCTGGTCAGTTCGACCGGGTCGGTGGCAGCGGCCTCTTCTTCAGCTATGCCGTAGACTATCTCGGCGACCGGGCGGTCGTGAACGTCGTCAAATCGACGCCCACGCCGACCCCGACGCCGACAGGTTGCTCGCCGGCCGACCCGGCGCCGGGAACGACGGTGATCTGCAAGCCGCCGATCAACGGCCGTTATGTCTTTACGGCCGACGACCTCACCGTCAGCGTCGAAGGTTTGCTCGAAGCCGCAACCGACGGCACGCTGATCGGCACGCGGGGCGACAACGCAACTGTCAAGATACTGGCCGGTGCGGGCATCGTGAACGGCCGCGAGAACAGCGGAGCGATTGATCTGAGCGGAGCGAACCTCCAGCTCCTCAATCAGGGCATTATCGACGCCGTCGGCGGCCCGGACCCCGCAGCAGTGGTCGTGCTGGCGCCCGACGAAGGCACGCGCGCCTATCTCCGCAACGCCGACGGAGCGCGGATCGGTCATGCAGGCCCCGGGGCACCCGTCACGGCGATCTATGCCGACGCCCTCATCGGCGGCGCGCCGGGCGACATCGCGATCGAGAATGACGGTTCCATCTATGGCGACCTCGATCTCATCCACACGGCAAGGGCGCTGATCGACAACGGTTTCGTGATCGACAGCGCGACACAGACGTCGGGCCAGCGCCTGATCGATGGCAGCGTCAGGACCGGCGCCGGAAACGACGAGCTGCGCAACAACGGAACGATCACCGGCAGCATCGAAACCGGCGCGGGCGATGACATCGTCATGAACTATCCGGGCGGGGTCATCGGCGGCGATATCCGCCTTGGCGTTGGCGACGACGTCTATTCGCAGGAAGCCGGCCGCCTCGACGGCGCGCTCGATGCGGGCGAGGGCGACGATCTCGTCGAGTTCGGCGGCTCGATCGGCGGCAATATCACGCTCGGCGCGGGCGATGACGCTCTCGGCATCTATGGCGCAGCCGAACTCGCGGCGGGTGCGGGGATCGACGGCGGCTCTGGCCTCGATACGATCATATTCGCCGGCAACACGGGCACCTGGGACGCGTCGCGCTTTTCGGACATCGAAGCGCTCGGCAAACAGGGCGGTGGGACCTCGGTGATCACCGGTAACTGGATGCTCGGTCAGGGCGCGACCAGCGTCGTGGATTCGGGCATCCTCGAGCTTGCCGCCGGCGCGGAATTGTCGACCGCCGTCGAGGTGGCGGCGCGCGGGACCTTCCTTGTGAACGGGGTAGTGCGGAACGGTGTCACCATCACCGAGGCCGGCGGCATCGTCGGCGGTAGCGGTTCGATTGGGACGGCGGCGGACCTTGCGGGCGGCCGCAAGGCCAACCTCGTGAATGCCGGCATCGTCGCGCCGGGCGGCCTGCTCGCGGGGAGCGAGTTTGGAACGCTGACCGTGTTCGGCGACTATCGGCAGGGCGCCGCCGGCGAACTCCAGATCGAGCTTGGCGTCCCCGGCACCAGCGATCTTCTGAACGTGCGCGGCGCCGCCGCGCTCGACGGCGCGGTCCAGTTCGTGCCGCTCGATGCGGGTGTTCTGGGCGCCTATACCTTCCTGAAGGCGACAGGCGGGGTGACCGGCCAGTTCGCCAGGGTCAATCCGGACGAGCAGCTGGCGCAGCAGGGCATCTTCTTCACCTACGCCGTCGACTATAGCGCGGCCAATCAGGTCTCGGTGAACGTCACGCGGACGCAAACAACGCCGACGCCGACGCCGACGCCGACGCCTACGCCTACGCCTACGCCTACGCCGACACCGACACCGACACCGACACCAACGCCCACTCCCACGCCCACGCCCACGCCCACGCCCACGCCCACGCCCACGCCGACACCGCCCCTGGAATTGGACCTCACCCCCAACCAGCAGGCCGTCTTCGACGCCTTTGGGTCGAGCGGCGTGTTCACCCGGGATCTCGCGGAGGTTCGGGCGGAGCTCAACTGGATCGCCCCCTCGCAGGCAGGTGCTGCGCTTGGGACCTTCTCGGGCGAAATCTATGCCGACACACCCGCCATCGCGGCCCGGGCCGGAAGCGAGTTTGCGCGGCTCCTCGGCAATCGCATGACCGACGCCCGCTCGGCTCGCCTGGAGTCGGGCGAGCGCTGGCACGGCATGAATGTCTGGGCACAGGCGATCGGCAGCTTCGGCGATGTCGAGAACACGGCCGCCGCAGCCGGCTATGACCATCAGGTCAGCGGGCTGGCGATGGGCATCGACGCGACGCCCAACGCCCAGTCCCGGGTGGGCATTGCTGCGGGCTGGTCGACGAGCGAGGCCAAGCAGCATCGAACCCGTTCGCGGGCCGAGGGCGACAGCTACCATGTGGGCGCCTATGCGACGGTCGACTTCGGAACGGCTTTCCTCGATGCGCAGGCGAGCTACGCGCACCACGATCTGGACGTGACCCGAACGCTGGTCACGGGCATGTCGAGCCGCACCGCGAACGGCGACGCGTCGGCAAATGAAGTTCGCGGGTCGCTCAAGCTTGGCGCGAATGCTGGGACGAAGGACCTGGACTTCCGACCGTTCGCGAGCCTCGGCTATGCCCGGGTCCAACAGCATGCGCTCACCGAGCGCGATGCGGGGGACGCGGGGCTCCAGGTCGGCAAGTCCCGGTTCGAGGCCCTGACCGGGAGCCTCGGGTTCGAGCTCCAGGGCAATCTCGGGCCCGACGGTCGCATCCATCCGTTCGCCGACGTTGTGATCGCGCATGATTTCGACCGCGAAGGCTGGGCCGTGACCAACCGGCTGATCGGCGGAGGAAGCGCGTTCCGGATCACCGGGGTGCGACCGGGCCGGACCGCCGGCATCGCAAGCGTCGGCATTACCGGAAATCTGGGCACCGCGCAGTTCCGGATCGGCTACGGCCTCGAGTTGCGCGAGCGCATGGAAGCCCACAGTGTCTCCGGCGGACTGACCTTCCGCTGGTAGAAGGAAGACTCCCGGCCCCACCCCCAGGGCCGGGAGTCTTCGATTTCCCGAAACGAGGCAGACAATGCATTCGAATACCCAGAAAACAACGCAACCCGGCGAAGCCGAACTGGACGGGGATTGGCGCCGCTGGATCGCCGAGAACCTGCTTCTCCATACCGACAAAAGGCAGTTGATCGATGCGATGCGGCGGGCCGGTTTCGATCGCAGCCTGATCGAGCGGGAACTGCGTCTCGCGGAGCATCATCCCTATCTGATCGCGGCGCGGCGCCTGCAGGCGCGGCTGGACAAGCATCGCTGGATCACATCGGTGCTCGGACGGCTCGAACAATTCGGATCGAGGACGATCGAGCGGCGCGAAAGCATCGATTTCGGTACATTTTTCGAGGAATTCTACGCGCGCAACCGGCCACTGATCCTGACCCGGGCTGTTGGGTCGTGGCGCGCCTTTTCGGCTTGGTCGCTCGATTATATCGAGGCGGCGGTCGGTCCCGTCGTTGTGGAACTTCAGGCAGGACGAGGCGCCGATCGTCTCTATGAGCAGAATTCCGCCCAACATAAGCGCAACGTGCCCTGGCAATCCTTTCTGGCCGCGCTTCGCGACGGCAAACGAAGCAATGATTTCTACCTGACTGCCAACAATGGTGCGGCAAATCGAGACGTGCTGGCCCCCCTGTGGGAAGATTTCGGACCCATCGACGGCATCCTGTCGGGGCATTCGCGGGAGCAGGGTTTTCTGTGGCTTGGGCCATCCGGAACGATCACGCCCTGGCACCATGATCTAACGAACAATCTCCTCGTTCAGATCATGGGTCACAAGCGTCTGACGTTAGCATCCCCCGCGCAGACGCCGCTGATGCGCAATCATTACCATTGCTACAGCGAGTTCGGCCAGGATGCCACCTGCCGGGTGGCCGACGACGGGGCGCGGCCGCATCTTTTGCACTGCGACCTCGCCCCCGGTGAGCTCATTTTCCTGCCGATCGGCTGGTGGCATCATGTCGAGGCCCTCGATGTGTCTGCCAGCCTGACGCTGACAAATTTCCAGGGTCCGGACGACTTTCACAAGGATTATGCGACATTCGGCGAGCTCTGAGAGAAGGTCGTATTGAAATGGCGTCGTTGCAATTGCCGTTGGGTGACGAATGCCATGGCGCATGGTCACCTTCGGGGTCTCTCGCGTTTGCCGCCTTGAAAGGTCGGGCGACCGATGGTCCGGTTCTCACGATTTGCGTTCAGAAGCGGACTGTCGCCAACCGGCCATTAGCATCAACGCTACTTCCCTCGAACACCCGACGAGATGCTGATTGCAGTAGCGAGCAAAGAAGGACCGACCTATTCTGGACTGGCCCGGTGCAACCAATTCCTCCCGCGCGTCAATCGACCGATTCCGGGATTAAAGCTGTTGGTGGGGTCGAGTTCTTGAAAATGCCTCTCGAGCGTTTCCTCGGCATGGTAGAGATGGCCGACGCCGTGCTCTGCGGGATATTTGGCACCACGAGCATTGTGAAAAGTAAGGAGTTGCTCTTCCAGGCTTTCAAGGTTGCAGCCCGCAATGGCGACATAATCCTGGTGGAAGACGTGACAGAAAAAATGTCCGTAGGACAGGCTTTGCGCGATTTGCCCTGCCAGTTCCGGCGGCAAGGTCTCGGCCCAGTCCTGCTTATCACGGGGAAGCGCAATATCGAGCGAGACAAGTCCCGCCGAGGTTTTTGGATTGAGTGCGCGATATCGGATGGCCGCACCCGCCGCTACGAAGCGATGGAGAAAAGCGTCCTCGCCTTCGGCGGGCGAGCAGATCAGATATTCGGCGGCGAGGCCGGGGATCGTTCTACCGAGATATGTTGCCATCTCGGTGGTCGTTTCGTCCGCGGTGCGGATCAGCAGATGATGCTCATAGCGGTCGCGAAGCTGCCGAAGACGTTTCGGGAGATGGTTCGGGAGGAGGGAGGCGATCGCATGGAGCAGCCGGTCGGCGAGATTGGTCGGGATCAGGGGCAAGCTTGCCGTTGCCCGGTCGATCCACTCTTTCATTCGGTTGATGAGCGGCAGCCGGCGCGTTCCCAGCAGCCGTATGGCAAGGAACATGTCCTTGCCGTGGCTCGCGGCAAGATCGAAAGTGCCGCGGTGCATATATTCGGCCGAGATTGGAAGCGTGGCGAAGGTTGAGAGAATGTCGCGGCGGATCTTCGTCAGGTCAGCGGGATCGTTGGTGCCGATGTAGAAGACCTGCGTGCTCTCCGCCCTGGGAAAGGTGTCCGTCCGCACCGCAAACACGGCGAGATGTCCCGCGCTGCCCGATGCCTCGTGCAGAAAGGACGGGTCGGCGTTGTAGCGTGCAGGGGTCGGTTCGTCGACGCTCCGCACCCGGTTCTCATAGTCGATCGCGGCTTCGGGCGGCGGCGCAACGATCACCCCGCGATCGAAGCGGCCCTCCTCGAGAGCGGCGAGCATGTCCTCGGGGCCGGCGGGCAATTCAATGCCGAGGTGATTGACCAGTTCGAGCGCACCCGACGCGCCGCGCCGCGCGAACAGGGCGTGCCGCGTGAAGGCGGGACCGCGCTTGATGAGCGCGCCGCCGCTATTGTTGCAGATGCCCCCGATCACCGAGGCGCCGAGGCAGGAGGAACCGATCACCGAATGGGGCTCGCGGCCCAGCGGGGCGAGCATCCGCTCGAGCTGGTCGAGCGTTGCGCCCGGCAGGCTGATGGCCTCGCGCCCGCCGTCGATGAGATGGGCAGTCTGCAGCCTTCGCGCGCTGACAAGGACCACCGGCCGGTCGTAATCGCCGAACGGCGTCGAACCCCCGGTCAGTCCGGTATTGGCCGCCTGCATGATCACGATCGCGTCGGCGTCGGTGCAGGTCCTGAGGACGCGCCAGAGTTCCACGAGCGTCCCGGGGCTCACTGCCGCCAAGGCTGTGCCTTCGCCGAAGCGATACCCCTTGGTGAAGCGCCGCATCGCCGCCGCGCGCGTGACGACATATCGTCGGCCGACGATCTCAATCAGGCGCCTTGCGAGGTCGGCGTTCGCCATCGCGTCTCAACCGGCCCGCACCATGACCCGCTTGATCGAAACCGCCTGGTTGGTGCGCAGATACTCGGGTGGCTCGACGACTTCGAGCGTGTCGAAGCGGTTGACGAAGGCCGCGATGGCGATGCGCAGCTGCAGGCGGGCCACCATATTGCCCACGCACATATGCTCGCCGTGCCCGAAAGTCAGATGCTTGCGCGCCTCGGGTCGCTCGATGTCGAACCGGTCGGGATCGGGGAAAACGCTCTCGTCACGGTTGGCGGCCGAATACCACATCACGACCTTTTCACCCTTTGCGATTTTCTGCCCCGCGATTTCGGTATCGGCTGTGGCGGTCCGCCGGAATAGCGGCACGACCGTCGTATAACGCAATATCTCTTCGATGGCATTGCCGATCAATTCGGGCTTTCCGCGCAGCCGCGTGAGCTGATCCGGATGGCGGTAGAGTTCGAGCAGTCCCGAGGTGGTCGTGTTGCGCGTCGTCCGGTGGCCCGCCACGATCATGAGCGAGAAGAGGCTTTCGACCGAATAGGGGCGCAAAGGACGGTCGGTCTTGGCGAGCGCTTCATGCGCTGCGCTGAGCAGGTCGTTGCCCAGCTCGGTCCGCTTTCGCTCGAACAGGTCCATTCCATATTTATAGACCTTGGCGTGGGTCGCCGCCACTTCATCGGCAAGTTCGGGGTCGCCGACCGCAGCGAGTTTGTCGCCCCATTCGACCACCATGTCGCGATCCTCGTCGGGCACTCCGAGAAGGTGGCACATGGTTGCCGCAGGCGTGACCGCAGAAAATTCTGAGACCAGATCGAAACTCTCGCCCTTCCGGATCGTGTCGAGCAGTCCCGCTATCCGCTCGGTCACCGCTGGCTCAAGGCGGTTGCTGGCGGGGCCGGCGAGATAGGGAATGACGAGCGAGCGATAGGTGCGATGGTCGGGCGGGTCCATGTTGACCATGTTCGCACGCCGGATGGCAAGCGTCTCGGGCGTGAGGTGCTGGCGGCGGCTCTCGTCGAAGGACAGCAAGGCCCCCGCACCGATCTCCGAAGAGAAGAGTTCGGGATTCTTGCTCACGGCCTGAACATCGGCGTGGCGCGTCAAAACCCAGAAACCCGGCTCGTTCTGCTCATCCTCGGGATGCCAGAATATGGGGGCGGCCTTGCGTAGCGCACGCACATCCTCGGCGGGCGTCCCGCCGAGATAGAGGTCGTGACGCTTGAGGTCGATCCTGAGGTCGACGTCGAACAGCGGCGCGTGAACTGGCCCCTGCGTCGTTTTTTGCCCCGCATAGGGATCGAGCAGCGCGCTCCCTTCTTGCATCAATCATCTCCCAATAATTTCATATCAGGTATCCTTGATATGGGTCTTGGTCAACATGTCTGAGATATGCTGACATTAAACAGCGCATAATGTGGATTGTGCAATGCTTGACATATCATCGACTCCGAGTAATCAAGGATGCTAGATTGTGCGCGTCACCCGACGTAGCATGGCGAACATGGGAGAGGGATATGCTCGAGAGGCTGATTCAAGCGCCGCGTTTGTACCAAGGTCGGGCGCGGATGCTCGCGCACTGCGCGCTCGCGGCGCTGGCGGCGGGGGCCATTGCGCCGGCGGCTGTTCACGCGCAGCAAACCGGCGCCGACGCGGCCGACGCAGCATCGGAAGGTCCTGCGCTGACCGAAATCATCGTCACAGCGCAAAAGCGCGCGCAGAGCCTCCAGGACGTTCCGGTGTCGGTGCAGGCGGTGAGCGGCGAATCTCTTGTCAACCAGGGCACCACCGGGCTTGAAGCGCTTTCAACGTCGGTTCCGACACTCCACGTCAGCTACGGCGGGCTCAGCGAGCAATTGTTCGTCCGCGGCGTGGGCTCGGGATCGAGCGCCGCCTTCGAACAGTCGGTCGGCCTGTTTCAGGACGGTATTTCGATGGGCGTCGCCCGCCTGTCGCGTCTCGCCTTCCTCGACACGGAGCAGGTCGAAATTCTGAAAGGGCCGCAGAGCACGCTGTTCGGCAAGAGCACGATCGGTGGCGCGATCAACATCACGTCGGGCCAGCCGCGCTTTACCCTGGAGGGGCAGGCGGTCGGCCTGGTCGATATCGACGGGGGAACGCGTCGTTCGCTCGAGGGCTATGTGACCGGGCCGTTGAGCGACCGGGTCGCTGCGCGCCTTGCGGTCAAGGCATCGACGTCCGACGGCGCCTTCTTCAACAGCTACACCGACAAGCGCGCGCCCGAGGAGAAGAGCATCTCCGGGCGCTTCAGCCTGCTTGCCAATCCGACCGACAATCTCGAACTCTTCGCATCGGTGCAGGCGAGCCGCGCGACCAGCTTCGGTCGCTCCGCACAGATTGGCTTCGTCGATACGCGTTTCGCCAATGTGAACAGCTTTGTCGCACAGGTGCGCGCACTCGACGCCGATGAAGATTTCACTGCGAGTCGATTCCGCTCGGCCGGTCGCAATCCGAACGCCTGCGACGAATGCGGAAAGGATCGCGCCGTCATCGGAACTTTCCGGGCAACGCTCGATTTCGACTTTGCCAAGATCGTCTCGCTAACCGGCTATATCGACAGCAAATGGCGCGAGCAGATCGATGCCGACGCGACGCCGCTGCCGATCGTCAACACGTTCCTCAATCAGTCGACCAAGCAGTTCAGCCAGGAATTGCGGATCGAATCCGATCCGAACCAGCGCTTCACCTATATCGGCGGTATCTACTTCCAGAACATGCAGATCGACTCGATCGATTCCTGCAGCGACTTCGACCTGGGGGTGCTGGGACGCACGACCAGGATCAGGGGCTGCACGACCACCTATCGCGACGAGTCCACGATGGGCGTGTTTGCCCAAGGCACATTCGAGTTCGCGCCCGGCTTCCGCCTCACCGCAGGCGGACGCTATCAGACCTCGGATCGCAACATCCACAACATCCGCGTCGTTCCGGCCCCGGGCACGGGGACGACGCCCAGCACCGACCCGGTCGTGCTCGCCACAGCCGCCGCGGTCCTCGGGCAGCGTCCTTTCGACGTGAAGCGTTCCTCGGGCGAAAGCAAGTTCACGCCCTCGGTCTCGATCGAGTGGGAGCCGTACAAGGGCGGTCTTCTCTACGGAAGCTACCGGACCGGCTTCAAGCAAGGCGGCTTCGATTCATCGATCGCGACCTTCTCCGACGCCACCTATCAATTCCTGCCCGAGACGGCCGAATCCTTCGAGCTTGGCTATAAGACCAGCCTGTTCGGCAGGCGGGGGCGCCTCAATGTCAGCGCCTTTTCGAGCACCTTCAACGATCTTCAGCTGAGTTCCTTCAATGGCGTCGGCTTTACCGTTCGTAACGCCGCAAAGGCCCGGAGTCGCGGCGTCGAGGCCGAGGCCGAATTCGCGGTCGCCGACGGTGTCACCATCGGCGGCAACCTGGCCTATCTCGATGCCTATTATGTCTCCTACCTCAATGCGCCTTGCTATGCGAACCAGACCGCGGCGCTGGGGTGCGTGACGACGGGTGGATCGCGCGGTCAGGATCTGAGCGGACATACGCTGGCCTATTCTCCGAACTGGTCGGGATCGCTCTTCGTCAATCTGCGCCAGCCTGTGGGCGGCGGCCTGGTCGCAATAGCCGATGGTCGCGTCTCCGCGCGGACCAGCCAGGAATATGGGCCGGACGGCGATCCGAACCGTATCACGGGCGGCGTCGCCCTCTACGACCTGCGCATTGGTGTCGGAGATGCCGATGGACGCTGGGAACTGGCCTTGGTCGGCAAGAATCTCACCAACGAATATGTGCCGAGCTTCGGTTTCAACGTTCCGCTCGTCGCCGGCGCTTATACGGTTCAGGTCGATCAGCCCCGCATCATCGCCGTGCAAGCAAAGGCCCGCTTCTGATCGCGGGGCGGCGCGGCGCGCGCCGCCCCGCGCCGCCTCTCTCCCTGTCGGACGGTCCCATGTATCTGACTCAATGCCTGCACAGAATGGTACAGCGAACGCCGGATGCCATCGCGCTTGTCGATGGCGACGAGCGGTTGAGCTGGGCGGAACTGCGTGACCGGGCGGCGCGCTTCGCCGGCGCGATACGGGCTCTGGGCGTCGAGCCGGGCGACCGGGTGGCGCTTCTGGCCCGCAACGGGAACCACTATGCCGAATATCTTCTCGGCACCTTCTGGGCAGGCGGGGTCATCAACCCGGTCAACACGCGCTGGTCGAGCGCCGAGATTGCCTTCTCGCTCGTCGATTGCGAAACATCGGTCCTCATCGTCGATCCCTTTTTCGACGCGCTGATCCCGGACATCCGCACTGCCGCTCCGCACCTGCGCTACATCGTGTCGATCGGTGCATCCACTGTCGATGGAGTCGCGGGCCGCGAAGCGTGGCTCGACGCCGCTGATGCTGTTCCCGATGCGCTTCGCCGCGGCGCGGATCTCGCCGCGATCATATATACGGGGGGGACGACGGGTAAACCCAAGGGTGTGATGCTCAGCCATTCGGGCATCGCCTTCTCGCAATTGGCGACCCTGTCCTTGCCCGGGGCGACGCCCGGCACGGTCTTTCTCCACTCTGCGCCGCTTTTCCATATTGGCGGGCTCGCCGGACTGTTTCTCGCGCTCTTCGCGGGCGCGGCCTGCGTCTTCCTGCCTGTCTTCGATCCCTTGCAGGTTCTCGACGCGATCGAGACGCACAAGGTGACCGATCTCTTCCTCGTCCCCACCATGCTCCGGATGCTGGTGGATCATCCGCGCTTTGCCGATTTCGATACCGGCAGCGTGTGTCTGATCCGATATGGAGCATCGACGATTGACCAGGCATTGCTCGCCCGGCTCGTCGCTGCATTTCCGCAGACCAGCTTTTGCCAGGCCTATGGCATGACCGAATTGTCGCCGACATGCTGCCTTCTCGCGCCTGCCGACCATGGTCCAGAGGCGTTCGCGAACGGCCGCGCCCGTTCGGCCGGCCGCGCGACGGCGATCTGCGAAGTGCGGATCGTTGCACCCGATGGCAGCGAGGCCCCCCGAGGGGTGTCGGGCGAGGTCGCCGTTCGCGGTCCCAACGTCATGCTCGGCTATTGGGGGCGACCCGAGGAAACCGCAGCGGTGCTGCGCGACGGCTGGATGCACACCGGCGATGTCGGGCGGATGGATGCGGATGGCTATGTCACGATCGTCGACCGGCTGAAGGACATGATCGTGACGGGGGGCGAGAATGTCTATTCGGCGGAGGTCGAGACGGTGCTTTCCACCCATCCGGGAATAGCTGCGCTCGCGATCATCGGCTTGCCCGACGCGAATTGGGGCGAGCGCGTTCATGCGGTCGTCGTACCGAAGCCCGATGCCGAACTCGATCTGGCCGGGATTCAGGATCATTGCCGGGCATCGCTCGCGGGTTACAAGCTGCCGCGATCGCTTTCGCTTGTCGACGAGCTGCCATTGTCGGGTGTCGGCAAGATTCTCAAGACCGAATTGCGCGATCGTTTTCGCGCCGCCTGAACGGGAGATTTTATGACACAGGGGTTGTTCGATTTGACCGGCAAGGTCGCGCTGGTGACCGGGGGCAACGGTGGTATCGGTCTCGGCATGGCGAAGGGGTTGGCCATGCACGGCGCGACCGTTGTCATCTGGGGCAACAAGCCCGAAAAGAACGAGCGGGCGGTGCAAGAGCTTCGCGGTTTCGGCGGCGAAGTGCGCTGTGCATCGGTCGATGTCGCCGACGAGGCGGCGGTCGCGGCCGGGATCGCGGCGATCATGGATGAATTCGGCCGGATCGATCAGGCGATCGCCAACGCCGGACTCAGCATCGCCCGAAAGGACATGTTCGACATTTCGCTCGAGGATTTTCGCCGTATCCAGGACGTCAACGTTCACGGCGTCTTTTTCACGCTTCGCGAGGCGGCCCGGCATATGATCGCGCGCGGCGAGACGGGCGAGCGCGGCGGATCGCTGGTTTCGATCGCCTCGACCGCGTCGATGCATGGCGCGGCACGCAACGAACATTATGGCGCGACGAAAGGCGCGGTCGTCTCGCTCACCCGCGCGATGGCGGTCGAGCTCGGACCGCTTGGGATTCGGGCGAATAGCATCCTGCCCGGCTGGACCCGATCGGACATGACCGAGAGGCTGCAGGGCTGGGACAAATTTAACAATAATGTCGTGGCGCGTGCGCCGGTCGGGCGATGGGGGGATGGCGACGATTTCTCGGCGATTGCGGTCTACCTCGCGAGCGATGCCTCGAGTTTTCACACCGGGGATTCGATCGTCGTGGACGGCGGCTACACCGTCTTTTGAAGCCCTGGAAGCAGCGGGAGAGGATCATCTTGGAACGGCCGAACTCAAGCGAATTGCCCACCGCCATGACGGGCGTGCTGCGGCCCTGGACGACACTCCTTCTGCTGACGGCGGTTTTTGTGCTCGCGAACATCGACCGGAATATCCTCGCCATCCTGTTGCCCTCGATCCAGGGCGAATTTGCGCTGGCGGATTGGCAGCTCGGGTTGCTCGGGGGCTTTGCCTTCTCGCTGATGTACGGCATCGGCGGGATTTTCGTGTCCTTTGCGGCCGATCGCAGCAACCGGTCCCGGATCATCGCCATCTCGCTCGCGGTCTGGAGCATGATGACGATGCTGTGCGGCGCGGCGACGTCCTTCGTACAGTTGCTGCTCGTGCGCGCGGGCGTGGGGCTCGGGGAAGCGGGATGCAGTCCGCCGGCGCACAGCCTGATCGCCGATCTTTTTCCCGACGATCGCCGGGCGCTGGCGCTTGGGGTCTATGCCGCCGGCGCTTCGGCTGGCCTGACGCTCTCCTATCTGCTGGGTGCATGGCTTGTACAGGAATATGGCTGGCGCCTCGCTTTTGTTGCGGTGGGCTTGCCGGGCGTTCTCCTGGCGCCGCTCGTTGCCATGGCGGCAAAGGACGTCTTTCGGGCGCGTACAAGGGTTGCGGTATTTTCTTCGGCGCTGCGTGGGGCGTTCACGCGCAACGTCGCGCTGATCTGGAAGGACCGCGTGCTGCGCCATGTCTTCATCGGCGCTTCGCTGGCAGCGGGCGTTTCTGCCTCGACCATTTTGTTCGTGCCGACCTATCTGATGCGGACGCACCAGATGTCGGCGCTGGATGTCGGGCTGGCACTCGGCCTGCTCAGCGGCATCATCGGGTCGAGCGGCATGATCATCGGCGGCTGGGTCGCCGATCGGCTCGGCCGAACCGATCCCGCGCGCCGGCTCTGGGTCGCCGCCGCCGCGAAGGTCATCGCGCTTCCGGCTCTGTTCTTGTTCCTGACCGTCGACGATACGACCACAGCGCTATGGCTTTACGCTTTCCCCGCTCTGGTGGGCGGGATCTGGCTCGGACCAACGTATGCCGCCGTGCAGTCGCAATCACCGCCGGACTCGCGGGCTATGGGCGCCGCCCTCCTTTTGCTCACCTATAATATCATCGGTTTTGGCTGCATGCCGCTGCTGATCGGGGCTGCGAGCGATATCGTTCAACGGGCGAGCGGGCAGGACGGATTGTCTTCGGCCATGCTTCTGCTCGTCCCCTTCTCCCTGTGGTCTGCGCTGCATTTCCTGCTCGGATCGCGCCACATGCGCCGGAACGCGGTACCGCTCTGAGCGCTGCGGCCTTTCCATATGCCGCCGGACTGACTAGCTAGGCGAGATTGGCGGCGGAGACGAATGCAAGGCATGGCAGGGGAGCGAGCGAAGGACAAACGGGGGGATGCGCGCCCGCGCGGTGGTACGGCGTTGCACTTGGCGCGTGATATAGCCCAGGAAATCTACGATAGCGGCATGAAGCCCGGAGACCGCTACCGGTCCGAGGCCGAGGCGCTGGCCCTCCACGGCGTATCGCGCGGGGCGTTGCGCGAGGCGCTGCGTTTCCTCCAGATCCAAGGCGTAATCAAGATAAAGTCCGGGCCAGGGGGCGGAACCTATGTCGGCAAGCCGAACTGGGAGGAGCTTGCTTCGACTCTGGCGCTTGTTCTCCAGTTTTCGGGTGCCACGGTCGACTCGCTCATGATTGCGCGCGCGGCGATGGAGCCGGGGATGATCGCGCTTGCGGCGCGCAACGCCACGGCCGACGACTGCGATCGGATGGCGCAGGCGATCACCGACATGGACGCGGCGGTCGGTGATTATCCGACTTATTACCGTGCCTATTCGCGCTTCTGGAACGCCGTCGCCGATGCGACGCGTAATCCGCTGATCGAGATGCTGGCGCCAGCCCTGCGACGTTTGACCCGGTCGGGCGGAATGGTCCCTGCGGAGCCCTTTCGGGTTCTCGCCCTCCAGCGCGCGCGCAAGGTCTTCGATGCGGTTCGCGCGCGCGATGCCGAAGAGGCGCGCCGGGCGATGAGTGGCCTTGTCGACGGCTATCTGGCGGACATGCGCCAGCTGTTTCCGAGCGAAGTCGCGCGGACCGTTTCCTTCGCCGATTTCGATCCTGATCTCGACCCGCTCTAGGACGGCGCTCAGGTCAGGAAGTCGGTCATGCGCGGCGAAGAGAGGATTTCGATCCAATAGCCATCGGGATCGGAAACGAAGGCGATCCCCTTCATTTTGCCGTCATCCGGGCGCTTCACGAAGGTTGCACCCAGCCGTTCGAAGCGCTGGCATGCTTCATGGACGTCGGGCACGCTGATTCCGATATGGCCGAACCCCCGCGGTTCGCTGTTGCCATTATGGTAGGGCGTAGCGATTTCCTTCTCGCTTCCCCAGTTATGCGTCAGCTCGAGCGTCGTTTCGCGATCGAATATGAAGCGCGCCCGCGCGGCTGGGTCCGATGGAATGATCTCGCCTTCACCGAGATAGGCAAGGAAGTAGAGCGAGAATTGCATGTCCTCGAAATCGAGCCGCTGGAGGAGCGTCATGCCCAGTATGTCGCGATAGAAACGCAGGGAATCTTCGGGATCTCGCACACGAAGCATCGTCTGGTTCAACGCATATCCGGCTGTTTCGGATGAGGCGGTCATGCAAGAAAATCCTTGTCGGAGGGGAAGGGGAGGCGTGAGGCAGGTGATTAGGCGTCGGCCGTGCCGGCGACCAGCACTTCATATTCGCCCGCCGTGTCGGGCTCGAGCGCGAGCTTTATCGCCGCGTCCGCTACCTCGGCTGCGGTGAGGATCGAACGGTCACGGAGGCGCTCGGCAAGCCAGTCTGCCGTCTGGCCACCAGGCCCCGTCTTCCGGAGGAAGGGCGTATCGACAATGCCCGGACAAAGCGCGTTGACCCGGACGCCATGGGTGACCGCAAGCTCGGCGCAGCAGCGGGTAAACATGATCACGCCGGCCTTGCTCGCGGCATAGACGGCGCCGGTCGCATAGGGATTGAGGCCGCTGACCGACGCGATGTTGACGATCGAGCCGCCGGGTGAGCGCATCAACGGCAGCGCCGCCTGGACGCTGAGAATCGTGCCTGCGAGGTTGAGATCGATGATGGTGTGGATTCGCGCTGCAGGCGTGTCGGGCCAAGCCGGCGTGCCGGCGGGTATGCCGGCACAATTGAACAGGAGATCGATGACAATCTGGTCGTCGGCGAGCGAGGCAAAGGCCGAGGCGATGGCGTCGGCGCATGTAAGATCCGCCGTGATCAGCATGGTTTCCGCACCCGAGGCAAGGCTCGCTGTCTCTTTCATGCCATCGACATCGACGTCGATCAGGACCAGCCTTTCAGCTTCTCGCAAAGCCAGTGCGATGGCGATGTGCCGGCCGATACCCGATGCGGCGCCGGTAATCACGGCAGTCTTCATCCTCTTGCCCTCCATCCGATCTTCTTATATCTATGATACTAGATAAGAGGATGAAAAAGGAAAGTCCAATATGACCGGAGAGATGATTCTTGCCGAAAATAAAGGGGTTTTGGACGCAGATGGATTTTCGACGTCGCGAATCTCGCCTCATAGATTCACTGGTCGTGATGTGCTTTCCGCCGAGTTCGAAAAGGTCTTCTCGAAGGTCTGGCTCCTGGCGTGTCCTGTTGCGGACGTCGCAAGGCCCGGCGATGCGTTTCCGATTATGATCGGCAAGGAGCCGGTGGTGGTCGTGCACGGCGACGATGGCGCGATCCGCGCCTTCTACAATGTCTGCCAGCATCGCGGGCGCCAGATCGTCACCGAGCGCCGCAACATCCGCTCGCTCTATTGCTGGTTCCATGGCTTCGAGTGGAACCTCGACGGTTCGTTGCGCAACATCCCCGATAAGGAGAGCTTCCAGGGCTATACCGACGAGAAGGATGTCGCCCTGCCGCCGATCCGCTGTCAGGTCTGGCAGAATCTCGTCTGGATCAATCTCGATCCCAATGCCGGTAGCCTCGAGGAATTTCTGGGTGAGGCGGGACGCCAGCTCGCCGGGTATGGGCTCGATACCTATAATTTCGTCGGCGAGCAGATCGTTGAATGGGACTGCAACTGGAAGATTGCCGCGGATGCATTCCAGGAGGGCTACCACGGCCCGGTGACGCACCCGCAGCTGCAATTCTATCTGGAAGACGCGGAGGATATGCCGATCGATCTTTATGGTCTCCACAGCCGCGGCCTCTATCATATGGGCGCGCCTTGTTCGCGCCTGCCCGAGGAGCAGCGACGCAAGGCACAGCCGGGGCTGAAGGCGATGGCGGCTGCCGCTGGGGTCGATGCTGATGAATATGAGGGGCGGCTCGACGACATGCGGCTGGCTATGCAGCGCGGCATGCGGGCTAAGCTGACGGAAGCGGGCTATGACGTCGCGGCGCTGTCGGACGATCAGATGACCGACGATTTCCACTATTTCATCTTTCCCAATATCACGATCAACACATTCGCCGAGCGCTTCTCGATATTTCGCTACATGCCGCATGCCGACGATCCTGGGCGAGCGACTTTCTGGGTCCAGCAGTTCGAACGTCCGGCAGAGCCGGGGATGATCGTGGAGCGGCCCAAGACGGTACACGGGCGCGGACTCGACTATAAGTTCGAGAATGAGGTCTATAACCAGGACGCGCGCAACATCCCCTGGCTTCAGAAGGGCGTCAATTCCAAGGGGTTCAAAGGAATGCTCTTCAACCGGCAGGAGCGCCGGTTGCGCCATTTCTACGACAGCCTCGATCAATATCTCGCGGCCGAAGACTGAGGCATGGTGAGAGTCATTTTTGTCGAGCCCGATGGAACCGAGCGCAATGTCGAGGCGGAGGTCGGCCATTCACTGATGGAAGCGGCGCTACGGCATGGCATCGATGCGATCCGGGCTGATTGCGGCGGGGGTTGTTCCTGTGCGACCTGCCATGTCCATGTGGACCCCGCATGGCGTAACCGTCTGCCATCATTGGGCGAGACCGAAGATCTGATGCTCGAATTCGTCGAAGGTCGAGACGAACACAGCCGCCTCTCTTGCCAGATCGATGTCTCTGCCGAATTGGACGGTCTAACCGTCAAGCTTTCAGAGGAGCAACGATGATGTGCTCCCAGTCTTCGGATAGTGATAAAACTTGCGTCGAAATCTCGAAATCTCAGCTCGCAGCGTGCACTGCGCGTTCGCTAATCGAGGTAATCGGCATGATTGCAGGCGGTCTGCAATCATGCCAATCGTCGCCGCGGAGCGGCTGTCTTGGCCGCTAGACGGTCCGGTAGCCGATCTCTGATGTGAACCGACTGGAGCGCCGCGCTTAACATGCTATGGGCATCCCATGCTTCACATGCACGGCCGCGGCGGCACCGTCCAAATCGATGGTGCCAAATATGACTGGGAACTCCTGAGCGAGCCCCAACTGTCCTCTTCCGAAGGCTGGAAGGGCATGACGGTCGCCTTGCGCCAGAGAGATATGCCCCGCGAAGCCGTGCTGGAATTTCCGACGCCAAAGCGACTGTTGAAAGGATTGCCGAAAGGGCGTTCGCACATCAACGACGCGATAGCCTCGCGAGGGGTGCGAGCGGCATTGTCGGCAGGATGGGACCCGGCGTCTCGTGGCAAGCCGACGGTCTTCATGGTTGATGCCGAGGGCCACTAAGCGCAATCGTCTGGCGCACTGGCATTCGGCGCGAAAACCGCGTTTCAAATTCAGCGTGAGCAAATCTGTTTAAAATCTGAAGCGCCCCAATTCCTCCTTTGGGAGAAGGGGAAGATGAGGGTTAATTTTAATCGCCCAACCAATCGCTTGTAATCTCGCCCCTATGCCCCTCGGGCGCCAGCGCGGTGCGCAGGGCTTCCAGCAGAGGCGGCAGCGCCTGCGTGAAGGCATAGGGCGGGTTGATGATAAAGAGGCCCGCGCCGTTATAGATGTCGGGCCGATCGCGATCGTACAACCAATGCTCCACCACCAGAAACTTCGGGATGCCGAGGTTGCGCAACTGCTGCTTCCAACGCACATGCGTGGCGCGGTCTTTCAGCGGATACCAGATCACCGTCACGCCATGCGCCCACTTGCGGTGGGCGGCGGCGAGGGTGGCGGTGATACGGGCGCGTTCATCGGTCTGCTCGTACGGCGGGTCGACCACCACGACGCCGCGCGCGGTGCGGGGCGGCAGCATCGCCAGCCAAAGCTCATAGGCGTCGCGCTGATGCACGGCGGCGGATGTGTCGCGCATCGCGCCGCGCAGGGCATAGGCGTCTTCGGGATGTTTCTCGTTCAGGATCAGAAAGTCCTGCGGGCGCAGAAGCCGCGCCAGAAATCGCGGCGATCCGGGATAGAGGCGCGGCTCGCCCCCGGCATTCACCGCCTGTACGGCGGCGCGATAGTCGTCGAGCAAGGGGTTCGGGTCGGCAAAGGCCCGCACCACGCCCTGTGTGGCCTCGCCGGTGCGCCTCGCCTCCTCGCCGCCAAGGTCGTACAGCCCGCAACCGGCATGGGTGTCGATCAGGGTCAGCGCGCTCTCTTTGAGCTGCAATGCCCGCACGAGGGCGATCAGCAGGCTGTGCTTTACGACATCGGCGCTATTGCCGGCATGGAAGCTATGGCGATAATTCATTGTAATTCAAAATCCTGGCGATCTGCCTTCATCGAACGGCTGGGCGCGGAAGCCGAGCGCGAGGCGAGGGAAGCAACCAATCCGGTGCCCGTATAGCGTCGGGCGGAAACCTTCAAAGCATTCTGCACAAGGCCTCAAGCCCGCGTTAGCGATCGTCACCAGAGGTGGAGGCGCCGGGCTCCGGGCCGCATGCAAAGGTTCGATCATCGGGGAGCCGGATGCGATTGGCATTGCCGCGAAGCGCCCGGTCGCCTGATGTCGGCCGAACATTCATATAACAGCGCATGATCAGAATTGCGGCGCTTCGACGTCCGCGTCTGTCAGGAGCGGATCTGCACCCGCTCAATGTCGAATGACCTGGATCGGAGCGTGTCGCCAAAGCAGCCTGGAAGGTCGTGCGAAGGTGGCGCCCGCACCCAAAATCCCTCGAAGCAGAACTTCGCCGGTCAAACCGACAAGTAACTCAAAGTCCCGAAGCTGGCTCCCGTTCGTTTTGTCGGCGCCGATTATATTTGAGATCGGGCCAGGGTAACTCAGATGAGCAATCGACGTGCTGGTACCGATTGTAGTCGATCGGTATCGATTGTTATCGTCACTCCCACTCGATCGTCCCCGGCGGCTTCGACGTGTAATCATACACCACGCGGTTGATGCCCTGCACCTCGTTGATGATGCGCGTCGCGCAGCGCGACAGGAAGGCGGCTTCGAACGGGTAGATGTCGGCGGTCATGCCGTCGGTCGAGGTTACCGCCCGCAGCGCGCAAACCTGGTCGTAGGTTCGGTAATCGCCCATCACCCCGACGGTGCGGACGGGGAGCAGCACCGCGAACGCCTGCCAGATTTCGTCATAGAGACCCGCGTTTCGGATTTCCTCAAGATAGATCGCGTCGGCCTTGCGCAAAATGTCGCAGCTGGGCTTGGTGACTTCGCCGGGGATGCGGATCGCGAGGCCGGGGCCGGGGAAGGGGTGGCGGCCGACGAAGATGTCGGGCAGCCCGAGTTCCTTGCCGAGCAGGCGCACCTCGTCCTTGAACAATTCGCGCAAGGGTTCGACCAGCGCCATCTTCATGCGGTCGGGCAGGCCGCCGACATTGTGGTGGCTCTTGATCGTGACGCTCGGCCCGCCGGTGAACGACACCGATTCGATGACATCGGGGTACAAAGTGCCCTGCGCGAGGAAATCGGCGCCGCCCAGCTTCTGCGCTTCCTCGTCGAAGACATCGATGAAGGTCTTGCCGATGAACTTGCGCTTCGCCTCGGGGTCCGAAACGCCGGCGAGCCCCGCCATGAAGCGCTCTTCGGCATCGACGACGACCAGCGGGATATTATAATGGTCGCGGAACAATCGCTCGACCTGCTCGCGTTCGTTGAGGCGCAGAAGGCCGTGATCGACGAAGACGCAGGTAAGCTGTTCGCCGATCGCTTCGTGGAGCAGCACCGCGGCGACCGCGCTGTCGACCCCGCCCGACAGGCCGCAGAGTACGCGCTGGTCGCCGACTTGGGCGCGGATGTCGGCGATCTTGTTGGTGCGGAACTCTGCCATCGTCCAGTCGCCGGCGAGGCCGCAGATCTTGTGGACGAAGTTCGACAGCAGTTTCGCGCCATCGGGGGTGTGGGCCACCTCGGGATGGAACATCGTCGTGTAATAGCGCTTCGCCTCGTTGACGCAGATTGCGAAGGGGGCGTTGGGCGAGGTGCCGACGATTTCGAACCCGTCGGGCGCCTCGGTGACGCGGTCGCCGTGGCTCATCCACACCGGATATTTCTGGCCGACCTCCCAGAAGCCGTCGAACAGCGGGCTGGCTTTCAGGATTTCGACGTCGGCGCGGCCGAATTCGGCGGCGTGCCCGCCCTCGACCGTGCCGCCGAGCTGGACGCACAGCGTCTGCTGACCATAGCAGATCGCGAGGATCGGCAGGCCGCTGTCGAGAATGGCCTGCGGCGCGCGCGGGCTGCCCTCGTCGGTGACCGACGCGGGTCCGCCCGACAGGATCACGCCCCGCGGCTGCATCCGCGCGAAGGCCTCGGCGGCGCTGTTGAACGGGACGATCTCGCTATAGACCCCGGCCTCGCGCACGCGGCGCGCGATGAGCTGGGTCACTTGGCTACCGAAGTCGACGATCAGGATGGATTCGGGAGGTTGTATGGACATGGCGCCACCTAAGGATGGACCCCGGCGCTGTCCAGTATTTCTAGGCCTCGACCATGGTTCCCGATCTTCGGCCGGTGCGCGATAGGGCTGGCAGCGGTCGATGAAGGCGGCAAATTGAGCGACCGGGCGCCGCGCATCGGGATAGAAAAGGGGCGTCCCGAAGGGCCGCCCCTTTTCCGTTCGAGCATGGGACTGCTGTCGGGCGGCGCCTAACCGCCGTTCGTGGAACTTTTGTTGCACTGCCATATTGTTGCGACAAACGCCGCCTAGCTGAACGGCCGGGGCAACTGGACGTCAGGGCGGGTTCAGCCTGCTTCGCTAAAGAAAACAAAGACAAAAGAAAAAGGCTCGTCTCTCCCATGCCAAAATTCTCCTCCTCGCTGTCGGTCAAGGCCGCCCTGCTCGCGGCGGGGGCTTCGTTCGCCTGCCCGGCGATGGCCGAAGCCGTCGACAGTCCGATCGCGGTCGCCGTGACGACCACCGTCGTGGCCGACCAGCCCGCCGACGGTGCCGCCGCCAATCCGCAGGACAGCAACGACGACGGCTATGAGGACGAAATCGTCGTCACCGCGCCGCGGCTCGTCGGTCAGCTCGACACCGATTTTACCGCCGAGGCCGAACTCGATGAGGCGGCGATCGCCAGCTATGGCGTGTCGAACGTCGAGGAACTGCTGACCGCACTCGCGCCCCAGACGCGTTCGGGCCGCGGGCGCGGCAGCGGGCGGCCGATCATCCTCGTCAACGGGCGCCGCATCGGCGGTTTCGGCGAAGTGCGCAACCTGCCCCCCGAAGCGATCGCCAAGGTCGAAGTGTTCCCCGAAGAGGTCGCGCTGCAATATGGCTATGCGGCCGACGAACGCGTCGTCAACCTCGTGCTCAAGCCCAATTTCCGGCAAGTCGCGGTCGAGGCCGAGGGCGGCATTCCGACGCAGGGCGGACGCTTCCAAAGCGAAATCGAACCGAGCTTCTTGATGATCGGCGCGAATGGCCGCTTCAACCTGAACACCGGGTGGGAGCATCAGACGATGCTGCGCGAGAGCGAGCGTAACCTCGACTATGCTTCAGACGCGGACGGCCAGGCATTGGCTGCCGGCGCCCCGGCGCGCAGCCTGCTCGGGGCGAGCGACACCTACAAGATCGACGGTACGATCCAGCGCAGCCTCAACAAGCTGACCGACGCCTCGCTCAACGTCCGTTTCGACCAGACCGACAGCCTGTCGCTGATCGGCCCCGGCGTCGGCGGCGTCACCGACCCGCTGACGCGCGACAGCCGCAGCCGCAACCTGTCGACGACCGCCAGCATCAACGGCATGCTCGGCAACTGGCGCTGGTCGGCGGCCGCCAATTATGCCGACGCCGATTCGCTGATCTTCACCGATCGCATCAGCGGCGCGCGCGACCGGTTCGACAGCAGCCAGCAAAGTTTCGGCGGCACCGCCAATATCTCGGGCGGGTTGGGCGACGGCTGGGCCGGACCGATCCGTCTGTCGGCGACCGCGAATTATGCGGGACTGCGCTTCGACAGCCGGTCGCAAACGGCGTTGGCGATTACGACGACCGATCTCGCGCGCGACCTGCCGGGCGTCCTCGGCTCGCTGACCATCCCGCTGCTCGACCCCGAATATGGCGCGGGCAATATCGGCCGCGTGTCGCTGACGCTCAGCGGGCAATATCAGGATCCGAGCGATTTCGCGGCGCTCAAGAGCTGGGGCGCGAACCTCAATTGGGGGATCACCGACAATCTTTCGCTCGTCGCGAGCTTCAACAATGACGAGGCGGCGCCCGGCATCCAGCAACTCGGCGCCGCGCCGCTGGTGACCCCGGGGGTTACCTATTATGATTTTTCGACCGGCCAGACGGTTCAGATCACGACGACCACGGGCGGCAACCCCTTCCTGCTCGCCGAGCAGCGCCGCGACCTTAAGCTGGGCTTGAACTGGTCGCCGCCGATGCTCGAGGGGCTGAACTTCTCGGTCAATTACAACAAGAACAAAAGCTATGACACCGCGAACAGCTTCCCGCTGCTGACACCCGAGATCGAGGCGGCCTTTCCCGACCGGGTGACGCGCGATGCCGATGGCGTGCTGATCGCGCTCGACCAGCGGCCGGTCAATTTCGACCGCACCGAAAATTCGCAGATTCGCTGGGGCTTCAACTTCGGCAAGAGTTTCGGCCAGCAACAGCAGGGTGGACCCGGCGCCGGCGGCCCCGGTGGCGCGCGGGCCGAAGGCGCGGGCGGACGCCCGCCCGGCGGCGAACGCGGACCCGGCGCACAGCGCGGTCCGGGCGGCCCCGGTGGTGGTGGTCCGCGCGCAGGCGGCGGCGGTCGCGGTCCTGGCGGCCCCGGCGGCATGCTCGGCGGCCCGCAGGGCGGGCGCTGGCAGGTCTCGCTCTATCACACGGTCAAACTGACCGACACGATCTTCATCCGCCCGGGCGTGCCCGAACTCGACCTGCTCGACGGCTCGGCGACGGGCAGCGGTGGCGGCAGCAACCGACACCTCGTCGAACTCGACGGCGGCGTGTTCAACAAGGGGCTCGGGGTGCGGCTGAGCGCGAAGTACGACAGCGGCAGCACCGTGACCGGCGGCACCGCAGGCGACCTCGATTTCGGCGACCTCGCGACCTTCAACCTGCGCGTCTTCATGGATTTGGGCCAGAAGCCGAAGCTGATCGAGAAGATGCCGTTCCTCAAGGGTTCGCGCCTGCGCTTCGCGGTCGACAATATCTTCGACGCGCAGCGCAAGATCACCGACGGCAACGGCATCGTGCCGCTCAACTACCAGCCGGGCTATATCGATCCGCTCGGCCGTTATATCGAGCTGGAGTGGCGCAAGACCTTTTAGGCGGAGAGGATCGTCGTGCCGAGCACGGCGCCTTCGGGCGCCATTTCGGCGGGCACGAAGGTGAGGGCCTTGGCGAACTGCGCGGTGCAGGCGGGCCAGTTGTAACGCGCGCCGAGCGCTGCCGCGTCGCCGCGGTCGCATCGCAGCGCGGCGGCGATGGCCTGGCCCAGATCCGCGTCGAGAGCGCCCGCGCCGCCCGTCACGATGTCGCCCGGACCGGGGACGGGATAAGCGGCGACCGGCGTGCCCGCGCTCAGCGCCTCGATGATCACCAGGCCGAAGGTGTCGGTCCGGCTCGGAAAGACGAAGACGTCGGCGCCGGCATAGATCGAAGCGAGTGCCTCGCCGGTTTGCTTGCCGAGGAAGAGGGCGCCCGGATAACGCGCCTTGAGTTCGGCGAGCGCCGGGCCGTCGCCGACGATCACCTTGGTGCCTGGCTGGGCGGTATCGAGGAACGCCTCGATATTCTTTTCGACCGCGACGCGGCCGACACAGAGCTGGATCGGGCGCGGCAGTCCCGTGAGCGCGGAATGGGCGGCGCGGTCGGGACGGAACAGGTCATGGTCGACCCCGCGTTCCCACAGCATCGTCTGGGTCAGGCCCTGGTCGGCGAGTTCGCGGGCGAGGCTGCGCGTCGCGACCATGATGTGGCGCGCCGGGCGGTGGAACCAGCGGATGAAGCGCCACACGAAGGCGGGCGACAGCGGCAGTCGTGCCGCGACATATTCGGGAAAGCGGGTGTGATAGGCGGTGGTGAAGGGGAATTTGTTGCGGATGCACCAGCGCCGCGCCGCCATCCCGAGCGGGCCCTCGGTCGAGATATGGATCGCCTGCGGGGCAAAGGCGCGGATATGCCGCCCGACCTTGCGCCAGCCGGCGAAGGCAAGGCGGATTTCGGGATAAGAGGGGCAGGGGATCGAGCGAAACAGGTCGGGCGAAACGATGCCGACCTCGTGCCCCGTGCGCCGCAATTCGCCGATCGTCGCCTGCAAGGTGCGGACGACGCCGTTGATCTGCGGCTCCCACGCGTCGCTGACGATCAGGATCCGCATCAGGCCGCCCGTGCCGGGGCGGGCAGCGCCAGCGGGGTCGGCGCGGCGCGCGCGGCGACTTCCTCGGCCCAGTGGAGGATTTCCATGCGTCCGTCGTGATGCTCGACCAGCGCGGTGCAGCCTTCGACCCAGTCGCCGTCGTTATAATAGTCGACGCCCTCGATCTCGCGCATCTCGGCGCTGTGGATATGGCCGCACACGACGCCATCGACCCCGCGCGAGCGGGCGGCGTGGGCGACGACTTCCTCGTACCGCCCGATGAACTGGACGGCGTTCTTGACCTTGTGCTTGGCAACCATCGACAGCGACCAATAGGGCAGGCCAAGTTTACTGCGGATGCGGTTGACCACCACATTGCACTTCATCAGCGCGGTGTAGGCGGCGTCGCCGACGAAGGCGAGCCAGCGGTGCGCGAGCATCACCGCGTCGAAATCGTCGCCATGGACGACGAGCAGTTTCTTTCCGTCGGCGGTTTCGTGGATCGCCTCGCGGCGGATCTCGACCCCGCCGAAATCGAAACCGTCGAACGGCTTTATCATCTCGTCATGATTGCCGGGGACATAGACGACGCGGGTGCCGCGCTTGGCGCGCTTGAGCACGCGCCACACCACGTCATTATGCTCGGGCGGCCAGAAATGGCGCTTCTTCAATCGCCAGCCGTCGATGATGTCGCCGACGAGGTAGAGCGTGTCGCAATCGACATGGTCGAAGAAGTCGATGAGCATCGCGGCGTTGCAGCCGCGGGTGCCGAGGTGGATGTCGCTGACCCACACCGTCCGGTAGCTCCGCCGTTCGCCAATGACCCGTTCGGGAATATGCGGGTCGGTGGTGAAGGGGTCGGGGAAACGGGCGGGGATCGGCAGGGTCGAAATCGATGCCATGTCATGCTCCGTGGGCAGCCTTAGCTGTCCACGGCCTAGACAGGAGTTTTGTTACACGGCGGGAATCGAAGCCGCGACAGTTTGGAGAAAGTTTGGCGGCGGTTGTGTGACGGCCCTGAGGGTTTCAATCTTCGTCATTGCGAGGAGTCCCGGACTTGATCCGTGGCGACGCGGCAATCCAGAGTAGGCGCAAACCGCCCTGGATTGCTTCGCTCCGCTCGCAATGAGGAGATTTATTGCGGGCTAGACCCGCCGGATCACCAAATTCCGGATTTCGCTCATATCCTCGATCGCGAAACGCACGCCCTCACGGCCCAGCCCGCTGTCCTTCACACCGCCATAGGGCATGTTGTCGACGCGGTAGCTCGACACATCGTTGACGACGATGCCGCCGACGTCGAGATGATCCCAGGCCTCGAGCACCTTGTGCAGGTCGCTGGTGAACAGCCCGGCCTGGAGCCCGAACTTGCTGTCGTTGACTTCGGCGAGGGCGTCCTCCCACTTCGAGAATTTCGAAAGCATGACGACGGGGCCGAAAGCTTCCTCGACCACCACATCGGCGTCGCGCGGCACATTCTCCAGCAAGGCCGCTTCGAGCATATTGCCTTCGCAACCGCCGCCCGCGAGCAGGGTCGCGCCTGCGGCGACCGCGGCGTCGATCCAGCCTTTCAGCCGCTGCGCTTCCTTGACCGAGATCATCGGGCCGATGAAGGTGTCGTGGAGCTTCGGATCGCCCGATTTCAGCGTCTTGACCTTTGCGGCGAGCATGTCGCGGAAACGATCGTAGATATCCTCATGGATGATCACGCGCTGGACGTGGATGCAGCTTTGCCCCGACTGGTAATAGCCGCCGAAGATGATCCGTGCGAGCGCATGGTCGAGGTCGGCGTCCTTGTCGACGACCACCGCGGCGTTGCCGCCGAGTTCGAGCACGACCTTCTTCTTGCCCGCCTTGGCCTTCAAATCCCAGCCGACACCGGGCGAGCCGGTGAAGCTGAGCAATTTCAGCCGCTCGTCGGTGGTGAACAAATCGGCCCCCGCACGGCTCGCGGGCAGGATGCTGAACGCGCCCTCGGGCAGGATATCGCATTCGGCAAGCACTTCGCCCATGATGATCGCGCCCAACGGCGTCATCGACGCGGGTTTCATCACGAACGGACAGCCGATCGCGATCGCCGGGGCGATCTTGTGCGCGGCGAGGTTGAGCGGAAAGTTGAACGGAGAAATGAAGCTGCACGGGCCGATCGGCACGCGCTTCCACATCCCCATATAGCCCTTGGCGCGCGCCGAAATGTCGAGCGGCTGGATCTCGCCATAGTTGCGTACCGCTTCCTCTGCGGCGATGCGAAAGGTATCGATCAGGCGGCTGACCTCGCCCTCGGCGTCGGCGATCGGCTTGCCCGCCTCGACGCACAGCGCATAGGCGAGTTCGTCGAACCGCTCCTGAAAGCGCCCGACGCAATGGGTGAGCACATCGCGCTTCTCGAAACTCGCGAGCCGCGCCATCGGCTCGGCGGCGCGCACGGCACCGGCGATCGCCTCGTTGATCACGTCGGGGGTCGCGAGCGCGGTGCGGAACGCAACTTCGCCGGTATATTTGTCGATGACCTCGAGGTCGGTGTTCGGCTGCACCGCCTTGTTGTTGAGGTAGAGCGGGTAGACGTCTTTCAACTTCACAATCATTCTCCAACCATGTCATCCCCGCGAAAGCGGGGACCCAGGGGCGCCAAGCTCAGCCGTTGAGCCGATCATAGAGATCGAGCCATTGCGGATTGCCTCGTTCGATCAATTCCAGTTTCCACGCGCGGCGCCACTTCTTCACGGCCTTTTCGCGCGCGATCGCCTCGTTCACATCGGCGAAGGCTTCGGCATGCACCAGCTGATGCACGCCATAATGCCTCGTGAAGCTCGCCCCCTGGCCGTTCCTATGCTGCCAGCATCGTTGCACCAGATCGCCGGTCACGCCCGTGTAGAGAGTGCCGTTGCGCTCGCTCGCGAGGATATAGACGTGATAGGTCTGTTCCATTTCGCTCCTGGGTCCCCGCGTTCGCGGGGATGACAAGAAACAGCGGGCGGCGGCAGGCGCTTACATTTCCTTCGATATCTTCTTGATGTCGATGTTCAAAATCTGGTCGTTCTCGGTGTAATCGACCGGGCAATCGATCAGATGCACCCCCGGCGTGTCGCGGGTATGCGCGAGCAGTTCCTTCAGGTGCGCGGCGCTTTCGACGCGGTGGCCGTGGGCGCCATAGCTTTCGGCATATTTGACGAAATCGGGGTTGCCATAGGTCAGCCCCCAATCCTTGAAACCCATGTTCGCCTGTTTCCAGCGGATCATGCCATAGCTGTTGTCGTTCAAGATCAGCACGGTGATGTTGAGCCCCAGGCGGACCGCGGTCTCCATTTCCTGGCTGTTCATCATGAAACCGCCGTCGCCGCAGATCGCCATGACCTTGCGCCCCGGATAGACCATCGCCGACATCATCGCCGACGGCAGCCCCGCGCCCATCGTCGCGAGCGCATTGTCGAGCAGCACCGTATTGGGGCGATAGGCGGTGTAACCACGCGCGAACCAGATTTTGTAGACGCCGTTGTCGAGGCAGATGATGCCATCGTCGGGCATCGAATCGCGCACCGATTGCACCAGGTGCGGCGGGAAGATCGGGAAACGCGCGTCCTGTGCCAGCGGTGCGGTATGGTCGACCTCGCCCTTGCGGAAGGCGAGCATATGGTCGAATTTCCAGCCGCCGTTGGGGACGATGTCTTCCTTGATCTGCCACACCGCATTGGCGATGTCGCCGATCACCTCGATATCGGGGAAATAGACCGGGTCGACCTCGGCGGTCTTGGTCGAGACGTGGATGACGGTCGGACCGCCCTGTTTCATGAAGAAGGGCGGCTTTTCGATCACATCATGGCCGAGGTTGACGATACAGTCCGACGCCTCGACCGCGCGGTGGACGAAATCGCCCGCCGACAGCGCGGCGCAGCCGAGGAATTTCGGATGGCGCTCGTCGATCACGCCCTTGCCGAGCTGCGTCGTCAGGAAAGGGATGCCGGTCTTTTCGATGAACTGCAGCAGCATGCGACTGGTCATCGTACGGTTGGCGCCGGCACCGATGACGAGGACGGGCGAGGTCGCTTCCTCGATCGCCTTCACCGCCTCGCGGATCGATTTGACGTCGGCGGTCGGCCGGCGCGAATGGCTGCGCTTGATCGGCAGGCTGTCGGTATGTTCGTCGGCGATATCCTCGGGCAGTTCGATATGCACCGCGCCGGGTTTTTCTTCCTCGGCGAGGCGAAAGGCTTCGCGCACGCGGCTCGGGATATTGTCCGACGAGGCCATCTGGTGGGTATATTTGGTGATCGGCCCCATCATCGCAACGACGTCGAGAATCTGGAACCGGCCCTGTTTCGATTTCTTGATCGGCTTTTGTCCGGTGATCATCATCATCGGCATGCCGCCCAATTGGGCATAGGCGGCGGCGGTGACGAAGTTGGTCGCGCCGGGGCCGAGTGTCGCGAGGCAGACGCCGGTCTTGCCAGTGTGGCGGCCATAGGTGGCGGCCATGAAGCCCGCGCCCTGTTCGTGCCGGGTCAGGATCAGCTTGATCTTGGTCGACCGCGACAGGCTGTCGAGAAAGTCGAGATTCTCCTCGCCCGGGACGCCGAAAATATACTCGACGCCTTCTTCCTCCAGGCATTCGATGAACAGGTCGGATGCTTTTTTCATGTGACAGTCGCCCCCTCAGCCATGCACCCCATCGGTGCGGCCCCTAGTGTGTGCCGGCGACCCTCGGCACAAGTATCGATACAGCGGCGCTCGTCGTCAGGCCGCGAGTCCCTGCTGCATCGGGAAGCGGTTGTAACGAGGGGAAAAGGGGTTGTCACCTGCATGTGGAACGGCCCCGCACCCAAAGCGCGAGGCCGTCCGTAACGTCCAAAAAGGTCGGCCGGCGCGCGCGGCGCCGTGCCGGGCCTATTTCTCCTTCTTGGGCCCGATATCGTCGGCATCGACATATTCGAGCTTGGCGCTGAGCTTGTCGAATTCCTCCTGCGTCGATGGCGCGATGTTTGGCCGTCCGACCATGATGCCCATCTTGATCTTGCACTTCACATAGGTCGTTTCGCCCGGCTCGACCTCAAGCGTCAGCAGGTCGGTCGCCTCGCTCTTGACGGTATAGCTGTGCGATCCCGGCGCTGTCGGATAGACGAAATATTTTCCCGCCCCCAGCGCGCTGATGCGCTCGCCATTTTCATTGACGCCGCAACCGAGCGCGAAGCCCATGCCGCCGGGGCGGAAGAACACGACTTGACCCATGCCTTCGGGCGGGGCCGGGACGACCTTCGCAACGCCCTTTTCGGACTTTTCTTCCTTCTCCTTGGCGATGGCGGTGGCCGACAGGCCGATGCCTCCGGCAAGAACGGCCGCCATGGTCGCGGCGGCGATAAGCTTTTTCATAAATCCTCCTGTTTGGTCGGTACGCTTTTGATGTCTTCGGGAACCGTGACGGATGCGGCACCACCCTCCGGTTCGGCGATGAGCTGAGCCCCGGGGGCGGGGGGCGTTGCGGCGGGCGCAGGAAAGAGGTCCGCGGTCAATTTCGCGGTGGCCAGCATGCCGGTTTGGATATCGGCATTTTTGCCGTTGATCGCGAACACCAGCGGCATCGCTATAAGTCCGCCCGCGACCGAGGCGGCGAAGGCAATGCCTTCGTTGTTGTCGCCGACGCCGCCCAGCTTCATGCTGCGCAACGCGATCTGCTTGCCATCAAATTCAAGGTAGCGCGCGCCGAGGATGAGTTCGCCCGCCTTGCCGCCCCAACTCGACTTGGCCGCATGGACGACCTGGCCGCGTCCGGGGGTGCCGGCGGGAATCAGGACCGTGTCGCCGAGCATGACCGCGCGTGAGAGCGAAATCGCATACCAGTCGCCGGTCTTGTGCGTTTTCGAGTTCACCGGTTCGTCGACGCGGATTTCAATGATCGTTCCGGCCGGCAGGCGATCGAGCGGCAGAGCGGGCTGCGGCTCAGCCGCGGCTTCGGTCGGGATCGTTTCGGAAACCGCGGTGTCAGTCGTCGGCGACGTGTCATCGGGGGCGGCGGTCGGAGCGGGTGCTTCGACCTCCTGCGCCTGGACAAGCGGCGCGCAAACGGCACCCGTCATCACTGCCGACGCCATTACGGCCCGGCGTATCTGCTGCAGCACCCCCATGTTGCGACCCTCCCCAAATCGGGAGGTATCGCGCTCTGCTGGATTGGCAAGGGGGATTTGCTGCCGAATGCGATGAATCGTTTGGCCGACCGAAAAGCACGGGTCGACGATCCGGCGCGGCTTAGTCGATGTCGAACAATCCCGCGAGTTGCTCGACCATCGTCCCGCCCAATTGCTCGGCGTCCATGATCGTCACCGCGCGGCTATAGTATCGCGTCACGTCATGCCCGATGCCGATCGCACACAGCTCGACCGGCGAGCGATTCTCGATCCATTCGATCACCTGGCGCAGGTGCTGATCCAGGTACGCGCCATGATTGACCGACAGCGTGCTGTCGTCGACCGGCGCACCGTCCGAAATAACCATCAAAATGCGGCGTTCTTCAGGGCGGTTGACGATGCGGCTGTGCGCCCAGATCAGCGCCTCGCCGTCGATATTTTCCTTGAGCAGCCCCTCGCGCATCATCAGCCCGAGCGACTTGCGCGCGCGGCGATAGGGTTCGTCGGCGGGCTTGTAGATGATGTGACGCAAATCGTTCAGGCGGCCGGGGTGCGGCGGCCGGCCGGCGGCGAGCCAGTCCTCGCGGCTCTGCCCGCCCTTCCAGGTGCGCGTGGTGAAGCCCAGGATTTCCGTCTTGACGCCGCAGCGTTCGAGCGTGCGCGCGAGGATGTCGGCGCTGATCGCGGCGATGCTGATCGGGCGGCCGCGCATCGAGCCGCTGTTGTCGATCAGCAGGGTGACGACGGTATCGCGAAAATCGGTGTCGCGTTCGATCTTGTAGGAGAGCGACTGGCCGGACGAGACGATGACGCGCGCGAGGCGGGCGGCGTCGAGCTGGCCTTCCTCCTGGTCGAAGTCCCACGCGCGGTTCTGCTGCGCCATCAACCGGCGCTGCAGCCGGTTGGCGAGCTTGGTCACCGCGCCCTGCAGATGCTGCATCTGCTGGTCGAGATAGGCGCGCAGCCGGGTCAGTTCGTCGGCGTCGCACAGGTCGGTCGCGGCGATGATCTCGTCATGCTTTTCGGTGAAGCGCAGATAGTTGAAATCGGGGACGTCGGTCGGCAGGCGGTTGGGACGCACCGGCAACATGCCCTCGTCGCCTTCGCCGCCCATTTCGGGTTCGCCGTCGGCCTCCATCTCCTGCGCGTCGGGATCGCTGTCGCCGTCGTCGGCCTGGTCGCCCGCGGTTTCGGCGCGGGCGTCGACCTGTTGCTCGCTGCTGCCGCCCTCTTCGCTGTCCTGCTCGTCCTGCGATTCCTCGGCTTCGCTCTGGTCCTCGTCGCCGCCGTCCTCGGCGCCCTCGTCCATCGGCTCGTCGCCATAGATCAGGTCGAGGTGGCGCAGCGCCAGCTTCGCTGTTTCCGCGAACGCGACCTGATCGTCGATCTGCATCGCCAGCGCGTCGATGTCGCCGCCGGCCTGCTTGGCGATCCAGTCGCTGATCAGGCCGAGTCCGGTTTCGGTGCCCGGCGGCGGCGCCTCGCCGGTCAGCGCCTGACGCAGCATCAGTTCGAGTGCGGAGGATACCGGCACGTCGTCGCGGCTCTGCGCACGCGCGATCGGGTCGCTGCGCATCCGCATCGCGAGGCTCGCCGACAGGTTCGCGCGCATCCCGTCCATGTGCCGCGCGCCCAAGGCCTCGACCCGCGCGCGCTCCATCGCGTCGAAGGCGGCGGCGGCGAGCGGTTCGGCGGGACGCGCGGCGGCGTGCAGCTTTTCGCTATGGTGCTTCATCCGCAGCGCATAACCGTCGGCGAATCCGCGCGCTTCGGCGACCTGGTCGGCGGGCAGGGTGCGCGACGGCGTGGGGACCTTGATCGTCTTGCCGATCTGCGCGGGGGCGTCGGCGGTGAAGCCGACCTCGACCTCGGCATCGCGCGTCACCGCGCGCGCGACGCTCGACAGCGCGGCCTTGAAATCGTCGAGGGGAGAAGAGGCGGTCATGGTGACTCGGCTCTAACCAGCTTTGGCGCTCGAAGGAAGATGGCGCGATGGCAATTCCCGCACGTCACCCCGGACTCGATCCTGGACCCCTTGTCTTGAAGAAAAAGGCGGGTCCCGGATCAAGCCCGGGATGCCGGAGGTATAGCGATGCTTGCTTGACGCTCGCCGGGCGCGGGCGCATCCGCCGGGCATGACCTCTCCCATGAAAAAGCCTTGGATCGTCATTCTCTGCGCGGCGTTCATCGTCACGCTGGCGATGGGCGTGCGTCAGAGCTTTGGCCTCTTCCTGCCGCAGATGAGCGTCGACATCGGGATCAGCCGGTCGGACTTCGGACTCGCGATGGCGCTGCAGAATCTGCTGTTCGGGCTGGTCCAGCCCTTCGTCGGCGCGCTCCCCGACAAACATGGCGCGGGGCGGGTCGTGCTCGGCGGCGCGCTGCTCTATGCGCTCGGGCTGATCGGTGCGGCGTTCGCGACCGACGCGATCGGGCTGCATATCAGCTTCGGCCTGCTGATCGGCATGGCGCAGTCGGCGACCACCTTTGTCGTTGTGCTCGGCGCGGTCGGCCGCGTCGTCAGCCCCGAAAAGCGCAGCAGCGCCTTCGGCATCGTCACCGCGGGCGGCTCGCTCGGGCAGTTCCTCGTCGTGCCGCTCGCGTCGATGCTGCTGCGCGATATCGGCTATCACGAAACGCTGTGGATCATGGCGGGTCTCGTCGCGCTATGCGGTCTGCTCGCGGTTGGCGTCGCGGGACGCACCGACGCCAGCCCCGGCGTGGCAGCGGAGGTTGAGCAGAGCGCGCGCGAGGCGCTGCGCGAGGCCGCGGTCCACCGCGGCTTCTGGCTGCTCAACGCCGGCTTCTTCGTCTGCGGTTTCCACATCGCCTTCATCGCGACGCACCTGCCGGCCTATCTCGACGACAAGGGGCTCGGCATCGAGATCGGGGCGCAGGTGCTCGCGCTCGTCGGGCTGTTCAACATCCTCGGCTCCTATGTGTTCGGCCGCGCGGGCGATGTGCTGCGCCAGAAATATGTCCTGTCGGGGCTGTATGTCGCGCGCTCGGTGGTGATCGCGCTCTTCCTCTTCCTGCCGCTGACCCACGCCAGCGCGCTGGTCTTCGCCGGCGCGATGGGGTTCCTGTGGCTCGGCACCGTGCCGCTGACCAGCGGCATCGTCGGGCGCGTCTTCGGCATCCGCTATCTCTCGATGCTCTATGGCATCGTCTTCCTCAGCCACCAGCTCGGCAGCTTCTTTGGCGCCTACACCGCCGGGCTGATCTTCGACGCCACCGGCAGCTATAATATCGCCTGGGGCTTCTCGATCGCGCTCGGGCTGTTCGCGGGGCTCGTCCACCTGCCGATCGCCGACGGGCCGGTCAAACGGTTGCAACCGGCATGAAGCTCCAGCGCCAGGACGGAATCGCGCTCGCGATTTTCCTGGTGGTCGCGGTCGGCGGGCTGTGGCTGTGGACGGGCGAGGGGCCGGTGGTCTGGCTCACCAATGTCGCGATCATGTGCGGCTTCGGTTAGAAGATCCAGTTGCAGACCGCCTGATCCTGCTCGATCGGCATCGCGGGATCGGGCATCAGCCGGAACACATGCGCGAACTGGGTTGCCGTCCGCTCGGGCCGCGTCCGCTTGCCCGCGACGACGTCGACGAAATCGCGGCAGACGACCGAACTGCGCAGGAAATTGCTGTGCCCCGTCGCGCCGCGTGACACGTCGGTCGCGTCGACGACGGTGAGGCCCGCGACCGCCGCGGGATAGCAGCGCACCGGCAATCCCTTGGCCTTCAGGTCCGCCGCTTCGAACGGGTCGAAGCAATAGGGCGAACCGAGCCGCGGATAGCCGTGCAGCGTGCGCGACGCCGCCAGCGCCTTGTCCTTGTGCGACACATAGACGGTGATCCGCCGGTCGCGCGCGACCCGGCGGGGGGCGAGCACCTCTTCCTCGATGTCGCGTTCGAACGTTTCGCGGTCGATGTCGGGCGAGGCGAGGATGATGTTCGAGATGTTGCTGCTGTCGGCGCTGCTCGACGTGCGATCGACATAGGATATCGCCGGAATCACCAGCCGCGCGCCGAGCGAGTGCGAGACGATCACGATTTCCTTGACCCAGCCCTGCTCGGCCAGCGTCTTGAGGAAATCGCGGAAGTTGCGGACGTCGTGATACATGTTGGTTTCATCGACCGCATAGCCGAGCAGCTTGTGCTGCGAGGGCCAGCTATATTCGATCACCGGCCCGTCGAAATTCGTCATGCGGGCGATCTGCGCCGCGTCGCGCGATGTCGTCGCGAAACTCTCGCGATAGCCATGGACATAGAGCAGCACGCGGCCCTGCCGCCGGTCGGTCTCGGCCTGCAGCGCCTTCCACCAGTCGCCCGGCGCCTGGAACGCCATCGGGGTGCGCAATTGTTTTTTGCCGTCCACCTTGGCTTCTTGCGGCGCATTGAACCGGCCATAACGCATCCGGTCGCCGCGATGGTTCAACAACTGGATATCGGGCGTGCGGCAATCGGGCAGCCGGCTCGTCGCAAAGAACAGCGGCAGCGCATCAGTATCGAGCGTTGCGCCCGGCGCCGCGGTGCAGCGCGCGTCGGCGACATAGTCGGCATGGCGAACATTGCCATAATCGACCGCGACGGCGCAGCCGGAGAGCGTCAGCGCCGCGCACGCCACCGCGAGGTGGCGAAGCGGCATCACTTGCCGACCACCCCCTCGGGCAGGTCCTCGCCGAACACGCGCTGATAATATTCGGCGACGATCATCCGTTCGGCCTCGTCGCACTTGTTGAGGAAGGTCAGGCGGAAGGCGAAGCCGAGGTTGTTGAAGATCGCGGCATTCTGGGCCCAGCTGATCACCGTGCGCGGCGACATCACGGTCGAGATGTCGCCATTGATGAAACCCTGGCGGGTCAGATCGGCGACCTTGACCATATTGGCGACGGTCGTGTCGTCAGTGTCGGGCACCTTGGCGAGGATGATCGCGCTTTCGGTCGCGGCGGGCAGATAGTTTAGCGTGACGACGATGTTCCAGCGGTCCATCTGGCCCTGGTTGATCTGCTGCGTGCCATGATACAGCCCGCTCGTGTCGCCGAGCCCGACGGTATTCGCGGTCGAGAACAGCCGGAAGTAAGGGTTCGGGCGGATGACGCGATTCTGGTCGAGCAGCGTCAGCTTGCCCTCGGTCTCGAGCACGCGCTGGATCACGAACATCACGTCGGGGCGGCCGGCGTCATATTCGTCGAAGACGAGCGCGGTCGGGGTCTGTAGCGCCCAGGGGAGCAGGCCTTCGCGAAATTCGGTGACCTGCTGTCCGTCCTTGAGCACGATCGCGTCGCGCCCGACCAGGTCGATGCGGCTGATATGCGCGTCGAGGTTGACGCGGATGCACGGCCATTTCAGCCGCGCCGCGACCTGTTCGATATGCGTCGACTTGCCGGTGCCATGATAGCCCTGGACCATCACGCGGCGGTTGTATTTGAAGCCCGCGAGGATCGCGAGCGTGGTGTCGCCGTCGAAGACATAGGCCGGATCGAGATCGGGGACACGCGCGTCGGCCTCGCTGAACGCGGGGACCATCATGTCGATATCGACCCCGAACATCTCGCGCGCGCTGACCTCGACATCGGGGGCGGCGAGCAGGGTCGAACCATGATGGTCGGCGAGGCTGTTGGGGATATCAGTCATGTCAGAGGTCCAGCGAAACAAACAGGGGAGAGTCGCCGGTTCGTCCGACGCTTCGGCTAGCGCGGTATAGGCGTAGGTTTCGCCTTGCAACGCCTTTTCAGATGAGATCGAGCGCCTTCATCACTGCCGACTGGTCGTAATAGGGGCGTTCGCAGACGATCTTGTCGCTGCCCGGCGCGAACTGGAAGCTCGCCGCCATGCGCACCCGAAAGGCCTTGCCGGTCGGCTCGACCGTCCGCAGGCCGAGCCGGAGCGGCCCGAGATGGGTGCCGGTCAGCCAGAATTCGACCAGCACCGTGTCGGTCGCGGCATCGGCGGCGATCGCGATCACCTCGTTCGCCTGGTCGGGAAAAGGCTCGCGCGAGGCGGCGAAATAGGAACGGACGGCGGCTTCGCCGTCGAACACCGTGCCGGGACCGAGCAGCTCGTAGCGCGGATGGTCGAAGGTCGCGATCACCCCGTCCCAGTCGTGGGTGATTTCCAGCGCCATATGGCGGCGAACCACCTCGATGCGCTTCTTGTCCAGTTCGCTCATCGCCGCTCTCCCTGCAACGCCCCTAGGCGAAGGCCTTCGTCTTTCGCAGCAACTGATATGCCGCAACAACCTCGCCGAGTCTCGCCTCATGGCTGCGGTCGCCGCCGTTGCGGTCGGGGTGGTATTTGCGCACCAGCTCGCTGTAGCGCCGCCGCAGCGCCGCGCGGTCGGCGTCTGCCGGCAGCCCCAGCAATTGTATCGCGGCATGCTCTTCGCGCGACAGGCCGGGGTTCGCCGCTTCGCGCCGCGCCTCGTCCATCCGCTGGCGGAACCGCGCCCCCAGCGCGTCGATCGGGTCCTTGAAATCGGCCCAGCGCGGCGGCAGGTCGGCGCTGCCGGCGGGGCGGAAGGTGCGGCTTTCGGTTTCCCAGCCCGCGGTCGGGGTTTGCGCCGCCAGGATCTGGTCGGCGCTCATTCCCTCGAAATAATTATAGCCGCTGTTGAACTCGCGGACATGGTCGAGGCACAGCCAGCGATATTGTGGCGGCCCGTCGGGTGAGCGGGTCGCGGGAATCGGGGCGCGAAATTCGCCTGCCTCGCGGCATCCGGGCGCGGCGCAGCGGTCTTCGCGGGGCACGCGGCCATGGAAACGGGTCGGGCGGGTCGGGGACGGCAAGGCGGGCTCTCGGGGCGTCTGAAGCGTTGGGGGAGGCCTTATCATTTGGCGACGAAGCGCTTATGGTCAAGTCATGAGCACGCCCGGACCCGTACAAAAAGAGATGGAAAGCCTGCTGACCGCGGCCTTTCCCGACGCTGATTTCGCCCTCAGCAACGACAGCGCCAAACATCATGGCCACAGCGGCGATGACGGCAGCGGCGAATCGCATTTCAGCCTGACCATCGAATGGTCGGGCTTCGCCGGCCTGAACCGCGTCGCGCGCCAGCGGGCGGTGAACAAGGCGCTCGGCGACCTTCCCGGGCAGCGCGTCCATGCGCTCGCGATCCGGGCGACGGCGCCGGGAGAGGGGTGATGACAGACAAGGTCAATCTGGCGGAGGCGTTCGCGAGCTTTCACGACCATTGGAACCCGCGCGTCGCGGGCGACATCAACAATTTCCAGGTCAAGCTGGTGAAGTTCGCGGGCAAGTTCGACTGGCATCACCATGATGCCGAGGACGAACTGTTCCTCGTCGTCGCGGGACGGATGAGGATGGGGCTGCGTGACCGCGACGTGATCGTCGAACCCGGCGAGTTCATCATCGTGCCGCACGGAACCGAACATTGTCCCGAAGCGCTCGATGGCGAATGCCAGGTGCTGCTGCTCGAACCCGGTTCGACGCTGAACACCGGCAATGTTGAAACCGAAAAGACGCGGCTGACGCTCGAAAGGCTGGACTGACCGATGGAGATCATCACCCCCTCAAGTCACGACCTCGGTGCTTTCGAGGTACGGCGGACCTTGCCGAACAAGACGCGGACGATGGTCGGTCCCTTCATCTTCGTCGACCAGTTCGGTCCGGCGCATTTCGACATCGGTGCCGGCATGGACGTGCGCCCGCACCCGCATATCAACCTCGCGACCGTGACCTATTTGTTCGAGGGCGCGATCGAGCATCGCGACAGCCTCGGCACGCTCGCGACCATTCGCCCCGGCGCCTGCAACCTGATGACTGCGGGCAGCGGCATCGTCCATTCGGAACGGACCCCGGCCGCGGAGCGCGCAAGCGGATCGGGCATTTCGGGGATGCAGACCTGGCTCGCGCTGCCCGACGGCAAGGAAGAGATCGACCCGGCGTTCGAACATGTCGCAAAGGACGATCTGCCGCTGGTCGAGGACAGCGGCGTGTCGGCGCGGATCATCATGGGCAGCCTGTGGGGCAAGACCTCGCCGATCACCCAGCATGCCGCGACGATCTATGCCGATATATTGATGCTCGCGGGCGCGACAATGCCGGTCGAGGCCGATGCCGACGAGCGCGCGATCCTCGTGGCGCTTGGCGACGCGAGCCTCGATGGCGAAAAACTCGACCGCTACAGCCTCTATATATTGAAGCCCGGTCAGGCGATGACGCTGCGCGCCGACAGCGATGCGCGGGTGATGCTGCTCGGCGGCGAAGCTTTTTCGACGCCGCGCCATGTGTGGTGGAATTTCGTCAGTTCGAGCCGCGAGAGGATCAACCAGGCGAAGCACGATTGGCAGGATCGCAAATTCCCGCTCGTTCCCGGCGACAGCGAGGAGTTCATCCCGATCCCCGAGGTGCCGAAGACGGTCAGCTATCCCTAAGCCTGCCGCAGGTGCGTGCCGGCGCGGCCTTGGGGTGGGAAGCGGGCGTTCGTAATCCTCCCTGTCGCGAAGCGATGGGGAGGTGGCAGCGGCTTTAGCCGCTGACGGAGGGGCCGACGCCGTCAGGCGTCGCGCGACCTTTCGGCCCCTCCACCACGCCCTTCGGGCGCGGTCCCCCTCCCCATGGCTTCGCCACAGGGAGGATNACATATGACCGCAATCGCCCAAAAGCCGACTTCTCCGGCGAAAAGGCTTTCCTAAAAAATATCGGCATGATCTATCCTGCCGGATGACCATGTCGCCGGCCTCGCGGAATAGATCGTCCCTATCTCGCCTGACCCGCTTAAAGTCACAAAGGCCACATTTTCTATACATCCATGCGGGGCTTTTGTGCCCTTAAGCCGGGTTTCGGAGCTTCGGTGCCACGGCCGCCGCAACATGGCTTGCCAGTCTCGCCGATCCCCGTCATCTCGTTGCGAAACGCAACTCAAGGGAGCACAGGATGGCCGGCGATTTCGAGCAGCAGCGGGTGAAGCTTTCGACCGGGGTCGAACTCGACGTCGTCGACATCGGCCCGCGCGATGCACCGGCGCTCATCTTCCTCCACGGCTTTCCCGAATCGCATCGCACCTGGCGGCATCAGCTACCGCATTTCGCCGACCGCTTTCGCTGTATCGCGCCCGACCAGCGCGGTTATTGCGGGTCGTCGAAGCCGCAGGATGCTGCCGACTACACCCCCGACAAATTGATCGCCGACCTCTTCGCGCTCGCCGATGCGCTGGGGGTCGAAACCTTCACCATCGTCGGGCACGACTGGGGCGGGGCGATCAGCTGGGGCGTGGCGCTCGCCGGCCAGCCGGGCGGGCTGTATCCGGCGTGGGCCGGGCGCGTCACGCGCGCGGTGATCGCCAACGCGCCGCACCCCGGCATCTTCGGCCGGCTTCTGCATGTCGATCCCGCGCAGCGCGCCGCGAGCCAATATATCCGCCTGTTCCGAGACCCCGCGAGCGACGCGCTGGTCCGCGAACAGGGGCTCGCCGGGCTGCTCGCCAAGGCGTTCGAGGGTCGCCTCGCGGGCACGGTCGCCCCGCCCGAGGAAATCGCGCGGTCGCTTGCCGACTGGCAGGACCCCGCTGCCGCTTTCGGCATGCTTAACTGGTACCGCGCCTCGCCGCTCGACGTGCCCGCGATGCATGCGCCTTTCGTCGAGCCGCCCGCCATGCCCTTTCCGAAGCTCGAAATCCCGACGCTCGTCATCTGGGCGCTCGACGACGTCGCGCTGCCGCCGAGCAATCTCGATGGCATGGACGAACTGGTACCGAACGCGACGATCGTGAAGGTGCCGGGCTGCGGCCATTTCGTGACGTGGGAAGCGCCGGGTGCGGTCAATGCCGCGATGGACGCCTTCCTCGCCTGACGCCCTTCGAAGGAAGCGGCGGGCGGCCCCGGGAGGGGTGTGGGGCCGCCCGCCTCGGGGGTTCTATTTGGTCGTATAACCCCCGTTGACGAGGATCGTCTGGCCGGTCATCCACCAGCCGTCGGTGACGAGGAAACGGATCCACGGCACGATATCCTCGATATGCGTCAGCCCCGTCGGGCTGAAGGGCGACAGCGCCGCCGCCGTCTTGTGATAGGCGACGGCTTCGGGCCCCTCGGCCGGGTAGAAAAAGGGCGTGTCCATCGGGCCCGGCCCGATCGCGGTCACCGAGATGCCGCGGTCGCCGAATTCCTTCGACGCGGCGCGGGTATAATGTTCCACCGGCGCCTTGGTGCCGGCATAGCTCGCATAAAAGGGCGTGTAGGCGCCGAGCAGCGAGGTGACGAGGGTGCAGACCTTGCCGCCGTTGCTGACGTTCCGGCCCGCTTCCTTCAGGAAGAAGAAGGCCGCTTTGCTGTTCACCGCGCTCATTTCGTCGAACTCGGCCTCGCTGATTTCGACCATCGGTTTCTTCAGTACCTTGCCGACGGTGTTGATCGCGATGTCGATGCTGCCCATCGCGTCTCTGGCGTCGGCGAACAGCTTCTCGACCGCGCCGGCGGTGGTCAGGTCGGCCTGAAAGGCGAAGCCCTTCGCGCCCGCCGCCTCGATCGCGGCGACGGTCTCATCGGCTTCGGCACGCGCCGCATCGCTGTTGTAATGGACGGCGACCGCAGCGGCGCCGTTCGCGGCGAAGTCGCGGGCGATGAGGCCGCCGAGATTCTTGGCGCCGCCGGCGATGAGGACGGTTTTTCCGTTGATGTCGTGAATGCTCATGAACTTGGTCCCATGGTTGGAAGAGTGGCATGCCACGCTAGGATCGCTCGTGATTCGGGGCTTTCAGATTCTCCCACAGTTGCGCATAATCGCCCGATGCAGGGGGGACTCACCGCGGCGAGGATCGAGGAACGGCTGGGCGGTCCGGCCACCTGGGTGATCGAACGCGACGCCCATGCGCTGATGCTCCACGAAGCGGGCAGCTATCACCGGCTGCAGACATGGCTCGACGGGCGCCGCACCTCGCTCGGCGATCCCTTGCCCGGTGAGATGTGGCTTGCGCCGGCCGGACGCGAGTATCGCGGCGCCGCCGAAGGGGGCGCGGTCCGCTATGTCGCGGTCGAGATTCCAGCCGATGCGCTGACGATTGCAGCCGGCGGGCGCGCGCTTGCCGGTCACGATGACCGCGCGCTGGCGGCGCTGGTGCGCGGGCTCGCGGCGGGCGAGGCCTCGGCGGCAACGCCGTTGCTGACGCTGCTGGCGGCCACGCTCGACGGCGCGGCGGTGCGTCCCGCGCCGGTCGCGGTCGCGCGGCGGATCGATGCGCTGCTGGCGCTGATCGAAGCGCGGATCGAGATGTCGCTGACCGTCGAGGATATGGCGGCCGAAGCGGGCATGTCGGTCAACAGCCTGATCGTCCATGTCGCGCGCGCCACCGGACGCACCCCGGCCCAATATCTGCTGCGTCAGCGGTTGCGGCGCGCCTGCTGGTATCTGATGAACCGGCCGCTGTCGGTCGCCGAAATCGCCTTTGCCACGGGCTTTTCGAGCCACGCGCATCTGTGCGCGGCCTTTCGTGCGAAGCTCGGGGCGTCGCCGGGCGAATGGCGGCGGCGGAACGCCAGTGCCGCCATCGCAGGGGGAGAATGATTATGTCGCACACCGTCATCATGCTGATCGCGGGTGTCCTGCTGTTGATCGTCCTGCGCCTGGCGATCCGTGACACCCGCCGCGCGACGCGGCTGTTCATCCTGCTGTGGCTGATCGTGTCGATCGGCAATTTGCTCGTCGGGGTGCTCTACGCCGGTTACGGCTGGGGCGAAGAGGCGGCGATCTGGATCCTGGTCTTCGGCACGCCCGCGGCGGTCGCGGTCGGCGCCGCGCTGTTCGGTCCTAATCCTCGGGCCTGAGCAAACACCCGCTGGCACCCGCAAAACGCGCGCTGCGCGACGCGAGCAGCGGCACGCTGCCGGTGACCGTCTTGGTCGCCGGGTCTTCGGCCAGCGACACCAGTTCCATGCCGGGTTCGAAATCGCTCTGGCAGCTTTCGAGGCTGCGGCCCTGGACATAGCGGCACGAACAACCGACCCGCGCGGCATAGGCCGACCCGAGTTCGGCCTGCGCCTTGAACGAGGGGAATTTCCAGATCAGGAAAATCGCCGCGAGCACGCCGAGGATCACCACCCACGGCAGGCAGCCGCCCCAGCGGCTCGGGCGGCGCGGTTTGCGCAGCCGCTCGGGCACGATGGGCGACTCGCTCGTCGGCGGCGGTGCCGGTGCCGGTGCCGGCACCGGCTCGGGCGTTGCGGCTGCGGGCGGGTTGGTGTTAGTCACTGGCCCCATGATCACGAAAAAAGCCATGCTGGCAAGTGCCGCGCTCGCGCTGTTCGGTGTCTGGTCGCTGACCCATGCCGCGGGTTCCGCGACGATCGCGCCCGCCGCACCCGGCCCGGCGATCGGCGTGCCGATGCCGAAGGGCGCGGTCGAGACCTTGACGCCGCTGCCCGCGCTGGCGCCCGCGATCAAGGCAAAGGCCGACGCGCTGTTCGCCGATGCCGACGCGGTGGGCGAAACGCGCGCGCTCTATGTGCTGCGCGATGGCCAGCCGATCTACGAACGCTATGGCGAAGGTTTCGGCCCCGACTCCAAACTGATCAGCTGGTCGATGGCGAAAAGCATCACCGCTGTGCTCACCGGCTTCCTCGTCGCCGACGGGCAATTGTCGCTCGACGGCCCCGCGCCGGTCGCGGCCTGGCAGCGCAGCGGCGACCCGCGCGGTGCGATCGGCCTCAAGCATCTGCTCCACATGTCCTCGGGGCTCGAGCATGTCGAAAATGGCGACCCGGTGTGGCAGGGCGATACGGTGACGATGCTGTTCGGCACTGGCGCGCCCGACATGGCGGCGTTTGCCGAGGCCAAACCCGCGGCGGCACAGCCCGACGAGGTCTTCAATTACAGCTCGGCGACCAGCGTCATCCTTGCAGACATCATCGCCGACACGCTGACTCCGTCGAAAAGCCCCGACGCGCGGCGCGATGCGATGCGCGACTTCATCGGCGGGCGCCTTGCCGAACCGCTCGGCATGACCAGCCTGACTCCTGAGTTCGACGCGGCGGGGACGATGATCGGCGGGTCGGTGATGCACGCGACCGCACGCGATTATGCCAAGTTCGGCGAATTTCTGCGCAACCATGGCGTGGTGAACGGCCAGCGCCTGCTTCCCGAAAGCTGGATGAGTTTCATGCTCGCGCCGTCGCCGAGGGACCCGGGCTATGGCGGCCATATCTGGCTCAACCGCCCGCGCCCACGCGGCGCAGATGTCGCCCTATGGCCCGACCGCGGCCCGAACGACCTGTTCGCCTGCATCGGGCATCAGGGGCAATATATCATCGTCTCGCCGTCGCAGCGGGTAACGATCGTGCGGCTTGGCATCACCAAGGACGACCAGTTCCCCGAACTGCGCCGGCACCTCGCCGACCTGACCGAAGCGTTATAGCAGGAACTCACCCACCAGCGTCGTGACGCAGGTGCCGCTGAGCTCGACCATCGCGCCGTCCAGCCGACACCCGACATGGCCGCCGCGCCGGCTCGCCTGATAGGCGGCGAAGCGGTCGCGGCCGAGTTGCGCCACCCAATAGGGGGTGAGCACGCTGTGCGCCGATCCGGTTACCGGGTCCTCGTCGATCCCGGCGCCCGGCGCGAAGCAGCGGCTGACGACATCGGCGCCCGACGGATCGCCGTCACCGCGCGCGGTCGCGATATAGAGCACATCGCCGCCCTCTTTCAGCGCGCGCAGGTCGGGATCGAGGGTGCGGACATTCGCGGCGTCGGCATAGACGATCAGCGCATAGCCGCCGGGGTGCCACAGCGTTTCGACCGGCGCGCCGCCCATCGCCTTGGCGATGTCGGACATCACTTTCGGGGCGGGCGGATAGGCCGGCAGCGCCATCTTGTACCCATCGTCGCCGTCGCGCGCGACGCGCAAGATGCCGGCCTTGCGGGTGCGAAAGCGCATGTCGTCGCGCCAGGGCGCGGCGCTGAGCAGCACATGTCCGCTCGCGAGCGTCGCATGACCGCACAGCGCGACCTCCACCCCCGGCGTGAACCAGCGCAATTCATAATCGGCGTCGCCGCTTTCGTCGGGGATCAGGAAGGCGGTTTCGGCGAGGTTGTTTTCGGCGGCGATCGCCTGCAGAACATCGTCGGCGAGCCACTCGTCGAGGGGCATCACCGCGGCCGGATTGCCCGCGAACGGCCGGTCGGCAAAGGCGTCGACCTGGGTGATCGTAAAACGGCGCCAGCTCATGGGTAGAGAAATCCTTTCGACCAGCCGTCACCCTCGCGCACGAACAGCGTGCGCTCGTGGAGGCGATGTTCGCGATCCTGCCAATATTCGATGCGGCCGGGCGTGACGCGCCAGCCTGACCAGCGCGGCGGGCGCGGCACGTCCTGTCCCTCGAACCGCGCCTGCATGTCCGCAAAGCGTGCCTCGAACGTCGCACGCCCGTCGAGCGGGCGCGACTGATCGCTGGCCCAGGCGCCGAGCTGGCTGTCGCGACTGCGCGTCGCAAAATAGGCATCGGCGATCGCATCGTCGACCGGCGCAACCGGCCCCTCGATCCGGATCTGGCGGCGCAGCGACTTCCAGTGAAAGAGCAGAGCGACATGCGGATTGGCGGCGAGTTCGCCCCCCTTGCGGCTGTCGAGGTTGGTGTAGAAGACGAACCCGTCGGGTCCATGGCCCTTGAGCAGTACCATGCGCAGCGACGGATGCCCGGCGGCGGTCGTGGTCGCCAGCGCCATCGCATTGGCGTCATTCGGCTCGCTGGCCCGTGCTTCGGCGAACCAGGCGTCGAACTGGGGGAAAGGGTCGTTGCTCATGCGCGCGCTTCTAATGCGGCACGCGGGCGCGGTCGAGCGAAAGACGCGCGATAAGGGGAACTTGACCGCCTTCCACCCCGTTCCCACATCGCGACGCAATCGGGCCTTTCCGGCCAACATCTTATCGGGCTATTGGAGCAGCATGGCAGATCCCTATTCCACCCTTGGCGTCGCAAAGAGTGCAAGCGAAGCGGAAATCAAATCCGCGTACCGCAAACTCGCCAAGGAATTGCACCCCGACAAGAACAAGGACAATCCGAAGGCGTCGGAGAAATTCTCCGACGTCACCAAGGCCTATGACATCTTGTCGGACAAGACCAAGCGTGGCCAGTTCGATCGCGGCGAGATCGACGGCGAAGGCAATCCGGCGATGCCCTTCGGCTATGGCGGCGGCGGTGGATTCCGCGGCGACCAGCGGAGCGGTCCGGGCGGGTTCAGCGGCTTCGGCAACGAAGGCAGCGATTTCGGCGGCATTTTCGACGAGCTGTTCGGCGGGCGCGGCGGGGGTGGCGGGGGTGGCGGACCGTTCGGCGGTTTCGGTGGGCGCAGCGCGCCGCCGCAAAAGGGCGCCAACGTCTCCTATCGCCTTGGCGTGTCCTTCGTCGATGCCGCAACACAGGCACCGCAGCGGATCACGCTCGCCGATGGCGGCACGATCGACCTGAAACTGCCCGCCGGGGTCGAGACGGGAACGCAGATGCGCCTCGGCGGTAAGGGGCAGCCGGGGCCGGGCGGCCATGGCGACGGTATCGTGACGATCAGCGTCAAGGACCATCCCTTCTATGTCCGCGACGGGGCGAACATTCGCCTTGACCTGCCGGTGACGTTGAACGAGGCGGTGCTGGGGGCGAAGATCAAGGTGCCGACGGTCGATGGTCCGGTGATGCTGTCGATCCCCGCCGCTTCGACCTCGGGCAAGGTCATGCGGCTCAAGGGCAAGGGCTTCAGCCAGAAGAACGGCGAGCGCGGCGACCAGCTGGTGCGGCTCGTCGTCGACCTGCCCGCCGGCGATACGGCGCTGACCCAATTCGTCGGCGAATGGACCGACGCGCGTGCCGTACGTGCGGACCTTGGCGTGTGATGCGTGGCTGAGGCGACCGAGAAGAAGATTGTCGCCGAACTGGAGCGCGAGGTCGCCCAAGAGGTGGGCAAGGAGTTCCTCGCCGAAGGTCATTCGCCGCATTCGCCCGAAGCCCGCGCCGAGCGTGCCAAGCGCGTCAAGCTGCGCGCGCGGGCGCAGGGGGTCATCGACCGCGGGCGCGAGACGCTCGGCCCCGGCACCCGCGTCTTCCGGATTTTGCGCCGCGTCGTCGTCGGCACTTACACCGACGGCTTCATCCACGCGGGCAATCTCGCCTATCTGGCGCTGATCGCGCTGTTCCCCTTCTTCATCCTGCTCGCCGCCGCCTTTTCGATCTTCGGCGGCAGCGTCGGCGGCGAGGCAGCGATCGAGGCGGTGTTCTCGACGATGCCGCCGACCGTCGCCAAGGCGCTGTCGGGCCCGATCCGTGAGGTGATGACCGCGCGCACCGGCATTTTCCTGTGGCTCGGCGCGCTCGTGGCGCTGTGGACGGTGGGCAGCCTGATCGAGACGGTGCGCGACATATTGCGCCGCGCCTATGGCACCCATTTTTCCAAGGGGTTTTTCCACTATCGGCTGTTGTCGATCGGCATCATCACCGGCGCCGTGGTGCTGATGTTGCTGTCGTTCAGCATGCAGGTGCTGATCGTTGGCATCGAACAATTCGTCACCCGGGTGCTGCCCGAACGCTTCCAGTCTGTCGGGGTCGTCGCGATTTCGCGCGGGGTGTCGGGCGCGGGGCTGTTCCTCGCCATCTATATGCTGTTCTACAGCCTCACCCCGTCGAAATATCGCCGCAAACAATTTCCCAAATGGCCCGGCGCCTTGTTCACCACCCTGTGGTGGATCGGGGTCACGCTGGCGCTGCCGCCGCTGCTCGCCACCCTGCTCAGCTATGACGCAACCTATGGCAGCCTCGCGGGTGTGATGGTCGCGCTGTTCTTTTTCTACCTCGTCGGATTGGGTATGGTGATGGGCGCCGAATTGAACGCCGCGCTCGTCGAGGTTGAGGATTTGGGCCACGACGCTATTGGGCGCGTCGACGATATCATTATTGAAAAGACCGGAGACACAAAATGACGGGTCTGATGCAGGGCAAACGCGGGCTGATCATGGGCCTCGCCAACGACAAATCGCTCGCCTGGGGCATTGCCAAGGCGCTGCACGGCGCGGGCGCCGAACTGGCGTTCAGCTATCAGGGCGATGTGATGCTCAAGCGGGTGAAGCCGCTCGCCGACGAGCTTGGCTGCGATTTCCTGATCGATTGCGACGTGTCCGACATGGACAATCTCGACGCGACCTTCGCGACGCTGGCCGCGCGCTGGCCGACGATCGACTTCGTCGTCCACGCCATAGGTTACACCAACAAGGAAGCGTTGCGCGGGGCGTATGCCGATGTCACGCTGGACGATTTCCTGATGACGATGAACATCAGCGTCTACAGCTTCACCGCGGTCGCGAAGCGCGCCCAGGCGATGATGACGCCGTTCGATCCCGAAACCGGCAAGGGCGGCGGCTCGCTGCTGACCTTGAGCTATTATGGCGCCGAGAAGGTCATCCCGCATTACAATGTCATGGGCGTCGCCAAGTCGGCGCTCGAAACCAGCGTCAAATATCTCGCCAATGATTACGGCCCGCAGGGGGTGCGCGTGAACGCGATCTCGGCCGGCCCGATCAAGACGCTCGCCGCGAGCGGCATCGGCGATTTCCGCCTGATCCTGAAATGGAACGAGTATAACGCGCCGCTGCGCCGCAACGTCACCATCGACGATGTCGGCGGCTCGGCGCTCTATCTGCTCAGCGACCTCGCGAGCGGGGTCACCGGCGAAACGCATCATGTCGATGCGGGCTATCACACGATCGGCATGAAGCAGGAAGATGCGCCCGACATCGCGCTGGCCTGACGCGCCGGCGATCCGCGCCGCCACGGCTGCGGACGCCGACGCGATCGATGCCATCCACCGCGCCGCCTTTGCCGGCACCGATCATGGCTATCAGGGTGAGGCCGACCTCGTCCGCATGATCGACGCCGATGGCGATGCGCTGGTGTCGCTCGTCGCCGCGCGGGACGGCGTTGTGGTGGGGCATGTGCTATTCAGCCGGATGGACGTCGAGGCCGATGGCAGCGCGGTGCGCGCTGCCGGACTGGCGCCCGTGTCGGTCCTGCCCGGCCTGCAGGGGCAGGGTATCGGCGACGCGCTGATCCGCGCCGGTCTCGACGCGCTGCGGAAACAGGGCGTCGCGATCAGCTTCGTTCTCGGCCATGCCGACTATTACCCGCGCTTCGGCTATTCGCCCGACCTCGCATCGCGCTTCGCATCGCCCTTTGCGGGGCCGCATTTCATGGCGATGATGCTGGACTCGCACGCGGCTTGGCCGCTAGGCGGACGGGCGGACTATGCACCCGCATTCGGTCGCTTGGGGTAGGCTATGAGTTTCAACAGCTTCGGACGCGTCTTTCGCTTCACGACCTGGGGGGAAAGCCATGGCCCCGCGCTCGGCGCCGTGGTCGATGGCTGTCCGCCGCGGCTGTCGCTGTCCGAAGGCGACATCCAGCCCTATCTCGACAAGCGCCGCCCCGGCCAGTCGCGCCATACAACGCAGCGGCAGGAGCCCGACCAGGTGCGCATCCTGTCGGGGGTGTTCGAGGGCAAGACCACCGGCACGCCGATCAGCCTGATGATCGAGAATGTCGACCAGCGATCGAAGGACTATGGCGAGATAGCGCAGGCCTATCGCCCCGGCCACGCCGATTATAGCTATGATGCCAAATATGGCATCCGCGACTATCGCGGCGGCGGGCGGTCGAGCGCGCGCGAGACCGCGGCGCGGGTCGCGGCGGGCGGCGTCGCGCGGCTCGTGATCCCCGAAGTGCAGATTCACGCCTGGGTCGCCGAAATCGGCGGTGATGCGATCGATCCGGCGAACTTCGACCTCGAGGAAATCGACCGCAATCCGTTTTTCTGTCCCGATCCCGCCGCGGCGCAGCGCTGGGAAGGGCTGATGGACGCCGCGCGCAAATCGGGGTCTTCGCTCGGCGCCGTCATCGAATGCGCCGCGAGCGGCGTACCCGCCGGCTGGGGCGCCCCGATCTATGCCAAGCTCGACAGCGACCTTGCCGCCGCGATGATGGGGATCAACGCCGTCAAGGGCGTCGAGATCGGTGCGGGTTTTCAGGCTGCGCGGCTGCGCGGCGAAGAAAATGCGGACCCGATGCGCCCGGCGAGCGACGGCAGCAACCGCCCCGATTTCCTGTCGAACAACGCCGGCGGCATCGCGGGCGGCATTTCGACGGGTCAGCCCGTCGTCGTGCGCGTCGCGTTCAAGCCGACCAGTTCGATCCTCACCCCGGTGCCGACGATCAACAAGGCCGGCGAGGCTGCCGACATCGTCACCAAGGGGCGCCACGACCCCTGCGTCGGCATCCGCGGTGCCCCCGTGGTCGAAGCGATGATGGCGCTTGTCCTCGCCGACCATAAGTTGCTGCATAGAGCCCAAAACGGCTGATGCCCTAGTGGAGTTCGTTGCCGCATTTGTCGCGGAGCAAAAGGCGGTCATCGGCCTCTTTGTGCTCGCGGGCATGTTCGCGGCCTTCGTCTGGGAACGCTTTTCGCCCTCGGTCGTCGCGGTGGCGGGGGCGGGCACGATGCTCGCGCTCGGGCTGCTCGACGAAAAGGGCGCGTACAGCGTCTTTTCGAACAGTGCGCCGCTGACCGTCGGCGCGATGTTCATCCTGTCGGGCGCGCTGATCCGCACCGGGGTGATCGACAAGGTCGGCAATTATGTCGTCGACCGCGCGCGCAAACACCCGCGCCTTGCAGTACTCGAAGTGTTCGGCGGCGGCCTGCTCGTCTCGGGTTTCATCAACAGCACCCCCTTTGTCGTGGTGATGATGCCCGTCTGTTTCCGGCTCGCCGAGGCGCTGGGGGTTTCTCCCAAGAAATTGCTGATGCCGCTGTCGGTGATCGCGGTACTCGGCGGCTGCCTGACGCTGATCGGTACTTCGACCAACCTCGTCGTCGCCGGAATCGCCGAACAGGCGGGGATCGAACGCTTCGGGCTGTTCAGTATCACGCCCTATGGGCTGGCGGTCGCTGCGGCGGGTGTCGTCGGCTTGCTGATCATGGCGCGCTTCCTGCCGTCCGATTACCCGCGCATCGCCGAAAAGGCCGACGGGACCGAGCAGCTTTATCTCACCGAACTGGGGCTGGCGGAGGATGATCCGGCGGTCGACATGGCGCTGGAGGCGGCGAGCGTTGGCGTCGCACCCACGCAGATCGTCGGCGTGATCGCGGGGGGGCGTTTGGTCACGGGAAGCGATGCTCAGAATCACCGCCTCGCAGCGGGCAACCGGATCGTCGCGCGGCTCGACGGCGCGACGCTGATGACGCTGCGCAACGAGCGGCGTTTCGCGATCGGCATCGGCGAAAGCCCCGATCCGGACTCGACCGTCGTCGAGGTGACGGTGGCGCCCAGCCATCGCTCGATCGATCGTCCGCTCGCCGAAATTCCCTTCCTCCAGCGCCAGCGCGTCCGCATCCTCGGCGTCTCGCGCTTTCGCCATCTGCCGGGGCCAACGCTGTCGGAAAACCGGATCCGCGCCGCCGACCGGCTGCTGGTCGATGCCGACGAGGCGAATATCGCGCAGTTGCGCGACAATCCCAATCTGATCGGCCTCGCCATGGCCTCGGCCACGGCCTTCCGCCGCCGCCGGGCGTGGATCGCGATGCTGGTGATGGCGAGCGCGGTGCTGCTGTCGGCGACCGGCATCATGTCGATCGGCATCGCGGCGTTCATCGGTGTCGCCATCGTCCTCCTCACGCGCTGCATCGACGCGTCGGAGGCGTGGGGCAGCATCGATGGCGATGTGCTGATCCTGATCTTCGCGATGCTCGCGGTCGGCGCCGCGCTCGAACAGGCGGGAACGGTCGCCTTGATGGTCGGCGCGCTCGACCCGATCCTGATCGGCGCACCGCAATGGGCGGTGATCGCGATCGTCTATTTCTCGGCGCTGCTGCTATCCGAACTGCTCAGCAACAATGCCGTCGCGGCGCTGATGGGGCCGCTGGTCATCGGGATCGCCCAGTCGACGGGGGTGGCGCCGCAACCGCTGCTGATCGCCTTGATGCTCGGCGCATCGGCCTGTTTCGCGACCCCGGTCGGATATCAGACCAACACCCTCGTCTATGCCGCGGGCGACTATCGCTTCATGGATTTCGTGCGCATCGGGGTACCGCTCAACATCCTGACCGGCATCGCCGGGGTGCTCGCCTTGAGCTTCTGGACCCCTTGATCGCGCCATCCGGTAACATGCGATTGCCCCTCGTCGGAGGGGCTGTTACCCCACCCGCATAAAATCCGGCGAGCCCGGAATCAGGGAGCATTTTTTTCATGGCAAAACGCCTGACCTTATTCATTCTTGTCGGCATGGTGCTGGGCATTATCGCCGGCGCGATCGGACATGCCCAGATCGGCGCCGACAAGGACGCCGCGGCGACGATCGCCGGCTATTTCAAGATTCTGCCTGACGTCTTTCTCCATCTCATCAAGATGATCATCGCTCCGCTGGTGCTGGCGACGATCGTCGCGGGCATCGCCAATATGGGGGACAGCGCCGCGCTCGGCCGGATCGGCCTGAAATCGCTGCTGTGGTTCATCGGCGCCAGCTTCATGTCGATCACGCTGGGTTTGCTGCTCGTGAACCTGCTTCAGCCGGGCGTCGGACTCGATCTGACGCCGACCGCGGAGATCGGCGAAGTGAAGACCTCGGCGCTCAACCTGCGCGACTTCATCTTGCATATCTTTCCCGAATCGATCTTCGGGGCGATGGCGGCGAACAATATCCTCCAGATCCTCGTCTTCTCGATCTTTGCCGGCGTGGGTCTGTCGGCGCTGGGCGAGCGGGGGGCGCCGCTGGTCCGCGCCGTCGATGTGCTTGCCGAATTGATGCTGCAGGTCACCAACTATGTGATGCTGTTCGCGCCCTTTGCGGTGTTCGGCGCGCTCGCCGGCGTGATCACGGTCAACGGGCTCGGCATCCTGCTCGACTTCCTGCGCCTGATCCTCGAATTCTACCTCGGCCTCGCCTTGCTGTGGATGATCCTGTTCGGACTCGGCGCGATCTTCCTCGGCAAGCGAATCCTGACGTTGGCGCGCTATATCGTCGAACCGCTGCTGCTCGCCTTTTCGACTGCGTCGTCGGAAGCGGCGCTGCCCAAGCTGTTCGAACAGCTCGACCGCTTCGGCGTCCCGCGCCGTGTTTCGGGCTTCGTCCTGCCGCTGGGCTACAGCTTCAATCTCGACGGCTCGATGATGTATATGAGCTTTGCGACGCTCTTCATTGCGCAGGCCTATGGCATCGATCTGTCGGTCGGCACGCAGATACTGATCCTGCTCACGTTGATGGTGACGTCGAAGGGGATCGCGGGCGTGCCGCGCGCGAGCCTGGTGGTCATCACCGCGACGCTGACCCAGTTCGGCCTGCCGGTCGAGGGCGTCGCGCTGATCCTGGGGATCGACCAGTTCCTCGACATGGGCCGCTCGGCGACCAATGTCGTGGGCAACGCGGTCGCAACGTCGGTCATCGCCAAGTGGGAAGGCATGCTCGAAGTGCCCGAACCGGCCGATGCTGAATGGCCACACGCCCCTGCGCATACGCCGCACCATGGAACCCGCGGGCTCGATCTTCGTGATGATGATGGGGAGGGTGACAGCAAGCCAGCGGCCGGATAGCGTGTAGGCGCAGTTTCTGGCCGTCCCACGGGGGGCGAGCAAGGAGCTGAGCATGGCCGGCGAAGGAGCGATGGACGAGGCGGAGCGCGAGGGTCTGCGCGCCCGCCGACTGCAATGGCGGATGCTGATCGGCTTCGTCGCCGGCCTGCTCTTCGGCCTCGCGGCGCATTATGGCACGTCCGACGCGGCGTGGGTCGATACCGCGACCTATTATCTGGGCAAATTTGGCGAGATATTCCTGCGCCTGCTCTTCATGCTCGTCATCCCGCTGTTGGTGTCCGCGCTGATCGTCGGCGTCGCCGAAATGGGCGAAATGCGGGCACTCAGGACGGTCGGACTGCGAACGCTCGTCTACACCGTCATCGTGTCGTCGATCGCCGTCGCGATCAGTCTGCTCGTCGTCAACCTGCTGCAGCCCGGCGGGGGCGTCGATCCGGAACTGGCCCGGTCGCTGATCGCCGAGGGCGCCGACCGCGCGGGCAGCATCGTTCAAAGCAGCCACGAGGCGAAGACCGGGGCAGACGCGATCGTCGCCATCGTGCCCAGTAATGTCTTCCTTGCGATGAGCGAGAATGAGGTGATCGCGGTCATGTTCTTCGCGCTCTTTTTCGGCATCGGGCTGATGCTGGTGCAATCGCCACAGACCCGGCAACTCAAGACGGTCGTCGAGGGGGTGTTCGAAGTCGCGATGAAGCTGATCGGCCTCGTCATCCAGCTCGCGCCGATCGCGATCTTTTGTTTCATGTTCAATCTGGGGGCGCAGTTCGGGTTCGACCTCCTCATTCGCCTGTCGGCCTTTGTCGGCGTCGTGCTGCTCGCGCTGTCGATCCAGATGCTCGTCGTTTTCCCGATCATCCTGAAAATCTTCGCCGGAAAATCTCCGGTCGCCTTTTTCCGCGAAACGCAGGAGGCCTCGATGATGGCCTTCGCGACCGCCTCGTCGAACGCGACCTTGCCGACGGCGTTGCGTGTCGCGCACGATCGGTTGCGCCTGCCCGACCGCGTCGCGCGCTTCGTGTTGACGATCGGAGCGACCGCGAACCAGAACGGCACCGCGATGTTCGAGGGCGTGACGGTGATCTTCCTCGCGCAATTCTTCGGTGTCGACCTGACGCTGCAGCAACAGATTTTCGTGATGCTCGTGTGCATTCTTGGCGGGATCGGCACCGCGGGCGTGCCGGCAGGATCGCTGCCGGTGATCGCGCTGATCCTCGCCTCGGTCGGGGTGCCGCCCGAGGGGATCGGGTTGATATTGGGCGTCGACCGCTTCCTCGACATGTGCCGCACGACGCTCAACGTCGTCGGCGACCTCGTTGCCGCGACGGTGGTGTCAAAGGGTGTCGCGGCCACGCCGGCGGCGCCGCGCGCCGCCGGCTGACGTCGGTTCAGTCCTCGCGGACGCGGTTCGGTCGGTCGGCGGGGCTTACCCGCGTCGACGGCGACGGGCGCGGCGCGCTCGCAGCGGGTGGTGCCGACCGGACGGGCGGGGCGGCCTGCGACGGCGCCGGGCGCGGGGCGGTCCCTGCGCTGCCACCGGAACGCGGCGGTATGCCTGCCGATCCGTTGCCGCCGGGATTTCCCTGCCACTGCTGGCGCGGGCGGCCGCCGCCGTTATTGCCGTCGGGCTGCGGCGGGCGCCCGGCTCCCGGACCGCGATCGGGGCGGCCGGGGCGGATCGGCACCGTCCCCGTCGGCGGAGCCGGATTGCCGTTGCCGGCGCCGGGCCTCGGCGGGCGTGTGCCGCGCGGTCCATCATTGTCGCCGCGGCCGGGACCACCCCAACCACCGCCCGGACGACCGTTGCCGCGACCGGGATCGATCGGGTTCGTGGTCGTCGGCGGATTGCCGGCGCCCGTTCCGGGGCGCGGCGGGCGGGTGCCCCGCGGTCCATCATTGTCGCGATCGCGCCCGTCCCAGCCGCCGGGGCGGCCACCGGGCCTGCCATCGCCGCGCGGACCGTCGCCACGGCCCGGACGGCTGCCGTTCCAATGGCCGTCGCCGCGTCCGCCATGATGTTTCCACCAGGCGCGGCGCCCACCCCAATAGTTCAGATACTGGCCACGCAGTGGGTAGCGGTTGTTGTAGCTATCGAAGAGCCACAGGCCCGAACCCGGGTAATAATAATTGTCGTACCAGCCGCCGCCGAAGCCGATGTTGACGAAACCCGCGCCATAATCGCCGCCGTCGTAGCAGTCATAACCATAGCCGTCGTCATAGGCATAAGGATCGGCGTCGTAATAATCGTTGCCATATTGCGCGACGCAGTCGTTGCCGGCGTAGCTCGACCCATAGCCATTGACGTCGCCGTAATAGCAGCCGCCGAGGCTGGTCGTCGCCAGCGCGCCGAGCGCGATCCCGAGGGGGCGGCGAAGGAAGTTGGCCATGCTCTTGTCCTTGGTTGCGGACTGCCGGGGCAGCCCGATCATCATGGCCGCCAATTTGCGCGAGTCGAGTTGAATTTGCGGTGAATAGAGTCGCATCGGCGACGGGACGTTACTTGCATCAATGTCAGTAGTGCGATACCCAAAGGACAACAGCCCTTTGACGAGGACCTCCCACGATGAACGCCCCCGCCAAAATCACATGGTCCGAAGCGCGCTTTGGTTCCGACACGCAGCACTGGCTGCCGCGCAACGACGAAAGTCTGCTCGATCATATCCCGGGCGAGGATGGCCTGCCGTTGCTCGGCACCACGCTCGACCAGCTCAAGGACCCGCAGGGCTTTTCGCGTCGGATGGTCGCCAAATATGGCAAGGTCTATCGCACCAAAAGCTTTGGCGGGCGCAGCGTCGCTATCCACGGGCCCGAGGCGAACGAGCTGGCGATGTTCGACCGCGACAAGAATTTCTCGTCCGAGCAGGGCTGGGGGCCGGTGCTCAACCTGCTCTTCCCGCGCGGGCTGATGTTGATGGATTTCGAAAAGCATCGCGCTGACCGCAAGACCTTGTCGGTCGCGTTCAAGCCCGAACCGATGCGGCTCTATGCCGACAGCCTCAATGCCGGGATCAAGGCGCGCGTCGCGTCGTGGAGCGGGCGGACGTTCAAATTCTATCCCGCGATCAAGCAACTGACGCTCGACCTTGCCGCGACCAGCTTCCTCGGCATCCCCTGGGGTCCCGAGGCGGAGAAGATCAACAAAAGCTTCGTCGACATGGTGCAGGCGTCGATCGGCATCGTTCGCCGCCCGCTGCCCTTCACCGCGATGGGGCGCGGCGTCGCGGGGCGCAAATATCTGGTCGACTATTTCAGCAGGATGGTCCCCGAACGCCGCACCTCGGACGGCGAGGACATGTTCACGCAAATCTGTCAGGCGCGCGACGAGAATGGCGATTATCTGGGCGTCGAGGCGATCGTCGACCATATGAACTTTCTGATGATGGCGGCGCACGACACGATCACCAGTTCGATCAGTTCGATGGTCTGGCTGCTCGCCAAGAACCCTGAATGGCAGGACCGACTCCGCGAGGAAATGCTCCGCGTCGCGCCGGCGGGCGAGGGGGTCGGACATAATGCGCTGAACGAGCTCGAACTCACCGAATGGGCGTTCAAGGAAGCGTTGCGGATGATCCCGCCGGTGCCGAGCATCCCGCGCCGCGCACTGCGCGATTTCGAATTCGGCGGCTACACCATCCCCGCCGGCACCAGCGTCGGGGTCAATCCCGGCTACACGCACATGATGCCCGAATATTGGCCCGAGCCCGAGACCTTCGACCCGATGCGCTTTTCGCCCGAGGGGGCGAAGGGGCGGCACAAATATGCCTGGGTGCCGTTCGGCGGCGGCGCGCATATGTGCCTGGGACTGCACTTCGCCTACATGCAGGCGAAGATCTTTTTCCACCATGTGATCACGACGCACCGCATCAGCGTCGCCGAGGGTTATGACCCCGACTGGTATATGTGGCCGATCCCGCGCCCCAAGGACGGGCTGCTGGTGACGTTCGAGAAAATTTGAGCCGGAAAATCCTCCCTGTCGCGGAGCGATGGGGAGGGGGACCGTCGCCGCAGGCGATGGTGGAGGGGCCGCGACGTGGGCGCCAT
>NZ_LMGF01000005.1:140295-143766 GCF_001427085.1 Sphingopyxis sp. Root1497
ACAGGGAGGATATCCTCACCCCCGAATAAACAGGTTCCGGAGCCAGGGCGCCCGCTCGCGCGTCGCTTCGCGCCAGCCGGTCGCTTCGCCGGCATCGGGCGCCGCGCGGCGGGGGTCGATCAGCTTGAGCCGCGCGGTGCGGAATGATGCGGGGGTGTAGGTAACGAGCGCCAGCCCATGCTCGAGCGCGGTCGCCGCGAGCAACGCGTCGCGATCCTGATCGAGCGCCAGCGCGGCGCGGCGGCGAACGACGGCCAGGTCGACCGCGATGATGCGCCCCTCGAACGCCGGCAGCAACTGGTCGTCGATCCAGCTTCGCCAAGCGGCGCCCACCGCCTTGCTTTGTCTGGCCGCCAGCGCGGCGGCGTTGTCGAGTTCGACCAGCGTCAGCGCCGACAGGAACATCGCATGGCGCGATGTCCGCTGCGCCCACGCGGCGAGCGCCGCGCTTTCGCCGGCGATGCCGGCATGGCGCAGGTCGAGCGCGACCTCGGCATCGAGCAGAAACATCAGCCGCGCCCCCGGCTGGCGAGCGCTTTGCGCAAGGGCGTGCGATCGAGCGCGACCTCGCCCGGCGGCGCGGCGAGCAGTTGCACGATCGTCTCGCGCTCGCCGCTCAATTGGCGCCACGCATCGATGCTGATCAGGACATGGGTGGGGCGACCGCGATCGGTGACGAACACCGGCTCGATCGTCGCGAATCGCTTTGCGCGACTCACGTCCTGGTTGAATTCGCGGCTGGTGACCCGCTTCATTTCGCCATTTCCCTTATATGTCTGGTAGCGCTACCGGGATCGTTCACATGTAGGTATGTTACTACACTGTTACCGGCTCGCAACAGAAATGATCCTTTGCCCGGAAATCGACAAGACAGGGCGCGCCCAATCATCGCGCCGGTCTTGCGCCTGTGCCGTATTCATGTCTCCTGATGGTGGGAATGGAGCGTATCGTTGGTTTTCGAACCGTACGGGCGCCAGAGGGGAGACGGTCATTGGTATCAGATATGTTCGCGGAATTGTGGCGCGCCGTCGGCGATGTCATGGGCAAGCACGGACCGGCGGTGGACGCGGCGCAGAGTTATGCGCCCTCCGACTACAGCATCCATTTTTTCCTGCAGATCGCGGTGATCCTGCTCGTCTGCCGCATCGTCGGCTGGCTCGCGAACCGCTTTTTCGGCCAGCCGCAGGTGGTGGGTGAGATGATCGCGGGCGTGATCCTCGGCCCCTCGTTGTTCGGCCTCTTCTTCCCCGACGTCCAGGGCGCGCTCTTCCCCAAGGAAACGCGCAACATGCTCTATGTCGGCGCGCAATTCGGCGTCGGCCTGTACATGTTCCTCGTCGGCACGACGCTGCGCCTCGACCATTTCCAGTCGAAGGCGAAAAGCGCGGTCGGGGTGTCGGCGGCGGGCATCGCCGCGCCGTTCCTGTTCGCGGCGTTGATCACTCCCTTCCTGATCGGCGTTCCGGGGCTGTTCACCGAGGGACTGGGCCAAGGCCCGGCGACCCTGTTCATGGGCGCCTGCATCGCGCTCACCGCCTTTCCGATGCTCGCGCGGATCATCAACGAGCGCGGCCTCGCCAATACCTCGCTGGGCACACTGACGCTGACCGCAGGGGCGTTCGACGACGCGGTGTCGTGGTGCGTGCTGGCGGTCGTGCTGGCGACCTTCGGCGCCGGACCCGGTGTTGCCCTGCTCGCCATCGTCGGCGGGGTCGGCTTCGCATTGTTCATGTTCTTTATCGGCCGCAAGCTGCTGGTCCCGCTCGGCCGCGCGGTCGAGGCGAAGGGCGAACTCACCCACGCGTTGCTCGCCGTCGTGCTGATGCTTTACGCCATGTCGGCCTTCTTCATGGACGCGGTCGGCATCCATGCGGTGTTCGGCGGTTTCCTGCTTGGCGCCTGCATGCCGCGCGGGCTGCTCACCGAAGAGATCAAGAAGAAGATCGAGCCGATGACGGTCGTCTTCCTGCTGCCGATGTTCTTCACCTTCTCGGGCCTCAACACCCAGCTGACGACGGTGAACAGCCTGTCGCTGCTCGCGATCGCGCTCGGCATCCTGCTCGTCTCGATCGCGGCGAAGTTCGGTGCCTGCTGGCTCGCGGCGCGGCTCGCGGGTGAGGACAATCGCACCGCGATGGGCATCGGGGCGCTGATGAACGCGCGCGGGCTGATGGAACTGATCATCATCAACATCGGGCTACAGAAGGGCATCATCGGTCCGACCCTGTTCGCGATCATGGTGCTGATGGCGATCGTCACCACCGTGATGGCGGGGCCGCTGTTCGAAATCGTCTACGGCCGCAAGGCGCGCGAAACCGGCGAACTCGGCGCGCTCGGCATCGAGGCGCCGGACGATGCGCAGCCCGCGACGCCTTTGGCCGCCAAGCCGGCCTGACCCATCCCTCCTGCCTCCCCCGCCTTTGGCCCCGCGCTGAAGGCGGGGAGGATTTTTGGAGCTTCCGATATGAAGAGACTCTGGATGGCGGCGCCGCTGGCGCTGCTCAGCGGCACCGCGTGCGCGCAAGAGGTGAAGGTCAAACCGCTGATCGACGCGCGTCTGCGCTACGAGGCGACCGAGCAGGACGGCCTCGCCGAAAAGGCCGACGCGCTGACGCTGCGCGTGCGCCCCGGAGTGCAAGCCACCAAGGGACGCTGGTCGCTGCTGGTCGAGGGCGAGGCCAATCTGGCGATCGCCTATGACTATAACGACGGCACCAACGGCAAGACGACTTTCCCGCTGATCGCCGACCCGCCGAACCTCGAACTCAACCGCGCGCAGATCCGTTATGCGGGCGCGAACGGGCTGGCGTTGACCGCCGGGCGCCAGCGGATCGAACTTGCCGACCAGCGCTTCGTCGGCTCGGCGGGCTTCCGCCAGAATGAGCAGACCTCTGACGCGGTGCGCTTGCAAGTCGGCAAGCCGACGGGCCTCAGCGCCGACCTGACCTATGGCTGGAGCGTGCGGACGGTGAACGGCCGCAACGGCGCGGGGGCGCGGCCGCAGGCGATCGGCGGCGACAATATTCTCGCGGTCGTCGGCTATGGCACCCCCATCGGTACGGTGAGCGGTTTCGCTTATCTGGTCGATCAGGACGAGGTCGCGGTTCAGGGCTATCGACTGGCGAACCAGACCTGGGGGCTGCGCTTCGCGGGCAGCCAGCCGCTCGCGAAGGATGTGAAACTCACCTATGTCGCGAGCTGGGCGCGGCAGAGCGACTGGCACCGCAACCCGAATGACTATGCCGCCGATTACTGGCTCGCTGAAGTGGGAGTGAGTGCTGGCGGGCTGAGCGCCACCGGTGGTTACGAAATACTCGGGGCGGATGGCGGCGCGGCGTTCACCAGCGTCCAGACCCCGCTCGCGTCGCATTTCCGCTTCAACGGCTGGGCCGGAAAATTCGTCACCACGCCGCCGAACGGCCTGCGCGATCTATACGCGAGCCTCGGCTATGGCTGGAAAAAGACGGCGGG